>CAWDUI010000055.1:0-497645 GCA_963805445.1 Ilumatobacteraceae bacterium | reverse complement strand
AGGGGCTAGGTCCGGCCCAACCCGTCCGATCATCGGCGGCCTTCCGAGCCACGACATCAACGCTCTGTCGAACCAAATAAGCTTGAGTCATGTCGATCTCGATCGAAGAACTCGCTTCCCGGCTCAACGCTGAAGCTGAGCGTCGCGGGATCACCAGCGAGGCGCTCCTCGACGAGTTAGCAGCGCGGCTCGATGACCCTCTGGAAGCGTTCATCGGATGCGGCGCGTCCGGGCGGACCGAGCCGTTCGACATCCACCAAGAGCGAGCCGACGCCGCCAGCAAGAAGCTTGCTCATTCTGTATCCGTTTGTATTACAATCTGACGTGACCGGTGCAGCTGTTCGATCTCGATCAACTCGACGACAACGACCCGTTCGAGATCGACAGGCAAGCAGCCCACCTGTTCAAACACGCCGGACTGGGTATCGACGACATCCAAGACGTCTGGCAATCCGACCCGCTCTTCTACCCAGCCAAACCGCCAGCAGACTGTTGATGGTGGCCGAAGTCCACGGCGAGATCCTGGTGGTCCCGCTCGCCCCATCCAACTCGAATGATCCGACCCGCTGCCGCCCGATTGGCTGCTACGTCGCTGCCAAGCACCTCGCCGACCGATACCTGGAGGACCGATGACCAAGAAGATGACTCGAACCGAAGAACACGACTTCTACGCCGATCCTGAGAACCAAACTCCTCAAGGCCCGGCCCGACGGCGCAATCCGAAGCTCACCGAGCTCGTGCCGGTTCGCTTCCCACCCGAAACCCTCGACAGGATCCGCAACGCCGCCGGCGCGGACGATCGGTCGATCTCATCGTGGATTCGCCGAGCCGTCGAACACGAACTCGAGCACAACGCCTCTTGACATCGGCCCGGAGTCGCGGTCACGCCGACTAACGCGTATCTGTCCGGCGGAATCGCCGCGTGTGTCAGCGTCACCGACCGTGTCCTCGAACTTCGTACAGCGGCGCTCGGTGTGAAGTTTGTCACGGCCGATTGTCCATTGTGTACCACTGAGATCCACTGAGTATCACCACGTACCGTCTGGTTCGCCTCGCCCAAAGATGGTTCAGTGGTAACCCCTTGCGGGTTGAATGACAGGGGTGTAGTTAGGACAGTCCATGCCTTCATTGGACGCCTACATCGAAGCAGACGAGCCCCCTCAACTGCTCACTGTTGATGAGGCGGCGCGCCTGTTGCGCATCGGTCGATCGTGTGCGTATGAGCTCGCCAACGAGTATCTGAACTCGGGTGGCACGACGGGGATACCAGTGTTCCGCCTCGGGCCGGCGTGTCTGCGCGTGCCTCGCTGGGCGCTGATCGAGCTGGCGACGACCGGACGTGTGGTCAGACTGTGCGACGCCGTCGTGCAGACGACAGGAGCGCCTGTTGGCCACTGAGGCGACGATGCGCTCCGTTGTTGTCGGAGCCGCGGCGAGCGAGTTGCGGCGCACCCTCGGGCCGACGTCATGGATGGTGCTGGAAGAGTTGCTGATGCGCTCGACCGGCCCCGCCGACGGATGCGTCTCCTCAGTCTCGGTCCGAGCATTGGCTGCGTCGCTCGGTCTGGCGAAAGACACCGTAGGCCGTGCGATCCGCCGGCTCCGCGCTGCCGGTCTGGTGACCATCGCACAGCAGCGAACCGTCGGGGGCATCTTCGACACCGGCACCTACCGCATCGCTGTTCCCGACTGCATCACTCTCAACGCGCCAACCCAATCCTCTCGACTGCCACGCGCTCGAGTCGACCGCCGCCACTTCTCACAACTCTCGCTCGCGATCGAGTCCTGAGAACCATCCGTGATGACTTCCCGACGGAGCTACCCATTGATTGACAGACAGGTGCCCGCGCGAGGCGGTGTGTGGTCATGTTGCGGGTGACGACGCTGTACGCCGGGTCGGCTGCGGCGACGGCGAAGTACTACACGCAGTACTTGACCCAGGCGCCGGGCGAGGAGCCGGGAACCTGGCTTGGCGGCGCAGGCCGCCGGGCTCGGGTTGTCCGGTGAGGTGTCGACCGAGGCGCTGGAGTTGTTGTTGTCGGGCCGTGACCCAATCTCTGGGACGGTGCTCGGCTACCCGCTTGTCGATCGCACGCTGGCCAACGGCAAGGTGGTGCGGGCGGTCGCCGGGTTTGATGCGACGGTGTCGGCGCCGAAGTCGTTGTCGGTGTGGTGGGCGCTGACCGGCGACCCCGGTTTGGCCGAGTGTCACGATGTCGCCGTCCAGGCGGTCGTCGACTATCTGGAGCGGTTCGGGGCGACCACTCGGGTGCGGTCCAACGGCGGCCGGCTGCACCCTGACAGCCAGGGCTTGACGGTGGCGGCGTTCCGCCAGACGACGAGTCGGGCCGATGATCCGCAGTTGCATACGCATCTGGTGATCTCGGCCAAGGTGCAAACCGACGACGGCCGCTGGCTGGCGCTCGACGCTCGGGTGTTGAAGGGCCATCAGCGGGCGTTGGGCGGGTTGTATCAGTCGGTGCTGCGCGCCGAGCTCACCAACCGCTACGGCGTCGCGTTCACCGAGATCGTCAACGGGCAGGCCGAGATCGCCGGTGTGCCGGGCGAGTTGTTGGAGCAGTTCTCGAAGCGCACCGCCGAAGTCGACCAGGCCCTCGAGGCGAAGCTGGCCGAGTTCTACGCGCGGGAGGGTCGTGACCCGTCGCGGTTCGAGCGCGCCGCGTTGGGTCGCGAGGCGGCCGTCGACACCCGGGCTCACAAGACCGGCAACGGTGTCCCAGATTTGAAGACACGGTGGCTGACCGAAGCCGCCGACTGTCGGCATCACTCCCGAGACGTTGACGGCGTCGATCCGCGAGGCCGGCCGTGCACCGGCGTCTCCTGTGCAGGTGACAGTGGGCGAGATCATCGAGGAGTTGTCCGGGTCGAAGTCGGCGTGGCATCGCCTCGACATCCTCCGCACCGTGTGCGACAAGGTCCGGCCGCAACCGGGCATCGATGGTGAGCGGTGGGCTGCAGCGCTCGACCGGGCCGTCGACAAGGTCCTCGAGCAGTGCATCGACCTCGACCCAGCCCGTCGACCAGCACGCCACGAGGCGTGTCTCGGATGGGCGGTCGATGTGGATCGAACCGGTCGCCGCGCATGTCACCAGCGAAGCGGTCCTCGCCCAGGAAGAAGCGATCCTCACGTGGGCGATCGACGCCCAAACCGCCGAACCGGCACCGTCGCTCGACGGTGCGCCGTGGCGGGTTGGATGTGTTGCAAGCCGACGCCGCCGCAGCGGCCGCCGGCGACGACCGGTTGGTGTTGATCGTCGGGCCGGCCGGTGCCGGCAAGACCACGATGCTGCGCGCCGCGGTCGCCGATTTCCACGATGTCCAGCACCGCCCGGTGTTCGGTTTCGCCCCGACCGCCAAAGCAGCCCGGGTCCTTGGAACGCGAGACCGGGATGCTCGCTGACACGGTCGCCAAACTGCTCCACGAATGGGCCCGCCCCGACGGCCCCGACCCGTCGTGGCGGCTCCGCCGGCGCGACGATCGTGGTCGACGAAGCCGGCATGCTGCAACACCGCCGACCTGCACCGGCTGACCCGCCTCGCCGACGCGTCAGGATTGGCGGCTCGTGCTCGTCGGCGACCCACGCCAGCTGCAAGCCGTCGGCCGCGGTGGGATGTTCAACGAGCTGTGCTCCACCGGGCGGGTCATCGAGCTGGAACGGATCCATCGCTTCACCAACCCGTGGGAAGCAGCCGCGTCGCTGCAAGTTGCGACACGGCGACCCGCGGGCCCTCGACGCCTACGAAGCCCACGGGCGGATCATCCCCGGCACCCTCGTCGAACACCTCGACACGCATCGCCAACTACTGGATCGAACACCACACCCACGGTGACACGACAGCGATCACGACCACCACCAACGACCACGTCGACGCCATCAACCAACACATCCAACAACGACGCGATCGAACACGGCGACCTCGACCCGACCTGGTCGGCGCCGATCGCCGACGGCGCCGACGCCCTCGTTGGTGACATCGTCGCCACCCGCCGCAACGACCGCCACCTGCACACCAGCAGCGGCGACATCGTCCGCAACCGCGAACTGTGGACCGTCACCGACATCGGCGCCGGCGGCGATCTGACCGTGACCCAACTCGGCGGACACGGCACCGTCACCCTCCCCGCCGACTACGTCCGCGAGCACGTCCGCCTCGGCTACGCCGCCACCGAACCCGGCAACCAATCCGACACCCAAACCGTCAGCATCACCCTCGCCACACCAGCCACCACCGGCCGCGGCCTGTACGTGGCGATGACCCGCGGCCAACAAGACAACCACAGTCCTCGTCGTCACCGAAACCCACGACATCGCCGAAGCACGCGACGTCCTCGAAGCAATCATCGCCAGCGACCGCGCCGACATCCCGGCAGTCACCCAACGCCGACAACTCGCCGAACAAGACCACCAACCCCGCCTGCAACCCAGATGCCAGATCCCCGACTGGTTCAACGAACTACGCCGAGAAGCCGCGAGCGAACTCGGCGAGGCCCAGCGAGCACTCGAAGATTCCCGAACGGGGCAACAGCAGCGAGCGGCCGCTGTTCAAGAGGCCGAACGTTGCCTCGCAGCAGCCACCGCAATGTGTCGACCGTTCGACGACGCCGTCGACGCAGCCCGCGATCTCGTCACACACGCCCAAGACGCACGACGCCTCGCTCAACGCGACCTCGACGACTCGAGCATCTTCGGTCGACGTCAAGCCCGCGCCCAACTGGCCATCGCCGACGCCCGTCTCGCCGACGCAAACCAAACCCTCGACGTGGCCAACGAACTTGCCAGACCGACCAATAACACCCGAACGGCCGCCAGGACGAACCTTGCCACGGTGCGCAGCGACAATCAGAGCCACCAACTACTCGACCGCTGGAGCTTCCTCCCCGAACGAGTCGATGATGCCCAACGACGAATCGACGCTCTCAGCGGCTGGCGAGACTGGGCCCAAGGCAAGACCCTCTCCGACCGCAGAATCATTGACGCGGTTCACGGCCTCAACGCCGACTCAACCATCGATGACACCGGCGCCTACGCGGCGCTCGCAAACGTCATCCACCAATGGGCACGAACCAACGGCCTCGACGTGTCCAGACCGGCACCGACCATTGAACCCGCAGGCATCGAAATCGACCTTTGACGCACGGAGCAACGCAGGCGATTGCCCTCCCTGCGGCACAGAACAAAGTGCGCGAGATCTACAGCTATGCGCCGAGTCGCGCCGATTTGATGCTTACAGGCGGAGCCCGATTCGGACTGGTTGTCCGGCCGGTGTAACACCTGTCACGTAGACGTCGCCGTGCAACTGCGAAATGAGGTTCACGGCTCCTTCTGCTCCGTGATCGGGGTAGCCGCTGGGGGCCGCGAGCGGTGGAAAGTGGCCTTCGGCGTCGACCGTGAACTCCGCCATGGGAGGTGGCGACGAGGACGTCCCTACGAGGAGGCGGCTGTTGGGTGCAAACCCCCACGCTTCGAGGGGCACGGAGTTATTCGTCTGGCCACGATCCACGCAGACTCGTGCCTGTCGCTGGGTGCGACATTGCCTTGTTGCTGCTGCTCCGCCGGTGCAGCTCGACACGCAGACAATGGCTGTGCAGATCACCCGCAGAGGCAGCCCGGAATGACGGTTCACCGCTGGGGGCCGTTGCGGTGGGCTCGCCGGCACTGCGGCGGCGATGGGTGGGCGAGTTGGCAGAGGTTCATTCGTCATGTCGGCTGCGTGGGGTTGATTGTGGTCGTGGTCGGGCTTGGCGTGCCGGGTTGTTGCCATTGGCTGTTGGTGGCTTCGGTGAGCTGGTTGGCGAGTGCCAGTAGTTGTGCGGTGTTGATGTCGTCGGCTCGGATGACGACCCAATGGCCGGGCGTTTCCGGCCAGATGAGGGTGGTCGCGATCGTTCGGCCGGGGATCGCTGGCGCGGGCTGGATTGGATATTGGTGTGTGGTGACGAAGCCGCGATGGCCGCGGATGTCGAGTGGTTGAAGTGTCTCGTCCATTTCCCAGTACGGCATGCCTGAGTCGTTGGTCGCCATGTTGGAGACAACGATGTGCTTGGAGCTGGCGATCTTGTTGCTGCCGACGGAAGTGTCAGCATCGAACGTCTGGACGAACGTCTGGTTGACGGTGACTGGTTCGGCGCCGGAGACCGCGAGTTCCCAACCATCGGGCAACGGTCCGGTGACGGCGATCGCGGCCGGGTTGAGCTGGAGCTTCGCAGCGATTTGCTGCATCTGCTGTGCGACAGCTTGGTCGGTGCGGGCGTCCAGGTTGTACGAGTCCAGCCTGAGGCTCCCGAGGTCGCCGAGGGGGAATTGCAAGTGAATCATCCGCGAGTCCTGTTCGATATACACGTTGCCCGAAGTCGCTGCGTTGAGGTTCGTGGGGGGTGTCACAGCCTGCTGGGAGTACCCGGGCTCGGGCGGGAGCAGCGTTCCATCAATCGGTCCTATCAATCCGAAATTTCCGAACCGAGCGAGGACCTTGCCGTCGATGATCTTCTGCGCGTCCCGGTGTACAAACACCGCAGATCGAAGGTTCTGGCCACCCCCGGCGGGGCGAACCACCTGCCCGACCAGCGCATATCCGGCCGGAATGTTGGTGAGCTCTAGCGGCGGATCTGCAGGACCAAACAACGGCGTCGTCGTCGTTGTCGAAACAGACGGGGTGGGGTTGTCGGCCGGCCGGTCCATCAGGTCGCCGCTCGATCAGGATCAGACCGGCCACAACGAGGGCCGCGATGGCGGCCGCAGCGATGAAGATCCGCCGAGAACGGTACCTGGCCACTCGAAGCGCGTCCGACTGTCGATGGACGGTGCCGAGTTCGTCGGTGACGAAGGTTGACGGGATCGCTACGCAGGCCACGGCCCGTTCTATGTCGGCTCGTGCCGCGTCGAGCAGTTCATCGAGACTGTTCATTGGAGATCTCCACGTGTGAGTTGGCGGGTCAGGGTCTGACGCGCGCGACGCAGATGCGTGCTGGCTGCTGCCTCGGAGATCTCGAGCACGTCGGCGATCTCGGCGACCGTTGAGCGGTCCAAAGTGCGCAACGTGATCACCTGTGCCTGACGTCGCGGCAGGCTGCGTATCGCTGCCCAGACGTGCTCGTTATGATCGGAGAGCGCCTCGATCGTCGAGCCTTCCTCATCGTGCGGCCGCAGCTTCGTCGAGATCGCCGCCGCCTCGACGATCCGGCGGCGGAAATTCGAAACTGATCGATTGGTGACAACGCGGCGCACCCAGGCGCCTGGGTTATTCAACTCTCGAACCTGAGTCCAGTTCTTGAACGCGGCGAGGAGCGCCTCCTGGGCAAGGTCCTCTGCTATCGAACGGCTACCCGACAACGCGTAGCCAAGCGCCAACAGCGGTCGGAGCTGCGCTCGGAAGAACAGGTCGAAGTCGCGATCAGCCAAGACCCCATCACCTGCAGTGTTGGACTCGGCGAACGCGGTCCGGTGACATCATCAACTAACTCGCTTCACCATAACCAAACCGGTACAACCCGGACGGCCCACCGGCAAGTCGGTACGAAACTACGCACACCGGTCCGGCTCGAATGGCAACCACCCTCACCAACTTCGGGCTGGGCGGACCTTCGAGGCTTGCGGCTCCGTTATGACGATGGTGGGATCGAGGACGAGCCGATCGGCAGATCTGGCGCGGTCTAGCTCTCTAGCTTTCCGAGAATCCGGTCTTCGGGGTTTGCCCGGGCAAGGAGACCCCAGGCCGACTGAGATCTCGTGATCGATGCCGCCTGTTCGAACAATGAAGTCGAAGCAACCCACCTGGGATACGAAGTATCCGCCCGGGAAAGCAATCCAATTTGACTCGCCATGGCACGGGCCGACCACGAGATGGGTAGTCACTTCAGGCATGTTCCACTGGAAGGCGAGATGGCCGAGCCATCGGTCCGGCACGATCAGCTCGGTCACCGCATCTGTCCGTACCCACAATGCCACCTTCGTGGCCAGCCGCAGCGACGGGTTGTCGAAGTATGTCCGTGCTGTTCCGAATGCGGTGGGTGTCGACTTGCTCGTGTCGAGAGCGACGCCGTCACCAATCACCTCGTACTCGTCCGGTGGAGCATCGAGCTGCTGAATTGGACTGTTGCAGTTCAAGTCGGCTCTCGCCACTACCGTCGGCGCCTCGACCAGAGTCACCTCGGTAGTCGCCGCTGTGGTGGTGCTCGCTCTCTCGACGTGTTGCCCGTCGTTCGTGCACGACGCCAGCACCATCAACACGACGACAAGACGGAAGGGCACTACCGCTCAGAATGCCCGCTCCGGAACCCCGACGCAAGAGCGATTGCCGGCGCAGAACAACGTGCGCGAGATTCGGCAGCTATGCGCTACTCGTGCTTGCGTCTCAGCCGCCACGCAGAGAACGCCGCCACCAGAATCCCCAGAACTCCGGCGACTCCGGGAAGACACGACGCCAGTGAACTGGCCGCAACGACTGGATTGTCGTCGATGGGATCGTCGGGCGGAACGCCACTGCGCATCTGCCGCTCAGCGATCCGTTGGTTACGCCGATCCCAGCGTTCGAGCCAGCTCATCGTCGCAGTTTCACATACGAATCAGGCAGCGCCGAGCAGCAGTTATGCGCTAGGCGGGACGATCGTCTGCCGCTCGCTCAGGCGCCTGATCGTCGGAGCGTAGCCTTCGTCGGAATGATGGACCTAAGCATCGTTCCAGCTCGAACGCGCAAGCGTGTCTTGCCGAAGAGCCGCATCCTCGCATTCTGCTATTTGTTCCAGGGCTGTTAGTAGAGCGTGGTTCCTGGAACGATCTGGCCATGCTCGCTGTCAGGTCATGAATGTGGAAGCAGATTCGGTGTCGATGAGGAGTCCGATGGACCCTTTATTGAGCGTCGGCTCTCCTCCTTTGATCCAGGTTGACGTCGAGGCGCTGTACGTCGCACATCGGGCTCGATTGTTGGGGCTCGCGGCAGCGATCACGTTGGATCATGCTGTCGCCGAGGAGATTGTCCAAGACGCGTTTGCCGGATTGCAACGACATGTGGACGGAATCGACAATCCCGTCGGCTACCTGCAGAGGTCGGTCGTGAACATCAGCGTGAATCTGGTCCGTCGGCGCCAGGTCGCGGCGAGGCACCCGGCGGTTCCAGCGCTTCCGGCGACCACGCCGGAGGTCGATGAGACCTGGTTGAAGGTGCTCGATCTTCCCGCCAAGCAACGAGCCGTTGTCCTGCTGCGGTTCTGGCAGGACATGACCATCGACGCCATCGCCGAGACCCTCGGGTGGCCGAGTGGCTCGGTGAAGTCAACGTTGCACCGGGCGCTCAAGAACCTGAAGGAGGAACTGAAGTGACTTACGAAGCGATCGACACCGAGTTCGAAGTTCTGTTGCGAACCACACTCCACGAGATGGTTCCGAAGCTCGTTGCCTCGGTACCGGTAATCGAGGAAGTCGACGGACACAGCGCCGCCGTAGTGAGGCTTCGCAGCCGAAGGGTTCAAACGGGTGGGTCTCGTCGGACGGCTGCTGCTGTGCTTGCGGTCGCAGTAGTAATCCTTGGACTGATCGTGATCGCTACGCGCAAAGCCGATGAGGTGACCCCTGGCGATTCGGCATCGGGCACCGCCGGCGGAGTGCCGGCGTGGTACGACATGATCAAGCCGTCGTTGCCTGATCGCTTCCCGTTCGCCGCGCTCACGTTTGCCACCGACACTCAGTTGTTCTTTGTCGCTGTGAACCCGACCGAAGGCAAGACGCTCGAAATCCAGTTGGCGGCGAATGAGTACTCCACAGAGCCGACCACGACCGTCGACGCAACCGGAGCTTGGGTCGAATCGGATCAAGGCTGGTCGGTGAAGACCCCATTGGGACTATTCGTGAGCGTCACCTGCAATATCGGTGTCGGTGGCCGCGACTACGTCGGACCGACGAACTACTGCGACATGGCGTCAGTAGGCGGGTTCACCAAGGCAGACATTCACGCCGTGGCCAACTCGCTGGCGACGTCGCTTACGCTCTCGATCTTCGACGCCGGCCTTCGTGTGCCCAGTGTCGACCGGATCGACGTCGGCGCGGCCGAGGGGCTCGCACGCTCAGCCTTTCCCGGCGTGCAGTTCGGTGTCGCTGGATTTCCTCAATCCGACGAGATCATCAACTCGGGAATGGACGACGTGAATCCAAGCGGCACCGCTCCGGTCCTTACCAACGTCGTGAAAGCCGACACCTCCATTCGACTTTTATCTGGCCTCTATCCAACTCCGGCGGTGAGCGATCCTGTTTCGACGGCGCTGTACGAGGATGCTGCGGTGGTATGGCAATTCGGCCCAGGCGGCGTCCTCGTGCGGATCAGCACCACCGACCCGAGCCCGCAATCCGACGCACGTCTTCAACAACTGGCGCAGGCCATCGTTGCGCTCATCCCGACGACTCCGGACGCCAACCCCACCGACGCCATCACACCGCCCGACACGACGACGACCGTGGTGTTCGCCGACGGATCCAATCCAGCGGTTCTCGGAGTGGTCGTGGTCGACGCCAGTGACCGGTCCCTCGGTAGCGATTTCGCCCAGTACCTGCATGCCAACGGCGTCCAGGTGCTGTCGGTCATCCCGGCAACCTTCTCGAGCCCGGAGACGATGCTGCAACCACTCGAGGCAGACTCGCACTCCGCTCATCAACTCGAACTCCTTCTGCAGGTTGATGGCTTCGACACATTCACCCCGACCGAGATCGATGGCGAACTTCCACAGGGTACGACCGTGGTCGTCGTACTCGGAGCGGACGGCGGCCCGCCGACCTACCGCGGCTCCGTGAACACGACCAACACCGCAATCCCGACCACGACAATCGTCGGGCTGCAAGACGTCCCTGCGTTCAACGGATCTGCAACCACCACCACTCCTTCCTTCTGCGACAGCCCCGGTGCCTTGCCAACAGCAGTCGTGGCCAACGCGAGCCGCGTCAACGACACGGCAACATGGTGGACGAACTCGCTGGGCGTCAACGTCGTGGATGTTCATTTCGCCGATCCGGTCAATGCAGTTGCCCGAGCGGATCACTCTCGAGTCGTCGCGCTGAAGAGTTCCGGCTGCGAGGCGACGAAGATTGCCGAATACACAACGGGCACATCTGTCGACCTTGCGACCGCTGACGAACTCCAAGCGCTGGTGCTCGGACCGCTCCCGTCAGGCACCTCGATCGTGGTGCTGATCGGCAACGACAACCTGTCAAAGGCAACCACCGGAGTCACGACGACGTCGAATGGCTTGTAGACCCGTATCCAGGATGACTGAGTGACTCTGAGACTCGTGCACTAGTGCTCGGTGAATTCGACGAGTGACCACACCTGTATTGGTTCCATATCAATACCGCTTCGGTTACCTGCAGATTGCTTGCTGGCCTCCCGAGCACGCCTCAACCAGGCAGATCTGGACGATCAGCTAGAGAGGCCTGAGACCGCTTGGACGAATTCCTCCTCAGTCGGATCAGGGCCGGTGCCGAGGTTGAAGTGCTGATCTCCCACCCATTCACCCAGGACAGTCCGAGGCGAGTCGTCAAGGTTCCACGAGTGCTCATGTCGTGAAGTACCGCCTAGACCCGCTCGGCTCCACCACCACAGCGACGAACCCACGTTGCGGCGGGCCACCCGGAGGCATCGAACCCGGGGACTCCGTCTCCGCCAGCGCTCTCCGTCAGCCAATCGAGCCACTGTTGCCTGGCCGTCTCATCAATCTCGCGCCAGGCTTCCAAGTAGCGCATAGCGCCCGCTCCGGCGCGGTGACGCAAGCAAGATCTGGAGCACAGCACAACGGGCGCGAGATCGGCAGCCATGCGCTCGGCGCACGTATGCAATCGTTGGAGTGGAACGACCAACCACGACGGCACCGATGCTCCCTCGCGAGGCTCCGTCACAGTCGGGTTGACTCAGTGAGCAATTCTCGAGAGCCTGGGGGTGAAACGTTTCCCGCGTGCCATGCTCTAGGTAGTTGTGAGCTTCTTTGTGGGTCGAGGGGGCGTCGAGCCGGTCGAGTTCGATACTTTCGTTCGTGACGCAGGGCTCCGCTTGCAGAACCGCGCTGGTCGCTCGGTATGGGGTGGAGGTCGGCGCCGACGCGGCTGGCGACGCGATGGTGTACGCGTGGGAGCATCGCGAGGAGTTGGCCGCTATGTCGAACCCCGTCGGATATCTGTATCGGGTCGCCCAGTCGTCCGTCCGACGGCAACACCGTTGGGAACGCCGGCCCTTGTTTCCTGTCGAGACCGCGCCGGAGCTCACGGCCTCGGACCCACAACTGCCGGTCCACCTGTCGCGCCTTCGTCCGGATGTGCGCGTTGCTGTTGTGCTCGTCCACGGCTATGGCTGGACATATTCCGAAGTAGCGATGCTGCTCGATGTCCCCGTCACGACAGTCCGCAACCATGTCCACCGGGGCATCGCTCGCCTTCGTCAGGCAATGGAGGATTGATATGAGTCTGACCCTCGAACAACGAATTCTTCGATACGCGAAGGATCTCGACGATGCCGTTGAGGAGCGACGAGCGGCTTCCGACGAGGCTGGTCGCTCTCATGAGCCGGTCCCGGTCGCGGAGACGCGCTCACATCCAGCCGCTCGGGGTCGGGGTACCCTGGTCGTCGCCGCGACCTGTGTCGTACTGACGATCGGTGCCGCGGTTGCGATTCTGCACGGTCGGCGAGAGTCGCGGAAAGCGGTGGCCCCGGCAACCGGTGCCGACTGGCTGATTCCGAACGAGATCGGCGGCTACCACCTGTGGTTTGCGCAGTCGCTGCAGACAGGTGTCAGCTACCCGGAACGGTACCGGATGCAGCTCGCTCGTCCGACGGACAACGGCGGCTTCACCGACCCGGTGACCGTGACCATCGGCGACAGCGTGAATCGCCTGGCTGGCGACAACGACCCATCGGTGACACGTACCACGATGGAGGTGAGAGGGCTCACGGCAGAGATCGTGGAGGGCTCGAGCAGCGGCCGAACGGTCCTGCAATACCGACTCGTCAATGGGGACGCCGTGCTGTTCGTCGACAACGCCGACCCAGTTGGAGACGACACGCGTGCGCTGCTGCAACGTTTCGCCCAGGCGATCACACCAACAGATGACGGCAGCAGCCTCGCAGTCACCGGGAACCTGCCCGCCAACTACCAAGTGCTCGCCGCGATGAACATGCAACAAGAGTTCGGCGCCGCAACGGACCTGACATTCGTCGACAACGACACCCGAAAATCACTGCTGTTCATCGACACGGAAACCTCGACACCGCCCGGCTACGAACTGTTCAGGATCACCTCCGCCGTCGAACCGGTCAGAGTTCGCGGTGTGATGGGCTTGATCACCACGTCCACCGACACACCCGCAGAGTCGGTACCTCAGATTGGTGGCACGGTATTCAACACCAATGAATCGACAGTTCTGTCCTGGCGTGAGCCAACCGGGCAACTCATATCGATCAACTCCACGGGCACCCCCGACGCGCCACACAAGCTGACGAACGATGCTCTTGTCGCAATCGCCAACGGACTCCAACCAGTCACCGAGTCCCAATGGCAGACCTTCGCCCAGACCGCCGAGTCCACAGGCCCAGGCGTCGGCGCCGCGGTCGGACCAACTCAAGTCTCGTTCCCGACCCCGCCGGCCGGCTATCAGCTCGCCTTCGCACATCTCGACGAGGCCGCCGAAATCTACGGCCAGGCACGCTACGTCTCCCAAGACGATCCCGCGCACCAACCCGTCATCGACGTGCTCCTTCGGCGATGGAGTCCGCCACCTGGCAAGCGCACCTTGATGGCGACCTTCGCCGCAGCGGACGTGGCGTCGCAAACGGACGAAGGGTCATCGACACCAGCCCCGGATTACCGACCAACAATCCTCACCACAATGCTCATGCCATCGCCATGCAATGGATCACCGATGTCATCGTCGAAATCGTCGTTTATCCGCCCGACAACTCCGTGCTCGACGGCCGATACGACAACCAAGGACTTACACAACTCGCCAACAGCGTCAACGGTGTCGACTTCTTCACCACCGGCCCAATCAACCAAATATCGTGTACGGTCACGCTGGGCGGGTCGCAAACAACCATCGCGCTCGACAGCAAAGTCCGTGCATCGATAGCGGCAACAATCGGCAGCTACACCGCGACATTCTCGATCCTCACCGGGCCACAACTACAAGTCCTCGTGGTGGACTCGGCGGGATCGACAGTTATCGGCGGCAGCTCCGGAACATTCGACAGCGCCGGCGACGCTCCCACTCCCGAAGGGCGGCTTGCGTACTCGTGCACCCCTTGATCGAGCCGTCCGCTACGCACCGGTTGAGTGAGCGTCATGGTCATCTTGTCCTTTCAGCAGGGTGAACGACCGGACGATCGTCGATACCGACCAGGCAGTCCTCAACCAGGTGAACGGGCGAACGTAGAACCGCAGCAAGATCGACGAAACCAGGTGCAGAACGAGCGCGGAGCGCCTGATACACGGGTGATCAGCGAGGCGACGACCGCGATTTCTTGGGGCGTGTGTCACGATTTCGGCATTGGATCGACCTTTGATGGTGTGACGTTCGAGGAGTTCGCCGGCTCTGAGGGTGTGCGGTTGCGTGCGGCTCTGGTTGCTGCGTTCGGCGCGGAGGTCGGTCTGGATGCTGCGGCGGAGGCGATCGCTTACGGGTGGGAGCACTGGGAACGGCTGAGGGTGATGGACAACCCGTCGGGGTATCTGTATCGGGTCGGGCAGCACGCCGCTGGCCGTCGGCGTCGCCCGCGGGTGTTGTTGCCGCAACCGGAGCCTGAGGTTCTGCCGGCGTTCGAGCCGCGCCTCTTGCCGGCTCTGGCGGCACTGACCGAATCGCAACGTGTCGCTGTGGTGCTCGTGCATGGCTACGGGTGGTCGCAGACAGAGGTGGCCCGGCTGCTCGATGTCTCCCATGCCACGGTGCGCACTCATCTGGCGCGGGCTTTGGTTCATCTGCAGAAGGTGTTGGAGGTTCGTGAACATGCCGACTGAGACCGAGATCATCGACCAGGTCACTGCGTACTGCGCGTGGTTGGAGCAAGAGCTTGGTGTGCCGATGCACCGCAACCGTGTGATCGTGCCGACACGACCGGCGACCGGCGCGGTTGAAGGCGAGACCGGTGTCATCCCGGCGCGGCCCGCCCACCCGAGCCGCAGGCCCGGCCGACTGGCGTTGGCGCTGGTCGCCGCCGCGATGGTTGCCACGATTGCCGGCGTGGCCTACTTGGTCACCGGTTCGCCTCGCACCCAGCACCTGTCCCCGTCGGCGCCCGACAACACGCCGGGCCAGACGACCCCGGCCGGCACCGTCGTCAAGCCGTCGCCACCGACGACGTACGCGCCGCTCGAGCTGCCCGACGGACTCGTGGTCTGGGATGTTGGCGCGATCGTGATGGATCGCCCGGTGATGACCCAACAGCTGTTCGGCAGCTACGGCACGGCGAACACCTTGGATGTGGCGCTGCTGTTGAAGATCCAACCGGCAACGCCCGACAACACGATCGACCGTTCGATGCCCACCGTGATGGTGCGCGGCGTAGCAGCGGACAACTTCTTCGCCTCTCCGGACTCACCCGACGGGACGTCGTTGGAATGGGTCGAGAACGGATTCGTGATCCAAGCTACAGGCACGATCCCGGTCGCCGATGCGGTCACGCTGTTCAACGGACTCCAGTGGCGCGCAGAACCGTCGCAGGGGTTCGATCCCGCATCGAGCAACCTTCCGCTGGTCGTCGAGGAGTCCTCGATCGACAAGCCATGGAGTGACGCCATGGTGTTCTACGTGACCGGACCACAAGGCCCGGCGGACACCACCGCGTCGCCGTCGCTGACCGACCGCATCGACGTTCCCGGCGAAGCGGCAATGATCGTGGGCGACGCCCCATCGCTCGGTGCGCTCACACCCGAACTGGTCATGAACGGCGTACGCGAACCGGACGGATCGATCAACGTAGTCGATCCGCACAACACCAGCAACAGCAACCCGGCCCTGTTGGGGATTCGAATCGAGCCCGACGGCACTGTGATCCGCTTCAGCGGCGATCAGACACTCTGGCCAACACTCACGGCCGCCTTGCAACCCGCAACCAACGACCAGCTCGCCGAACTCGCTGGTGCCGCGAACCAACGCCTGCTCCGGCTGCCCGTGGTCGCCTCCACCAGTGACGGCGTCGCACAGGTCGTACTCCGAGGCAAGATCGCCACCAACCCGTCGACGATCTGCCTGCGCATCGACGCCAACGAGCAATGCCGCTCGGCACGCGCCCAACAACAGCTCAAGACCTGGACCGAAGTCGTCGACATCGGGACGCGATCGTTCATCGTCGGCCGCCAACCCGCGACCGACCCGCCCCCGGTTGCGTTCGCCTGGCAACCAGGCAACAGGCCGACCGCCGATGACGCCATCCAACCCGACCTGACCGCCGTCGATGGAGACGATCTGCTGTGGTACGCCGAAGTCTCGGGCACACCACACGCGGTCGGCAGCGGACACATCACTGCCCAAGGAACCACCGTCGACATGCTCGGCCGCCCCTCCACCGGTGCTGTCTGGACCGGCTGGGCACGACCACCCTGGATGCCGGCCGACACCAGCACAGGTAGCAGCGAATCGCCTCCAATCACACCCCAACCGAGCACCACCATCATCGCGGGCACCGGCGACGTTGCCGTCACCGGCGCCGACCCGGGCCGGGTGCATCCCGAACAAGGCACCTACGTCCTCCAATCCGACGACCTCTCCGTCGCCAAGATCGCCTCCCGGTTCAAGGTGCGTCTCTCCGACCTGCTGACCATCAACGGTTGGACGCTCGACAACAACACTCGTCATCGGATACCCGCAACCAGGCACCACGATCAAGATCCCACCGGGCTGGACCGAGCCCACCAACCCAACCAGCGAGACCACCACGCCCACCGGCTGATCACCTTCCGGCACGAGCAGCATCGACCACCGGAACCACACGCTGCTAAGGCTCGCAGCCGATCACGGTTCCGTACGGCTCTATGTCACAGCCGAGCGCAGACCCCAAGACGGCGGCAACTTGCCGCGGCCGCGACACATGCGAGCAATGATCCCTGGCCACGTCAGCACACACCAATACCCGCCCACCGTCAGCAACGCCCCACCCCACTTCGGGTGGTTAGAACTTGCACGAGCGCGCGTTCCGGATCGATGCCGTCCGCTTCACCACCGACGGAACTTTGTCCGAACGCTGGCCGCGTTGCGGGCAAGAGTGAAATATGGGTGACATGTCAGCGATCGGACACCGGGCTTCTTCGGCCGCTGACGGCGTCGGGGCCAGGCTCTTCCGCGACCATGCCCAGGCCCGTCTACGCCTTCGTGGCGCGCCGACTCGGGCGGCAACTCGCCAGCGATCTGACAGCTGACACGTTCCGGATTGCGCTTGAGCAAGCCGACCGGTATGACGCAGCGCGTGGTGAGGAGCGGGCCTGGCTGTTCGGAATCGCCAACAACCTGGTTCGCCGGCACTGGCGAACCGAAACCCGCCGCTTCAGGCGATGGCTCGCGCCGCCCACGACGCGGGACCCGTCGGCGATCCGCTGTTGGAGACGATCGACCGCATCGACGCGTGAGTTCCCACGGGCAACTTCTGCTCGCGATCGCGGAACTCGACCCGGATGACCGCGACCTACTTGTCCTGGTCGGGTGGGAGCGTTGCAGCTACGCCGACGCGGCAGCGGCACTCGGCATCCCGGCAGGCACCGCCCGATCGCGGATGCACCGCATCCGTCGCACCCTCCGAACCAGCTTGCGATGCATCACCGTCACTGAGGAGAACACCCGACATGAATGAGCTAGAGACGTTCGCCGCAACCCGGCCCGATGTAGACCCGCTCAGCGAGCACGACTGCGGCACTGTGGTCCGCCATCATCGGCGACGCCACGCAGACTCGCCGCGACCTCGACGCCGACAGGGCCATCTCGCTCGTTTCCGTCACGACCCGCGCGGGAGGGCGCGTTCCGCGCCGCCGATTCGTGAGCATCTCGCTTGCGGCCGCGGCAGTGGTCCTAGGCCTCGTTGGCGCCTGGGGGCTGCTCAGCCGTGGACTCGATGCCCCGGTGCCGGTGGGCGCGGACGTGGACCGACCTACTGTCGCCTCGTCTGCCCCGGCGAGCACGGTGCTCACTGCGAAGCCGATCACTGGCCCCCCAACTACCGTCCCGAGCGTTGACCCCGCATCACTCAACGAGAACCTCCAAGCTCGCCTCCAACAACTCGCCGCCGGCCTCACCGCGCTCGGCTTCTCGGGCCAGGAGTCGTCGACCGACACCGGAGGTGTCACGACGGTATGGGCATTTGGCTCGGATCAATCGCGGACCATCACGGTCACAATTACACCCGGAATCCCCCTGGTCCCCGAGAACCACGCCAGGCCGCCGGTGACAGTTGTCGAGCAGACCA
The DNA here is from genome assembly GCA_963805445.1 of Ilumatobacteraceae bacterium. Taxonomy (GTDB): domain Bacteria; phylum Actinomycetota; class Acidimicrobiia; order Acidimicrobiales; family Ilumatobacteraceae; genus JAENVT01. The sequence continues at coordinate 479,207 of CAWDUI010000055.1, read as the reverse complement.
CCGATCGCGTGCGAGTCGCCTACGACTCAAATGATGGATGGCAATTCACCCTCACGGCCGAGCGGACGGGATCGAGTGAACTCCCAACCGTCGCCGAGATCCGAAACCTGCTCTACGCCATCGACCCCTGACAGCGAGTGGCCGTACGGGGTTTGGGTGGCGAATCCGGGCATGTTGGTATCGACCCGGTTGTGGATATCGGCTGTGGGGCCTGTGTAGCGGTCGGTATCCGCGCGAGTTGACGAGTTCAAGGCGTCCGATCACCCGCGCAATGTGGAATCGCCGGGTCTCAGCGTCGTCGTCGTTCCAACCTGAGGATCAGGTCATCGTCATGGGCGGAGTAGAGATGGCCGTAGCGGTCGAGGACGACGGACACAGATGAATGGCCCGCGAGAGCGGCGACCTGCTTCGGGTGTGCGCCGTCAGCGATCCACAATGAAACGGCGGTATGTCGAAGATCGTGGATTCGTAGTGGGGCGAGGCCCGCGCGTCGGACGGCAGGCTCCCAGAACCTGCGGCGGAACAACGCCGGCCGAATCGGGTGGCCCTCTGGTGACTGGAAGACGAGGTCGTCGGGATCCGCGTCACTTGGCTTGAGTGTGGCGAGGGCTTCGCAAACGAAGGACGGTACAGGCACTGACCGGATGCTTGCCTTCGTCTTCGGCGGTCCGAAATGGATGCGACCTTCGACGTCGACAAGTGTCTCGGTGACGCGGATGCGTTGGTCCTGCAGGTCGACTCGTGCCCACCGGAGTCCGAGGAGCTCGCCCAAACGGAGACCGCCGAATCCGCCGACGAGCACGAACGCTCGATAGCGAGGATCTATCGAATCCGCGAGTTGCCAGAGCTCGTCCGAGCTGAGGAAGCGCATCTCCTTGTGCTCGATCTTCGGCAGCGGCAGCTTCGCAACGGGGTTGTGGGGATCAACCGATCCTCGAACGCGGCGTTGATGGTCTTGTTGAGGACCTGCACGACCTTGTGGACGGTGGCCGGCGCGAGATCGCTGCCACTCGGCGACCCGAGCCGCGCCAGCCACGAACGCAACGATGTGCGGTCGAGCTTGCCGAGTGGTGTGTCGGCGAACACCGGGCGGATGTGCGACTTGTAGAACTGAGCGTCACGAGCGTGGGTGCTGGCGCGGAGGTTGGTCACCGTGGGCCACCATTGATCCCACCACTCGCCGACGGTGATCCGACCGAGCCTCGGGTCGATCAGAGCACCGCTCATCCGGTCCACCTCGACAAGGCTCACGTACCCGTCGGCCTCCCGCTTGCGTTTGAACTGCTTCGATCGCTGGTGACCATCGGCAGTGCGAAACCGCACGAGGTACGCCCTCGAACCATCGCTTAATCGCTTCTCCACGATCGACGCCACGATCACAGATTATCGAGCCAGGTGCACACCAGGTGCACAGACCCATCAACACGGAGCGGACGGAGGCGGATTGGACGGACGGAAAAGCCCTAGTCAGACACCATGACAGTGGGAAGAGGGTCGCTGACCGAGCGCCCGATTCGCCTTTGCAAGGTAGATGTCAGGGGTTCGATTCCCCTCGTCTCCACCCGAGAATCACCTGGTCACAGCGCTGGGAGCGGTGAGGCGGCCCGCCAGATCGGGAGCCAGGTGCACAGGACACGGCGACATTTTGCAGCATGGTGTGGACGTGGACGAACGAGCTGGACTCGTGAGCTGGGTTGGTCAGCAGGCGCGGTCTAGTTGGCCGGTCGCTTCGTGGGCCGGCGGGAACCGGGTCGTAGTCGACCCCGATTTCTCGCCGAACCTTGTTGCGAATTGGGGGCGTGTGGTGTCTTAGTGGGTGTGGAGGAAGCGATGACCGGACCAGTTGCGGTGCCTCCGGTGCAGCCTTCTCGAGATGCTGGAGTAACGGATCAGGAGATCTTCGGTCAGCTCTATCCAGCGTTGCGTCGTTTCGCCGCTGTCGTCGGCGCAGTCGAGATGGATCCGGATGACTTGGTGCAAGACGCCGTTGCCCGTGCGCTTGCCGGCGGGTCGTTGTCTCGGTTCGATTCGCCCGGTGCATATCTTCGTCAGGCGATCGTGAACGCGGCGTCGAATGACCGGCGTCGAGTTGGTCGACGCCGACGGGCACTGACGCGACTCAGCGGTGGATTGACGGAGGCGCAACCTTCTGCGTACCCGTCAGACGTCGCCCAACTTGCCCGGTTCTCGCCGAATGTTCGCGCGCTGATCTATCTACGCGTGATCGACGGCCTCGCCTATGACGAGATCGCTTCGATGCTGGGCATCAGCGCCTCATCCGCCCGGATGAAGCTCTCACGAGCGCTGCGTTCACTTCGATCATCGGCCCTCGACCCTTCAGTCCGAAAGGGATCACACATGAATGAACTCGTTGAGGTACTTGATCGTCTCGCCGTCAGAGGAACGCCGCGTGGAGTCGACTCGGTGTTTGACGCCGCGGTTCGCGCCGCCGGCCAGACAACGGCGACTGGTTCGCTGTCAGATGTCGGATCGGGTCCAGCCAGCTCGTCGATTGAAATTGTCGAGGTCAACGAACTGCGACGTCTCGAACTCGCGGTCGAGTGAGACTCGTGTCAGTCGCGGCGCTGGTAACGGCTGCCGCAGCCTTGGCCACGATCCTCGTCGTTCGATTGCCGGGACCGGACCAGCATCCGTCGCAGTCTTCAGGTGCGTCGGCGCCGGGAACGTCATTGTTGGGCACGACATCGCCGGACAACCCCCCGCTCGTCGGCGTGCCGGCTCTGTCATCGTCGATCGCCGACAGCAAGCCAACTGCAAGCGCTGCCGCGTTCGGCTCTGTTGTCGCCGCTGTTCTTTCAGCACGTGACGGCTCGACGCCTGATCTTCGTGAGACGGCGACGCGGACGACGGATCAGGGCCAGAGCGTGAACTATGCATACTTCGCTGAAACCGACCGCCGCCTGTTCGTTCTCTCCGGCGGACCTGACCTGATCTCATCGGTGCCCGGGCTAGCCGATCGACTCGATCCCGGCCCTCATACGGCGACGGGCGTCGTGCTTGTGTGGCCCGAAGAGTCGTGGAGACGAACTATTGCGCTCAGCACGGTGGACTCGATGACCATCATCAGCAGCGAAGCCATCAACCAGACGGGCGCAGCACGATCGGTCGACGACCTCGTTGATCTCGCGATCAAAGTCTCGTCCCCTGACACAACCGTTGTCGACGCGTTCGCGGCAGCCACGCCTGGTGCCGCGAAATGCTCACCACCGTCGCCCCTCATCGGCAACGAGTTTCGAGGGACATCCGGCAATGGCCAACTTTCCGGGCTGATCTTCGCCACCAAGTCTTCGATGCACCTCGGTGACGACATCAAACTCGTGGTCCGCATGACCGGATCCGGTCCACTGACGATCACGGCGACTGCACCGGACGGAACGTCGATGACCTTGCCACCGACCCCACACACCGGTTCAAGCTTCGACCGCCCCGGAGACGAATGGGACACGGGGATCACCTATCAACGAGCAGGCTGCTGGCAGATCCACTTCGAACGCAGTGACAGCAGTGCCGACGTCTGGTTCCAAGTCGCCAGCTAGGGCGGGAGGTCAATGGTCATTGGAGCGGCTAGGTCCCACGACGTTCCCACGGGACCCACTACGACACTGACCCTGTCGTCCAGCGACACACCACCGTGACCACAGCCCGGACCGGAAGCCCATCGCTCCGCCCGAACCCCCACTGTGCAGAGGCTTCGTTCTGGGCGGCTGGCTCGTCAGGGTTTCGGTGGGACGGTGCCACAGCTTGAAGTCTGCGCATTCCACGTCGCCGACCCCCTGCACACCTTTGTCGATGTCGATGAACATGAAGCCGTCGACACGGCGATGAGAGCAATCGTTACCACGATCGAGATGCGAGATCGCGATGTCGACACGACCGCATCATGCCCGATCCTCGGCTTTCTCTCCACCACGCCTATCGGCAGATTCGGACGCTGATTCTGGTCAGCTGGCATCGAGAAGTTGCTGGATGCGCTGGTGCGAGAGTCCGAGGATCTCTGCTGTGTCACGCCGACTGAGGCCCGACTGCGTGAGGGCATTCACGGCGTCGACGGTCTGCTGTTGCGCCTTCGCCTGTGCCCGTTCGGCGGCGGTGCGCGCCCGCACTGCCTCGTCGGCGACGCTCGCCAGAGTCTCAGGGAAGCGATGGCGAATGGTGAGGGTGGACGGGTCCTGATCGAGCCATGCGGCGAGTGCTTCGCGAATCCGGCTTTGAGCCTGGCGGACGCTACGACCATACGTCTGGCAACCAGAGAGCCCCTTGACATGCACGTTCCAGGACCCATCGGTGGAGTCGCGCTCGTAGACGGCCGTGTACGTTCGGTTCTTCGTCTTGGTTGTGGTCATCGCAGCCATCCTTTGCCGAGGCATCGTTCGAGGCACGTTCGATCGCTCGCAAGGTGCCCGTCGGGATGTCCTGCCCTCGATGGACAGGGATCACGCTCTGGCAGCCTCCCGGGCAGCGAACGATGACATGGGAACCGCGCTGGCGAAGTTGAACGCAACCTGCGCGTTCGACGATTCGCAGCACGTCTCTGCCAGTCATGTGTCTAGTGTACTAGCCAGATCGGAGCCTCAACAGAAAGTACACAACGAACTTCGGGTTGCTGCCGACGACGCTTCGACGGTGCAAGTGCCGGCGGGCGTCATCGCTCAGGCATGGCGTGACGGTCGTCGTCAGGCGCTGTTGTCACGGGCGTTGGCACATTGCGACGAAGTGCCGCTCGATGGCGTGGTGGCGCGTGCCGCTGGTCTGTTGTGCGGGCGAGCAGGCACCGCCGACGTCATCGATGCCTCCGTCGCGATCACTGCCGCCGGGATCGCTCACCATGGCGACGTCGCGATCATCACCTCGGATCCCGATGACATACGGCGGCTGTTGTCAGTTCTCCATGTCGCCGCTCGAGTCGTTCACGTCTAACGACGATGTCGTCGCTACTTCGCTGGCCGGAATGCGCAACGGCGCGAGGTCGGCGCGATACCTGGAGGACCGATGAGCACGAAGATGGATAGAACCGAAGAACACGACCGAAAGGCCACCTCCACCCGAAGTCGGGCGGAGGTGGCCTCGTGCGCTTCGGATCAGCAACGCGCGTTGCTCACATAGGACCAGCACGTCGTCGTTGTCCCGGTGGTCGTTGTGACAGTGCCGACGCGACTGCCGATGACGACGGCCGGAAGCGGGTCGTTGGCGGCGCCAGTGTTGCTCAGGCTCACCGACGGCGGTGTCAACTGCCCGTACGTCACGGTCCCGGTCACGGTCGAGCCGTCGGACGCGAGCCTGTCGATTGGGAGCGATGACAGGACGGCTCCATGCAGGAGCGAGTTGATGAATACACCCCACCCTTCGTTCAGACGTCCGCCAACGCTGACGTAGGCGCTCGAGGGGCTGTATGCGTCCGGTCCGCTGGCGCCGTAGCTCAGGCCGGTGGCCGGCACAGTCGAGTTCGGGTTCGCGTGGACCAGGCCGATCAGCGGGTCGGTCGGCGCCGGGAAGTCCGTGTAGGCCCAGTTGATGGTTGCCGCCGTGAACCGGATGACGTACTGGTCGAGAGCTCCGGGCGAGTCGAACGACACGATGCTCGCGCCGTAGAGAATGATGTCGGCCACCTTGGTGCCGGCGGGATTCAACAGACTGAGCAGCGCTGTCTGCGTGTGAGTCGCGGGCAGGTTGCGCATCGTCGGCGGCACGTCTTGCGGACGCAAGGCCAGGAGCAGCTGGTTTCCGGAATTGAACGATCCCAGACTTGCCAGGTCGAGGTTGAGGCCGTACCCGTACACGTCGACCTGACCCGGACCGCCGAGGATGTTGCCACTCAGCCGGGCGACGAGCTCGGTGTTCGGTGCCGAAGACGGCCCGGGGCTCGGAGCTGGATCGCCACCAGCGGCTCCGGCCGGGCCCGCCGGTCCGGCCGGGCCCTCGGGACCCTGGGCACCGGTGGCGCCGGTTGCACCGATTGCACCTTGCGGACCCTGTGGGCCGGTCTGGTTCCAGGCCAGGCTCTTCTCGTCGCGGTTGCAGTTGGCGCCGGTCGCGGTGTCGATGATCCGCATCGAGCCACCGACCTTGCGGTAGCAGGCGGTGATCGCGCCGTTGGTGCCCGGTACGGCACCGAAGGCCAGGCCGGCGCCGCCGAGCGCAATCGCGCCGACGGCGAACCCGGCGACGAACCTGGATGGTCGGACGAGAGATGTGATTCGGTTGACAAGCGGGTGATGCAGCATGGCGCTGTTCCTTTCGAGATGCTTGGTGTGCGTTGTCTGCATCTTCAGCCGACACGGCATCTGGGACCAGCGACAGCACCCTCACATCGCCCTCACATCGGATGCGCCCTGGCGATCGCCATCCGCCGATGTTGTGTGCGGGGTTACGGGCGCAGGTCTCGCTTGCGGAGCCGCGTCAGCACTTGCACAACCGTCCACAGGGGGGCGACGATCAGCACGATTCGGGCCACGGTGACGTCGCGTTGAGCGACGGCGAGCCAGGTCATCGAGGCCAGCCAGGCGACCATGAAGATCAGCGACACGGGTCGGTGTTCGCGCACGGACACCGGGTGGGCGAACTGCACCTTGGAGAGGGTCAGTGCGCAGAACGAGAGGCAGATCGTCAAGGTCACCCACGGGTTCGGGTGCAGCAAGTAGAGCGTCGGAACGATCATGTTCCACTCGGCCGGGAAGCCATTGAACCAGCCGTCCTCGGTCTCCTGGTCTGTGCGCGACATCCACAGCGCGCTGACCATCAGGATCGCGAAGCCGAGCGGGCCGACGGTCTTCGTCGGCAACAAATCGAACTTGCAGAGGAACGCAACCGGGACGATGGTGCACGTGAAGTAGTCGATGATCAGGTCGAGCGAGTTGCCGTTGATGACGGGGATGCGGTTGCGGACATCGAGTTTGCGGGCGATCGGCCCGTCGACGCCGTCGAGCAGCAACGCCGCGATCAACCACAGGATCGCCGCTCGGGCGTGCCCGTCGATGACCGAGTTCAGGCCGACGAATCCGACGATCACCCCGGTGGTCGTCAGGGCATGCACGGCCCATGCCGCGCGGATGTGCCGATCGCTGTACTGGATCGGCGCGGTGGGTGGAAGCGAGGTCACTGGACAGTGTTACCCAATGGCTCGTCTCTCCACACCGTTAGCGTGCAACCATGCCAGAGCAGAACCGAGCACGAGCCACTCCGGCGTACATGATCGGGGTGCTCAGCGCAGCGCTCGTCTTCGCGTTGGGTCTTCTCGGGAGGCATGTCGACCGGTCGGCCACCATGTTCACGGGCGGCTACATCCACATCGGTGTCGCCCTCGGCTGGGCGGTGTGCGCCGGATTGATTGCCCTCATCGTGACCCGATACCTGCACATCGTTGCCAACGTCGACGAGGGAACCGGGCTGGCAGTGGGGTACGACGCCCTGCCGGTCTTGCTGCTTGCTGCGTGGGTCGTGACAATTGCTGCGGTGGTGACGAGCCACTGGTTGCTTGCTGCGATCGGGGCGGCCTTGAGCCTGTACCACGTCTGGCTGGTCGTACCGCGTCTGTTCGCTGCCCGCCCGCCGCGGTGGACGAAGCGGGCGCCGACGATCGACATCATCGTGGCCAACGTCTTCATCGACAACGAGACGCCGCACGACGCCGCACGCCAACTGGTCACCGCGGCGGCCGACATCATCATCGTGGTCGAGTCGACCCCGGCGTTCATGGCGATCTTCGACGACGCCGGCGGAACCGACGCCTATCCCCACCGGGTCAGCGACCCCGAGGACCACAGCGACTATGCGGTCACGGTGGCCAGCAAGCACGAGCTCGGCCCGCGATCGCAGATGACGACGATCGGCCCGCTGCGACTGGCGATGGCCGACATCGACGTGAACGGCATCAGCACGCTCGTCGTCGCCCTCAACCCGATGGCGGCAGTCGACCCGGGCGGGCACGAGACCTGGAAGGAGCAGATCGAAGCCCTGAAGGAGTTCGTCCCGACCATCACCGGGCCGATGATCATCGCCGGCGACCTCAACACGACGCGGTATCGGCCCGAGTTCGAGGAACTGCTGCAGTTGGGGCTGACCGACGCGATCGATGCGCTCGGCAAGGGCTCGACCCGTCGTTCAAGCTCGGCGCCGACGGTGTGCTCGGCACGGTCGGCGCCGTTGTTCGACTCGATCATGCGTTGGTCAACGACATGGTCTTCCCGATTGCTGTCGAGGACCTCGAGCCGTGCGGCAGCGACCACCTCCCGTTCAAGCTGCAGGTCGCGGTACGAGCCGCCGGGGTGGTCGCGCCCTGACCGTCTCCACGACGGTCACCCGGCGACCGCCGGCTCGAGAAATGTGCCGAATTACCTACTCGCCCGAACAGACGCGGGTAGAGCGCTCCACTAACCTGGGTCGATGTTGTGACCAACCACCCCTTCAAGCCTTTGCGCCACCGAGCGGTCCGGCTGCTGTGGGGTGCTGCTGTTGTCAGCGACGTCGGAACATGGGTGCAACTGATCGTCGTCGGCAGCCTCGTGGCGGCCAGCACGGGATCGGCCGTCCAGACCGGATTGGTCGCCCTCGCCACCTTCACGCCGCAAGCACTGGCGTCGCCCGTCGGTGGGCTGCTGGCTGATCGCTTCGATCGTCGCAAGGTCTTCGCCACCGCCTTGATGGTGCAGGCCGTGGTCACCGCGGTGTTGGCCGTGACGCTCGGTCTCGGCGTACGAACGCCCGCGATCCTGATCCTGTTGATCCTCCTCGCCAGTGCGGCCGGTGCGATTGGGTGCGCCGGCGTACGCGGCGATGCTCCCTCACCTGGTACCGCCGGAGGAGTTCCTGGCGATGGTGTCGCTGGGCGTCTACTCATGGAACAGCGGCCGCATCATCGGCCCGCTCCTGGGGACTGCGCTTGCCCTGACGGTCGGCCCGGCCTGGACGATCGGTTTCAATGCGGCATCGTTCGTCGTGCTGGCGACGGCGGTGGCCCTGGTTCGCCGTTCCTTCCGCCCCGAGCACAGCGTCGGCTCGATCACCGACCGCCTCGTCGGTGGGCTGCGAACGGCGCGAAGGACAACTGGTTGCTGGCATGGCATTGCGTTGCTGGTGCTGTTCAACCTCACGATCGTGCCGTTCATGGGCCTCATCCCGATCTATGCCCGATCCGAATATCACGGTGGCACGGGGTTGGCCGGCACTGGTCGCTTCTGCGCAGGGCATCGGCGCCATCATCGGCGGCATCACGGTGACGGTGCTTGCCCATCGTCACCCGCGATCGCTCCTGATCGGCCGGTTGATCGTGACTGTCTGCGCTGGGGCTCGGTCTCTATGCGGCCGCCCCCGGCGCGGTGTGGGTCGTGTGTGCGTCGGGGTTGCTCGGTGGTGCGGCGGCCGGGCTGTACATCTCGTCGTCGACGATCATCCAGCGAGACTCGCCCGAAGGCAGCCGGGGCAGGGTGATGTCGATCATGCAGGCGGCGCAAGGAGTGTCGTACGGCGTCGGATTGCTGTTCATCGGCTGGATCGGCGACGCGACCAACTTGCACCTCGCCTTCGGCGTCGGCGCGTTGCTGTTGCTTGCCGGCTTCGGGTTGCTGACGCTGCGGTCGCGGCACTGGCGAGCCTCAGTCGATGGTCTCGAGGCGGGGCTTGCGGCCGACCATCGCCCTGGCCTGACCGACGTCCTCACGACTTCTCACGTGATGTACGGATAGGTGTCGCTCGTGAGCGCCACGTTGATCTGACACCATGCATCGCTCGTTGTCGTCTGCTTGGCGGCGGCCGGCTTGATCTCGTACATCGCATCGTCGGCGGCGGCAAGCAACGCGGTGCGGCTGTATCCGACGTTGCGGGTCTCGGCGATGCCGATGCTCGCCGGGCAGCACACGACGGTGCCGGAACCGAGTTGAATCGGCTCGGAGAGTGCTCGGTCGATGCGCTGGATCAGGTTGAGCGAGTCCGGATCGTTGGGTTCGTAGACGATCACGAACTCGTCACCGCCGATCCGGGCAACGGTGTCGGTGTTGCGGATCGTGGCAACCAAACGTGCTGCGGTCTCGCACAACACGAGGTCGCCCACGTCGTGGCCGTAGGTGTCGTTGACCCTCTTGAAGTCAGTCGAGGTCGAGGAAGGCGACCGCCAATGGCAGGCCGTTGCGTTCGGTGCGGGCCAGATCTGCATCGAGGAGCTCGTTGAACAGCCGACGGTTGGCCAACCCGGTGAGCGGATCGCGCAGCGGCGAGCGCAGCCATCGAAACCTGCAGCTCGCGCAGTTCGGTGACATCTCGGCTGACGCCCTGCAACCCACCGACGATGTTCGTCGTGCGCGTCTCGCCGATCACGATCGATCCGTTGGCGTGGCGGAATCGGAAGTCGTACTGCTCCAACGTCCGCTCGCCGGCGAGTCCCCGAGCGATCGCCGAGCGACCTTCGTCATCGAGGATGTCGAGCATCCTGGTGAAGTCGTGCAGGAAGTACGACGGCGCATAACCGAGGACGCGCTCGACCGACGGGCTCATGTAATCGAAGTGCGGGAACGGCTTGATGCATGAGGCGCCACACGACATCGGCGGACTTGTCGGCCAGGTCGCGGAACCGGGCCTCGCTCTCGGCGAGCTTGATCTCGGTGTCGTGACGCTGGGTGACATCGCGACCGATCGAGAGCACCTCCGGTCCGTCGGGCCCGAGGAGATACCGGTCGATCCACTCCAACCATTTGTCCGGGGCGTTCGCCACAGCCCGGGCCTCGCTGTCGACCAGGATCGGGGCGTCGGGGCCGAGCAGGGCGAGTTGCTGATGCACACCGTCCATCTCGTCGTCGGAGAGGAACTCCTTCAGCGACCGCCCGACCGCCTCGCCTGGGTCGACGTTGTACTGAGCACCCCATGCGGCGTTGCAGTAGACGATCGCCAGATCCGAGAATCGATACCGGTTGACTCGCTCGGGCAGGGCGTCGAGCATCGCCGCCGCGTTCTCGACAGCGAGTTGACGTTCCCGCAGTGAATGGGTGAGGCTCCGCGCGTCGGCGACCAGGCCGTGCAAGGTCATGCCCATGCCGGCGAAGCACACGACGAACACCCAGACCGAGACTGTCCACCGATTCGACGCCTGGGGATCCCCGAACGCCGTTGCGACCCAGAGCCCCGTTCCGGTCATCGCCGCTGCCACCAACACAGCGGTGCGGTGCTCGTGGATGGCCAGCCACATGAGGGGTAGCACCGACATCGTCACGTACGCCGAATCGATTCCATTTCCGTTCGCCCACGCGAGCAACATCGTCGCCACGAGGAACAGCAAGGGAGGAATCAACTGGGCGCTACGGGCAACTCGGTACCAGGGAAACAACAGTGCGGTCGGAATCATCAGCGCGCCGAGCAATGAGCCTGCGACAGCGAGCCCTGGGTTGGCCCACGACGTCGACGGCACGGCGATCGCCAAGCTGAGCGCGGCGGTGATCGCAAACGGGCGGGCGCGGTCGAGGCGACCGTCGCCGACCAGCGGCCCATGAGGGCAATCGACGAGGTGCACGCCACGGATGGGTGAACGGGTCAAGTTGTCATCACCTGTTTTCAGCGAACGTGGTCACGCGAAGACTCCTGACCCGCGTGCATGGCAGCAACTGTCATGATCACCTCTGTTTCGTTACTCTCCCCATACCCAACTATCGGCGCGAACTGACCATTTGCGGAGAGGAAAACGTCCCGCAGGTGACGGATTCGGCAAGGCTGTGGGGATGGCAAGTCTGGGATCGATGTTCGGGGCTGGTGACACGGGTACGTTCCTCGGTCTGCCGATCGTGGTGCCTGACGATCTCGTCGGCATCGACATCGTCGTGATCGGGGCGCCGTGTGCGACGCCGTACGCGTCGGTCGGGCCGTACTGCAAAGAGGCACCGGGTGCGATCCGTGCTGCGTCTGCCCCGTACTCCGGAATCCGGCACCATCACAACTTCGATCTCGGTGGGGCGATGTTGGTCGACGGAACCACGGCTGCCGATCTCGGCGACGTGCCGTGGGACGACAACGCGCACGACGCCAACCGTGTTGCGATCCGCCGTGCGTGCGAGACGGTGTTGACAGCGGGGGCCGTGCCGGTCGTGCTCGGGGGAGACGACTCCATCCCCATTCCTGTACTTCAGGCGTACGCCGCTCACGGGCCGATCACCGTGGTGCAGATCGACGCCCACATCGACTGGCGCGACGAGGTGCAAGGAGAGCGGTGGGGCCTGTCGTCGACGATGCGACGCGCCTCGGAGATGTCTCATGTCGGCGAGATGATCCAAGTCGGTCGTCGTGGGGTCGGCTCGGCGCGACCGGCCGATCTGGCAGCGGCCGAGGCGCGCGGCGTGCACTTCTTCGACGCCCACGACGTGCACCGCGGTGGGATCGGCGGCGTGCTCGACCGGGTCCCCCGTGGTGGCGACGTGTTCATCACCGTCGACGTCGACGGGCTCGACCCGTCATTGGTGCCCGGAGTGATCGGTCCCGAGCCGGGTGGGTTGAGCTACTTCCAGACGATCGACATCATCGACGGGGTTGCCGAGCGGGGCCGCATCGTCGGCTTCGATGTCGTCGAGTTCGTCCCGGAACGCGACGTCAACGGGATCGGCGCGTTGACCGCGTTTCGATTGACCGCACATGCGATGGGCCGCATCTCCCGTCAGCGAGCCAGTGCCGCAGCCACCGCGTGACCGACGTTCAGCGAGTCGACTCCGTTGCTCATGGGGATGCGCACGTTCGTGCATCGAGCCAAGGTCGTCGCTGACAACCCCGGACCCTCTGCGCCGACGATCAACGCCCAACGAGTCGGCGGCGTCAACGTGTAGATGTCGGTGGCCAGTGGTGACGGCGTGAGTGCCCAGATGTCGAAGCCTGCCGCGGCGACCTCGTCGCAGGCGTCCGCCCATGATGCGCAGCGCACGATCGGGAGGTGCAGCAACTCGCCCATCGATACCCGCACGCTTCGTCGGTAGAAGGGGTCCGCGCATGTCGGGTCGAGCAGCAACGCATCGGCGCCGAGACCGCGAGCGGTGCGGGCGATCGCGCCGAGGTTCTCGTGGTCGTTGATGCCTTCCAACATCACGATCCGTCGGGCGCCGGGCAGCACCGTGGCGAGCTCCGGCGACGGCAGTCGCGCCGCAGAGGCCACCGCACCGCGATGCAGGTTCACGCCCGCCACCGCCGACATCAGGTCGGGGGAGATCAGGTAGACAGTGGCATTGCCGCCCTCCCCGTCCAGTCGCGCCAGCGTCGCCGGGGTCAGGAGCACGGACCGAACCGGGTACGGCGATGTCAGCAGCCGCCTGATGGCGGTCAGTCCCTCGACGATGAAGTAGTCGTCGCTCTCCTTGCCGCGCTCGCGCAATCCGCGATAGTCGGCGATCCGGCTGTCGAGCAGATCGTCGATCTCGATCACCACGACCGAACCCTACGACCGCGGCCGGCACTTTGGGGTTGCGAACGTGCGTTCGATCGGCGATGATGTGGTGATGCTTGAACTCGCCGATGCCAACCTGATCTGGCAGCAGTGTCTCTTCGCCTTCGAGGAACCGACGATCGATCGGACCTTCACCACGGTCACGCGAACCTGGCTCGACGACGATTCGTGGATCGACCATGCACCGCAGTGGCTGCACGGCGCGGACCGCATCTTCGGCGAGCTGATCGCCGTCCTGCCGTGGCAACAGCGCGAGGTCACCATGTACGACCGTCGCCTGCCCGAGCCCCGACTGACGGCGTGGTGGGATGTCGCCTCACCGCATGTCGAGGCCCAACCCGTGCTGGCCGATGCTCGGGCGGCGCTCAGCCACCACTACGCCAGGCCGTTCGACTCGATCGGCTTCAACCTGTATCGCGACGGCCACGACTCGGTCGCGTGGCACTCCGATCGCGAGCGTTACGAGCTGGAAGACCCGACCGTTGCCATCGTCAGCACCGGGCAACCTCGTGCGTTCCACGTGCGGCGGCGCGGCGGCGGCCATTCGCGTTCGTGGCAACTCGGGCACGGTGACCTGTTCGTGATGGGTGGTTCGTGCCAGCACGATTGGGAGCATTGTGTGCCGAAGGTCGCCGTCGCCGGCCCGCGCCTGTCGATCATGTTCCGCCACAACCTCGCCGATGTCGAGGTGCGAGACTGAGCCGGTGAACGACGCTCGATATCACTTCGTCCCCACCGCCACAGCCCAGCCGACCATCGTGGGCGGCGAGGGCTGCTGGCTGATCTGCGCAGACGGCCGGCGAATCCTCGACGGGGCCGCCGGCGCGATCGTCGGCAACATCGGGTGGGGTCGGGCCGAGGTCGCCGACGCAACGCACGCAGCGATGGTGCACGGCGCGTACTCGGTGCCGATCTGGCCGAGCGAACAGCGGCTGGCGCTGCGCGATCGCCTGGTCGAGCGGTGGTTGCCGCAAGGGTTCACGCAGGTCTTCTTCACCAGCGGCGGAAGCGAGAGCACCGATTCGGCCCTGCGGCTGGCACGCAGCTACCAGCTCGGCAAGGGTCGGCCGCAGCGGTGGAAGGTCGTCGGTCGCCACCCGAGTTACCACGGCATGACGCTCGGCACGATTGCGGTCGCCAGCCACAACACTCGCCAAGCCGGGTTCGAGCCGCTGCTGCTGCCGTTCCCCAAGGTGCCGTGGAACGATCCTGAGGCCGTGGTCGAGATCATCGAGCGCGAGGGCCCCGACACCATCGCCGGGTTCATCGCCGAACCGATCACCGGCGCGGCAGGTGCGTGCCTCACCGCCAGTGACGACTACTGGCGCGTCGTGACCGAGATCTGCCATCGGTACGACATCTTGATGATCACCGACGAGGTGATGTGCGGCTACGGACGAACGGGCCTCGACTTCGGGTTCCAGCACTTTCCGTTCGAGCCCGACGTGATCGTCGGTGGCAAGGGTCTGGGTGGCGGCTACGTGCCGATCGGGGCAGTGCGCGGCGCGTACTGAGGTCGCCGACGTGTTGGGCGACGCCGGGTTCATGTACTTCACGTTCACCGGCAACGACACGGCATGCGCCGCCAGCGTGGCGGTGCTCGACATCATGGAGCGCGAAGGCCTGGTCGAGCGGGCCGCCAAGATGGGTGCGGTCCTCGGCGATCGCCTGCACGCCGAGCTCGACGATCACCCCGCCGTTGTCGAGGTGCGCGGCCGCGGGATGTTCTACGGCATCGAGCTCAACGTTCCGCAGCAGCGAGTCGTGGCCGAGGCGTTGTCGCGAGACGTGTGGATCTACCCCGCGGGGTCGGGCCCAGTTCCCAGCGCGGTGATGGTCGCGCCCCCGTTCGTCGTCACCGACGACGAGGTCGATCAGGTCGTCACGACGCTCAAGCAGTCGCTTGACGCCGTGTTGTCGAGGTGAGGCGTTTCGTCGCGATCACATTGGTGCTGCTCGGCGTCACTGCCGGGTGCTCAGACACATCGTCGACCTCGTCGTCGACCGCACCGGCCACGGTCCCGCCCTCTGCGGCGGTGACGACCACGGTCGCCGCCACCACATCACCGCCGCCGGTCACGTCGCCCACCACCTCGGTCGCACCTGCTGCGGGGTGGGAACAGGTCACCGCGCCGAGCGAGTGCATGTGTGCCGACGGCAGTCCGTACAGCTACTGGATCCACCGGGGCGATCCGAGCAAGGTCGTGTTCTTCCTCGAAGGCGGTGGAGCGTGTGTCGACGCCCTCACCTGCGGCTTTGGCAGCCCTGCGTACCGCCACTCGATCGGGGCAGACGATGATCCCAACAACTACTCGAGTGGCATCTTCGATTTCGCTGATGACCGCAACCCGCTGGCCGGCTACTCCTTCGTCTTCGCCCCGTACTGCACCGGGGATGTTCACCTCGGCACGGCCACACACGTGTACGGCCCCGAGCTGACCGTGCAGCACAAGGGCTCGATCAATGCATCGACGGCCTTGAAGGCCCTCGCCGCCGAGTTTCCCGACACAGCGCAGCTGGTAGTCACCGGTGAGAGTGCGGGCTCGCTGCCGACGCCTCTGTACGCAGGTCTGGCGCATGATCTCTTGCCCGCATCAGCGATCACGGTGCTTGCCGACGGATCAGGCGCATACCCCGCAGACTCGGCGGTCAACGCCCGAGTCGGTGCGTTGTGGGGGACGGAGGCGGCCATCCCACCGTGGCCCGAGAATGCCGGCCTGACCGCGGCCGACTGGGGTGCCCCCGAACTGTTCGTGCAGGCCGCCAAGCACGACCCGCAGATCATCTTCGGACGTCACGACTACGCCAACGACTTCGTCCAGAAGATCTTCTCCAGCCTCCTCGGGTTCCCGACCGAGGACCTCGTTTCGATGATCGACGGCAACGAGACCCTGATCGAGGCGGCCGGCGTCGACCTGCGCAGCTACATCGCCCCCGGCCAAGGCCATACCGTGCTCAGCAATCCGGCCTTCTACACCGAGACGGTGGAGGGCGTGCCGCTGGTCGATTGGGTCAGTGATCTCGTCCGTCGCCGGCCCGATCCCGACGTGCACTGCACGCAGTGCACCTAGCGTCCTACGTGTCGTAGACCTCGGGGTGCTCGAGCGGATAGTTGAGCCACGAGATCATCTGCCGAAGCTGTTCGTATGCGGCGAGCCGAGCCTGGTCGGTCGCCACCGCTTCGGCGTCGGTGCACACCTCGTGCAAGCGGCGAGACATCGTCGGCCCGAGCTCCAGCAGGCCCGAGGCGCCCTCACTGGCCCAGCGAGCCAGCACGTAGTGCACGATCGCGCCGACCGGCACGTCGATCGAGTCCGACAGGCCCCGAACGGTGCGCAGCGGATCGACCTGTGCGTAGAGGGCGATGTCGGCCTTCAGGTTGGCGTCCTTGTCGTCGTCGGACCACGGGCCGCGCCAGCCCTCGAGGGTGATCGTTTCGCTCATCACGACGATCGTAGGGCGATGCGCGAAGCTGCATCCCCATGGATCGGATCGTGGTCGTCGGCGCCTCCTTGGCTGGTTTGTGGGCATGCGAGTCGTTGCGCAACGGCGGGTACACCGCCACGATCACGCTGATCGGGGAAGAAGCGCATCAGCCCTACGACAGGCCGCCGCTGAGCAAGTCGCTGCTGAAGGGTGAGATGGAGCCTGATCGCATCCTGTTGCGCAAGCCCGAGGCGTTGGCCGAGTCGGATCTCGACCTTCGCCTGGGGGTGCGGGCCACTGCGTTCGATGCCCTCGCTCGGTCGGTCACGTTGGACACCGGTGAGGTCGTGGTCGGTGACGGTGTGATCATCGCCACTGGCAGCGCGCCACGGTCCCTACCCGGCCAACCGGCGCTCGACGGCGTCACGATGTTGCGCACACTCGACGACTCGCTCGACCTTCGACGACGCCTGGCCGATCACCCACGGGTGGTCGTGATCGGTGCCGGCTTCATCGGTCTCGAGGTCGCTGCGACCGCAACGCAGACGGGTTGCTCGGTCACCGTGCTGGAAGG
Source organism: Ilumatobacteraceae bacterium (assembly GCA_963805445.1). GTDB lineage: Bacteria > Actinomycetota > Acidimicrobiia > Acidimicrobiales > Ilumatobacteraceae > JAENVT01. The sequence continues at coordinate 461,787 of CAWDUI010000055.1, read as the reverse complement.
GGCGCCGGCGCCGATGATGCGTGGACTGGGGGCCGAGATGGGCGAGGTCGTCGCCCGTGTGCAGACGCGCCACGGTGTGAACGTGAGGTGTGGGGTGCAGGTTGCCGGCATCGAAGGCGAGGGCGGGCGGGTGACCGGCGTGCGCCTGGCCGACGGCGAGGTGGTTCCGGCCGATGTGGTCGTGGTCGGAATCGGCGTGTCGCCTGTGACCGAGTGGCTGGCCGGCAGTGGGCTGGAGCTCCGTGACGGCATCGTCTGCGACGAGGCGCTGCGCGCCGCGCCGCACGTCTACGCGGCCGGCGATTGCGCCCGCTGGGTGAACCCACTGTTCGGCGACGCCGGCGAGGAGATGCGGGTCGAGCACTGGACCAATGCCGCCGAGCAGGGATCGGCCGCTGCCGCCAACCTGCTGGCCGAGCTGGCCGGCAGGGAGCGGACGCCGTATGCACCGGTGCCGTTCTTCTGGAGCGACCAGTTCGACAGCCGCATCCAGTTCGTCGGGCGTGCTCACGGTGACGACGAGGTGCGCGTGATCACCGGCGACCTCGACGGCAAGTTCATGGCCATCTACGGCCATGCCGGCCGGTTGCGCGGCGTCCTGGGCGTTGGCATGCCCAAACCCGTCATGCGCATGCGCAAAGCGATCGGCGAGCGGGCGTCTTGGGACGACGCTGTGGCCTATGCCACTGCCATGGTGCAATAAAGCTGAGCGGTAGCAACTCAAGTTTTGTGTCGTTACCCTCCACACGCATGACCGATCTCCACACACGCCAGCTCACCCTGCCGTTGCTCACCGTGCCCACGGTGGTGCTGCCAGGCACGGTCTTCACGTTTGCCCTGTCGTCCGATGCCGCCCGTGCAGCTGTCGAAGCTGCATCTGCCGGCGACGGTCGGCTCGTGCTCCACAACGAGGCTGCCGGCGAGATCGGCGTGGTGGCCCGAGTCCCCAACACCGGGGCCATGCCCAACGGCGAGATGGCGGCAATCGTGCAGGCCGAGGTACGGGCCCGCATCGTCGCCCGTCACCCGAGCGAGCGGGGCAGCGATCACGTCGAGGTCGAGCTGCTCAGCGACGCCCGCCCGAGCCCGCGGGTCGAGGCGGCGACGCGGGAGCTGCGCGTCGTGCTCGACGAGATCGCCAAGCTGCGCAACAGTCGCCGGCTGCCCGAGATCCTGCGCAGTGTCGCCGACCCGGGCCAGTTGGCCGACGCTGTCACGACATGGAGTGAGGCCGATCTCGAGCACCACGTCGCCGTGCTCGCCGCCATCGACATCGGCGAACGGATCGACCTCGTCACCGAGTGGGCCAAGGGCCACCTCGCCGAGTTGCTGGTCACCGCGCAGATTCGCGCCGACGTCACCGAGGGTGTCGACAAGCAGCAGCGCGAGTACCTGCTCCGCCAGCAGCTGGCCGCCATCCGCAAGGAGTTGGGCGAGGGCGACGACGATGTCGTCGGGCAGTACCGCGCCAAGCTGGCCGAGCTGGCGCTGCCGGAGAAAGCCGCCAACGCGGTGAACAAGGAGATCGACCGGCTCGAGCACATGAGCCAGCAATCACCGGAGCACTCGTGGATCCGTACCTGGCTCGACCGCATCTTCGAGCTGCCCTGGAACACCCGCACCGACGAGCAGCTCGATCTCGAGCAGGCGCGCGCAGTGCTCGACGCCGATCACTACGGGCTCGACGAGGTCAAGGACCGCATCGTCGAGTTCCTCGCCGTCCGCAAGCTGCGCGTGGCGCGCGACGTGCAACCCGCCGAGGGTTCGGCCCGCCAATCCGGGGCGGTGCTCACGCTCGTCGGTCCTCCCGGCGTGGGCAAGACCAGCCTTGGCGAGTCGGTGGCAAGGGCGATGGGTCGCAAGTTCGTGCGCGTCTCGCTCGGCGGGGTGCGTGACGAGGCCGAGATCCGCGGCCACCGTCGCACCTACGTCGGCAGCCAGCCGGGTCGGATCGCTCGGGCGATCATCGAGGCCGGTTCGATGAACCCTGTCGTGCTGCTCGACGAGGTCGACAAGTTGAGTGCCGGAGGATGGAGCGGCGATCCCACTGCCGCTCTGCTCGAAGTGCTCGACCCGGCGCAGAACCACACGTTCCGCGACCACTACCTCGAGGTCGACCTCGACCTCAGCAACGTCGTGTTCATCGCCACCGCCAACGTGGCCGACACCATCCCGGCGCCGCTGCTCGACCGGATGGAGTTCATCCGCCTCGATGGGTACACCGAGGACGAGAAGGTGTTCATCGCCGAGCGCTACCTGTTGCCGCGCCAGATCGAGCTCGCCGGATTGCGAGCCGACGAGGTGGAGCTGACCGAGGCCGCGCTTCGGGCAACCATCACGGGCTACACCCGCGAGGCAGGTGTGCGGTCTCTGGAGCGCGAGCTCGGCAAGCTGACCCGCAAGATCGCCGCCAAGGTTGCCACCTCCGACGGGTCAACCCCTCTGGTGGTGGATGCCGGCGATGTGCGTACGTGGCTCGGTCGTGTGAAGGTCGACGACGAGATCCCGGAGCGCACCAACGTGCCCGGCGTGGCGACCGGTCTGGCCGTCACCGGTATGGGTGGCGACGTGCTGTTCATCGAGACGACGGCGTTCCCCCTCGCGGTGGACGGTGAGCCGTCGCTGACCCTCACCGGTCAGCTGGGTGACGTGATGAAGGAGAGCGCGCAGATCGCCCTGAGCTACGTGCGGTCGCATGCCGAGGAGCTCGGTGTCGATCTGGCGACGATGAACAAGCGGGTGCACGTGCACGTGCCCGCCGGCGCGGTTCCGAAGGACGGTCCTTCGGCAGGCATCACCATGACCACTGCGCTGGTCTCGCTGCTGACCGATCGAGCGGTCAAGCCGACTGTTGGCATGACGGGTGAGATCACGTTGCAGGGCAAAGTCCTGCCGATCGGCGGGCTCAAGCAGAAGGTGCTTGCCGCGCATCGTGCCGGCCTCACCGAAGTCATTCTGCCGAAGCGCAATGGTCCCGATCTCGAAGACGTGCCCGAGAAGGTCCGCGAGGCAATGACGTTCCACCTCGCCGACACCTATGGCGACGTGCTCGCAGCAGCGTTCGCCAACTGAGTTTCTCGGCTGTCGACCTGCTGTGACGGGCGGCGTAGCATTGCCCGCATGACATCACATCTGTCCAACGTGTGGTTCTCCGTCACCCCGCTGCAGGTTGTCAGCGGCAAGGGGTGCTGGGTCACGACAACCGATGGCGAGGAGTATCTCGACTTTGCCGCGGGCATCGCCGTCAACTCCACCGGTCACGCCCACCCGCACGTCGCCAAGGCGATCGGCGAGCAAGCCCAGCGGTTCATCCACGCGCAGGTCAACGTCTACCGGCACGACTTGCTCGAGCCGTTGGCTGCCAAGCTCAGTGAGTTGGCGCCGGGCTCGATCGATACGTTCTTCTACGCCAACTCCGGCGCGGAGATCACCGAGGCGGCGATCAAGTTGGCCAAACAGGTCACCAAGCGCCCGCACACCGTGGTGTTCAGTGGCAGCTTCCACGGTCGCACGCACATGGCGATGGCCATGACGACCTCGAAGACGGGCTACCGCGCCGGTCACTTCGCCTTGCCGGCCGGCGTGTTCGTCGCCCCATATCCCGACCCGTTGGCCGCGGACCAAGACGCTGCCGTTGCCGAAGCACTGAAGGGCTTCGATCACCTGTTGAAGTCGATGACCGCGCCCGAAGAGACCGCCGCGGTGATCCTCGAGCCGGTGCTCGGTGAAGGCGGCTACATCCCCGCTCCCCATGCGTTCATCACGGGCCTCGTCGAACGCTGCCGTCAGCACGGGATCATGTTCATCGCCGACGAGGTGCAGAGCGGCTTTGGTCGAACCGGCAAGATGTTCGCGGTCGAGCACTACGACATCGAGCCCGACATCATCTGCATGGCCAAGGGCATCGCCAGTGGCTTCCCGTTCGCCGCCCTCGGTACGCGTCCGCGAGCTCGACGACAAGTGGCCGACCGGCAGCCACGGTGGCACCTATGGCGGCAACGCGATGGGGTGTGCCGCAGCGCTGGCCACGATCGAGGTGATGAGCGAGCCGGGCTTCTTGGAGAACGTGGTGGAGCGCGGTGCACAGCTGCAGGCAGGAATCCGCGAGCTGGCCCAAGAGCACGATGTCATCGCTCAAGTCCGCGGACTCGGGCTGATGGTCGGTACCGAGTTCCACGACGCGGCCCGTGTCGCGGCGGTCCAGAAGCACTGCCTCGAAGAGGGGCACATGATCGTGATGAACGCCGGGACCTACGGCAAGTGCTTGCGGTGGATGCCGCCGCTGGTGGTCAACGAACGGGAGATCGATCTCGGTCTTGCAGCGTTCGCTGCCGCGCTCAAAGCCACCGCGTAGTACATGCCGCGGCTCGACGCCGGCCGTGTGGCCGCATGGCGTGCGCTCGGTGTGGTCGCAGCCGATCTGCAGCGCAAGGTCGAATCCGGATTGCTCGAGGACTACGACCTCCCACTGTCATGGTTCGAGATCCTCGCCGCGTTGCAGGCGTCGGGTGGGTTGATGCGCGTCGGTGATCTACGCGACGTGCTGCACGAGCTGCCCTCGAGCCTGTCGCGCCGCCTCGACCGCCTCGAGGAGGCCGGCTTCGTCCGTCGAGCCGCTACCCCGACGCCCGACGACAAGCGGGCCGTCACCGTCTCGCTGACGCGCGAGGGCCGGGCCGAGTGGCGCGACGCCAACGTCACCTATCGACGCAGGGTGCAACAGCACTTCGCCAGTGCGCTGACCGACACCGACATCGCCGCGCTGCAGCGGATCGTCGGCAAGCTGGCGAACTAGCCGGGATCAGTCGAGGCCTCGGTACATCGCCTCGATCTCGTTGGCGTATCGGGCAGTCACGCCGCGTCGCTTGAGTTTCGAGGTCGGAGTCAGCATGTCGCTGTCGGGGAGCCACTCCTCGCCGACAAGTGCGAACTTCTTGATCTGCTCGACCTGGGCGAACTGCTTGTTGACTTCGTCGACGTCGCGCTGCACCTCGGCGATCACCTCCGGATCGGCCGCCAGCTCCACCGGTGATGCACCCGGCCGGCCATGCTGGTCTGCCCACACACGGGCCGCTTCGGGGTCGAGCACCAGGATCGCCGAGCAGAACTTGCGGTTGTCGCCGATCGCAGCCGCCTGGCCGATCAGCGGGATGGTCTTGAGGGCAGCTTCCAGGTTGGCAGGGCTGATGTTCTTGCCGCCGGAGGTGATGATCAACTCCTTCTTCCGATCGACGATGCGGAGGTAGCCGTCCTCATCGAGCACGCCGATGTCGCCCGAGCAGAGCCAGCCGTCGACGACGGTTTCGGCCGTCTTGTCGGGGAGTCGGTAGTACCCGTTGAACACGTTGCCGCCACGACACAGCACTTCGCCGTCGTCGGCCAGCTTCACCTCGCATCCCGGAATGGGCTGTCCGACCGAGCCAGGGCGATTTGCGTTCGGGCTCCACGTCATCGGGCCGCTCGACTCGCTCATGCCGTAGATCTCGCTGAGTGGCACGCCGATCGCGTTGTACCACTCCAGGATGGGGCGAGGGATGGCCGCGGCCCCGGTGACCGCAGCCACGATGGCGTCGAGGCCGACCAGGGCGCGCACGTTGGCGAACGCAACCGCGTCGAGGAACGCCCAGGTGTCGAGTTGCTCCTTGGTGGCGGTCCCGTCTCGTTCGGCAGCCTTGATGGCGATGGCCGCGGCAACACCCTCGTCGAACTTCGCCTTGTTCTCGGGGTTGGCCGCCAGCGCGGCGTTGACGCCGTTGTAGATCTTCTCCCAGACGCGGGGCACGCCGAACACGATCTCGGGGTGGGCCTCTTTGAGATAGGACGACAACTGGTTCGCGTCGGGGCAGCAGTAGACGCTGTAGCCGAGGATGAGTTGCTGGTAGTGGCTCATCATCCGCTCGGCGATGTGCGCCATCGGCAGGTAGCTGACGACGCGTCGGCCGGCGAAGTCGTCGAGGCCGAAGCTGTTGCGCAGTGATTCGACGGTGTACACGACGTTGTACTGGCTGATCATCACGCCCTTCGGGGGTCCGGTCGTGCCGCTGGTGTAGATCAAGGTGGCGATGTCGTCGGGGCGGATCTCGGCGCCGAGGGCATCGAGATCGGCCGAGCCCTTGTCCATCAGCACCGAGGCGGGCTGCACGCCGTCGGGACAACCTTCGGCCGGCGGGTCGATCACGTAGATCTGCTTGAGCATGGGCAACTCGTCGCGGACCTTCAGCAACCGCTCGAGAAACGCAGTGTCCTCGACGATCGCGATCTCGGCCTCGGCGTGTACGGCGAGGTACTGGATCTCCTCGGGTGACGAGGAGTTGTAGATGCTGACGGGTGTGGCTCGCAAGAACTGGGCGGCCAGGTCGAACCAGTGAAACTCGGGGCGGTTGCGCATCATCAGCAGGATCCGCTGTTCGGCGACCAGGCCGGCCTGGCGCAATCCCGCGACAGCCTTGGCCGTGGTGTCGGCGTAGTCGCGCATGGTCCACACTCGCCACGACCCGGGCGCGTCGCCATCGATGGCATGGAGCGCAGGAAGGTTGGGCTGCTCACCGACCAACTTCAAGAACAACTGCGGCGCGGTGGTGTCGGCGACGGCGTTGTGGACCTCTTCGATGGAGATTTGTGGCATATCGCCATTCTCTCACGCCGAGCTGCCGGTCGGTCCAGGCGCTCCGTTCGGTTTGAGTCTCGGGTCCGGCACGTTGCAGACTGCAATGAAGCCCACCATCAAAGGGGATCTGTCATGCCCACCGCTGTCATCGTCGATGCAATCCGAACGCCACTTGGTCGCCGCAACGGCAAGCTCAAGGATTGGCACCCGGTCGACCTTGCCGCAGAGACGCTGAAGGCCCTCATCGACCGCACGGGCATCGACCCTGGGATCGTCGACGATGTGGTGATGGGCTGTGTGATGCAGGTCGGTGAGCAGGCGGTCAACGTGGCCCGCAACGCAGTTCTGGCGGCCGGCTGGCCCGAGTCAGTGCCTGGCACCACGATCGATCGCCAGTGCGGGTCGAGCCAGCAGGCGGCTCACTTCGCTGCCCAAGGGGTGATCGCCGGCGCCTACGACGTCGTGGTAGCTGCGGGTGTCGAGGTGATGACCCGAGTGCCGATGGGGGCATCGATGGTCGACGGCAAGTTCGGCTTCCCCTACGGGCCAAAGGTCGGTGCCCGCTATGCGCCGAGTGGTGGACTGGTGCCCCAGGGCATCTCGGCCGAGTTGATCGCCGACAAGTGGGGGCTGTCACGAGATGATCTCGATGAATTCGGCGTGCGTTCCCAGCAGTACGCGGCGAAAGCCACCGCCGAAGGTCGGTTCCAGGCCGAGATCCTGCCGGTGCTCGGCGCCAATGGCGAGATGATGTCGATCGACGAAGGCTTGCGCGAGACGACCATGGAGTCGCTGGCCAAGTTGAAGCCCGTGTTCCGAACCGAAGAGGATGGCGGACGTGTCACGGCCGGCAACTCGTCGCAGATCACCGACGGCGCGTCGGCACTGCTGATCATGAGTGAGGAGAAGGCTGCGGAGCTCGGTCTCACCCCGCGGGCCAGGTTCGTGAACTTCTCCCTGGCCGGAGCCGACCCGAGGCTGATGCTGACCGCACCAATTCCGGCAACGGAGAAGTTGTTGGCTCGGGCCGGCATGTCGATCGACGACATCGACCTGATCGAGATCAACGAGGCGTTTGCGTCGGTTGTCCTCGCGTGGGAGAAGGAACTGCACCCCGACATGAGCAAGGTCAATGTCAACGGTGGAGCCATCGCGCTGGGGCATCCGCTCGGCGCCTCGGGTGCACGCTTGATGATCACCCTGCTCAACGAGCTCGAGCGCACCGGCGGCCGCTTCGGGCTGCAGACCATGTGCGAAGGGGGAGGCATGGCCAACGCCACCCTCATCGAGCGCCTCGGCTAGGTCTCAGCGAACCGTCCCGCCCGGCCGCCTGCCGACCGCCTGCCTCACTGCCGCCCCAAGCCGCCCCAAGCCGCCGCCTCAAACTGCCGCCCCCCGGACGTTCCGCGAGCCCAGCTCCTCGTGAATCGTCCGTGACGAAACTCGCGTGCCCTCCCGTCGGATCTCCTCGTGAATCGTCCGTGACGAAACCCGGCCGGGCACGTTCGGAGTTTCGTCACGGACGATTCACGAGATGTTGGGGCGTGGTGACGGAGCGGGCGGTTTCGTCACCGACGATTCACGAGGGGTGGGAGTGCGTGCTCGAGGGCCGGGCGGGCGGTCCTGGGCGATCGGGCTCGGAGGTCGATGGGGAACTCCGTGTAACACCCTCGGCCTAGAACGTTCCCATGCCGATCATCTCTCAACCTCGCCCGACACATCGGGCCTGTTCGTGGTGCGCCGTCGAGTTCGCCGTCGTCCGTCGGCCGGGGCGCCCCCGTCTGTATTGCAACCACGCTTGTCGCCAACGCGCCTACGAACACCGACACGGTTTCGAACACGAGCGAACCGTGCGCCCGCTGCCGGCACAGGCCCGCGGCGAGACCTGGACTGGTACTGGGTACGAGCGCACCCAGACCGGCCTGGTCGGTTCACGGTCCAAGGTGCATGCCCTGCGTACCTCGGTTCGCCCGGAGGGTCGTCGCCGCGAGACGCTGTGTGGGCTGCTCGCCCCGCCACTTGCCGGACAACACTTCAACGTGTTGCATCGGTCGGCGTGCACGACATGCGTCGAGCGTCGCCGAGCAGAACCCGCTGCGACTGGGCATCAGTCCATCGAACGAGCTCGCTCGACTGCGAGCGATGCTCACCGAGATGCGCGAACACCGCATCGATCCCGTTGACGGCGTGCGATGGATTTACGCCAACGACCCGCTCGCGGCGGCGAGGACCTCACGGGTAGCCTGAGGGTGATGCCAGCACTGTCGACGGTCGTGTGGTTGCTCGCCGGCCTGGCAATCGGCTATGTCCTGTGGAAAAGCGGCATTGGCCTGCTGAGGAGCTTCACGACTCCGATGCCCCCACCTCCACCTGCGGGTGAGCTGCGCAAGATCAACGTGAGGTACCGATGCAGCGTCTGCGGCCTGGAAATCAAGCTCACGCTGGCTCCGGACGAGGATCCGCCCCCACCGCGCCACTGTCTCGAAGACATGGATATCATCGCGCCGCTCTTCGACTGATCTCCACAGCCTGTGGATAAGTATGTGCGGAAACTACAAGAGTGTGAGTTGGGCTATCGCCACTTGGTGGCAACCCACAGGCCTGCCAGCAAGAAGGCGAGGCCGACCAGCACTGGTGTATTCGTCGTATCCCAGATGACGTAGCGCGACAGGATTGCCAGCACCCCGATTCCCAACAGGGTCAACATGAGGACAGGCACCCACCGAGGACTCTCGTAGAAATCCTTCGGATTCGGCGGCGTGTAACGCGACGACGCCGACACCCCAGCCGACGACGTCGCAACCGGCTCGTGCGTCGTTGTCGCCTGCCCTGGTCGAGTGCCCTTCGGGGTCACCCGACCGGATGTCTTGCGTTTCGGTGGAGCCACGGCGAGAGAGCATAGGCCACAGAACACATTCGACACGACTGGTAGCGCCGCGGCAGGCTGGTGTGGTGGCAGCGCAGCGGATCCTGGTCATCGACAGTTACGACAGCTTCGTCTACAACCTCGTGCAATATCTCGGCGAGCTCGGTGCCGACCCGATCGTCGTCCGCAACGATCAGCTCACTGTCGACGAGGCGCTGGCGATCGAGCCCGACGCGTTGCTGCTCTCACCGGGGCCGGGTCGACCCGAAGATGCCGGCATCATCTGCGCAGCGGTGCCGGCGTTCGCCGAACGCGGCATTCCCGTCTTGGGTGTCTGCCTTGGTCTGCAAGCGATCGGTCACGTGTACGGCGGATCGATCATTCACGCCCCGTCGTTGATGCATGGCAAGACATCGCCGATCGAGCACATCGGCGTCGGCGTGTTCCGCGATCTCCCGTCACCGCTGACCGCGACGCGTTACCACAGCCTGGTGATCGATCCGGCGACGATTCCCTCGTGCCTCGAGGTGACCGCCACATCGGGCGACGTCGTGATGGGTGTTCGGCATCGCAGCCTGCCGATCGAAGGGGTGCAGTTCCACCCGGAGAGCATCCTCACCGCCGTCGGCCACGACCTGCTGCGCAACTTCCTCGCCGGCGAGCGCCAGTCGATCGAGACCTCGACCTGACCTAGACCACCGTGTCGGAATCGGTGGCGGAGTTGTTGCTCGGCTGTGTCTCCGAGACGCCGCTCGGGGCTGAGATCGACACCGTGTTGACCAGGTTCCCCGACGAGATCGACACCGTGCCGGTCACCATGAAGGTCACCGATCCACCGACCGGCAGATCCACGGAGGTGTTGATGTTGCCGTTGCCGCTCGCCGGACAACTGGCGCCACCGCTCGCGGTGCATGTCCATGTCACGCCGCTGAGACCGCTGGGCATGATGTCGGACACGAATGCGGATGCGGCCGGCGACGGACCAGCGTTCTTGGCCACGATGGTGTAGATCACGGTGTTCCCCGGCGCCGTCGTCGTCTGACCGTCGGTGATCGTGACGGAGAGGTCGGCACTCGGAGGCGTGGTCGTGGTCGGGGGGATCGTGGTGGTCGGTGGTGCAGTGGTCGTCGTCGGCGCGGGTGCAGCCTTGCCGACCTTGAGCCGGATCGTCGTGCCGGGGTCGACCGACTCGGTTGTCGGGATGCTCTGCGAGATCACGTGGCCGTCGTCGGCCGAGCCGATGGCGACCGTCACGTACTGCACGTCGGCGACCAGCCCGCGGTTGGTCAACTGGTTTCGCGCCGACGCTTCGGTCAGGCCCTCGACCGGTGGCACCTTCACCTTCGCCGGGCCCGCCGACACGATGATGGTGACGTTCGATCCCTTGGCAACCGGGGTGTTCAGCGGCGGGTCGGTGCGCAGCACCATGTTGGCGGCGATGTCGGCGCTCGGCTCGGTGGTGATCTTGACGACGAACGTGTAGGGCTCGGCCTCGAGGATGGCCTTCGCCGCGTCACCGGTCTGTCCGGTCAGGTCGGGGACGCCCACCTGATCCGGTGCCTTGGACACCGTGAGGATCACGACCGTGCCCTGCACAGCGGATTGACCGAACGGCGGATTGGTGCTCAGCACGTTGCCGGGCGTGATCGTGGAGTCGACAACGAACACGGTGTCGGGCGAGACCTGGAAACCAGCCTTCGTCAAGGTCGTCGTGGCCTCGTCGACGGTTTGGCCCTTCACGTCGGGGATTGGTTGTGGAGCCTTGATCGGGTTGTAGACGACCGTGATCTCTTGTCCTTTGGTCACCAACGTGTCGGCCGGCGGATCGGTACTGATGACCTCACCCTCGGCGACATCCGGTGTCGGCTGTTCCACGATCTTGAGCGACAGCCCGAGATCATCCTGCAGGGTCTTGCCGGCGACGTCGAGTTGTTGGCCGACGACGTTGGGCAGGGCGAACGACGTCGGCTTGGAGTCGTTCTTCAACACGTTGAACAACACGATGCCACCGGCCACGAGCGCCAGCAGGGCGATGAACGCGGCGATGCCGTACCAGTTGTTGCGATCCGGGCGGCGCTGCTGCATCGGCATCGTGGTGGTGCGAGCCATCACCGTGGTCGCGCCCTGGGTCGGGTTGGCCGCGGTGCGCGGCATCGTGCGAGTCACGTTTGCCGCCGAGCCGGTGTCGCCCGATCGCGGCAGGGAGGCAGGTACCCCGGCGACCGACGCCAAGGCCATCACCGGCTCGCCGCTGCGATAGCGGCGAAGGTCGTCGCGCAATGCCTCGGCGTTGGGATAGCGCATGTTGGGATCTTTGGCGAGCAGCTTGGCAACGATGGCCTCGAACGGCCGCGGCACGTCGGCGACCAACTGGTTCAGCGGCTGCGGCAGGTCGTGGACCTGCTTGTAGGCGATGCTGACCGGGTTCTCCCCGGCGAACGGCGGCTTTCCGGCCACCATCTCGTACAGCACGATGCCGAGGGAGTACAGATCGCTGCGCGGGTCGGGCTGCGCGCCCTGGGCCTGCTCGGGGGAGAAGTAGGTGGCCGTTCCCATCACCGAGCCGACCTGGGTGAGGTTGTTCTCGCTGGGGGCGTTCATGGCCCGGGCAATGCCGAAGTCGGCGACCTTCACCTGGCCGTTGGCGCCGATCAGGATGTTGGCGGGCTTGATGTCGCGGTGCACGACGCCACTGGCGTGAGCGTTGCCCAGCGCGGCGGCCACCTCGTTGGCGATCTCGGCGGCCTGCACCGAGTTGACGTGCCCGTTGGCCCGGAGGATGTCGGCCAGGGTGCGGCCTTGGACGTACTCCATCGCCATGAAATAGGTGTTGGCGTACTTGCCCCAGTCGTACACGGCGACGATGTTGGGATGGGTCAGATTGGCCGCAGACTGCGCCTCGCGACGGAACCGCTCCACGAAGTTCGGGTCGGTGGCGAACTCCGGAAACAGCACCTTGATCGCCACGAGACGGTCGAGCAAGAGGTCGCGCGCCAAGAAGACGTCGGCCATGCCACCGCGCCCGATGCGCTGCTGGATTTCGTAGCGGTCGTTGAGTACCGTCCGCTCGCCGTTGTCTGTCACGTGCTGCCTACGCTGCTTTCTTGCGCGTCCAACGTGCCACGAGGTTACCCATGCAAGGCCATTTATCTGACGTCACCCGCGTCTCACCCTCCGGTCGGGCTCGGATGAGCGAACAGGTAATCGAGGACCGTTTTGGCGATCGGCCCGGCCAACTTTCCGCCGGTACCGGCGCTGATCTCGTCGTCGGGACCGCCTTTCAACACGACGGCGACCGCGTACTGCGGCGCCTCGGCGGGAGCGAATCCGATGATCCACGCGTTCGATCGCTCCGGCCCGGTGGTGTTCAACTGGGCCGTCCCGGTCTTGGCCGCCGCTTGAATCCCGCCGTCGAGTTGCATCGCCTTGCCGGTGCCCAGGTTGACGACCCCGATCATCAACGTCGTCAGGGTGTCCGCCGTGGCCGCCGAGATCGGGGTCTTCCACACCGAAGGAGTCGTCCGCGAGAGGACGCCCCCGCTGTGGTCGAGTGTCGCGTCGATGACGTGTGGCTTCATCATCTGGCCCCCGTTGGCGATCGTGCTGGCGATCATCGCCATGTGCAGCGGAACCATCGTCGTGCTGCCCTGACCGAAGCCGCCGATGGCCAGCAGCGGGAGTTGGTCCGTGAAATCGGCAACCTCACCGAAGCTGCTGGCCGCGGGCGCGGGGAGGTCGATCGGGATCTTCTCGCCGATGCCCCACTTCTTCGTACCCTCGACCATCCTCTCAGGACCGAGCTCGACGGACATCTTGGCGAAGGGGATGTTGCAGCTGCGATAGAAGACCACCACCATCGTGCCGCCGCACACCGAGCCGCCGTAGTTCCCGATCGGGTCGGTCGTCTGCGGTGGGGTGTACGACTTCTCGTCCGGGAACACCCGGTCGAGCGACGTGACGCCGTCCTCGAAGGCGATCGAGGTGGTGATGACCTTGAACGCCGAGCCGGGCATGTACCGCTCCTGGTACGCGTTGGCCAGCAGTGGCTTGCCGGGGACGGCGTTGAGGAACGTGAGCGCTGCTTCAGCGGCCTTGGAGTCGTGCACGGCGACATCGGCCGGGTTGTAGCGCGGGTTGCTGATCATCGCGATCACCGCGCCGGTGTGTGGATCCATCACCACGACCGAGCCCTCACGGGTGCCGAGGGCGTCGGCGGCAACCTGTTGCACGTCGGGGCGCATCGTCAGGACCACGCTGCCGGTGCTGTCGTCGCCGCTGAACAACCCGCCGATCGCGCTGAGCTTCTGGGCGATGGTGTCGCCCATCAGCACGTCGTTCTGGGTTCGTTCGATCTGCGTCGACCCGAAGCTGAACGTGTAGTAACCGGTGATGTTGCCGAACAGATCGCCGGTCGGGTACTCGCGCTGGTACCGGTACTGGTCGCCACGCGGTGTCGGCACGCTGCGGGCCAGCACGGTGCCGTCCGCAGCGACGATGGGCCCGCGCGGCCGATTGAAGTCGCGCTCGGTCTGGCGATTGTTGCGGGGATCGGCGTTGAGCTCTTGTTGCTTGCCGACGGCCAGCACGTTCAACTGCACGAACAGCACGAGGTAGCAGGCCAGCAAAGCGATCGCGAGTCGGCGGATCTGCTTGTTCATGCGCCGGCCCTCGCCGCCGTGCGCCGTTGCCGATAGGCCTCGAACCGTTCGCCGGTGGTCAGCTCGTTCGGCGTCTCACCGAGACGACGCGCCGTCGAGTCGCTGACGCGCACCAGGAGGGCGAGGAGCACGTAGTTGGCCAGCAGGCTCGAGCCGCCATAGCTGACGAACGGAAGGGCGATCCCCGTCAACGGCACGACCCGGGTGACGCCGCCGATGATGATGAACGCTTGCATGCCGACGATGGTCGTGAGACCGGTGGCGAGCAGCTTCTCGAACGCCCGATCGGCACGGATGGCGATCCGCAACCCCCCACCGATCATCAGCAGGAAGCCGATGAGAATCGCGGTCGTACCGAGCAGCCCCATCTCCTCGCCGATCGCGGCAAAGATGAAGTCGGTCTTGGCCACGGGGATCTTGTTGGGGCTGCCGAGCCCGAGGCCGGTGCCGCCGGTGCCGCCGTTGGCGAAGGCGAACATCGCCTGCACGATCTGATACCCCTTGCCTTCGTACTGCGGCCACGGGTTGCGCCAGATGGCGACGCGGGTCTGCACGTGGTCGAACAACCGCCAGGCCACGTACGCCGCGCCGGAGAACAGCATCAGTCCGATCACCAGGTAGCTGGCGCGCTCGGTGGAGACCCACATCATCACCACGAAGAGCGTGAAGAACAGCAGCGACGAACCGAGGTCCTGCTCGGCCACCATCACAACGACTGCGAATCCCCAGGCGAAGGCGATCGGCAGCAGGTGGCGCAACTCGGGAAGGTGGAACGGGCCGACGTGCCACGCCCCGGCGGCGATCAGCTCGCGGTGGTCGGCGAGGTAGCCGGCGAAGAACAGGGCAAGGGCGATCTTGGCGAACTCGCCCGGCTGGAAGTTGATCGGGCCCACGCTGACCCAGATCTTGGCCCCGCCCTTGGTGTTGCCGAGCCCCGGGACGAGCGGCAGGAGCAACAGGGCCGCGCCGATCGCGAGGAAGCTCCATTGGTAGCGGGCCAGGTCGCTGGCGCGCTGGATGATCACGAGCGTCACGACGTAGGCGATGATCGCCACGAACGTCCAGGTCGTCTGCAACCCGGCGGCGCGTTCACTGAGCCGGGCGATGATCACGTACCCGATGCCGTGCAGCAAGGCGGCCAGCGGCAGGATCGTGCCGTCGGCCCCCTTGGCCAGCACCCGGTTGGCGAGGTGGGCGACGACGAGCAATCCGAGGAGGGCGATCAGGAACGGCACCAGGATCGGTGGGATCACTGCGTTCTGGCCCAGCGACGCCAGCGTGTACGCCGCGGCGGTGATGGTCGCGGCCATCACGATCAGACCGAGCTCGGTGCGACGTCGCGCCGCGGCGATCGGCGAGGTGCTCATGGCGTCGTCGTGCTCGAGCCCACGATCGTCGTCGTCGTCGTGCTGGACGTCGTGCTGCTGGTCGATGTGGTCGAGCTCGATGTCGACGAGGGGGCAACCGTGTCGACCTCGGTGACCGCTGTCGTTGCCGGTGGCGGTGACGGATCGTTCTTCTTGTTGTTGTGGACCGCGACTGCGATCAACGTGACCACGACAGTCAACAGAACGGCAGCGCCGAGCAACTTCATGAAGAATCGTGTGCCCCAACGCGTCGGCGTGCCGGTGTCGTCGGGGGAGGGCACCTGCAGGATCGGCGGGATGAGGCCACCGGGCTCGGCGATCACGCCCACGGCGCTGAGCACGCTGTTGGCGTCGGCATCGATCATCGTGCCGGCGGAGTCGCTGCCCGGCCAGCCTGGCTCGGATTCCAACTCGGCATCGGCCGCTGTCGGCTCGACGCCCTGCAACACGTCGACCACGACCACCGTGGTGTTGTCGCGGCCTCCGTTCGCATTGGCTTTGGCGACGAGTTGCTCGGCGGCGAGCTGTGGGTCGCCCGTGGCGTTGGCGATGGCGGCGATCTCGTCGTCGTGCACCTCGTCGACGAGGCCGTCGCTGCACAGGATGAAGCGGTCGCCGTGCACCATCGGCACCAGCCACGTGTCGACGCGAACGGTCGGCTCGATGCCGAGCGCCCGCGTCACGATGTTGCGGCGTGGATGCGTGCGGGCCTCGTCCTCGCTGATGTGGCCGGTGTTGACCAACTCCTGGACGTAGCTGTGGTCCACCGTGGCGCGGTGCAACTCTCCGTTGCGCAACAGGTAGGTGCGCGAGTCGCCGACGTTGACCAGGGCGAAACGGGCGACGTTGGATTCGTCGGCGCGCATCACGACCAACGCCGTCAGCGTGGTGCCCATCCCCTGGTGGTCGACGCTGGCGTGGGCGGCCTGGTAGATCGAGGCGTTGGCCTCGACGACCGACGCGACGACCACCCCGACGTTGGTCGCGCCCGTGCCGAGACGATCGCGGATGATCCGGGCGGCGATCTCGCTGGCGACCTCGCCCGCCTGGTGGCCTCCCATTCCATCGGCGACGCCGAAGACCATGGGTTCCGAGACGTAGGCGTCCTCGTTGCCGGCGCGCACCAGGCCGACGTCGGTGGCTGCTCCCCAACGCACGGCCGGTTGGTCGGTGAAGGCGACGTGATCGGTCACTACTCGGCCTCGAACACGGTGTTGCCGATCTGCACCCGATCGCCCTTGGTGAGGCGTTCGGGAGTCGTCAGGCGCTTGCCGTTGAGGTACGTGCCGTTCGTCGATCCCAGGTCTTCGACCATCGCCGAGCCGGCCTCGCGATACGCACGAGCATGCAACTGCGACACGAACGTATCGTCGCCCATGCCGATCGTGCAGGTCGCAGCGCGCCCGATCGTTATCTCGTTCCCCAGGGCGAACACCGCGCCGCGGGTGGCCTTCGGTTCGATGATCACCAGGCGACCGACGTTGCCACGGCGGCCCTTCGGAGCGTGGGTCGCACGCTTGCCGTGCTTCAACGCCGGGACGACCGGTGATGGCGCAGCCATGGTCGGGTCATTGGCGGAGACGCCCGCCTGTGACTGCGCAACCCCGGTCCGCGGCCCACGCACCTCGCTCCACACCGCCCACAACACCCTGGCGAAGAACAAGTACAGGAGCGCCAGCAGAACGTACTTGAGAATGCCGAGCAGCGGCTCGGTTGCGGCTGAGATCACGTTGCCTCGAAGCGCAGGTGCGTGCTCCCCACGCTCACGATGTCGCCGTCGGTCAATGTTCGTTCACCGTCGATGCGGGTTCCGTTGATCTTCGTGCCGTTGGTGGAGCCGAGATCGACGATGACGAACGCGTTGCCGCGGTGATGGACCTCGGTGTGCCTGCGGCTGACGTTGGCGTCGGGCAGGGCGATCGTGCAGTCGGGCAGCCGGCCGATGGTGACGAGTCGATCGCTCAACGCGACGCGCTCGCCCGAAGGCAGGACCAACGTGGCTGCGCCACCGGAACCGGCTTCGCGCAGTCGCGACGAGACCGTGAAGCGGCCCGGCTTGAGGCTGTTGTCGACCGTCATGACGACCCGGACCGGGCCCATGAAATGGAACCCTTCGGCGCGGGCGTACTCGAGAGCCGTCTCGCACAACTCGTTGTTCAACGCCTCGTCGATGTCGGCGAACCCTGCGTGATCTTTGCCGCTCAGCTGGAAGCTGAAATCGTTGGGGACGATTCGCCGGCCCTTGACGTCGACGCTGCGATTGTCGTCCATCTCGCGCAAAGGCGCCGGCCGAGCTCGACCGGACGAATGCTGGAATGAGAACCACGTGAGAACACGCCCTCGACCATACGCTCTAGCGACCGCTCGAACGATTGCAATCCCATAACTTGGCGACAGGGTAGTGGCGCCGAGACACCGTTCGCGTTCGCTCACCCGCGCAGCCCCACGTCGTCGGGCGCGATTCCGGTACTCCCACTACTCATACCTCGCCCGTGGAGACTGGTCGGGCGGCTTCTCGGTAGTGCCCGTACCTGTTCCGCGCCCGACCGAATCGGGTTGGGGGTGAGGGTGGCGATTGCTAGCGTGTGTGCCTCTACTCGGGCGAGTGGCGAAATGGCAGACGCGCTAGCTTCAGGTGCTAGTAATCGAAAGGTTGTGGGGGTTCAAGTCCCCCCTCGCCCACGCTTGTTGGCATGTGGGGGCTCGGTCGAGCGGCCTCCGTCGACCACTTCGGATCATCGGGACGTTGGGCCTGCGCGTTGTCGCGGCCCGCTCCGTACCTTGCTGACCGTAATAACGCGGTCACTCAGAGTGTTGCAGGGCAGGTGTCAAGCACGGTCACTCGGGTGCTAGCGGGACCGAGTCGGACGACGGCAATCGCTGTTGCACGCGGCTCATCAGAGAGAGACGGGTGTGAACACACGACAGCGGGACGGGCACCGACATCGGTCGGTGTGGCGAGTGCTGGCGACCGTTGCCTTCCTCGCCGGCACGATCGCGGTCATCGGGCCACCGGCCACGGTGTTGGCGGTCGGGCCGGTTGCGACCGCGACGGTGACTGCACCGGCGGTTGCGCCGCTGCTCGGCGAAGCGTCGACCTTGGTGGTCACGTTCGACAACACTGACCCATCCAGCGTCGGCTACGGGCCGTACGTCGACATCTTGATCAACACGGCCGGCGCCGACGGCGCTCGGGCCCTTGCCTCGACGACGGGCTGGCGCTGGCCTCGATGTCGCTGCTGGGCTCGCCGGTCGCGGCAGTCGTCGCGGCCGGCACACCATGCAGCGGTGCATCGATGGCACACCCGCTGACCAAGGTGGGCACGACGTGCGCTTCGGGCCTTCGTCTGTTCGTGTTCCCGTTGCCGTTCGCCTCGTTCACACCCAACCAGCCGGTTGCCCGGCTCGACACGACGGTGACGATGTCGAACCTCGCCGACGTGGGTGCCGCCCTCTCGGTCGCAGCAGTGCCCGGGTTCGCGCTCGGGGACTCGCCGGCGGGGTCGGGTGTGATCGTCGGGGCTGCGGTCACGGCGTTCGTCGTGCCGCAGATCGCCCGAATCACCACCACGTATGAGGGCTTCGAAGACGAGACGGCGACCGGACCCAACTTCACCCAGCGCTACCTGGTGAGCGCCGACCTCCCGAACTCGGTCGTGTTCTCGTCGGTGCGCATCAACGACGCGCTCCCGACCTCTCACCAGTTCGTCGCCGTCACCTCGGTGACGCCGCCGCCGGTGTCGATCGGCAACCCGTCGACCACCGTTCCCGGTGGGACGATGACGCGCCAGTGGGGCCCGATCACGGGCGGAGCTGGCGCCGAGCGACGTCTCGGTTCGCTACTCGTTCCTGGTGCCGCGTGCTCGATGCCGCCGGCGCAGCGATCGTCGCCGCGGCGACGGGCGACGATGTGGCAACGGTCAACGATGCGTCGCTGGTGCTCACCTACAAGCCCGCTGACACGCGGGACCCGACCACGACGACGACGCTGAACCCGAACACGGGCGACAACCACACCGTGATCGCCAAGTCGATCGCGATCCAGCAGACCTCGACGATCACCAACAACGCCGGCTCGGCAGCGTTCACCGCCGGTGACACGCTCTCGTACACCATCGCCGGGCAGGTCTCGGACTTCTTCTCGGCCGGCGATCTCGTGCTGACCGATGTGTTGGGCGACGGCCAGACGTTCGTCGATGGAAGTGCGACGTTCACGTCGACGTCGGAGACCATCACCTCCGCCGGCGTGTTCGATGCCGTCGACGTCACCACCGACACGGCTGCGCGCACTGCGTGCGGCAACGGCACGACGACGATCACGCTTCGATTGTCGCAAGCGCTGGTGCGGGCCGGATCCTCCCCGATCGTGGTGGGTGGGCTCGTGCACGCGACTCCCGGCAACGGCGCGGCCACCTTCGAGGTGCGGTTCGACGCGCTGGTCTCGGATGCCTACGCGTGTACGGCGAGCGACGTGTCGATCGACGAAGGCGACCATGTCGACAGCGTCGCCTCCGTGACCGCGGTCCTGTACGACGTGTCCGGCGCATCGCTGGCTGCGACCGAAGTGGACACGTCGACGACCTCGCGGGTCATCGAGACGACGCCGGTCAGCCTGACCCCGTACGCCAAGAACGGGGTGATCGGCCCGTTCACGACGGTGGGCGCCGACGACGTGGTCACGTACCGGATCCAGACGTCGTCACCATCGAGCGACTTCGAAGCCCTGACGCTGACCGACGTCGTACCGCTGCCGGTCTTCACCGTCGCCGGCTTCTCGAGCTCCGCCGTCATCGCCACGTGCACCACGCCCGCATTGAACAGCGCCTGCTACGGCCCGGCCGACACGCTGCACAACACCGGTGCCGCGCCCGACCCAACGGTCACCACGGACGTCGTGTCGGGCCTGATCACGTTCAACTACGCCACGCACGACGACCCGGCGAACAGCCCGTCGGAGATCGATCTGCTGCTGACCGTCGGGGTCACGGCATCGGCATTCCACGATGGCGTGATCGTGACCAGCCAAGTGGTGAAGCGTTCCGCCAACTCGTTCGGCCTCGCCGCGTCGGCGACCAGCATCGGGCAACTCGTGCTGACCGAACCAGTGCTCGACATCGCCAAGGGTGTGATCGGCGCCGGCAACGCGAACGCCGGCGGGCTGACCATCACCGAAACGCGTGACCCGGCCGGGGTCACCTGGTTCGAGCCCGGCCCCAGCGCGATTGCGCCCGGCTTCTCCGGGATCGTGACCAGCGCGGCGCTGGATGGAGGCGCGCCCGATGCCGACGTAGACAACGTCGACGCCGCGGACCTCGTGCGCTTCGCGATCGTCGTCGAGAACACCGGGTCGGGGGCCGGTGGCGCCTTCGATGTGGCCATCGACGACACGTTCCCCGACGGCTTGGCCGTGCCCGCCGGAGGAATCCGGTTGCACGTTGCCGATGGCGCGGGGAACGCCTTGGCGAGCGTGGCGACCGGTGCATTCGTCGCCGCTGCGGGCACGGGCGGAGATCAGACGGGAACGATCACGCTGACCGACGGCGCGACCGGAGCGCTGAGCGCCGGCACGACCGGCGGCGTCCGCAACACCTCCGGCAGCAACGTGGCCGTGATCACCTACGAGCTCGAGGTCGAGGCAACGGCGGTGCCGAACACGGTGCACGCCAACACCGCCACGCTGGCGTGGTTCGCGGCCGCCGAGGCAGGCCCGAACTTCGTGGGGATGGTGCCGGCGGGAAATCGAACCGCGGTGGCCACCGTGACGACGGCGGCTGTCGGTATCGACGAAGTCGTCGTCCTCGAGCAATCAGTCTTCATACCACCGGCGATCGGCTCACCATCGGTGAAGTCGTCGGATACCAGGTCGTCTCGGCCATCCCCGAGGGAACATCGCGGTCCCTGGAGTTGACCGACGTGCTCGACGTGGGTCAGGCGTTCGTCTCGATCGACTCGATCACCGCCGACCCGGCCCTCACCAGCACCACGGGCTTCCCGGCAGCGCTGGTTGCGGCCAGGGGTGCCCTGTCGGCGCCGGGCCGAACCGCGGCGTTGAGCTTCGGTGACGTGACCAACGACAACCGTGACAACACCGTCGCCGAGACGATCGTCATCGTGTACCAGGCGATCGTGCTCAACGCGGGCACGCAACACGATCGACCGCACGAAGGACAACACAGCGACCGTCTCATATCTCGGAAACGTCCGACGGAAGCATCGATCAGGCCTCCGTCACGATCGTCGAACCGGTGCTGGTCAGCTCGATGTCGGCGACCCCGGCGACCGGCGACGCCAACGACGTCGTCACGTTCGTCGTCGATGTGCGACACACGGGCGAACTGTCCGACGCCGACGCCTTCGACGTGACCACCGTCGACGTGATCCCGGCCGGGATGACGTACGTCGACGGCTCGCTGGCCAGTGCAGGGGGTGCCGCCAGGACTCCGCTGACCCTCGTGACCGATGGGACGACCATCACAGCCCGGTGGTCCGCCCTGGCCGTGACACCGTTCCAATTCGGTCGGATCACCTACCAGGCTGCGTTCGATCCCGACACGATGGCGCCGGCCGTGTTCACGAGCACCGCGACCACGACGTGGACGTCGCTGCCTGGTTCGCCCGTGACCACGTCGCCGTACAACACCAACGACACCGAGCGCACCGGGGCCGATGGTGTCGGCGCGCTCAACGACTATCGCACCGCGGCGTCGGCAACGGTGTCGGTGGCGGGCCCGGAACTCGTCAAAGCCCTGTTTGCCACCGACGACCCGTTCACCGCGGGCACCAGCCTGACGATCGGCGAAGTCGGTACCTACCAGCTCGTGGTGACCCTGCCGGAAGGCGCGAACAGCGGGTTCGTGGTCACCGATGCGCTGCCCGTGGGGGTTCGCTACACGGGAACGCCCATGGTGATCACCGAGGCCGCAGCATCGCGCCGGCGAGCTCCCCGCCGACTTCTCCGGCATCCTCGGTGCACAGGTCTTCTCGGCGTCGACGGTCGACACCACAGACACGGTCACGTTGCTGGTCGGCGCCTCGACGGTCACCAGCGACAACGATACGAACAACAACTCGTTCCTCGTCCGGTTCGACGGCGTGATCGCCGACGTGCCCGGCAATGCCGGCGGCGGCCCGAGCACGGTGCTCGAGAACGTCGCCGCCGTGCAGCTGCCCGGCGGTGTGCTGATCGGCTCGAACGTGGTCGGCGTCGCCGTCGTCGAACCGCACCTCGACATCGCCACGGCGTTCGCGCCGCACGCGGTGACCCCGGGGTCGACGCTGACCGTGACGGTCACGATCCAGAACGCCGGCTTGTCCGACGGCTTCGACACGGTGGTGGCCGACACCCTCGACGCGCACCTGGACGCCACAAGTGTGCTGCCGACAGCGATGCCCGTCGGCTGGACCTTTGCACGGGCGGGAGACGCGTTGCGCTGGACAGCGGATCCGGGCATCGCAATTTCCACCGGCACGATCGTGACGTTCGAGTTCACCGTGGCGATCCTGGCGTCGAGCGTCGACGGCGACACGATCGCCAACACGGCGTCGGTCGTGACCACCACTCGCGACGGTGCAGTCGCCGGTGAACGCGTCGAACCGGCCAGCGAGGCGACGGCAGTTCTCGGCGTGGTCACGCCGGATCTCACGGTCAGTGTGTCGGATGGCGTCAGCGCCGCGGCGCCCGGCTCGACGCTCGACTACGTCGTGGTCACCTCCAACACCGGCGGTGCACCGGCCGCCAACGTCGTGCTGACCAACACGCTGCCGACCGGTACGACCTTCGTTTCCGTCGCCGACCCGTGCCTGTTGAGCGGCGCCACCACGGCGACCACGCAGGTCGTCGAGATCGGGACCATCGTCAACGGCACGACGGCGTCGTGCACCATCACCATTCGCGTCGACGATCCGGCGCTGGCCGGTACGACCTCGTACCTCGACCAGGTCGGCGTTGCCGACGATGGTTCCAACGGGGCCGATCCCACGCCGGCCAACAATTCGAGTGTCGACAACGACACGATCACCGCTCATCCCGCCGTGAGCGTGACCAAGAACGATGGCGTCGCGTCGCTGGGTGCCGGCGCGGCGTCGTCGTACCTCGTGACGGTCGTCAACAGTGGCGACATCGGCGCGACGAACGTGTTGATCACCGACACCCTGCCCGTCGGTTTCGTCCTCACGGGGTGTGCCAACGGCAGTGGCTCGTTCGAGGCTGCGTGCTCGATCACCGACGCGGTGGTGTCGACCACCGTGTCGGTTCTGGCCGGCGGCGGTGCCGTGGCGACGCTGACGATCAACGGCACGGTCGTCACTCCGGTACCGGCCGCCTTGAACTCGATCATCAACACGGTCCACGTGATGGACGATGGCGTGAACGGCGCGGACCTGACGCCTGGCGACAACACCGCGACCGACACCGATGCGATCGATGCAGCACCGGATCTGGTGATCTCGAAGCAGACGGCGGATTCGACCGTGCAGCCGGGTGGCACGATCACCTACAGGGTCACCGTGACCAACACCGGCACACGCGACGCCACCGATGTGATCGTCGACGATCCACTGCCGCTCGGGGCGACGGCATTGTGCGGGAGCGAGACACCGACCGCGACGAACTGCGACACGGGTGGGTACACCTGGATCGTGGCGCTGCTTGCGGTTGGCGGGTCGAAGGAATTCGACTTCGCCGCATCCGTCGCTGATCCGATGCCGGCAGGAAGCCATGTCGTGACCAACACCGCGACGGTCACCGACGGCGGCGGCAATGGATCGGACCCGACTCCGGAGAACAACACAGCAACGGTCGAGGTCGGGCTGGTCGGCTACTTCGTCGACCTCGCTGTCAGGAAGACCGATGGCGTGACCGCGGCGGCGCCCGGGTCGACGTTGACGTATGCGATCTCGGTGACCAACGACGGCAACATCGAGGCGTCGGGCGTTGAGGTGACCGACATCATCCCACCTGGCACGACCTTCGCGACGGCGCCCGACACGGGCCACGGCATCGGCGTGCTCGTCGACGGAAGTGTGTACTGGGATGTCGGCTTGCTGGAAGGCGGCGGCACGACCGTGGCGTTGAGCCTGCTCGTGACCGTCGACGCCCCCGCAGCGGCAGGCCGCGAACAGCTGGTCAATCTGATCGCAGTCGACGATGACGGGTTCAACGGAGTCGACACCACGCCCGCCAACAACGCCGCCGAAGATCGTGACGACCTGACTGCCGTGCCCGACCTGCGTGTCACGCAATCCGATGGGCTGGCAGCCGCCGCGCCAGGGACGACGCTGACCTATTCGATCGTCGTCACCAACGCCGGGCCGCAGGATGCGTCGGGAGTCACCGTCGACGACACGATTCCGCCCGGCACGACGTTCGTCTCGGCAGATGGGGTTGATGCGGAGGCCGGGACGTTCGCAAGCGGCCACGTCGTGTGGAACATCGGCGACCTGCACGCCGGAGGATCCCGCACGGTGACCGTGAGCGTGAGCGTCGACTCGCCGGCAATCGCCGGTCGCGACGAACTGGTCAACTCTGTCGCGGTCGCCGACGATGGCATCAGCGGAATCGACGCGACGCCTGACGACAACACCGCTCTCGATACCGACATGCTGGAGGCCGCGCCCGACCTCGTGGTCACCGTGACCGACGACGTGTTGGTGGTACGCGCCGGCGACATCGTCGCCTACGCGATCGCTGTCCGCAACGCCGGTACCCAAGACGCAACGGGTGTCGTCGTCACCGACACCATCCCCGACGGAACCCTGTTGCTCGCCGCACCGGGCGGAACGCCGACGGACGGAGTGATCGCCTGGCCGGCGTTCGACCTGGCGGCTGGCGCCGACGCTCACTTCTCCGCCGGCTTCACCGTGACCGATCCGGTTGACACCGCCCGCGAGTCGGTCGTCAACGACGCCACGGCGACCGACGATGCCACCAATGGTCCCGACGAGAACCCCCTCGACAACATCGCCCGCGACAACGACACCGTGGTTGCCGACTCCGGTTTGACCATCACCGTGACGGATGGTGTCGACGCGACGGCACCGGAGGCCACGCTGACCTACCGGTTGACGATCTCGAATGCGGGCTCTCGACCCGTGAGTGCGCGCCTGACCGACGCGCTGCCGATCGGTGTCACGTTCGTCGACGCGCCCGGCACCGGCATCGTCGAGGCGGGCGAGTATCTCGATGGTGTCGTGACATGGCCGCTCTTCGATCTGGCGGGTGCTGGAACTGTCGTGGTGTCGCTGGTCGTCGCAGTCGACGCCCCAGCACCTGCAGGCGTCGAGCAGTTGACCACCACGGCGCGGGTCGTCGACACCACAGTTGCCGGGCCGGGTCCGCCACCGGCGGTCGACACCGACGCGCTCGACGCCCGGCCCGACCTCGTCGTGACGAAATCCGATGGCCGGACCGACGTGTCGCCCGGCGACACCGTTGATCTACACGTTGACGATCAGCAACGTCGGGGATCAAGATGCCAGCGGCGTGGTCGTGACCGACAGGCTTCCGGCCGGCGGCGAGTTCGTTGCATCGACCGGCGATCCGTTGGTTGTCGCCCGGCCAGGTGACGTGGCCGTCTACGTTCCTGGCGGGCGGTGCGACGCTGACGCAGATGGTCACCTTCGTCGTGGCCGGGGCGGGCGCATCGTCGAGCGTCGGGCTCGACAACGTGGCCGTGGTCGGCGATGACGGCACCGGCGGGGCCGATCCGACGCCGGCGAACAACATCGCCATGGATCACGATCTCATCGACAACACGCTGGACCTGGCCATCACGAACTCGAACGGCACAGCGATGTCGACGCCCGGCACGACGTCGACGTGGCAACTGACCATCACCAATCTCGGGCGGGTCACGGTCGGTCACTTCACGGTCAGCGGGGTCTTGCCACGCCAGCTGTCGAACGTGACGTACCGCACCTCCGTCGGCACCTACGACCTGGCGACCGAGGTGTGGAGCGGGCCGCCGGTGCCCAGAGGGTGGGACCGTGACGATCGAGGTCACCGGGCTGATCGCCGCCGATGCGACCGGCACTCTCACGCATGTGGCCACGGTCGCGCTGCTCGACGGCCTGATCGATCGGGCCCCCGGCGACAACCGAGCCGTCGACATCGACGGTTTCGTGGTCGCCCCGGGGATCGTCGGCTGGATCCCCGTCGCCGGGAGCGAGGTGCTTCGGGTCCTCGTACCTGCGGTGATGCTCGTGGCTGGCGGCTTGGCGATGCTGCTTGCGGCTCGGCATCGAAAAATGACCCGATGGCGCGACCGCTCCAAGGGATGCTGCATCTAGGGTTGGGCAACCCCTTACTGAAAGATCACTGGACTTTGCGGCCGCCGGGGATGGGGGCCGCAGCCTCCGAAGCACATGTCACCAACCTCGCCCCCATTTCTGTCGACTCGTCGACAGGTGCTCGCCGCCGGGCTGTTGGCTGCCTGCGGTTCTGCGGCAGCGCTCGAACTGCTCGGCTCGAGCCGCGTCGAGGCGTCTGCGCTGAACACCGCCGCAACGCGGGTCTCGGTGATCGGTGATTCGCTGACCATCGGCACCATGCCATATCAGCCGGGTGCACTGTCCGGTGCGGGTTGGGCACGATCGACCATCGACGCCCACGGCAGTCGCGGCATCCGCACCAAGGTGAGGTCCGACAAGCACACGGGCCTGACCGCGGTCGACGCCATTCGGTCGACGGCGGGCGACTCTGTGCTGTGGGTCGTGGCACTCGGCACCAACGACGCCGGCCTCTACTCCAAGGCCAAGCAGCCCGACATGATCCGCCTGATGATGGATCGCATCGGACCCGGCCACCGTGTCTTGTGGGTCAACATCTACCTCCCCGCCAAGCCGGTGCGGCACGAGTCGTGGAACGGCGCCTTGCAGACCGTCGCCGCCGAACGTCCTAGCAGAGATGTTCATCTTCGACTGGGCCACCTTGGCTGCTGCGAACCCACACTGGCTGGCCAACGACCAGATCCATTGCTCCGGGAAGGGCTACGCAGGGCGCTCGGAGGCGATCGCCATGGCAACGCGCGGCATGGTCCCGGCGGGCGCGGCGACGGAACGACGTTCTCCGACCGGACCGCCCATCTGAGACTGCGGAGACGCACCGTGTAGGTTCGCGCTGTGCCTCACCTCTCCGCTTCAGACGTCGCAACCGCAGCTCAGGCGCTCTTTCAGGCCGAGCTCGACAACATCCCGATCACCCCGATCTCCGAGACCTACCCGACTGCCGACATCGGCGATGCCTACGCCATCTCCCAGGCGGTCACCGACCTGAAGGTTGCCGCGGGCAGGGTGATCAAAGGCCACAAGATCGGTTTGACATCGAAGGCGATGCGGGCCCTCACCAACGCCACCGAGCCCGACTACGGAACGATGTTCGACAACTGGTTCGTGCTGGAGGGCGGCATCGTGCCGCGCAGCACCATGAACCGACCGCTCGTCGAAGTCGAGTTGGCCTTCGTGCTGAAAGAGCCGCTGCGCGGGCCTGCGGTCAACGTCGCCGACGTGATCAGGGCCACCGACTTCGTGCTTCCCGCCATCGAGATCGTCGACACCCGCCAGGCCGGACGCGGCCCCAACACCTTGATCGACAGCATCTCCGATGCTGCGGCCTGCGGCTTGGTGATACTCGGCGCCAACCCCACAAAGTTGCACGATGTCGACGTGCGCAACGTCGGGGCCACGTTGTCGATCAACGGTGACATCGAAGAGAGCGGCATGGCCCGCGCCGTGATGGGCAACCCGATCAATGCCGTTGCCTGGCTCATCAACAAGCTCTCCGAGTTCGGCGTCGCGCCGGAAGCCGGCCATGTGATCCTGTCGGGGTCGTTCATCAAGGCGATTCCGTTCCAGGTCGGCGACAACGTCGAGGCGCTGTTCAACGGCCTCGGCGAAGTGACCTTCCGCGCCCGCTGAACGAGCGCTGCTCAGTCGTCGATGTAGGCGATGAACTCGCAGGTCACGACCTTCGCGCCGGCCGTCACCTGACTGTGCCGAGCCGGCCGGGAGCCGGCCTCGGGAAAGTGCTCGACCCAGATCGGATTGCACGAGTCTCGGAAGATCGCGTCCGGCACGAAGAACGTGATGCGGGCGATGTGTCGCCATTCGGCGCCGGCCACGACGAGCATCTCGCCGATGTGGTGGAACAGGTTGGCGTACTGCGCCTCGGGCGTCTCCGGCACGGTTTGCTCGCCCGGGTCGCGAGGCGCGATCACGCTCGACACCAGCAGTGGCCCGATGCGCGAGGCAGCGGGAATGGGGTTGACGTGCTTGAAGCTCTCGATCTCGATCGACTTCCTGCCCACGATCACTCGGCCTCCTTGCTTTGCCGAGTACCACGCCTCGAACTCGGCGCGGCGTTCCTTCGAGACCGGGAACACCCCGATCGTGCTCTCGCCGGCGTCGACACGCTCCAGCGCCCACGATTCTTCGGCCTCTTGTTGCACCGCCGCCGCCGCCAACTCGACGACGAGCGACGGCGGGATGACGACGGCGCCCTCGCCGTCGCCGACGATGATGTCGCCGGGCATGACCGTGACGCCGGCGCAGGCGATCGGGATCTGATGTTCGAGGGGCATGTGCATGCGCCCGAACGTGGCGGCATGTGAGGCGCCGTGGTACACGGCGATGTCGAGCTCGGCGACCGCGGGGGTATCGCGCACCGCGCCGTCGGTGATCATCCCGACCGCGCCGCGCCGCAGGGCGCGCAGCGCGAACACGTCGCCGAACGTGCCGGCGTCGGGTTCGCCGCGGGCCTCCATGATCAACACCTCGTCCGGGGCCATGCTCTCGATCGCCCTGCGCTGGGCGTTCTGGCCGCCGGACATCTGGGCGTTGAGGTCTTCGCGCAGGGGCACGTATCGCAGCGTGTGGGCGTAACCGAGCATGCGCTGGCCGGGCTTGATCGGCTTCAGCCCGCTGAGGAACGTCGAGCGGATCCCCTTGCGCTGCAGCTGGTTGGTCAACGTCGCCGTCGACACCGAGTTGAGCTGGGCACGCAACTCGTCGGTGAGCAGAACTGGTCGCGGGAGGTCGTCGGAAGACATCGACCTAGTCAAGCATGGCGACGGTTCAGCGCCGCAACGCGACGGCCCGCTGGGTGCTAGGCCGGCGACGGCCAGTCTGGCCAGTTCGTCGAGACGCGGCGGGCGGCAGTTCTCCGGAAGAGCGAGCCTTGACCTTGCCGTCGGCGCCGACGACCACGATCGTCGGGAACCCGGAAACGCCGTAGGCGACGGCTGCATCGGATGCGGCGCTGTCGGCCAGCACTGGCCACGCCCATTCCTTGGCCACGATCCACTTGCTCGGGGGGAAGTTGTCGCGCTGCGCATTGACCGCCGTCGACACCCCGATGATGTCGAGTCCGGCTGGCAACCCGCCGGCCTCGGCCCAACTCTGCAACACCGGGATCTCGTTGTTGCAGTGAGGAGCACCAGTGGGCCAGGAAGACCACCATCTTGGCGTTGCCGCCCGGCGGGATGTCGATCGGCGTGCCGTCGAACCGGAAGCCGCTGAGGGTCGGCACCGTCATGCCGACCGCCGGGTCTGCACCCGACTCCGGCGGGGCGCGGCAGCGCTGTTCCGGTGACCGTGACGGGCTGGGTCTCGGCGGCCGAACTCGGGAGTCGTTCGGCGCCGTCGTGCCCTGGCTGACCGTCGAGTCGGAGCCCCTCGTCGACCACACGGCGATGCCGAGCGCGATGGCGATGACGCCGACGATGCCTGCCCACATCCAGATCGGCTTCTTGCGGGCGGACTCGGGACGTCGTTGTTGCCTTCATTGGTCAGGACTCCTTGTCGGCCAGGCCGCCGTTGGCCCGTCAGCCGGGCCGAGGGTGAGCAGCGCGATGATCGCCGCGAATCCGCACAAGCGCCATGAACGCCAGCGAGACGAAGCCGAACTGCCGGAACCACGGCACCGTGCACGGCGCGGTGATGTCGCATGTTCCGGTCACCGAGCGAGGGGCGCCACTCGATGACGTAGTGATAGATGGAAATGGCACCACCGACGACGGCGAGAGGCACTGCGTACCTGCGGATGCCGTCGTCACGGCGCAGTGCGGCGATCAGCAGCAGCAGCGCGAGGGGGTACATGGCGATGCGCTGGAACCAGCACAACTTGCACGGTACGAAGTTGGCGTCCTCGCTGAAGTACAGGCTGCCGGCCATCGCAACGGCGGCGATCAGCCAGGCCAGCGCGATCCGGAAGGGCCTGATCATGTCGAGGAACTGGTGACCGGCGGGCACGAGGCGGGCACCGACGATGACGATTGCCAGACCGCCGGCGAGCAGGGCGAGCAGCGAGAAGAACCGCTCCATGGCCAACAGGGACAAACCGATCATCAATCCCAAGATACCGACGATCGCGGGCGGCCGTCAGGCCCGAAAGTCCCTACCCTTCAGTGCCGCAGGTCAGGGAAAGGCTCAGGTCAGCTCGTGTGTGTTCCACGTCGGCCGCGTGTCGGAGGCCCGCACGTACTGCTCCGCGAGACGTCGCAGGAGATAGCTCTCGAACCCATCCTCGGGCAGGGCAGGGGCGTAGAGATGACCCTGCTGACGCACGCATCCGAGGGCGATGAGGGCGTCGGCCTGTGCGCCCGTCTCCACGCCATCGGCCGTGACTTCCAGGCCGATCTCGCGGGTCAGGGCGATGATCGAGCGAACGATGGCACGGTCGTGAGGATGGGTCGTGATGGTGTCGATCGAGATCCGGTCGATGCGAACCTCGTCGAGCGGCAGCCGCCGCAACATGCTGAGCGACGACACGCCCTGGGCGAAATCGTCGAGGCACACCCGCCCGCCGCGGGCCCGGAACTCGGCGAGGTTCGACGCCGCGGAGGGAAGATCGACCGTCACGAACGACTCCCGCACGTCGACGGTCAACAGGTGCGGGTCGATGCCTTTGACGAGCACGTCGATCGGGTTGTCGCGCCATGGCCGTTCGGTCGAGTGCGGCGCCAGGTTGATGCGGAACCGGAAGCCCTCCGGCAGGCCGAGCACGGCAAGCCTGCGGATCTGGCGGCGGGCGCCGCCGAACACCCGCTCGGTGACCCGCTCGAGCAGGCCGGCCCGTACGGCCAGGTCCATGAAGTCGTGGGCGGCGACCACCGTTCCGTTCGGTTGCACCCACCGAGCGAGCAGTTCGGCGCCCACGATCATGCCCGTGCTGGCATCGAGCTCCGGCTGGAAGAACGGGACGATGTCGCCGTCGTCGATCGCCCGCCGCAGCCGCAGTTCGAGATCGAGCCGGTCGCGGTTCTCCCTGGCCAGCTGGGCGTCGAAGTGGATGACCCTGCTGCGGCCCGACGTCTTGGCCTGGTAGAGCGCCACGTTGGCGTTGGCCAGCACCTCGCCGACGTTGGCGCCGTGGGTCGGTGCATGGGCGATTCCGATGCTGACCGACGACGGCAATTCGCGCCCGGACCGCGTAGATGGCCTGGCCGAGCACCCCGTGCAACTGATGCGCCACGGCGACGGTGGTCTCTTCGTCGGCGCCGGGCAGGACGACGACGAACTCGTCGCCACCGATGCGCCCGGCAACGCCGATTGGCCTTGACGCACCGTTCGATTCGATCCGAGACGATCCGCAAGAAGTGGTCGCCACCGCGATGGCCGATGGTGTCGTTGACCGCCTTGAAACGATCGAGATCCAAGAAGAGCACGCCGATCGGATCGGTGTTCGCCTCCTCGCCGATCAAGCCTTCCAGGGTCTCGAACATTCCCCGACGGTTGAGCAATCCGGTCAAGGCGTCGTGCGTTGCCTGGTGGGTGAGTTGTTCGTTCGAGAGTGCCAGCTGCGCATTGGTCTCGGTGAGCTGGACCTGATCGCGTTCGATCTCGGCCAGCAGGTCTTCGCTGGTCTTTTGGAGCAGGGTCGCGGTGCGAGCGGTTCGGCTCAAGGTCGTGTGCACGACGGTCAACGCCGCTGCATAGAACAGCCACAGCATCGCCATGCTGCGCAGGCGGATATCGGGCGACGTCGCCAGCGTGGCGGTCGACAGCGCTGTCATCGGGACCAGCACGCTGGCGAACATGTCGCGGCGCCCGACCGTCATCATGGCCGCCATCGCACCCGCGGTCGTGGGGAACACGGCGAACAGCATGACCATCTCTTCGGGCGCTGCGCTGGCGACCCACGTCGACATGCCGAACACCACACCCATCCCACCGAGACCGAGGCGCAAGAGGACGACGATCCAATGCGGAGTCGGCGAATCGCAGGGGCTCTCGCCCTCGGTGTGGCCGTGACGTCGGAATGCCGCGAGGCCGGCAACGATCAGGAGCGTGGCCAGCACGGCTGTGCCGATCCACCACTTCAGCCGAAGCGCATCGTTCTCCTCGCTGGTCAGCACGCTGACCAAGACGGTGAAGGGGATGAGCCAGAACGGGACGATGGCGGTGTTGGCGACGACCGAGACCAGGGCGCGCTCACGTAGGCATGCTTGCTGCTCGCCTGTCGTTGGCGATTCCGCCTCCGCCACCAGATTCTCCTTGGCCATCTTCGCCTCGTGCGCTGCAGTTGTTATCGGCCGGAAGTACCCGTGGCGTGAGGCCTCATTCGATAACTTTGACCGTCGCGGCGGGCACATCGCCGTGAGAATGGGTGTCATGCGCGGCCGATTTGCCCCTTCACCGACGGGATCCCTGCATCTCGGCAACCTCCGAACGGCGCTGGTGGCGTGGCTCTCGGCGCGGTCGGTGGGCGGCGACTTCATCGTTCGGATGGAGGATCTCGACCGGGTGACGTCGTCGCCGGCCCACGAGATCGATCAGCTCTCCTCGCTGCGCAGCATCGGCCTCGACTGGGATGGCGAGGTCGTTCGTCAGTCCGAGCGCTTTGCGATGTACCACCAGGCCATCGGCCGGCTGCCGCCCGAGCGGGTCTACGAGTGCTACTGCACACGACGCGAGATTCGCCAGGCGGCCGAGGCACCGCACGGCGCCGACCCTGACGGCCGGTACCCCGGCACCTGCCGCAGCCTGACCGACCGGCGATCGTCGGGCACTGCGTGACGCCGGTCGACGACCGGCATTGCGCCTTCGGAGTGACGATGGCGAGGAGTCGTTCGACGATCGGTGCTGCGGGCCGCAGCGCGGCTGTGTCGACGACGTGGTGCTGCAACGCAACGACGGCGTGCCCGCGTACAACCTGGCCGTCGTCGTCGATGATGCCGCCCAAGGCGTGACGCAAGTCGTGCGTGGCGACGATCTGCTGGCCTCGACACCGGGCCAGATCCGCCTGCACCGGCTGCTCGATCTCGCGATTCCGGAGTACGCCCACGTTCCCTTGGCACTTGCCCCGGATGGGTCTCGGCTGGCCAAACGCCACGGAGCCGTGACCCTGGCCGATCTCGGGGAGCGGGGGATGTCGCCGGGTGACGTGTGCGCCCGACTGGCCGAGAGCCTCGGGATTCCTACCGGCGGCCGGCCGGTGATGGCGGGCGAGCTGCTCGATCGCTTCGATCTCGCACGGGTGCCGCGCAGCCCATGGCGGCTGACGCCCGGCGAACTCTGACACGATCGTGCAGATGTTCGACGATCTCCAGCAACTGTTCGGCTACCGCGGCGCGATCGACGATCGCACGGGTGCCACCGAGGTCGGGCCGGACATCTTGGTCGTGCCCTGCTGGACGCCGCAGTTCTGCGCCACGGTGGTGCGTGCGGCCGAGGCGCTCGGCGCCTTCGAAGCGCAGGTCGACGACCCCGTACCAGGTCATGAGGTATCTCTGGCAGTCATCAGCCCGCGGCTTGTTCGAGACCGTGCAGGAAGACTTCGGCACCCGCGTGTGGCCGCAGTTGCAAACCGTGTGGCCATATGTCGACTACTACGGCCTGCGCGATGCGTTCGTCATCCGCTACGCACCCGGCGAGCAGGAGTCACTCCGCATCCATCACGACGTTGCCCAGATCTCGGGATCGATCAAGCTCAACGGCGGCTACGAGGGCGCCGAGCTGGTGTTTCCACGCCAAGGGTTCGACAACTCGCGCGTCGGCGTCGGCGACCTGTTGGTGTGGCCGTCGCTGGTCACCCATCCCCACGAAACCGCCCAGCTGGGGAGCGGTGTGAAATATGCATTGACGGTATGGTTCGAGTTGCCGTCGTTCTGACGTCGCCATCAGTTAAATTTGACTGCACATGAATCGGCGAGCCGCAACTCGATCTTTGCCGCTGCTGTTCCCTGTCTTGGCACTGGTCCTGTCGTCGTGCTCGCAGCACGGCTCGTCGGCTGCCGCACAGACGCTCCCGCCGCCGATCACCTTGTCGGGCCTGCCTGCGCCGACGGAGCCGACCACCACCGCGGTCACCACGACCACGGAGGAGCCGACGACCACGACGGAAGCGCCGACCACGACGACGGAGGCCCCGACCACCACGACGGAGGCCCCGACCACCACGACCATCCCGTTGCCGACGAACGTCGAGGTCGCCGGCCCCGCGGATCAGCCGATGGAGGCCGTCGGCGGCCACAGCGGTCCGGCGACGGCGGTCGTCCAGGCTCGCTTGTTGCAGCTCGGATTCTGGAACGCCGGTGCCGATGGTGACTACGGCTTCACCACCAAGCAGGCCGTGATGGCATTCCAGAAGTACATCGGTCTCCCGGCCAGCGGCCTGGTCGATCAGGCGACCGCCGACTACCTGACCAATTTCACCGAGCGCGGGCACGCGTCTGCCGACACCGGCACGCTCGTCGAGGTCGACAAGGCCAAGCAGCTGCTCTTCATCGTCGTCGACGGGATGACGTTGTGGACGTTCAACACCTCGACCGGCAGCGGCATCCCCTACGAGGCGCCGAACAAGAACGATCCGACCAAGATCGAATCGGGTGACGCCGTCACACCGGACGGCCTGTTCCACACCACCCGTGAGCGCCCGGAAGGCTGGTGGGAGGGTGACCTCGGCAAGATCTACCGGCCGAAGTACTTCCATGGCGGGGTCGCCGTGCACGGCATGACCAGTGTTCCCAACCACGCCGTGTCACACGGATGCGTGCGACTGAGCACCGGGGCGATGGACTTCATCTGGGATCAGAACCTGATGCCGCTCCACATCGTCGTGTGGGTGCACAGCTGACCTGTCGAGGTGTCTGATGCCTCAGTCGACCAGCACGCGTAGACGGCGGTCGATGTCGATCTTCGAGGCGGGCAGTTCGTCGGCCCACACCACCGGGTTCGCCGAGCGGGTGATCGGCGCAGCCTGCAGCGCCTCGCTCAATGCCTCGATCCGCTGACGGGTGGAGTCCGAACTGCTGGCGAGCACGATCACCCGGCTCCGATGCCGAATCACGGTCTCGCCCTGGTGGAACACGTCGCCGACGACGCCGGCGGTCGTGATCATCACCGCGTCGCGTTCGAATGGGGCGAGGTCGTCGGTGTTGGCATCGACGACCACGAAGCAGTAGGCGTCGGTCGGTGTGATGCCGAAGGCCCGGCAATGTTGGTAGATCTCCTCGAGCCGCAGCCGCAGCACCGCCGGCGTGCCGAGCCCGGTGACGGCGTCGATGCACACGCCGGCATGTGCGCCGCGCACGTAGCGCTCCGCCCAGCCTTCGGCGAGTGCCGCCAGTGATTCGAACGAGCGCAGTTGGTTGCGCTGGGATCGGCCGGTCATCGCCGACAACCCGGCGATCCACGAGTTGAGATGCTCCAGTGGCCAACCGAGGTCACCCATCGCGTTGCCCAGGCGGCGCAATGCGCCGCGAAGCCCGGGTTGCCGCGTGAGCAGCGTCTCGACGACGTCGGCAGCGGCGTCGACGATCGTCAGATCGAGAGTCTGCCCGGCGTCGAACTGGATGACGGCGAGCCACTCGTCGAGCACCCTCTGCCACTTCTGGCCGCCACCGTCGTCGAGCCCCGGAGACCTTCCCATACCCCTGTATCGGTCTGTCGACGCCCGATCTTGAGTCAGTCTTCGGCGTGCCGGATGCGCAGGCGCAGATCGTCAGCGGTGAGGCACCGACCGGTTTCGAGGTCGAACCGCCACCCGTGCAGGGTGCACACGAACTCTTGATCGTCGATCTCGCCGAACACGCCGAGGTCTGCCTGACGATGGGGGCAGAGGCGTTCGACGACGTAGTTGCCGATCCGCACCTCCTGGCCGGCCAGATCGCTACGCGTGGGGTCCAGGCGTCGGTGCGCCTCGGCCTCGGCGCGACGCATGCGCTCCGGTGAGAGCGACTTGAAGAAGTTGTACAGGTACTCGTTGAACGAGCCGGCTCGCCAGGCCCGGAACCGGCACGAGAGGAACAGTGCGTTGCTCCAATCGACCGCTTTCCGTGCAGCGACGGTCTCGACGAGCTCACGCTGGATGTCGAAGCGGAACGCGTACTCCTCGCCGGCGAACTCACGAACCTCGCCGTTGGGGAAGTCGATGATCACCCCGAGATCGCCGGCTTGAAGCAAGCAGCAGTCACCGACGCCGCTGCGCAGCGCAGGAGCCATGGCCAGCAGTGGCTCCCACCATGCCTTCAGCGTGCCAAGCAGATCGTTGCTCGGCGGGCACCAGCTGTGGTGCATCTCGGTGATCCACGGCATCCAGTCGTGCTGGTACCGGCGCAGGTACTCGTCCTTGTGCTCGAAGATCGCCTCGACCTCGTCGTCGGCGATCGGGTGCTCGACCGTGATGGATCCGGCGCTGATGTCGATGGCCGTGCCGGGGATGGCCAGGATGCCGCGATGCCCTGCTGCTTCCAGACGGGCCGTGAAGCTGCGTTGGTCGGGGAAGATGCTCAGCTCGTCGCCCGTGATCACGTTGAAGCGGAACAGCTCCGGATCGAGGAATGCCGGCGGACCGGCGCTCGGCACCACGGCGGCGGCGCCGATCGTCTCGACGTACCGCATGGCCCTGGCGAACTGGCTGGCGACCTTGGCATCGACCAGCTCACGCATGCGTTGCGGCGGCTCGTCGTAGACCATCGGGTACCAGATGGCGCCGCTGTACTGCAGCCAGTGCAGATCGACCGGACCGTGGGCCCGCAACGCATCGAGATCGTCGGTACGGCAATCGTTCTGGTTGAGCAGGCGCGCCGTTCCATCGCTGACGACCAGCGCGGAATCGCCGCCGGGGCCATCGGTGATGCTGGTCTCGACGTGGATGGCGACGCGCAGATTCGGGCCGAGCGCCATCTCTTCGCCGTCGATGGTCCGGATCACGTTGTCGAATCCGAACTCGCCCAGCTTCCGCTCGAGCTCGTGCGTCGGATATCCGGGGATCAACACCGTCGTCGAGCGGTCGACGTGATCAGCGAGCCACGCCTCGTCGAGGTGGTCGGCGTGCAAGTGCGAGATGTAGAGGTAGTCCGGGTGCTCGATGCGGTGCATGAGCTCGGGTGAGAGTTGATCGTTGCGTGGGAACACGAACCAGGATCCGAAGAACGCCGGCAGGAACCAGGGGTCGCAGAGGATCGAGCCGTCGACGGTGTCGATGAGGATGCCGGCGTGGCCGACGGAAGTCGCGCGCATTTCGTGTCCGAGGCTAGTGAGCGGCGTGAGAAGTGTGTCGCGTGTGGCACCGGCCAGGGCGCCTCGAAGCACTCACACCGCGGTCGCCGAATGGAGTCAGGCGACGGGGGGATCGGTGAACTGCTGGCCGGCGCGAGACACGTGCTCGGTCCAGGTGCTGCCATCCCAGTACCGCAACTCGAAGCGTCCGGCGGGGTCGGCATACCAGCCGGCCGGCACCGTCGGCGCCGCAGCGGACTCGGCCGCGGGCGTCGCGGCCGCGGGCGTCGCCGCTGCCGGCGTTGCTGCCGCGACCGGCTCGTAACTCGGGATTGCGGCTGGTGTTGCGGGAGTCGAGACCGCGGCCGGCGCGATCGTGACGGCCGGCTGCACACCGGTCGGCTCCACGGGGGGGCTGGCCGGCTCGGGTGCGATCGCCCAGCCGGAGGGTTCGCTGGCGGGCTCGGGCTTGGGTTCGATGACCGGCTCGGCCTTGGCGGGCAGAGCCGGTGCCGGCACGTCGTCGGCGTTGTCGTCGGCCGTGACGACGGCCTCGGCCTTGGTTTCGGCTGCGTCGGTCGACGGCTTCGAGTCGGCGTCGGCGCCGCCCTTGTCGCGGGTCACGAAGGCGGTCACATCGCCGCCGGTGGGGACGATGGCGACCACCGACCAGCCCTCAGCGGCCTTGGCGGTGAGCTTGGTGGCGAGAGCCGACGGATCGTAGGACGAGGCGCTGATCGATTCGAATTCCTGCATGGACCGAGAGCGTAGTGTCCGCGACGCCAGTTGCGATGACGGACGGTGAGACGTTGCTGACGACTTTGTGACGGGGCGCCTCAGCTCGGCAGGACGAGCGTGTGGACGTCGGTGTCGGCGGGTGCGCCGTCGTAGACCAACTCGCCGTCGCGCAGCGCCAACAGCCGGGCGACCTGATGCACGAAGGTGAGTTCGTGGGTCGCGATCACGAGCGTCGCACCGCGTCGCGATGCCGAGTCGAACAGCCGCAGCAACGCCTGTTTGCCCGGCTCGTCGAGTCCGATGAACGGCTCGTCGACGAGCATGATGGTGAAGGGCCGGATGAACGCCAGTGAGATGGCGGCCTTCTGGCGCAGGCCGCGGCTGAAGGTGGTGGGGATGTCGTCGCGGCGGGCGGAGAGCCCGACCTGTTCGAGCAGTTCTTCGGCGCGACCTTGCCAGTCGGCGACGCCGTGCAGCCGCGCCACGAACTCGAGGTGCTCCCACAACGACAGGTCGTCGTAGAAGGTCGGTGTGTCGCTGAGCCACGACAGCGACCGCCGGGCTTCCTGGCTGCCGGCCTCGTGGCGACCGATCTTCACGGTGCCGTCGGTGGGGTCGAGCAGGCCGGAAGCCATCTTCATGAGCGTCGTCTTGCCGCTGCCGTTGTGGCCCACGAGCGCCACCTTGGCGCCGGACTCGATGTGCAGGGTGAGTGGTTCGAGGGCCGGCCGCTCGCCGTAGGACTTGGTGAGTTGGCGGGTCGCCAGTTCGGTCATGACGGGGTGCTCCGCTGTTGCTTGGTGTAGGACTGGCCGTCGGACATGAACTGACGGATCTTGCGTTTCCACTGATCGCGTCGGCGCACCCAGTAGCCGATCAGGAAGGTCAGCAGCGCCGCGCCGATGGCCCCACGCAGTGCGGCGCCGACGGTCGATGTGCCGAGGTCGTTCGGCGTGACGCACGAGCAGGACCGTGCTGGCCGCCAACGCGCTCGACGAGAATGGGCAACCCGATGCGCATCGCGCTCGAGATCCCGGCCATCTCGGGTGGGACGAACGCTTGCGTCGTAGCGCCCTGGGTCGGGTCAGGGGCGTCGCGCACGATGCTGACGACGCCTCCACCGGCGCCGGCCAGCACGGTCGGAATGGCCAGGATCGCGGCCGGTGCAATGGCGCGCGTCGTACCGAGGACGGCGACGGCCGCGGCCGCGGCGATCACCGCGAACGGCACCAGGGCAACTGCCGGTGCGAGCAGGTGGCGCACCAGCAGTTCGCCGCGTTCGATCGGCAAGCTGTCGGTTCGGTCGGGCTGATCGACTTCTTGCGACAACGGCTCCATCGCTTCCAGGCCGAGGACGAAGAGCATCAGGGCAGTGCCGATCAGCGCTGGGGTGGTGCCGCGCAGCACCATTGCCTGGAACACCCCCGCCATCGCGGCGAACGCGGTCATGCGCACCAGCCGCGTCAATGGGAAGCGGGCAACACTGGCGATCCCGCGGCGCGGGATCGGAGGGGTGATCCACCGCGGTACTGCCAACCACGGCGTGCGGCGCGTGTTCTCCTGGTTCAACTGCCGCCGCAGCAGGATCACGGTGCGGAGGTCTTGCATGGTGACGGCGAATCGCAACTGGGCGACCAGGCTGCTGCGTCGGGCCAGGGCGTCGAGCGAGGTCTGTTGCAACAAGGCGATGCCGATGAAGATCACGATGACGGCCACCAGCGGCGCGGCGAGATCGATCGGGTGCTGCCGCCAGCCCCACATGGCCAGGCTGCCGTCGAGGTTGGCGGGGCCGGGTACGTGCCACGCCAACGCGGCGCTCTGCCAGGCGACGCCGGCGAGACCGACCGACGTGGCGACCCACAGGGGCAGGCGGATGGCGTGAGCGATCAACGCCGAGCCGGCCCACAACAGAGCAGTGGTGATCCCGAACGCCGCACCGCTCGCCGCCCACGCGACCGGCGTTCCCGGAAGTCGCCGGCCGGCCAGTTGACCGACGATGGCACCGAAAGGTCGCGGCCAGCGCGGCGGCGCTGCGGGCCCGTTGCGTCACCGGTCGAAGCAGGGCGCGGGTGCGATCCACCGGCGACAACATGACGTAGGCGACGTCCGGTGCTTCCAGTGCCAGTGGGCCGCCCTGTGCGCCGCTTCGCAATGCGGCGAGAAATGTCAATGCGGCGACGAGACCGATCAGCGCCGGGCCGTTCTTGGCGATGTCGGCGACGGCGTGATCCGACACCGTGGTATCGCTGATGGAACTGCTGATCCAGAGCACGGTGCCGCCGCCGAACAGGGCGACCAGATACACCCGGTACGCCGCGTCGAACCATTCGATGTCACCGAGGCGGTGCCGCTTGCGTCGGCGCCGAAGGTCGTAGAGGACGTCGAGCGTGTCGTCACTCACCGGTGGCAGCCTGACGGCTGGGGTCGGCGGTCCAGCCCGACCAACTGGCCACGTAGAGACGGGGGAGCGCCAGCCCGGCGTGTTCCATCGCCAGGATGTTCATGCACGCGCTGACCCCCGAGCCGCAGTAGGCGACGACCTCGGGCGCGTCGTCGACGCCGAGGCCGTGGAAGTGCTCGCGGAGCTCGTCGACCGCGCGGGGCCTGGCATCGGCGTCGAGCACGGCAGCC
The DNA here is from genome assembly GCA_963805445.1 of Ilumatobacteraceae bacterium. Classification (GTDB taxonomy): domain Bacteria; phylum Actinomycetota; class Acidimicrobiia; order Acidimicrobiales; family Ilumatobacteraceae; genus JAENVT01. The sequence goes on along the minus strand of CAWDUI010000055.1, from coordinate 420,486 downwards.
CACGGCGCGCTGCGGGCACCCGGGATGTGGCCGGGTTGCTTGTCGACCTGCACGACCTCGCCGAGGAACCGCTCGTGCGATCGAGCGTCGATCGCTGCGCCACCTTCGGCGACGATGCGCTCGACGTCGTCGGCGTCGGCGAGACGATCAGCCGGCCACCCCTGAGGCGCGAATGCCGTTGGGCTCGGGGTTCGTCCGGCTCCGGTCTCGATCGGCCCGGTCCAGGCGGCAAGTCCGCCGATCAGCACCGCGGCATCAACGCCGACCATCCGCAGCATCACGGCCAGCCGCCCAGCGGTGAGGCCGCCGGTGTCGTCGTAGGCGACGACGACGGTGTCGTTGCCGATGCCCAACGATCCCATGGCCGAGGCGAACGCCTCCGGCGACGGGAACGGGTGGCGGCCCTCGGTCGCCGGCTGGCCGATACCGGCCAGATGGTGTTCGAGGTCGACCCAGATCGCGCCGGGCAGATGGCTGGTCTCGTACGCCGCCTTGCCATCGCGGCCGTCGAGGTACCAGCGGACATCCGCGAGCACTGCGTCGGGATGGTCATGGACGAACTGCTCGTCGACGAACGGCGGGATCATTGAACATCTCGTTCTGCTCGGGTTGCGGCTTCGGCGAGCACATCGCGGAGGGGCCGACCGAGTGCGGCGGCGGCCGCAGCAGCGTCGTCGTACTCGACCTTCACCCTGCCGAGCGCCACCTTGGCACGCACCGTGTGCCCGTCGATGCTGACCGTCGCGTTCGCTTCGTTGTTGCGGCCACCGGCGCAAGTCGGTGCCGCGCAGGCCGAGCGAGCCCGTCTCGCGCAGCAGCACTGCGCCGATCAGCGGCGCAGCGGATGGGTCACACAGAACGTGCACCGTGAATGCCGGGCGACCCTTCTTCATCATGATCGGTGTCGCCCATGCGTCGTGGGCGCCGGCTGCCATCAACACGGCGATGCTGTGGGCGATCACTTCACCGGTTGCGTCGTCGACGTTGGTCTCCAGCAACCGAACCAGTTGGCCCGGCTCTGGCAGTGCGGAGGGCGCTGTCGCCTCGCCGATCACCACCTGGACGACGTTGGGTCGCCCGGCGATGTCGGCGGTGCCGGCCCCGTAGCCGACCGACGACACGGTGATCGCCGGCATCGGGCCGAACTCGTCGGCCAGCGCGCACATCAGCGCGACACCGGTCGGCGTGGCCAACTCCTTGCGATCGTCGATGCCGCGGCTCGGGGCGTTCCGCCTGGCGAGCAGTTCGGTGACCGCGGGCGCCGGGTTGGGGAGTTGGCCATGGGCCGCCAGCACCGTGCCTTCGCCGACCGTGATCGAACTGCAGACGATGGTGTCGATTCCGAGCGATTCCAGCGCCGCGCAGGCGCCGACGATGTCGACGATCGCATCGACCGAGCCGACCTCGTGGAACTCGACCTCGTCGGCCGGCACCCGGTGCATGGTCCCCTCGACGTCGGCGAGCATGGCAAAGGTGCGCTGGGCGCGATCGCGTACCCGCTCGGGCAACTCGGCTGCATCGATCAGGTCGCGGATCGCCCGGTAGCCGCGGTGATGGTCGTGGTGGTCGTGATGGTCGTGGTCGGCCACGACCACGTGGGCCTGGGTTGCGGCGATCCCGCAGCGCATCACCTTTTCGAACGTCAATGCGTAACCGTCGAGGTCGAGACGACCGACGATCTCGGCGATGTCGACCGGGTCGGCGCCGGCATCGACCAACGCCGCCATGGTCATGTCGCCAGCAGTGCCGGCGAAGCAGTGGAACCAGGCGGTTCGAGTCACTGCATCATTCTGGCGATCGCGCACGCTGCTCCAAACCCGTTGTCGATTCCCACCACTGTGACGCCGCTGGCGCACGACGCATGCATCGCCAGCAACGCGGTGACGCCATCGAGGCTGGCGCCGTACCCGACGCTGGTGGGCACAGCGACAACCGGCCCGCTGGTCAGCCCACCGATCACACTGGCCAGCGCGCCCTCCATCCCGGCGACCACGACCACGGCGTCGGCCGCGGTGATTCGGTCGAGGTGCGCCAGCAACCGGTGCAACCCGGACACACCGATGTCGGTGAGGTAGTCGGGCTCGAACCCGTAGGCGCGAAGCGTCAGCACGCATTCGTCGACGATCGGGCCGTCGCTGGTGCCTGCGCTGGCGACGAGAACCTTGGCGGCGCGGTACGCCTCGGGCCGGCGCCACAGCATTGCGCCGCCGGCCTGCTCGCCGACGCCGTGTGCGGTTGCCACGGCGTGCAACTGGCCGGCATCGGCGCGTGTCAGCAGCACAGGCCCGTCGCCATGGGTCAGCAGTTCGCCGACGATCGCGACGCACTGTTCGGCGCTCTTGCCGCGGCCGTAGACGGCCTCGGGCATGCCCTGGCGCAGCGAACGATGATGGTCGACCAAGGCGCCGCCGACTTCGGCGAACGGCAAGCGACGCAACCGGTCGACCGCGGTATCGGGTTCGACGGCGCCACTGCGGACGTCGTCGATCAGTTGGCGCAGGGCGGCTTCGTCCACCGGGACATTGTGGCGGCGATCAGCTCCCGGTATCTAGCGCATCGAGAAAACTCTCGCCGGGGACGCGCAGAATGTGGCCGGCCTCCGTGCAACGGACCGTCGCGGTGCGTGGCACGTCGTACAGCACTCCGAGCTCGCCGAACGAGTCGCCGGCCTGCAACACGCGGATGAAGTCGGGTGGCTGCCCGAAGTGGCTGATCAGCACCTCGTATCTGCCGTCGACGACGAAGAACACGTCGTCGCCTTCTTCGCCCTGCCTGACGATCGTCTCGCCGACGTCGACATGTTCACGTTCTGTGACGTCGGCGAGATCGCGCAGCCGAGCGGGGGTCGCAAAGCGCAGCGAAGGAATGGTGCCCAGCAAGGAACTGATCGGTTGCGAAGGATGACTGAGCGTGGCCGGGTCGCGCCCGTCGGCCATCAACTCGACGTGGGGCTTGCCGAACGCCGACCGCACCTGGCCGTACCAGCTGCGCGCCACCGTGGCGCTCCCGGTGATCGTCGAACATGTGGGACTCTCGGGGTTGCAGCTCATATCGCTCGATGGAAAGAGTGCTGACCAATAGCCTGTGATACGTGATTGGCCCAACAACTCGTATCGGCTTTCTCGGGCCGCTCGGCACGTTCACCGAGCAAGCTCTGAAGTCGCAGCCCGACCTCGCCGCTGCCGAGCACGTGTTGTTCCGCACCATGCCCGACGTGCTCGACGCCGTCGAGGCCGGCGACGTCGACCTCGGCTTCGTGGCGATCGAGAACTCGATCGAGGGCACGGTCAACCTCACACAGGACGAGTTGGCCTTCAGCCACGACCTCCTCATCCAGCGTGAGGTCGTGCTCGACATCGAGCACTGCCTCCTGGCCAAGCCCGGCACGACGCTGGCCGATGTGAAGGCGGTGCTGTCGATCCCGGTCGCCACGGCGCAATGTCACGCGTACGTGCGGACCCAACTGCCCATGGCCGAGCTCCGCGCCGCCAACTCGACGGCCGAGGCCGCACGCACGGTCAGCGAGGACGCAGGCGCCGCTTCGGCCGCCATCGCACCGCGGATCGCCGGCGACCTGTACGGCCTCGTGGTGCTGGCCGACGACATCGCCGATCACCCGGGCAACCAGACGCGCTTCGTGCTGGTGGCCCGCGATGCCGTGCCGGCGCGCACCGGTCACGATCGCACCGGACTGGTGATCTATCAGCGCGCCGACGAGCCCGGCAGCCTGATCTCGATCCTCCAGGAGTTCGCGGCGCGCCGCATCAACCTGTCGAACCTGCTCTCGCGGCCGACGAAGGACGGCGGTCTCGGCGACTACTGCTTCGTGGTGTACGCCGATGGCCACATCGCCGACGAGTTGCTGGCCGACGCCATCCGGTCGCTGCGCGCCAAGCAGGGCAAGGTGAAGTTTCTCGGTTCGTACCCGGCGTCGGGCGAGCACGCCCACACCACTCGTGAACACGCCGATGCCCGTTGGCGCGAGGCCGACGACTGGGTCAAGTCCTTGCGCCGCCAGATCCGCTGACGGGCGTCGTTGGCCCGACGCCGCTCATCGACGACACCGCTGCACAAGGTGGGGAAGGGCGCGCTGATGCGTGGATCGCGTGGTGGAACACGTGAGTGTCGATCTGCTAGGAACGTGAGGTGGACTCATTCGATGTGATCGTCCTCGGCACCGGTGCGTCCGGTCTGACCGCAGCAGTCACCGCCGCCGGTCACGGCGCCACCGTCGGGGTGTTCGAGAAGGGCGACGAGGTCGGCGGCACGTCGGCCAGGTCGGGTGGGATGATCTGGATCCCGGGCAACCACCAGATGGGCGAGTTCGGCCTCACCGATTCACGTGAGGATGCGCTGACCTACCTGCATTCGTTGTCGCACGGCATGATCCTCGACGATCTCGCCGAGGCGTTCGTCGATGGTGGCCCGCAGATGCTGCGCTGGCTCGAGGACAACACGCCGGTCTCGTTCACCGTCGTCGAGGGGTTCCCCGACTATCACCCCGAGCACCCTGGCGGGAAGACCGGTGGCGGTCGATCGCTGGAGTGCCCGCTGTTCGCCTTCGGCGAGCTCGGCCCCTGGGCCGATCGGGTGGTGCAGGGCTACCAGATGAGCAAGCACCTGGTGATGAACGAGACGACACTCGGCAAGGGCACCACCGATCACATCGAACCCGAGGAAGCCCGCCGCCGTGAGGAGGGCGACCTTCGCGGCTGTGGCCAGGCGTTGATCGGGCGCTTGTTGAAGGGGTGCCTCGACCGTCAGATCGAACCGCACACCGGTCACCGCGCCGTGCGCCTGCTGGTCGAGGATGGCCGTGTCGTCGGCGTCGAGTTCGAGGTCGGTGGCGAGACCCGCAAGGTCGAGGCCCGCGGGGGCGTGGTGCTGGCCACCGGCGGGTTCGATTGGGATCCCGAGCTCGTGCGCAGCTTCATCCGTGGCCCGCTCGAGCGCAGCGTCGCGGTGGAGACCAACACGGGCGACGGCCTGAAGATGGCCATGCGGATCGGGGCGGCACTCGGCAACATGCGCGAGGCGTGGTGGGTGCCGATCATGGACGTCGCCGACGACGACGGCCCGTCGTTCCCGTGGCTGGTCAACCGCGAGCGCACCCGTCCGCGATCGATCATCGTCAACGGTGCGGGCCGGCGGTTCACCAACGAGGCGGTCAACTACAACGCGTTCGGCACTGCGTTCCACGAGATGAACACGACGACGTTCGAGTACTCGAACATGCCGGCCTGGCTGGTGTTCGATCAGTTGTACGCAACGCAGTACGGCCTGGCCGGTCGATTCCGTGGCGAGGGCCCGGTGCCGTCGTGGATCATCCACGCCCCGACGGTTGCCTCGCTCGGCGAGAAGCTCGGCGTGCCGGCCGGCGCGCTCGACGACACCGTTGCCCGCTGGAATGCGATCTGCGCCGACGGCGACGACCCCGACTTCGGCCGGGGCAAGAGCGTGAACGACCGTTGGTGGGGCGACGCCCAACGCCAGGGCGTCGATGCCACCTTGGGCCCGATCGACACCGGCCCGTTCTACGCCGTCGAGATCCACCCCGGTGCCCTGGGCACCAAGGGTGGCCCGCGCACGACCGCCGACGGTCAGGTGATCGATGTCGACGGCGCCCCGATCGGTGGGCTGTACGCCGCGGGCAACGTGATGGCCTCGGCGATGGGCATGACCTACGGCGGTGGCGGTGGAACGCTCGCGCCAGGCATGGTGTTCGGCTTCCTCGCCGGCAAGCACGCCGCGGCCGCGGCCGCGGATCGCTAACCTCGACCCCGGAACGGTGGCAGAGCGGCCAAATGCATCCGCCTTGAAAGCGGAAGGGTGTCAAAGCCCCGGGGGTTCAAATCCCTCCCGTTCCGCCAGCAGGTCTTTTGGCGTCCACGGACGTTCACCGACGTTCACGGAAATGCACGGTGAGCAGGGATGATGTTCAAGGGTGCTCTTGCACGTCCACTGACGTTTCTGTAGCGTTACTCCCGCGGTTACTCCCGCGGTAACTCCCGCGGCGGCCACCAACCGCTTGGATTCGAGGGAGGTCGACATGCCCAGAGGCCCGAAGGGCAAGCGGGTCGTCACCGCCGATGGCGGCTACTCGGTCGTCAGCAAGAACTCGAACCGCGACGGGTCGGTGTACTTCGACGCTCCGTCGGCACGCGCCGACGGCATGGTGGTCAAGGGTCGCTGGCGAGCGACCTACGTCGATCTCGACGGTAAGACCAAGCGAGTGTCGGGCGCGACCCGAGCGTTGGCCGAGGCACGACGCAACGAACTGCTCGCCACGCTCGAGCAGCGCCGGCCGCTGGGTCGTCGCGATTCTCGATCACCACGACCGTTCAGGAACTGGCCGACTGGTGGCTCGACTCGGTGGCACGTCATCAGGTGCGCGAGTCGTCGCTCGGCACGTACCGCAAGGCGCTCGCCTATCTCGTCGCCGACTTCGGCCACGTCCGTGTCATCGATGTCGGGCCGGAAGCGCTCACTGTGTGGCAGTCGAACCTGCTCGACCGTTTCGCTCCGTACACGGTGCTCAGTTGCCGCAAGGCGTGCCGCCAGATCTTCACCGAAGCCGTCAAGCTCGGTCTCCTCGCATCGAACCCGTTCGATCTCGTGAAGGCACCACGCGCCCGCGGGATCAAGGAGGGACGAGCGCTCAGCTCCGAGGAGGCACGCCAGCTCGTGGCCGCCGCGGAGCACGTTCGACTCGGCGCGGCCGTGACGTTGCTGTTCTGCCAAGGCTGGCGCGTCAGCGAAGTGCTCGGCCTGGCGTGGGACGACCTCGACCTCGACGCCGGCACCGCCCGAATCCAACGCGCCGCGACGCACTCGGCATCGGCCGGTGTCACCCTCGGCGCAACCAAGACGAGCGGAGCACAAGGCGTCCACCACCTCGCCCCGATCGCAGTCGCCCAATTGCGAGCGCGGCGTGCGGAGCAAGCCGCCGAACGGTTGGCGTTCGGTGGTGAATGGCCGAAGCACACGTACCAGGGCAAGCCGATCTCACCGGTGTTCACCAACACGACCGGCGGACTCGTGAACCGGCAGGCGATCACGAAGGTCATCGAGCGAACGGCGCGACGGGCAGGCCTCGACCCGACCGGCCTCGCCACCCACGCCGGCCGCCGGACCGTGATCACCGCCCTCTACGCAGACGGCGGTCTCGACCTCGCCGACGTCGCCCGCCACGTCGGACACTCCAACCCATCCACGACGGCGGCCTACGTCAAGTCCCTCGGCCAGCGCCCGGCTGCGACCGCCCGCCGCGCGGCCGAACTGCTCGACCCAACTGTTGCCGCGCGGTGAATCGCGATCGTCCCCCGATCGCGTCCGGTGGAGCGCCGCCACTGGCACAGATGCCCTAGCGGGCTCGTTGGTCGGGCAGGTAGGTATCGATCGGGTTGTGGATATCGCCTCTGAGGCGATTGTGGCGGTCGACCAATGACCTCATTCGCGCCCCAACCAAATATCGCGAATCAGCAGCCGCCCAACGGTCAATCCCAGCACGCTTCCTCGAACCGACGCACCCCGAGTACCACCGCCCTGTTACACGCACCTTCCTGGCCCACGTTCCCTACGCCTTCCCGACTTCCCGCCCCAAATCGCCAATCTCAATGCACAGATTATTACCCAGGGTGGACAGGTTTCGTCGCGTTTCGTTACAGTGTCGCCAATGACGGTTCCCGGCAAGGGTGGCAGACCCCGCAAGTGGCGCTCTGACGCCGATCGGGTGCGCGCCTATCGGGCGCGTCAACAGGGCGTCGCGGAGCCGCCAGTGCTCGCCGTCGCACTCGACGACGGTGACGATCTCGCGCTCGCGTGGGACACCATCCGGCAGCTTCAGACACAACTCGCTGGGGAGAATGAAGTCCGACAACGGTTGCAAAGGGAGCTCAATGCCGTCCGACGTCAACTCGATCAGCAGCAGGAACGGTTCGGGTGGATCGAGAAGGCCCGCACCGTGTTGCAAGGAGAGCGCGACGCCCTTGTGGCCGAACGCGGCGAACTTCGGGCCGAACTCAACACGTTGCGCCGGCGAATCGATGCCGCCGACAAGAGCTCAGCGGCCATCACCTTGGCACCTCGCACGACAGCGCAGCCCCGGTCCAGGGCCGAGCGACGACGGCTCGAGCGTGAAGAACAGCGCCGCGAGCGGAAGCATTGACCGGTGTGTGCCCGTGCCTGATGTGAGATTTCCGCTCGCGCAGCTTCAGACGCGTCAATCGTCGGGAGGACAGCTCGTTGACCCCGGCGACTGCACCGCGCATTCGGCACGCGCCGATCCCAGCCGACGCGCAACTTGTCGTGCGTGGCGACGACCTCGACCCTGAGACTGCCCGTGCGCAAGCCCTGGGCTTCCGGCGGCGGTTTCCGGACTGGCAGCGGTGGGGTCTGTCGGCCTACTACGCGCGTTCCGAAGCCGAGATCGAGGATCTTGCCGCCGATCAACTGGAGCGCTTTCCGATGCTCGTCGTACTTCGGATAGCTGAGTTGTTGGCCGCAGGCTTCGAGGTTGTGCCGACGTTCCGCACGCCGCACGTCACGATCGCCTTCCAAGGCGACCTCGACTCTGTCGCTGGCCGTCCTCATCACCCTCGGTATCGACCAACGCCCGAACCTCTATCATGATCGTGAGCCCAAGTGACGAAGGGAGGCTCGGTGAATGACCAACCTGAACTCGATCTGATTGTCGATCTGAATACGATGGACGACTCGGGTCTGCCGTGGGCCTTCATCTCGGATGCGCCACACCCCGAGCGAGTGGTTCCCGGAGCGTTCATCGTTGCCGGATCCGGCGCCGCCAGGGCCGTGGCCCGAATCGTCGATCTCGTCGACGGCATTGTGCACGTCCAGCCCTTGCGTGGCTCAGTTGCGAGCAACGCGGCGCTCCTGACGTCTCGTCAGCTTGCATCCTGACGATACGTTGCGTCGGCGGTTACTCCCGCGGGTGGTGCGGTGACGCGTGGCGTTCCACACACGCAGCTTGCGTCGGTCGGGCCCCGTGGGCACAAGGAAGTAACTACTTCTCCGATCACTGGCAGTTCTGCGCACTCTGATGGGATCGTTGTCTGGGAGTCCTCTATGGGCCGACAAGGTCGACTGTCACGCCGGGGCCGGGGAGGTCGGCGGGGTACCACACGTTCACGACATTGGTGGCAACGGTCCAGGCGATGGCGCTGTCGCCCTCGACGCGGTTGTAGTCGTAGCCTCCGCAGCATTCCTCCAGGAACGCGTTCGGTTGGGACGAGATGCCGTGCGGGACGATCTGGCCAGTGAATACGTCGAGCAACGCGGAGCTGGCATCGATGGTGGGAATTGCGGTGATGATCGTGTAGCCGTCGGCGACAAGCGAAACCGTGTAGGCGCCGTCGAGCTGCCATCGTGTTCGGCCGTCCTCGGTACCCACGCCAAGCAACGCGAGCGGGCACCGCTGCCCGCCTGTTGTGTTTGGGCCGATCGGTTGACCGACGCAGGCGAACACTAGGGTGACATCGTCGGTGGCGTTGATTTGGCTGGTGCTGGTGCGGAAGCCTTCGCCGGATGGGTCGTAGAGGTCGTCGCGAGTCCAGAGCACGTTGCCATCGGCATCGACTCTGCGGAGCCTCGCGGCCCCTGGCGGGTCCGCAGCGTTGAAGCCAACATCTGGCTGGGTGAAACGTGCCTGAAGCGCGGGCGGCCAGGTCGTCAGCCGAGCGTTTCGTCTCGATCTGCGATGCGCCGGTGAGCAAGTCGAATGCCCACCAGCCAGCCACGGTCTGTGTCGACGGAGTCACCTCGACGTCGATCACCCCATGCTGTGTATCGAGTACCGACCCCCACCCGCTTACGTCGACGAGACACCGCCGCCAACGCACGGACCCGCTGTCGTTCACGACGGACACGATCCGCCGGCTGCCCGCCGCTGGCGAATAGCCCTGCAGCGAGATGAACAATCCGCCGGGCACTCGGTTCAGCGACGAAACCGGCTCGGAATAGGGTGGCTCGGCCGGAACGATCGGATACACAATCTGCAGGCCTGGTTCGGCTGCGAGCGGGCCGAAGGCTCTACCGGCGTAGGCATCGGTCGGTGGCGAACTAGCAGTACCGAGCTGGTCGATGCACGGCCCTGACCACAACTCGGCTATTGGAGTCGCGTCTGTGGTCGTCGTCGCGGCGGTGATAACAATCGGAGCGGTGGTAACAATCGGGGCGTTGGTGCCCGATGGGGTCGTAGTGGCCACGGTCTGCGGAACGACGGTGGTGGAGGTCGATGTCGGCGGCGCCGATGTAGTCGAGGCGTTGTTATCTCCGCAGGACACAACGATGGCCAGCAACGCCACGGCGACCTGTGCAGGCTTCGCCGACCTCACGACCCGACTATACGCCAACCGAGTATCCCGTCACTAGGGCTGAACGGCTCGGTGTAAGGCGCAGATCTGCACCGTCGCCGGTGCGCTGTGGTCAGTGGCCGACGAGGCGTTCGAAGCGCTGGCGTGCGCCCTGACGGGTCATGCCGAGTTGGGCACCGATCACGCCCCAGGACAGGCCGGCACGGTGGGCGGCGAGGGCGGCGGCCTCGATCCGGCCCTCTGCTTCCCGGCGGGCCGACGCAGCTGAGCGCAGCTCGGCCAGCGTGGCGGAGTCGGTGACAGAGTAGGCATCGTCGACGTTGTCGTCGAAGGCGTTGACGATGGCTTCGATGTCGACGTCACTGAGGTCTCGTGGGTGCTTCTTGGTTTTCATGGCTGGCCACCTCGTTTCGGCTTGATCATCTTCACGTACTTAGTGCGTGCTGGCATGGCGTGGATCACGTAGTCGTTGTCGTCGGAGGCGAGCACGCCGATTTCCAAGAGCTGCCCGTTCAGGTCTGCGCCGAGGACCATGGTGAAGTCGGGCTGGTCTGGTGTCGTGATTGCAGCGACGGCGTTGTTGAATCCGTGTCGAATGTCGTCGTCGGAGATCCCGTGCTTGAGAGCACTCGGCAAGATCTCCACTACGACAACTCTAGTTGTCGTCAGGTGGGTTGACAACCGTCCGAAGGGCCTCATCCTTGCGCGTCGAGTCTTGTCCAATGGCAAGGGCGACGAGGACGACCGAAAACAGGACCCAGGTTCGGGCTCTGAACACCCCGAACGCCGAGCGCAGATTGCTTCCCGCCTCGGCCCTTGTTGGAAATCCCTTCATGGACTGCACGTTGTCAGCCATCGGCGAGAGATTCAAGGAGCGCCGCGAGCCGATCGGCAGCCATGCGTTGGTGCCAAGCCCGAACCGGCGGCGTCGAGGTGATCAAGTTGCGAACCAGGCGCCGGTGTAGCCGCGGCCGAGGTTCAGGGTGGCCCCGGGTCGCGGCAGATACCAAAGCGTTTCGTGGTCGATCCAGAGCAGCCCGACGCCGTCCGAGGCGAGCCGGACGGACGTGACGCCGGTGGGGAGTTCGCGGCGAACCGATGGGATCTCAATCAGTGTGACTGGGTCGTAGAACCTGATGGTCGTTTGATCGTTGCCGTAGAACGAGACCGCAATTTCCCCGTTCGGTCCGTGTCCGGCGAACTGCATTCCGGGGGACTGCACCGGGGCGAAGCGTGTGTCGAGAGGAACCGCAGCGCCGGGTATCAGGTCGTCGGTTGCGGAGTACGGGAGGAGCGCGGCGCCGTGCTCGTCGAGATACAGCATGATCAGCCGTTGTCCGTCGGCTGACCAGATCAGGTCCCAAGGGTGGATTTGCGGTGCGGTCGTGTTGAGCTCGCGGTAGGTGGAGCCGCCCTTCGACAAGTCCCACACCTGCAGGCCGAAGGTGTTCGATGAGGCGAGTCTCGTGCGATCCGGACTGAGCACCAACGAAATGCCGTAGCCCACGTGTTTCACGGTGTCGGGTGCGGTCGCTGCTCGAGCGTCGCCCGCGATCGGTTCGCAGCAGTCGCTGAAGTACACGGCACCGCCGACCTCGCCCGCGACGTTCTCGATGGTGTTCGGACCTTCGCCCTCGGTCACCGGAATCCGCGGGTCGCCCATGTCGGCAAGACGCACCGGTCTTCCGGGACGACCGTCGAGGAGTCCTGGATGCAGCCACAGGTCGCCGTCAGCGTGAACGAGGAACATGTCGCCGCTGTGGACCTGCACGTCTCCTGTCGGCACCTCAAACGTGCCCGTGTTGAGAGTGGTGGTTGCGACGGCGGTGGAGGTGGTTGACGGAGCTGCCGCTGTCTCGGGACTCGATACGGTCGAACTGGGGGCGATCGACGCGGTGACGGTCGTCGATACCGCAGTGACATTCACGATTGTGGTGGCGCAGGATGCACCGATTCCGCAGTGTTCGCGGTTGGCTTCGTTGTTGGAACACGTGGTCGCGATTGACGCGATCAGACCCACCGTTGCGAACGTTCGGACGAATCTCCGCACGCCAGCAGTGTGCATGTCGAGACAGAGGTTGTCCAGCGCCCTTACGGCATGTGGGTGCCCGTTGCCAGGCCATGGCAGCGCTCTCGCACGAGGCTGTGTCGAGCAACGAGACCGGCAATTGCTGCGGAGTTCTCGGCGTAGTTGTTGGGAGTCGAACTGGCGTGTACAGGACGGGTAGTCCCGTGATGCCACCTTGGCACGTTGTCGTGGGTGTGGTTCACTGCTTCACGTGGGACCTCGACGGTTGCTCATCGTGAGCGCAGCGCTCACTGCGAGCGCCTGCGGGGCCACGTCGACCTCGGTTGGTGTGCAGCACCCGGCGACGTCGAATGCCACCGGTGTCCCGGCTGCCTCTGCAAGCCCGGTGATCAGTGCGCCGACCACGACGACAGACTCTTCGGGGGCGCTGATGACGATCTCATCAGTCAGCGCGTCGACGTCTCCAGACGGGACAGTCGTGCCGTGGTTGGATAGGCCGGTGGTCACAGCAGCGTCGACCACCACGACGTTGCCGACACCTGCTGGGCCCGCGTGCACACCCAAGGACCTGCGTGCCACCGGAGGGCCGGGCGGCGCGGCGGGCGGCCACACCGTCGTTCGCGTGCTCCTGACCAATCACGGTGCCGACGGCTGTCTGCTCGACGGTTACCCCACGGTCGCTGGCGTCGGGCCAGACGGTTCGCTGGTGGCCCTCAACGCAACGGACGGCACCTACACCGCAGACCCCGGCCTCCCCGGCGTCATCGCCCCGGGCGAGACTGCAGCGGTCGACCTCGAAGAATCGTGGGCATGCGAGAAGGCGCTGAACGGCAACAAGCCGCAAATCTGGAAGACCGTCGAACTGGGCCTCCCCGCCGGTGGTTCAATCCGTGTGGACGCCGAGGTCGACTCGATCTGCGGGGTTGCGGTCAGTCGATTCGGTGTGCCAACCAGACAACCTCCGATCGAGGTCACGCCGTCACCATCGCCGCTGACACTCACGCTGACCGCACCAGCGACGACGCATCCCGGAGACACGCTCGCGTTCACCGTCACGATGACGAATCCGACCGCAACCCCCTACACCCTCGAGCCATGTCCCGTGTACATGGAATTCCTGACGACGTTCACAGGCGCCAACAACGACATCCCTTTCGCAACCGAGTACGACTACCAACTCAACTGCATGCAGGCGCCCTCGATCGGTGCAGGCGCGTCGGTCACGTTTCAAATGGCGTTGAAGGTTCCCGCCGACCAACCACTCGGCGACGCGAAGTTCGGTTGGTACGTGCTCGGCGGCATCGGACCATTCACCTCTGCCCAGATGACCGTCATCGCCCCATAAGAACCACCCTGGTTTCGAGGGAGCGGTTTGGCAAGCGTTGACCGGTGCGTTGACTGGTCGTCATGACGCGGCAACGACGAGGGGATGCCTTGAACGGAATAGCGTTTGCCATTGGCGGTTACTCCCGCGGTTACTCCCGCGGTTACTCCCGTGGGCGATGCGGAATCCTCGCGCAACATCGCTGAACAGGTGCATGCCGCGACCGCTGCAAGGCCATGCGCAATCCCTCCCGTTCCGCCAAGGGTGTTTGGCCTGAGTGGTTGGCCGCAGGCTTCGAGGTTGTCCCGACGTTCCGCACGCCGCATGTCACGATCGCCTTCCAAGGCGATCTCGACTCGGCGCTGGCCGTCCTCGTCACCCTCGGTATCGACCGACACCCAGCCTCTGTCATGATCGTGAGCCCAAAGTGACGAAGGAGGCTCGGTGAATGACCAACCTGAACTCGATCTGATCGTCGATCTGAACACGATGGACGACTCGGGTCTGCCGTGGGCCTTCATCTCGGATGCGCAGCACCCCGAGCGAGTGGTTCCCGGAGCGTACGTTGTGGCCGGATCCGGCGCCGCCAGGGCCGTGGCCCGCATCGTCGATCTCGTCGACGGCATTGTGTACGTCCAGCCCTTGCGTGGCTCAGTTGCGAGCAGCGCGGCGCTCCTGACGTCTCGTCAGCTTGCATCCTGACGCAGCGCCGAATGCCCTGACGCGACAACGCAAGGCTCCCATCGAGCGCAGAACAACATGCGCGATATCCACAGTTCTGGCGTGTCAGCCGGCGAGGCGGCGGCGCACTTCCGCAACGTCCGCGGCGAGGCGCTCGGCTAGCGCACGACCATCGAGCTTGGCGACTGTCGCTCGCTGACCCACCGCCTCGGCGAGGAGCTCACGGACGAGATGCGAAAGAGTAAGGCCACGCTCGGCGGCCATCGTCTCGAGCCCGGAAGCGAGCTCGCTGGTGAGCCGAACGGAGAGATGTCGGTCCTGCCCGGTGTTCGATTCGGGCCGTGTAGTCGATCGTCTGGCCCGTCTGGTCTTCGAGCCACTGAATCGCCTTGGGTTTCGCCATCATTCGCCTCCACTCTCACGTTCGATTGCATTCGTGATGGCGATCGCTATGTCCACCGCGAACGAACGGTTGGGATCCACCGAGTCCGTACCAGCGACGAGCGCACGAAGGTTGATGAAGATCCGCTCGAGGTCGGCTCGGGTGAGGACCACGCCGTCCTCGGGCAGCCAGTCGAGCCCTTCAGCCATCGTGTGACACTGTAACACGCCACCCGGCTTCACATACCTTTGCGATCGAGGTGTCCTTGTGGACGGCGCGCGTTAGTGTGGCTGCAGCCACGTTGCGTCGAGTCACGAGGGCAATCGTGAGCGACTATCGCCAGACGCCCCGCGCAGCACGAACAGCACTACGGACGAGACGACGCATGCCACGTCACAGCACCACGTTGACCCTCTCCTTTTTGGTGCTTGCGCAGGCACTACGTCCGCCAGTCGGTGCCGTTAGTCGTGTGGACAGTCGCGTTGGGCGACGCGATTGTCCACGCGATCATCATCCACCACCTCCACCGCGGCGACGCCTCCATCATCAGACAGTGCGCAGACAGCGATCCGCAGCGGAACCTGGTCGGCCGAACGGCCCGAGGGTGCCCGCGTACCCTTTGGTGCGAAGCCGATCTCCACTGTTGCCAGGGTCACTGCGCGCTTGTTGGCCGGGCCGATTCTGCCGAGGATTGAGACGTTCACGTCGACCTTTGTCTGATCAGTGGGCCTGATCTTTGATCGGCTCGTCGCCCGGCCGTCGGTGCCAGACGATCTTTACGGGAGCTGGATCGAAGTGACCGGCGTCGGAGGCCTGATCGTGGACGGCGCCTGGACGGTGGGGGCGGGTGGTGAGGCAGCGACCAAGCGGCCCCACTCGCCGTCGGAGACGGGGTGAAGCGACTTCACGAGGCGGTGCATCTCCGCTGTCGCGGTGCTCGGCCCCTCGGCATAGAACGCGAGACCGTCGCGTTCGGTGTACACCCCGGCCAGCGTCGGCGGGAGGTGGTAGGCGAAGTCGATCAGGCCGTCGGCTGCGACGGTCGGGCCATCGGCCAGGGCGATCATCGCCCGGTTGTAGGCGGTCGGCACGTAGGCGTAGACCGTCACCGTGCCCGCCGAGTCGGAGATCCGATAGTGGGTCACGGTCTCACCGTCCGGTATCGAGGTGACGTCCAATTGGGTGCCGAAGTCAGTGGGTACCCAACCCGTGCCCGTAGCGGTAGAGGTGAGGCCCGCGTCCGCTGCCGTGGTGCTGGGCAGCGACGGCAACCCGGAGGCATCGACCACGACCGTCGTGGCGAGCCGGAGTAGTGCTGCTTCGTCAAACCCGCGTGATCGCATTTTGATCCACTTGCCAGAGGATGTCTCGATATCGGCTGTACGGCCGCCCCATTTGTCGAGGGCGACAGCGGCACGACGACCGTCGGGCAGGGTGACGGAGCGGCTTCCTCGGGAGGGGCCACCCGAGCCCAGCTGCGGGGTGAAGAGCACCACGATCGGGCCGAGCGGGGCCCGATCGGTCGCGTACACGGTGACCATCGGCTGCAGACCGCTGCTCGGTCCAGCGGCCCGGACCGACTGCACCCTCGACACTCCATCCGGTGGGCAGGTCGGTGGCCACCTGCTTCGTGCTCGATGTGCTCAACGACTGCGGAATGGTCTTGCGGAGTTCGTTCACCGCCACCAGACCACCCAGTAGCGAGCAAGCCGCTGCCACCGCCATGATCGGCGCCCATCGGCGGCCACGTGGCTGCTTAGGTTCGCTCTTTTGCACCGTGACCCAGGAGTCGAGCGACTCGAACGTCGGCGCCAACGGGGTGGCATCATCGAGGCGCGACATCAGCACGCGGATCCGATCATCAAGGTTCGTGGTCATGAGAGCAACTCCTCCAGCCGCCTCTTGGCGGCCGATAGTTGGCGCTCCACCGTGCGCAGCGATGAGTCCAACAGGCGGCGATGTCCGTCGGCGGCAGATCCGCCCAGTAGGTGAGGAACACGACAGCACGCTGGCGCACCGACAGATGCAGCAACGCGGCGATCACGTCACGGTCGACTGCTGCGTTGTGCACCGCCTCGCTCATTGCGGTGCGGAGTTCGCGCTCCAACCTGCGGGCCGTGTCGCGCCGCTGCCGGAAGGCCTCGTTCAACACCACCCGGTACAGGTAGGCGCGCGCTTGTTGTCCACCTCCGCCCAGCGAGGAGCCGCCAAAGCTTTGACGACCGCCGTCGCCAGCAAATCCTCTGCACTCGACGGGCCGACGAGCGCGGAGCAGAAGCGGAATCAGTTCGTCGGCGTACTTGCGGTACACGTCGGCGTCACTGGGCACGGCCATCACGCATGTAACCCCGCCACGCCCAGACCACCGCCAACAATCCTCGCGTGTCCCAGATTGTCCGCCCGATTGTCACGATTCGGGAAGCGGTACCTCGAGGGCGGGAAGCGCCACGCCCCTTGCAGGACCTCGCCACCTCGCTCCGCTTGACGTCCGTGTCCCCTCCACCGCCCCGAGTGCCCGCTCCGGCGCGCCGGCGCAAGAGAGACGGTGAGCGCAGAACGACATGCGCGAGATCGACAGTTCTGCATCTGCCTGCGCTACGAGTACTGGAGGAACAGGGTTTCCATCTGGTCGTTGTAGCTGACGTCGAAGCGCCAGCAACCGGCCTTGGTCACATTGAGGTAGCCGGGGAACCAAGTCACCCGCCCTCCTCCGTTTGTCCGTGATTGATCGGGTTGGAGGTTCCCGTCGATCGAAGCAACGATGCTTACGCGATCGGTCGGTTCGGCGATGACCAGGAGCACCTTGTTCAGTGGTCCTTCGGCCGGTGGATCGACGAGCAGAGGTCTGGCAAAGCTGTAGGCGAGCAACTTGCCGGACTCTGACGAGGACGACAGACCCAGGCTCTGCGGCGTGCGAGCGCAAGGACGATGACATACTGCCGAGAACAACGTGTGGGAGACCGGCAGTTCGGCGTACGCCGATTCACAATCGCACACTCCCTGGGGAGTGTGGGGAGTGCGCGAGATCTGGCAGATCTGTGCGGGTAGGCAATCGGGTGCTTCGGTCAGGCACGGTGCTTCGCCAGATGGAGAACGCGGAATAGTGCGATCTCTGCCGCGTGGTGTGTGACCTCTCGCTGCGCATGAAGGACGAGGGCGCAAACGTCGAATGCTCGGAGTACGCGCCGCACGTGGGTCCGAGCGTGCTGGCGAGTTAACCGGGGGCCGCCTTCAAATATCGGGTCCGCGAAAGCCACGCCACGCGTTACTCAGAAGTGCACTCGCCTCCTCGACGTCGAGGACCCAATTCGTTCGGTCGAGGGCTGTCTCGTGCTGTTGAAGCGACGTCGTGAATAGCTGTCCAAACAGTCAACCACGATGTGCCACATGCGCCAAGCGATAGTCGTTACGGGCGCGGGATCGGGATCCGGATCGGCCCAGTCGGCGACTGCCGCCCGGCCGTCACCTGTGTCGTGGACCGACCAGCAGCCCGGAACCGGCTCCCAGAGGTACTCGATCTGGTCCAGCCCACTCAACCGGCGATCGAACTGCGTCCACGTCTGATCGAGACTGTCGACGACTTCATCGAGAACCCGCTGCGCATCGAATATGGCGCCGCCGTCGCCAGTCGTCACCCGCAAAGATTGCCCGGTCCGGCGCGTGAGCGCAACCACGATCTTGAGCACAGAACGACGTGCGCGAAGATCGGCAGATCTGAGCTACGTGACCGATGGCCGCTGCGGGTCCCAGAAAATGAACCGCGGCTTCGTCGAATCGACGCTCTAGCGCTTCGAGTCCGTTGGCCACCTTGTAGTCGCTTGGCTTGTGTGATCGGCAGGAGCCGAGCCCAACTGCCTCGTGTCCGCCGTCCCAGTTGCACCATTCCAGGCCGGGACCGAATGGATACGGCGTCGACACCAGGAGATGGTCGAGCTGCGAGCCGTCCGTCCACGACTCACCGATCGGGACAGTGTGTCCGACTCCAAGCCGTTGCTCGGGGGGACCTGCGTGGTAGTAGGCGTTCATCGCCAAGCGGAGGATCTGTCGCGGTTCGTCGTCCGAGGCCAGTTGCCGACGATGAACTCGGTTCCGTGCCCATCCGAGGTGTGCGCGCGTTCCAGCACCCGAGCGTGACAAGCGTCGAGAGTTGCGGGAAGTCGCCGGGTCCAGGGACCCACGACAAGCACCTCGAAGTTGGGGACTCTCTCGTAGATCGGCCCGTCGAGCGGTTCCAGCGATCGGCCGACGCGTGCCCGTCGTAGTATCTGCGCGACGTGCGCAGCGACTATCGACGGCGACGGTCACCGGCGCATATTGCCCGCTCCGACCCGCGCCAGCGCAAGCGCGGATCAGAGCGCAGAACCGCGGCATACACGGTGATCACCGAGGGGCGCTAGATCGGCAGTTCGGCTGAGCCGCTAGCCCGGAAGCCACGGCTGCGACTCGATCTCTGAGATGTCACCAGCGGCGAGTGCCAGCCACAGCCGCAGGACCTCAGCTCGCGTAACTGCATCGAGGTGCCGGGGTTTGGGTGCGTGAGGGTCTTCGACGTTTTCCCACGTCACGCTGCCGTATGGAAAGGCCCCGAGTGACCAGCCCGATTCGTGCGTCAGGCCAACATCAGGGTGTTCGTCATCGAACGGCTCGTCCAACTCGGCGAGAACGCGATCGATGGTGTCACTGTCCGGCGACCTGAACCTCTTGCCCATGCGGTTCGTCACGTGAAACGACACGGGTGAAGATTGCCTGATGTCGAGCGTGGTGTCCACCACGCCGATCGACGCTCCTATGTGTTGTCAAGGTGTTGTTGCCGGGTTTCGGGCAGGCCAGTGATGGGCCACTCGGGTGAGGGCAGGCTCTTATCAGGCCACGGTCCGGCGGTGGTGTGCGGTGACGGGACGGCATGTCGATCGAAAGACAACCCGAAGGTGTCAGGCAGTTCTTGGGCCAGTCCCGTCACCGCGATCTTGTTCAGCGCGGTAGCGCTTTGAAGATCTCTCGGGCGACGTAGCGCTTGAGACAACGGATGATGTATCGCTTCGATTTGCCCTCGCGCGAGGCGCCGTTGCATGTAGGCGACGGTGCGTGGTTCGTGTTGGCCGAGGCGGGTGATCACGATGCGCCAGATGGCGTTGTTGGCGTGGCGGTCACCGGCGTAGTTGAGCCGGAACCGGCCGTCGATCAGGCCGCTCGTGGCTGGGATCGGAGCGATCCCACACAGCATCGCCCACTTCGCTTCGGTGGTGATCCGCTGCGGGTTGTCGCCGGCGGTGACGAGCAGCACTGCGGCGGTGTCGGCGCCGACGCCGTAGACGTTCAACAGCTCCGGTGCGGCGGCTTTGACCAATGGTGTGATCTGTTCGTCGATCGACGCCGAGCTCGACGTCGAGGGCGTGGACTCGGCGAGCCAGGATCACCGCCGCGGTCTTCACACCGTGCAGAGCGACATCACCACCGGGTCGTGGGCGCAGCTTGGCGGCCTCGTTGACCAGCTGTGTCGCGGTCAACGAGCCCAATCTGGCGCGGAGTTCGTCGGGGGCGGTGAACATCAGATGGCGGAGCTGGACGATGGTGCGGATCCGTGTCGAACGCGCCGATCGTTTGGCGACCAGCAACGCGCGTAACGCTTCGGCGTGACGCGTCACCGGACTTCGCTTGGCCTTCGCAACGACCCGACAGCGCGCCACGGGCGGCCTCGACGGCGTCGATCCGATCGCACTTGCCGTGCTGGCGTCGCTTCTGCCGTTCGGGTCGATCGACCTCGATCACCACCACCCCGACGCCACGACGAAATGACGGGCAACACCGGCCCCGTAGGCGCCGGTGCCCTCGATGCCGACACGTTCGATCGTGCCGAACCCGACCATCCACGACGACAACGATCGATGCCCGTCGGCTGTTGTCGGGAACGACTCGATACCCAACAGACCGCCGTTCATGTCGACGACCGCGGCGACGTTGGAGTCGCGATGCGTGTCGACCCCACCAACGACTTGACGCGCTGAATCTACGATGACCATCGGCCACCCCTTTCTTAGTTGAGGGGCAGGCACGCACGTCCCGTGAAGGAGACCAGTGACCGAGCAGCTGTTACTGCAGCAACTCGAGTCGCCCTCCGGAACGGGGCGTGTCGAACCCCGAAGTCAGACCAGCCTGCCAGCCCCCGCCAGCAACGAACGGGATGCCAACCAGCCGTACACGCATTCTCACTGGCAGTTCTGGGCGGTGTGTGGCGCCGGGCGTCCATCAAGATAAGTTGACGTCGTGGATCCGGTGATCATCGCGAGCGCCCGAAAGCACGGTGTACACGACGACGACATCCTCCACGCGTACCGACAACCCGTCCGAGTCCTAGAACTCGACGACCTCGTCATGCTCATGGACCGAGTCGCACCGGCCAACTCCTCGAGATCGGCGTCAGCCGCGCCAACGGAATCGACTTCATCATTCACGCCATGCCAGCCAGGCCCAAGTTCATCAGGTGACCACCATGCCCCGATCAATCCAAGACATCCTCGATCACGCCGATGAGCTCGCCAAGCGCTTCGACGACTTTGACCCCGACCAAGCCAAAGAAATCCCGGTCGAGGAATACCTCCTCCAACGCGCCGTCGTCGCTCGCGCCCGCAGCGAACAACAACTACTCGACAATGTCGTCGCCGCGAGAGCCGCCGGCCTGTCATGGCAGAAGATTGGAACCCTCCTCGGCACCTCAGCCCAAGCCGCCCAACAGCGCTACGGAATGATCGCCGAAGCCTCCTGACCCGCGAGCCGATCGACGCTCCGAAGATCTGGGTGCCACGCTCCCCGGTTCCACCTGCTGAGATCAATCAATGGCGCCCAGATCCAGAGGCCACAGGGACGAATGCGCTCCGCTCCCAGATCTGGGTGCCAGTTGATGGCCGCACCAGCCCGGATGTTGGAGCTTGGCGCCCAGATCTTCTCGGTAGCGCCGAATGATCGATATGGAGCGGGTTGGCACGCGTTGACCGGTGCGTTGAACTGGTCGTCGCAACGCTTGCAACGATGAGAGGGACGCCTTGAACAGAAGGGCGTTGCTGAGCGATTGGCGGTTACTCCCGCGAGAGGTGCGGAGACCTCGCGCGACACCGCTGACCAGGTACGTCGCCCGACCACATCAAGGCCGTGCGCAATCCCTCCTGTTCCGCCAAGCCGCCACACCAACCTTGACTTGCTCGGCGCGCACCCCGATCGTTTCGCCGGGCGATACTTGGCCGATGGAGCAGTCTTCGGTGACCGTGCGAATCCTGGGTGCGGTCGAGATGGTCGATGCTTCGGGCCAGGTTCGCGACGTGCCGGGTCGTCGATTGCAGACCTTGCTCGCCCGTCTCGTGTCGCAGCCTGGCCAAGTCGTCTCG
Source organism: Ilumatobacteraceae bacterium (assembly GCA_963805445.1). GTDB lineage: Bacteria > Actinomycetota > Acidimicrobiia > Acidimicrobiales > Ilumatobacteraceae > JAENVT01. Next base: position 398,360 of record CAWDUI010000055.1, on the reverse strand, counting down.
GCGGACGCGCTCGTTGATGCGGTGTGGCCTGACGGGCTTCCCAGCTCTCCCGACGCGGCGTTGCAGACCCAGGTGTTCCGGCTGCGTCAGCGGCTTCGATTCCCGGGGGCTCCCACCGTGGCCACCCGTGCCCCGGGGTATGCGCTCGAGTTGGGCTCTGCAACCGTCGACGCGGTCGAATTCGAGCGAGCCGTTCGGGCCGCGATCGGGGCAGAGCCGTCGATCGCCCGCGGCATCTTGCACGACGCGCTCTCCCTGTGGCGGGGTGCGCCGTACGCCGGGTTCGAAGACGTCGAGCCGTTGCGTGCGGAGCAGATCCGGTTGGAGGAGTTCCATCTCCAAGCGGTCGAAGCACACGCCGACGCGCTGCTGGCGTGCGGCGAGCCGAACCGTGCCATCACCGAGTTGGATGCGTTCGTGCGGGACCACCCGTTGCGCGCCGAGGCACAAGCGACACTGATGCGCGCCCTCGCCGCCACCGGACGCGATGCCGAGGCGCTTCGCGTCTTCCAGACCCATCGAAACCATCTGGTCGAGGAGCTGGGATTGGAGCCCACCCCCCGGCTCCGACGGTTGGAAGCAGCGATTCTGCGCGGTGACATGGATCCCGTCAACGAGTCGGTCGTGTCGGCCGGCGCCCACGGCGGACACGGCCTGTCCATCGACAGCCTGTCGCTGAAGCGCCTGACCGGCGAGGGGATCGATCTGGCTTGGGGTGAACTCGGAGCCGGGTCGCCGGTGATCGTGGTCCCGGCGTGGGTCTCCAACCTCGCGGTGATCGCCGATGGACGCGATCCACGTGCGTCGCTGATCGAGCACCTCGCCCGCAACCATCGGGCGATCACCTACGACCGACGCGGCACGGGACTGTCGGGAGGAACGGTTCGCGATTTCAGTGTCGACGCTGCCGTCGCCGAACTCGATCGCGTGCTGGAACATCTCGGTGAACCGGCCGCGCTCTTTGCGATGTCGGGGGCTGGGCCGATCGCACTCGCGTGCGCGGCCCGCAGTCCGGATCGGGTGTCTCACCTCGTGCTGTTCGGGACCTACGCGAGCGGGCCTCAGACGTTCAAAGACATCGGTCGACCGATTCTCGACCTGTTGCGTCAGCGCCCGAACATCGCAACCGAGCTGTTGGCCGGTCTCTACCGCCCCGGAGCATCGGGTGCCGCGACACTGCACCTCGCCCGCATCTTGCGCGAAAGCGCTCCGATGGAGGTGGCTGTCGGCTACCTCGAAGCGATCTACAACACCGATGTCACCGATCTCGTCGAGAACGTTCGAGCGCCCGCACTGGTGTTGCACTACCGCGGCGATCGCGTCATCCCATTCGCCGGTGGCCAGGCGTTGTCCGCCGCGTTGCCGCAGGCGCGCTTTCTCGCCAAGGACGGCGCCTGGCACCTGCCAGATGCCCGCGACGTCGCCGACATCATCGGCGCCGTCGAGGAGCTGCTGAACTCGTGACGACCCGTCCACGCGAGCACGACGCGAGCGATCTTCGCGATGTTGTATCGGTAACCGTCACAAGATCGTGGAGCCATGAAATGACCCAGACAACACATCGAGCACGACCCCAACCCCAACCCGTGCCTCGCCCTCACCCGCTACGAGCTTGGGCCAACGCCAAGTTCTTCGAGTCGATCGACTGGTACCTCCATCGACGCCTTGGTGCCAGCAAGCAGGCCATGTTCGCAGACCTACCTCCGAACGTCGTCGAGCTCGGTTCCGGAGCTGGCGCTTCGATGCGCTACCTCGCGCCCGGCAGCCGACTCGTCGCCATCGAGCCGAACGCGCACGCTCACGGCGCACTGCGCCGCAAAGCCGCCCGTTACGGGATCGATCTCGAGATTCGTGAGGAACGTGCTGAGTGCACCGGTCTCGCCAGCGCCAGCGTCGACGCGGTGATCTGCACACTCGTGCTGTGCACCGTGGAGGACCAGGCAGCTGCGCTCGCCGAAGTGCGCCGCATCCTGCGTCCTGGAGGACGTTTCGTGTTCATCGAGCACGTCGGGTCCGGTCCGGGTCCGCTCCGTGCGCTGCAACGGCTGCTGAATCGCCCCTGGCGATATGTCTTCGACGGGTGCTGCCTCGACCGCGACACCGCCGCCACGATCGAGGCGACCGGGTTCGCCGATGTGCGGATCGAGCGTCACCGATTGGGTGGCGTCTTCGTTCCCGTGTGGCCCCAGATCAGCGGAGTGGCCGTCGCATGAAAACCGAACTGCGCAACCGAAGCGAGGCGTCACTGATGGATGTGTCCGTCGGGATGGCCGCAATCACCCCGGACGCGACCCATGGAGCATCGACCCGGGCGATCGCCGCGGCCGGCCTCGATCATGTCGTGTGCGGCGACCACGTCAGCTTCATCGTCGGCGCCGGCTTCGACGGGCTCATCGGAGCGACCCACGAGCTCGCCACCGAACCCTCGCTCGGTGCGTTTGTGGCCGTGTACCTGCTGCCGCTGCGACATCCCGTGCTGGTGGCCCGTCAACTGTCATCCGTGTCCGAGCGGTATCCCGGCCGGCTCACGTTCGGCGTCGGCGTGGGCGGCGAGGACCCGCACGAGTTCGAGATCTGTGGTGTCGATCCGCGTACACGGGGGCGCCGCATGGACGAATCGCTGGGCGTCCTTCGGGCGTTGCTGGCCGGCGAACCGGTCACCCACCACGGCGAGTTCTTCGACCTCGACGACGCCTTGATCCTGCCCGCACCGCAACCGCCGATCCCGATCATCGTCGGAGGTCGCTCCGACTCAGCGCTCCGTCGCGCCGGCCGCCTCGGCGACGGGTGGATCGGTATCTGGAACTCGGCGCGACGTTTCGAGGAAGCGACCGGCATCATCGACGACCACGCCGCCGCCGTCGGCCGACGGGACGTCGAATGGCAACACGCGATGCAGGTCTGGTGTGGCATCGGAAACGATCCGGCGGCGGGGCGCGCATCACTTGCTCCGATCATGGAAGGCATGTACAGCGTCCCGTTCGAACGATTCGAGCGCTACAGCCCGTGTGGTGCGCCCGACACCATCGCCGAATTCCTGGCACCGTATGTCGCTGCCGGTTGCCGCACGTTCAACCTTCTCACGTGCGCAGCGGACCTGGACACAGCAGTTGACGGCGCCTCCGAGATCCGCCGCCATCTCAACGGCATCATGTCGTCACGTCGCTGACGACGAATGCCGGCCGCGTTCGTCGGGTACCGTCGGCGGGCATGACGCGTGGGATCGAGGTCTGACCGTCGTGGGTGTACTGCACGATGCCGACAGCCACGACGTGATCCGCGTGCACCGGCGCACGCGTGAACAACCTCAAGGACATCAGCATCGAGATCCCGAAGCGCCGCCTGACGGTGTTCACCGGCGTCTCCGGCTCGGGCAAGAGCTCGTTGGTGTTCGGCACGATCGCCGCCGAGTCACAGCGCCTGATCAACGAGACCTACAGCGCCTTCGTCCAGGGATTCATGCCAACCCTGGCGCGGCCCGAGGTCGACGTCCTCGAAGGGCTGACAACCGCAATCATCGTCGACCAGGAGCGGATGGGCGCCAACACCCGCTCGACGGTCGGCACGGCGACCGACACCAACGCGATGCTGCGCATCCTGTACAGCCGGCTCGGCAAGCCGCACATCGGTTCGCCGAACGCGTTCTCCTTCAACACCGCGACGGTCAGCGGCGCCGGGGCCATCACGATCGAGAAGGCCGGAGGCAAGACCACCGAGAGGCGCACGTTCAGCCGCGCCGGAGGGATGTGCCTGCGATGCGAGGGCACCGGATCGGTCACCGACTTCGATCTCACTGCCCTGTATGACGACAGCAAGTCGCTCAACGAGGGTGCCCTCACGATCCCGGGTCGCAGCATGGACGGCTGGTACGGCCGCATCTTCCGCGGCTGCGGCTACTTCGATCCCGACAAGCCGATTCGCAAGTACACCAAGAAGGAGTTGCAGGATCTTCTCTACAAGGAGCCGACCAGGATCAAGGTCGAGGGCATCAACCTCACGTACGCGGGGCTGATCCCGACCATCCAGAAGTCGTTCCTGTCGAAGGACGTGGAGGCGATGCAGCCGCACATCCGGGCGTTCGTGGAGCGGGCGATCACCTTCACGACCTGTCCTGAATGCGACGGCACGCGTCTCAACGAGGCGGCCCGATCGTCGAAGATCAAGGGGGTCAACATCGCCGACGCCTGCGCGATGCAGATCAGCGATCTGGCCGAATGGGTGAGCGCTCTGGACGACACGTCGGTGGCGCCGCTGCTCGCTGCGCTCCGCCACACCCTCGACTCGTTCGTGGAGATCGGGTTGGGTTACCTGTCGCTCGACCGGCCGTCTGGCACGTTGTCGGGCGGCGAGGGACAGCGCACCAAGATGATCCGCCACCTCGGATCGTCGCTGACAGATGTCACCTACGTGTTCGACGAGCCGACGATCGGGCTGCACCCTCACGACATCGCCCGGATGAACGATCTGCTGCTGCAGCTCCGCGACAAGGGCAACACGGTTCTCGTCGTGGAGCACAAGCCGGAGACCATCGCGATCGCCGACCACGTCGTCGACCTCGGCCCTCGCGCCGGCACCGAGGGGGGCGAGGTGGTGTTCGAGGGCGCCGTCGACGGGTTGCGGGCCAGCGGCACGCTGACCGGGCGGCACCTCGACGACCGAGCCGCGCTGAAGCAGTCGGTGCGCACACCGTCGGGAGTGCTGCAGGTGCGCGGTGCCACTACGCACAACCTGCAGCATGTCGATGTCGACATCCCGCTCGGCGTGCTGGTGGTCGTCACGGGCGTCGCCGGGTCGGGGAAGAGCTCGCTGATCCACGGCTCGGTGTCGGGCCGCGATGGTGTGGTGTCGATCGACCAGGCAGCGATCAAGGGCTCGCGGCGCAGCAACCCGGCGACGTACACGGGGCTGCTCGACCCGATCCGCACCGCTTTCGCCAAGGCCAACGGCGTGAAGCCGGCGCTGTTCAGCGCCAACTCCGAGGGAGCGTGCCCCTCGTGCAACGGTGCCGGCGTGATCTACACCGACCTGGCGATGATGGCCGGCGTCGCCACCACCTGCGAAGAATGCGACGGCAAGAGGTTCCAGGCGTCGGTGCTGGAGTACGAACTCGGCGGGCGCAACATCAGCGAAGTGCTGGCGATGTCGGTGACGGATGCGGAGGAGTTCTTCGCCGACGGCGCCGCGAAGATTCCTGCGGCGCACAAGATCCTCGATCGGCTGGTCGACGTCGGGCTCGGCTACCTCACTCTCGGCCAGCCGCTCACGACGTTGTCGGGCGGCGAGCGGCAGCGACTCAAGCTGGCCATCCGCATGGCCGAGCAGGGCGAGGTGTACGTCCTCGACGAGCCGACGTCCGGTCTCCATCTCGCCGATGTCGAGCAACTGCTCGGCCTGCTCGACCGGCTCGTGGATTCCGGCAAGTCGGCCATCGTCATCGCTCATCATCAAGCGGTCATGGCGCACGCCGACTGGATCATCGACCTCGGCCCCGGTGCAGGCCACGCCGGCGGCCGGATCGTCTTCGAGGGAACGCCTGGCGACCTGGTCGCAGCGCGTTCGACCCTCACCGGCGAGCACCTCGCGGCCTACGTCGGCGCCTGACCGTTGCGTCAAGTCACCGAATCTCCGGTGCGAGCGAACATCCCGTGACTTGCCTCGACGAGGTGGAGCGATGACCTCGGCCGTTGGTTGGAGCGCTTCGCAGCGTGCCATGATCGGAAGGGGATCCGAGTCGAAGGGGGCTTGATGACGAAGTCATATCCAGTGCAGCCGGAAGAACTGACCAACGAGTGGTTGACCACAGCGCTCACCGAGTCCGGGGCCCTCGCGCCCGGGCGTTCGGTGACCGGTTTCTCGGTGACCAACGTCGGGGCGGGCATCGGCCTGCTCGGCCTCGTGGTGCGCGTGAGCATCGAGTACGACGGCGATGGGCCGGCACCGGGTCCGGAGTCGATCGTCGTGAAGTTCGCCACGCCGGTCGAGGCCAATCGAGCGGTGGCGATGAACACCCGCATGTACGAGCGCGAGGTCACGTTCTTCAACGATGTCGCGCCGTCGGTCGACGTGCCGATGCCGATCTGTTACTTCGCCGCGGTCGACACCACCACGGGCGAGAACATCGTCGCCCTCGAAGACCTGAAGGCTTACCGCTGTGGCGACCAGGTCGATGGCGTAGGGGTCGAGGAGGCCAAGCTGATCATCGACGCCATCGCGCCCCTGCATGCTGCCTTCTGGGGTCGCACCGATCAACCGTTGCTCGACAACGCGATGCGGATCGACACCTCCTATGTCGAGACCTTCCCCCCGAGCTTGGACATGACATGGGAGAACTGCGTGAAGTTGTTCCCCCACGCCATCGCCGCCGACGTGCTGCCCGAAGTGAGTCGGTACGTGGCGGGCCTTCGCGGCGTGATGAAGCTGATGGGCCAGCGCACCCAGACGTTCGTGCACGGCGACGTGCGCCTCGACAACGTGATGTTCGGCACCGGCGACCAGCACCCGGTCATGCTCGTCGACTGGCAAGCGGTGATGGTGTCGAACCCGGCCCATGACCTGTCGTACATGTTGTCCCAGAGCCTCGACGTGGAGGTGCGGCGGGCTCACGAGGCGGAGTTGGTCGAGTACTACCACGCTGCGCTGTTGCGCAACGGTGTCACCGATTACAGCCTCGAGCAGTGCTACGACGACTACGACGTCGGGGTGCTGTTCCTGTTCTCGTACCCGTTGATCATCGGCGGGTTCTGCGACATGAGCCCTCGCGCCGTGCAGTTGGCCGAGGCCGTGTTGCAGCGCTCGTCGGCAACGGTCAGTGATCGCAAGCTGCTGCGTCTGCTCGACGCGTAGGAGCCGATCTACGCGGCCGGACTCGTCGCGAACCAGCCGTTGATGTCGGCGAGGAGGTAGGTGGATGCCGACGAATAGAGGCAGATGGTGCCGTCGGCCGAGACCGGGGTGATGACGGCGTTGGGCACGGTTTGGCCGGTGGTGAAGTTGAGGTTCGAGGTCAGCGGGCGTTCGCCGCATGGGTAGACGGTGACGAACCCAGACTCGCTCGGGTCCACCACCGTGACGTTCAGCGACACGGCAGTGACTCCCGCCATCGGAACGCCGGCGACACCCGTGACGTGGACTCGGAGGCCGCCGTACGTCTGATTGCTGACCGTCATCGCACCCTGTGTCTGTTCGGGTCGCGTGTCGAAGAGGCGTGCGGGTGTGACCGGGGTGAGCCCGGTGCCGGTGGCGAACCAGCCGTTGATGTCGGCGAGGAGGTGGGCGCCGGCGGACGAGTAGAGGCAGATGGTGCCGTCGGCCGAGACCGGGGTGATGACGGCGTTGGCGACGGTTTGGCCGGTGGTGTAGTTGAGGTTGGATGTCAGTGGGCGTTGGCCGCATGGGTAGACGGTGACGAAGCCGGCCTCACTGGGGTCGACGACGGTGACGTTCAGCGAGACGGCCCCAACGCCGGAGCTGGGGACACCGGCAACGCCGGTGATGTGGACCCGGAGGTCGCCGTACGGCTGCTGATCGACGGGCACCGCACCCTGTGTCTGTTCGGGTCGCGTGTCGAAGAGGCGTGCGGGTGTGACCGGGGTGAGCCCGGCTCCGGTCGGGAACCAGCCGTTGATGTCGGCGAGGAGGTGGGCGTCGGCGGACGAGTAGAGGCAGATGGTGCCGTCGGCCGAGACCGGGGTGATGACGGCGTTGGCGACGGTTTGGCCGGTGGTGTAGTTGAGGTTGGATGTCAGTGGGCGTTGGCCGCATGGGTAGACGGTGACGAAGCCGGCCTCAGCTGGGGTCGACGACGGTGACGTTCAGCGAGACGGCCCCGACACCGCCGACGGGCACTCCGCCGACACCGGTGACCCGGAGCGCCAGCACGTTCGCGCCGCCGTAGCGCAGCTGGTGAACGGTAACGGCACCTTGGGCCTCACCGGGACGCGTGTCAAACACACGGAGCGGGGCCACTGCGGTGAACGAAGCCTGCGAGGCGCTGTCGTTCACGGGTGTCAGCGAGATCTGAGGGCTGAGCGCTCCGATGCCGATGGCGTTGATTGCTGCCACACGGAACTCGTAGGCGGTGCCGTTGATCAGGTTCGTGACGCTCGTTCCCAGCGTTGGCGACACCCCGTCGGCAAAGGTCCACCACGGAGCGCCAACGGCCCTCACCTGCACGGCGTAATCGGTGATCGGCTGCAACTCGTCGGACCACGGCGCCTGCCACGTCAGCGTGACGAATCCGTCCCCGGCGATACCGGTGAGCGCCCACGGTGCGGCCGGCACCGACGTGCCACGTGGTGCCGCCAGGTAGAGAAGCTTGTTGGGGTCCCCGCCATAGGTCGCCGTGAGCGCGTTGGGAGTTGCCGCCGCATCGAGGGCTGCCCACACCTGGGCCGGCGATGCCAGATGCGAGCCCTGCAGCAACCGGGCCACGGCGCCGGTGACATGTGGCGTTGCCATCGAAGTGCCGCTGAGCGTGATGGCGGCGGTGTCGCTGGTGCTCCACGCCGACAGGATGCCGGAGCCTGGTGCGAACAGGTCGTTGCACGGTCCGTAGTTGGAGTACGCGGCGACACCGTCGTCGATCTGTGACGCGCCCACGGTGATCGCGGCCGCAACTCGTGACGGGCTGAACGAGCACGAGTCGGATGACGCGTTGCCGGCAGCAACCACGACGGTCACGCCGTCGGCGATGACTGCGTTCACGGCAGCGTCCAACGCGGCGGAAGGCGGACCACTGAGGCTCATGTTGGCCACCGCTGGCACGCCGGCGGCGTGGTCGGAGATGATCCAGTCGAGCCCGGCGATCACCGCCGAGGTGGTCGTACTGCCGCTGCAGGCGAACACCTTCACGGGAATCAGGGACGCACCCTTGGCAACCCCGAACGAGGTGCCGCCGATGGTGCCGGCGACATGGGTGCCGTGACCGTTGCAATCCTCGATGCCGGAACCGTCGCCGAAGTCGAGATACATCCCCCGCACGATCCTGCCGGCGAACTCGCGATGGCTGCTGCGAATCCCGGAGTCCACGACGTAGGCGTCGACCCCGCTTCCGTTCGTGTCGTAGGAGTACGTGGTGCTGAGGGGCAGGGCGCGCTGATCGACTCGGTCGAGACCCCACGGCGCGCCGGGTTGATCGGTGGCCAGCATCACGACGGAGTCCGGTTCGATCGCCGTGACGTTCGGATCCTGTCGTAGCCGGCGAACGTCCTCACCCGACAGCGTGGCCGTGAAACCGTTGAGCGCCTCGTTCCAGACCGTCTCGACGTTGTCGCCGTGCGCCCCCTCGGAGGCGACTGCGGCCTGCAGCGACTGCCTGCTGCGGAGGCGGACGATGTAGCGCGGTGAGGGCCCGGGCGACGTTGGTTCCGAGTTGTCGTTTACGGCGACGGCGACGAATCGAGGATCGCTGCTCGAGCGGTGCATGCGCCTGGGCAGTCTCGCGCGCCAGAGCCCGTGAAGCCGGCCGCGAGGAAGGCGGCGGCGAAGATGGCGATGCGGTGGTGTGAGCGCGGCAGTCACGCCCGCCTTCCGAGGGGAAACAGCGCAACGTACTCTCACTCGCGCCGCCTCCTCTTCTCCCGGCAGCTGCCCCGGCAGAAGGGGCGTGAGATCAAGATGCGCTCATTCGGGCGGGCTGGTCCGGAGCCATAGCGCCCGAATTGACCGCCATTAGTCCCGATGCAACCACTGAGTGTGAGAATCAGGCAGAGAGCAACCGCGCACCGGTAGGCGCGGCGCGCCGCCAGCATCGATGCGGCCGAGAGCGCCCAACAGCGACAATGCCACGACGACCTCCAGCGCGCCGCTGCCACCGTCGGGATCCCAACCCGTGAGCGCCTCGATCCACTCACGACTGAACAGGGTGACGACGAACAAGATCAGGCCGATCGCGGCGGCGGTGGCTTCGAACCAGAATCGGGCGGGGAGGTGCTTCACCCGACCCAGCTTATGACGAGGACCCGGTCGAGTGAAAGGATTCGGCCATGCCAACTGTCGATCCGAAATTTCTGAGTCAGGTTCGCTATCGCTGCATCGGGCCGACCCGTGGTGGTCGGGTCGTGGCCGTGGCCGCGGATCCGAAGCGCCCCGCCGTGTTCTACTTCGGTGCGGTGGCAGGTGGCGTGTGGAAGAGCGACGACGCCGGCCAGTACTGGGAGAACGTGACCGACGGCTTCCTCACGACCGCCTCGATCGGCGCGCTGGCCGTCGCCCCGTCCGACGGCAATGTGATCTACGCGGGTACGGGAGAAACAACGATCCGCATCGACGTCACCCACGGCGACGGCGTGTACAAGTCGACCGACGCCGGTGTCACCTGGCGGCACATGGGCCTGCCCGAGTCGCGCCACATCGGCGAGATCCGGGTGCACCCCGACAATCCCGATGTCGTGTACGTCGCCGCGCTCGGCCATGCCTCGAAAGACAATCCCGAGCGTGGGCTGTACCGATCGCGCGACGGCGGCGAGAACTGGGAGCTCGTGCTGTACGTCAGCGATCGGGCCGGCGCCGTCGATGTGTCCCTCGACCCGAACAACCCGCGGATCATCTTCGCCACCATCTGGCAGGCCCGCCGCAACTTCTGGTCGATCAACAGCGGAGGCCCCGACTGCGGCCTGTGGCGTTCGCGAGATGGTGGCGACACGTGGGAGAACATCAGCCAACGCCCCGGCATGCCAGAGGGCACGCTCGGCAAGATCGGCGTCTCGGTGTCGCCGGCGCGCTCCGGTCGAGTGTTCGCAATGGTCGAAGCCGAAGGCCGCAAGCGCGGCCTCTATCGCTCGGATGACTTCGGCGAGACGTGGGAGCAAGGTGTCGTCGAAGCCCGAGCTCGGCTGGCGGCCGTGGTACTACGAGCATGTCATCGCCCACCCCACCGATGCCGACGAGGTGTTCGTGATGAACATGATGGCGTGGCGATCGATCGACGGTGGCAAGAACTTCGACTGAGTTCCACACGCCCCACGGCGACAACCACGCACTGTGGATCGACCCGGCGAACCCCGACCGCATGATCGGCTGCGACGACGGCGGGGCGTGGGTCTCGTTCAACGCCGGCGCATCGTGGTCCACCATCTACAACCAGTTGACCGCGCAGTTCTACCACGTGGCCACCGACGACCAATTTCCCTACGTGGTGTACGGATCGCAACAGGACAACTCGAGCATCGCCGTGCCGAGTCAGGACGGCCGGGGCGCGATCAACTGGGCCGATTGCTACGCGCCGGGTACCGCCGAGAGCGGGTACGTCGCGCCCAAGCCGGGGGACTCGAACATCGTGTACGTCGGTGCGATCGGGAGTTCGCCGGGCGGCGGCGAATCGCTGCAGCGCTACGACCACACCACCAAGCAGATCCAGCTCGTCAACGTGTGGCCCGAGGCCTACCACGACGGCAACACGGCCGAGGTGCGGTTCCAGTGGACCTACCCGATCGTGTTCTCACCGCACGACAACAATGTGCTCTACGCGGCGGGCAACAAGGTGTTCCGCACGACCGACGAGGGGCACAGCTGGCAGACGATCAGCCCCGACCTCACCTACGCCGATCCGGAGACCATGGGCGTCTCCGGACCACTCACGATGGACACCGCCGGCGCCGAGATGTACGCCACGATCTTCTCCTTGATGGTGTCGGCACATCAGCCCGGCGTGCTGATGACCGGGTCCGACGACGGGTTGGTGCACGTGTCGATGAACGACGGTGGCGACTGGGCCAACGTCACGCCGCCCGATCTGGCGAAGTTCTCGCAGGTGACGATGATCGCCGAGTCACCGCACACGCCTGGCACGGTCTACATGACGGTGGCCCGTCACAAGATGGGCGACTACGCGCCGTACGTGTACCGCACCGGCTGACCTCGGCACCACGTGGGAGCGGATCGACGCCGGGCTGCCCGGCCACGAGTTCTGCCGCGTCGTTCGCGAGGATCCGAACCGCAAGGGCCTGCTCTACGTGGGCACCGAACTCGGCATCCACGTGTCGTTCGACGATGGCGCCAGCTGGCAGTCGCTGCAGTGCAACCTTCCCGTCACGCCGATCTACGACTTCGTCGTGAAGGACACGGACCTCGTCGTCGCGACGCATGGGCGTTCGTTCTGGATCCTCGACGACCTCACGCCCCTGCATCAGATGCACGACGAGTTGCTGACCGCCGGCAGGTACCTGCTGAAGCCACGCGACGCCGTCCGCGTCCCTCCCCACATCGCCGCATCATGGGGCGGTACTCCTGGCGGCAAGAACTACCACGTGACCACGGGACAGAACGCCACCTTCTACCTCGAAGAGCTCGAGACCGGCCACACCCGCAAGAGGGTGCTCGATGCCGGTACCGATCTCGAGCGTGGCGTTCGCATCACGTACTACCTCGACGAGGCCGCGGTCGGCGAGGCGAGCCTGACGATCAGCGACGCCGAGGGCAACGAGATCGAGACGTTCTCGAGCGTCATCCCCGCCGAGAAGAAGGAGCGCGATGGGTTGTACATCACCGCGGCGGCGGGCATGAACAGCTTCCAGTGGCCGATGACCTATCCCCGTGGAGCGAAGATGGTCGACACCGAGTTCCACACGCGACCGACCGGACCGCTGGCCAAGCCGGGCACGTACTCGGCAACGCTGACAGTCGGCGACTGGTCGATGACCCAGTCGTTCGAGCTGTTGAAGGATCCGCGGATCTCGACCAGCGACGCCGACCTGGCCGAGCAGTTCGACCTGATGATCCAGATCCGCGACAAGTTGTCCGAGATCGTCACCGGCGTCAACACGATCAGGTCCCTGAAGCGTCAGCTCCTCGAGCTGGCCAAGCGGCTGTCCGACAGCGAGGTCGCAGCAGCAGATGCCATCACCGCCACCAAGGCACTCAGCGATCAGCTCGCGGCCGTCGAGGATCAACTCGTGCAGGTCGAGTTCACGTCCGACGGCGACACGCTGAACTACCGCGAGAAGCTGTTCGAGAAGCTCAGCTCGTTGCCGGCCGTCGTGGGCAGCGCCGACGCCCGGCCGACCGACGCAGTCGTACGCCGTGTACGACAAGCATGCCGCCGAGGCGGATGCCCAACTGGCAGCCTTGGCGACGTTGGTCGACGGCGACCTCGCCGCGCTGAACGCCCAGCTCGGCGACCTCGGAGTGAGCATCGTCGGCGCCTGACCACCGCTCGCCCTGTCGAGTGTTCGGCGCCCACACGGGTGCCTCGAAGGACTCCACAGGTGGGTTCGACCTAGTGTCGCGACCATGTCATATACGGCCGATCCCGCCCGCTACGAGTCGATGATCTATCGCCGTTGTGGCCGCAGCGGCCTGTTGTTGCCCGCCATTTCTCTGGGGCTGTGGCACAACTTCGGCGACGACCGGCCGTGGGAGACGCAGCGCGAGATCTGCCGCAGGGCGTTCGATCTGGGCATCACCCATTTCGATCTGGCGAACAACTACGGGCCGCCGTACGGCGCGGCCGAGGCCAACTTCGGACGCATCCTGGCGACCGACTTTGCCGGGTACCGCGACGAGCTGGTGATCTCGACGAAGGCCGGCTACGACATGTGGCCGGGGCCGTACGGTGATCGCGGGTCGCGCAAGTACCTGCTGGCCTCGCTCGATCAGTCGTTGAAGCGGATGGGAGTCGACTACGTCGACATCTTCTACTCGCACCGTGTGGACCCCGACACGCCGTTGGAGGAAACGGTCGGCGCGTTGGTCTCTGCCGTGCATTCCGGCAAGGCCCTGTACGTCGGCATCTCCTCGTACTCCTCGGAGCGCACACGTCAGGCCGCACAGTTGCTGGCCGAGCAACACGTGCCGCTGCTGATCCACCAGCCGTCGTACTCGATGTTCAACCGTTGGACCGAGGACGACCGCTTGCTCGACACGTTGGCCGATGTCGGCGCCGGGTGCATCGCGTTTTCGCCCCTGGCCCAGGGTCTGTTGACCGATCGCTACCTCCACGGGATCCCCGCCGATTCACGTGCCGCAACCGGTGGCGCGTTGCGTGCCGAGTCGATCACCGAGGATCGGCTGACCCGGGTACGCGCCCTCGGCGAAGTTGCGGAGCGACGCGGCCAGTCGCTGGCTCAACTGGCGCTGGTGTGGGCCTTGCGTGACGAGCGGATGACGTCGCTCGTCATCGGTGCGAGCAGTGTGAAGCAACTCGACGACAACGTCGGCGGCGCTGGCCAACATGTCGCTGAGCACCGAGGAGCTCGCCGAGATCGATCGGTACTGCGACCGATGCCGGTATCAATCTCTGGAAGGCGTCCAGCGACCAGTGAACCGTCGGTAGGGTACCGATATCCGCCGACCGTGCTGGAGCCGCCATGCCGAACGATCTTCCCACCACGATGCGACAGATCAGGTCGCTCATCACACCCGCCGGGCAACTGGAGCTGTCCATCGCCTCGGTCGAGGTTCCCGAACCGCAAGCCGAACGATGTGCTCGTTCGGATCGAGGCTGCGCCGATCAACCCGTCCGATCTCGGGCTGCTGCTGTCGACCGCCGATCTCGACACGGCAACCGAGTCCGGCACCGCCGAGAACCCGGTCGTGACCGCGACGATTCCGCCACAGACGATGCGCGGCCTCGCCGCCCGCAGCGGCCAGTCGATGCCCGTCGGCAACGAGGGCGCCGGCGTCGTCGTCGCCACCGGCTCATCCGACGCGGCGCGCGCCCTGCTCGGGCGAACCGTCGCCATCATCGGCGGAGCGACCTACGCGGAGTACCGAAGCGTCGACGTGTCGATGTGCCTCGCCCTGCCCGACGGCACCGACCCGGCGCAGGGTGCGTCGTGCTTCGTCAACCCGCTCACCGCACTCAGCATGGTCGAGAACATGAAGATGGAAGGCCACACCGCGCTCGTGCACACCGCGGCCGCCTCCAACCTCGGCCAGATGCTGGTGCGCATCTGTCTCGCCGATGGGGTGCCGCTGGTCAACATCGTGCGCAAGCCCGAGCAGGAGGCGATCCTTCGCGATCTCGGCGCCACCCACGTGTGCGACTCGTCGCAGCCGACGTTCACCGACGACCTCACCAAGGCCCTCATCGAGACCGGCGCGACGATCGCCTTCGATGCAATCGGTGGCGGCAAACTGGTCGGCCGGATCCTGGCGTGCATGGAAGCCGCGGTCAACGCCAACGCCACCACCTACAACCGCTACGGCTCGACGGTGCACAAGCAGGTCTACCTCTACGGCATGCTCGATCGCGGCCCGACGGAGTTCTATCGGAACTTCGGCATGGCGTGGGGCATCGGCGGTTGGCTGCTGACGCCTTTCCTCGGCAAGCTCGGCCTGGAGGGGATGATGCGGTTGCGCGACCGGGTGGTGGCCGAACTGACCACCACGTTCGCCAGCCACTACACCCACGAGGTCTCGCTGGCCGGCGCGTTGCATCTCGACGCCATCAGGACCTATGCCCGTCAGGCCACCGGCCAGAAGTTCCTCATCCGCCCCTCGACCTGATCGCGCCACCAGCGGCCGCCGAATCGGGCAGCCCCAGAACCGTACGTGCCGTTCCGGGCGTGCCCGGTTCGCCAAACAGCGCGTTTGCCTCTCACGAGACGTTGGCCGCGTAGAGATCACGCAGAAGGGCGACCTCCGCGAGATGGTGGATGAGCTCGCGGTTCGTCCAGCGGATGATGCCGATGAACGGGATCTCGGGATCGAGGCCGTAGGGGTAGGTCCCGAAGCCGGGGACGTCGAGCTGTTCGTCGGTCAATGACTCGAGCGATGCCGCCCACCGGTCGATCGAACGCCACAAGCCGTCCAGCGCCACATCGGGGTCAGGTGTGAACTCGACGAGCAGCTTCGGCTCGGTACGACGCTCGCCGAACGACCATTCCCAACGACCGGTAAATCCTGCAGCGAGGTGACCGAGACGCCAGGCGATGGTGGTGAGCGGAGCGGCCGCGAATGGATTGATGCTGCGGTCGTGGTCGAGCAGCCACTCGCCCGGGCCGAACGCGTCGGGTGTGTGCGCCTCGCCTCGTCGGCGGATCGACCACATACCGGGGTACGGCTCCCACAAGTACTCGTCGGCGGTCAGACCTGCCAGCCGGTCTGCCGACAGCTGCTTCGAGTCGGTCAGCTGGTCCACCAGCACCCCCAACCGATCGGTGCGGATCTCCACGGCTCCTCCTTGTGCTCGGGGTGACGAGGCCCGACCATAATTCCGTCGATCTCAGTCTTCGGCGACCTTCTTCAAACCTTGCAACACGGTGGCCCAGTTCGCCTCGTAGTCCTCGCGGCTGTTGCGGTCCGCTTCGGTCGCGCCACCCTCGAGGTTCGATTGCTCGAGCGTGACCTTGGTGCCGACCGCACCGTCTTCGAGAGCGATGTGCACGACGTGGTAGTTGCTCGGCTCGTCGTCGGTTCCGCTCAACGGGCTCCAATGCGAGTAGCTCATCTCTTTCTCGGGCTCGAAAGAGATGATCTCACCTTTGTCCTCGAAGGGCTTGTCGTTCCACGTGCCGGAGAACGTGATCGGGTGACCGACCTGCCAGTCGGTTTTCACCGTCGCGCCCATGAAGTACTGCTTGACCAGGTCAGGGTCGGTGAGGGCGGTCCACACCTGTGCTCGTGGGCGGTCGATGACGATCGATGCGCTGGCGGTGATCTCGGACATGTTGGGCCTCCAATACAGGGACGACAGGTGGGCTGAGACGTACCCCTGTGTCGCTCTGGCCAAACTCCACGTCGTCGTCGGTGCTCTACTCGCGCCATGTCACGAGTGCTCTTCACCGGTGGACCCATCATCACGTTCGACGGCTCGCTGCCGACCTCGATCGCCATCGACGGCGATCGCATCACGGCGATCGGCGACGAGGCCTCGTCGTGGGCGACGACGTTCGACGAAGTCGTGCAGCTCGAGGGCCGCTGCGTCGTGCCGGCGTTCCGTGATGGCCACGCGCACCCGCTGCACGCGGGGATCAACCGCAACGAGCTCGATCTCACGGGGGTCCCCACGTTCGACGACGTCATCGAGAGAGTGCGGCAGTGGGCCGATGCCCACCCGCAGGATCCCTGGATCGTCGGGCACTGCTACTCGCCGCCGATCCTGCCGAACGGCGTCGGTCGCGCCGAGTGGCTCGACGCCGCCTGCCCCGACCGGCCCGTGGTGCTGTTCCCGACCGACTATCACGCGCTGTGGGCAAACGAGCGCGGCGCTTCAGCGAGGCGGCGTGTCCCGGTCGACCCCCGACCCGTCGCTCGGCACGATCGTCCGCGACGGCGATGGGCAACCGGTCGGGATGCTGCTCGAACACGGCGCGATGGATCTGGTGCAACGGCACATGCCTCCTCTGACCCGGGTCAGCCGGGAGCGTGGACTGGTCGAGGCGATGACCGCCCTCAGCGCCGAGGGGATCGTGTGGGTACAAGACGCAGTGGTCGACCACGACGAGCTCGACGTGTACTGCGATGGCGCTCGCCGGGGACTGCTGACATGCCGGGTCAATGCGGCCTTCAAGGCCGACCCCCTCTCGTGGACCCGCCAGCGAGATGGGTTCAACGATGCTCGCCGGGCCCTCGAGGCCGATGCTGCCGCGTCAGCGTGGGTCGGCGCCCGCACCGTGAAGTTCTTCGCCGATGGCGTGATCGAGGCGGGCACCGGCTTCCTGCTCGAGCCCTACGTGGACGCTCCGCACACCTGCGGGCTGCCGAACTGGGCGGCGGAAGCCCTGAAGGAAGCGGTGCGCATGTTCGACGCGGACGGCTTTCAGATCCACATCCACGCCATCGGCGACGCCGGTGTGCGGATGGCGCTCGATGCGATCGAGCACGCGGCGCGACCACAACGGCTCGGCCGACCGCCGGCCGGTGATCGCCCACACCCAACTCGTGCACCCGGAGGATCGCGCCCGCTTCGGCGCACTCGGCGTGATCGCCAACTTCGAACCGCTGTGGGCCTGCCTCGACGCGTCGCAGACCGAGCTGACGCTGCCCCGTCTCGGCCCGGAGCGCAGCGCGCTGCAGTATCCGATCGCGACTCTTGCCCGCCTCGGTGCCACCGTCAGCTTCGGGTCGGATTGGCCGGTGTCGTCGCACCGGCCGCTCGACGGTCTCGCCGTTGCCGTCACCCGCCAGAACCAGCGCGGCGAGCCGCTCGACGGGTGGCTCCCCGACGAGCGCGTTCCGATGCTGCAGGCGATCCACGCATATTCCGCCGGAAGCGCGTACCAAGCATTCGACGACGATGCCGGGTCGCTGACCATCGGTGCCCGGGCCGACCTCGCCGTGCTGGACAGCGACATCACCGCGATCGCCGGCGACGAAGTCCCCGGGGCGATGGTCGATGAGACCTGGATTCACGGCACTCGGGTCTTCCAACGCTGAGGGTGCGGCAGGCAGCGTGGCAACCTTCGGGTGTGGACATCACCGATCTCTCTGCCGCCGGGCTCTCGGAATCCATCCATCAGGGAGACGTGTCGTGCCGTGAGGTGATGGCGGCCTTCCTCGATCGAATCGACGAGCGCAACCCGGCGGTGAACGCGATCGTCAGCTTGCGAGACCGTGACGCCTTGCTGGCGGAGGCAGGCGAGCGTGACGATGAACTTGCCGGCGGCGGCTCCCGAGGATGGATGCACGGAATCCCCCAGGCGATCAAGGACCTGTCACTGACTGAGGGCATTCGTACGACGTTCGGGCTCGCGGTTGCTCGAACACTTCGTGCCCAGTGCCGACAGCTTGATGGTGGCCCGCATGAAAGCCGCCGGCTGCATCGTGATCGGTAAGACCAACGTGCCCGAATTCGGGCTGGGCTCGCACACGTTCAACGATGTGTTCGGCACGACTCGCAACCCGTTCGACCTCTCCCGCACTGCCGGCGGCAGCAGCGGCGGCGCAGCGGTCGCGCTGGCGACGCACATGCTGCCCGTGGCCGACGGCAGCGACTACATGGGCTCGCTGCGCAATCCGGCGGCCTGGAACAACGTGTTCGGCTTTCGCCCGAGCCAGGGCCGAGTGCCAGGCGGACCCGAGCGCGACAGCTACCTCGCCCAACTCGGCACCGAGGGCCCGATGGGCCGCACAGTTGTCGACGTCGCCCTGCTGCTCGGCACGCAGGCCGGCTACGACGCCGGCTCGCCGCTCTCGCTCTCGGGCCGACTCGACGAGTTCGTGACGGTCGCGGATGCGCGGCGCACGCTCGACGCCCAGCACGGGGGAGCCCGTGTCGGCTGGCTCGGTGATCTCGACGGCCACCTGGCGATCGAGCCAGGCATCATCGACCGGTGCGAGGACGGGCTGCGACGTCTGGAATCCATCGGCTGCGCAGTGGAGCCGACCGCATTCGCGATGTCGCCCGAGCGGGTGTGGGAGGCCTGGTTGGTGTGGCGCTACGTCCTGGTGTCGGCCAACCTGTTGCCACACATCACCAACCCGTCGCGCCGCGAACTGATGAAGCCCGAGGCGCTGTGGGAGCTCGACCACGGCTTGGAGGTCACCGGCCCACAGATCAGTCGGGCGTCGGTCGAGCGCACGGCGTTCTACCGCAGCATCACGGCGCTCTTCGATCGCTTCGACGCTCTCGTGCTGCCCACGGCGCAGGTGTGGCCGTTCGATGCGGACGAGCGGTGGCCGCGCCGCATCGGCAACCGTGAGATGGACACGTATCACCGCTGGATGGAGGTCACCTCGTACGCGACGTTCGCCGGCCTGCCGGCGATCAGCGTGCCCGTGGGTTTCGACGATCGTGGGCTGCCGATGGGCATGCAACTGATCGGTCGCCCCCGCGGCGACGTCGACCTGCTGCGCCTGGCTCATGCCTACGAAGCGACGTTGGACCGCTGATGGACGCAACCGCGCAGCAACTGGTCGAGCGGTTCGGCATGACACCGCTGCCGGTGGAGGCGACGTACTTCGTCAGCACGTACCGAAGCGTGGCCGACACCGAGACCGGTGGTCCCGTCGGCACGGCGATGATCGGCTTGTACAGCGCCGACCCTCCCAGTCGCTCGATGTTCCACCGGCTCGACTTCGACGAGGTCTGGCACTTCTACGGCGGCGACCCGATGCGGCTGGTGCTGCTGCATCCGGACGGGTCGAGCGCCGAGGTGATCATGGGGGGCGATGTGCTCGCGGGCGAGCTCGTGCAGCACGTCATCCCGGCAGGGGTGTGGCAGGCCGGCGAACTGGTGGACGGGGGGAGCTGGGCGCTGTTCGGGTGCACGATGGCCCCGGGGTTCACCGGCACGTGCTTCGAAGGGGGCACGATCCCGGCCCTGATCGCCGACTACCCCGATCGCCAGGCCGACATCCGCCGATTGGGCATCCCCGACGACCAGGGGACCTCCATGCCCGACGGGTTCGCCACCTGACGCGACAGTGCCCCCGCACGAAGCGGGGGCACTGCGATGAGGTGCAGGGTGAGCTACTGGGTGGCGATCGCCCCCAGCACGTCGAGTCGGGCGGCCCGGCGAGCGGGCAGCACGGCTGCGGCCACACCGGCGATCCCGGCGATGGCAGCGACGATGACGAGCGAACCGGCCGGCACCACGAACGATGTGAACCCCTTGTCTGCCAGGGCGTGCACCAGGCTCCAGCCGAAGAACAGACCGATCGTCAAGCCCAGCAGCGTGCCGAACAGGGCGATGATCATCGACTCCCACCGGACGGTGGCCCGCAACTGGCTGCGGGTCATGCCGATGGCACGCAACAGCCCGAGCTCACGAGTCCGCTCGAAGATCGACAGCGCCAACGTGTTGGTGATGCCGATCAGAGCGATCACGATCGCCAGACCGAGCAGGGCGTAGATCAGGTTCAGCAACGTGTTGATGTCGCCGGCCTTCGCTGCCTTGAACTCGGAGTGATCCATCACCTCGACGCTGGGGTAGGTCGAAGCAACCTGCTCCAGCACGGTGCGTGCCGTGGCGCTGTCGACTGACGGGGCGTCACGGACGTACACCTTGGCGTCGAGCGGGTCGATGCCGAACGAGTTCAGCACCGCGTGATCGACGAAGGTCGAACCGGTCCAGGTGCCGTCGCCGAAGATCGCCTCGACGGTCAGCGTGGTGGTGCCCTCGGCGAACGTCACGGGCACCTTCGAGCCGAGCGTCAAACCGTGTGCGGTTGCGTAGCCGTCTTCGACAGCGATTCCGTCGGCGCCCAGGTCGGCGACATCGCCCTGCTGTGGCTCGATGTCGAAGATCGACGTCACGGTGGCAGCGTCGAAGCTGTTCAGATCCGTGACGCTGCCGTCGACTGCTGCGGTGGCAACCCGTGACGCCGAGACGGCGCTGAACTCCGGCCTGGCCGCCAGTTCGGTGGCCAGGGTGTGGCTGACGCCACCGATGCCGTAGGTGCCGGTGTCGAGCACGTAGTCGCCGTGGAAGTCGCGATCGATCGACCGATTGATCGACGCCTTGGCCGAGGCCGCGAAGGTCATGATGAACCCGACCAGTGCGACGCCGATCATCAACGCGGCAGCCGTGCTGGCCGTGCGCTTGGGTGTGCGCATCGCGTTCTCGCGGCCCAACGTTCCGCTGACACCGCTCAACCTGGCCATCGGCGCACCGATGACCCGTGCCGCCGGACGGGCCAGCACCGGTGCCAGCACGGCGACGGCGATGAACATCACCAGTGCCCCGAGCCCGACCAGTGCGATGGTCCCGCCGCTGAGGCCGGCGACCAGTGAGCCGACGCCGACAGCGAGGATCGCACCGCCGACGACCATTCGGCGGCGTGAGCTCGCCGCCCGATCGATGGCGACCGAACGCATTGCGGCGATCGGGGGGATGCGACCGGCGCGCCGGGCAGGGATGACCGCCGACACGAGCGTGACGATGGTCCCGATGGCCAGGCACAGCACGATCGTGCTCGTCGTGACGACGACGGGACCGGCGGGGATGTCGAACCCGAACGCGTCGAGCAGTGCCTTCAGCAACCTGGCCACACCGACGCCGGCGACCACTCCGGCGATCGACGAGATCAGCCCGACCACGGTTGCTTCGAGCAGCACCGACCGGGTGACCTGGCGGTTGCTCGCACCGAGAGCACGCAGCAACGCCATTTCCTTCTGGCGCTGGGCGACGATGATCGAGAAGGTGTTGAAGATGATGAACGCACCGACGAACAGGGCGATCACGGCGAAGACCATCAGGAACGTGTTGAAGAACGACAAGCCGTCCTTCACCTCGCCCTGGGTCTCGGCGGTGATCTGATCACCGGTCAGCACTTCCGCCTTGCTCGGCAAGACCTCGGCGATGTTGTCGGTGACCTGCTGTTGCGTCACCCCGTCGGCAGCGACCACGGCGACGGCGTCGACCTGGCCGGGTTCGGCCACCAATGCCTGCGCGGTCGCCGCGTCGAACAACACGGCGGAGGCGCCACCCATCGAGTCGGCGTCGCCGAACGTGGCGATGCCGCTGACGGTGAACTGCTGGGCGCCCTGCTTGGTCAGCACGGTTGTGGTGTCGCCGACGTGGATGCCGGCGGTCTTGGCCGAGTGCCGGTCGATCACGACCTCATTGGCGGCGGTCGGTGCATGGCCTTCGGCGATTCGATAGGGGTTGAGCTCGGCGACGGTCGTCCAGCTCTCGCCGAACGTCGGTGCGCCCTGACCCGGGTCACCGACCGGCTTGCCGGCGGAGTCGACGAGTTGGGCGTAGCCCGACACCTTGGCCTCGGCTGCGGCGACACCGTCGACCTTGCTGATCGTGTCGACGATCGACGCGTCCAGTCGTGGCCGTTGCGTGCCGAACGCGGTGTCGATCTCGGAGGTGCCTCGCACGTAGGCGTCGGTGCCGGCGTATCCGTCGGTGAACAGACCGTCGAAGGTCTTGGAGATGGTGGCGGTCAACACGAGGGTTCCCGCCATGAAGGCGACGCCCAGCATCACGGCGATGGCGGTCGTCAGCAGGCGCAGCTTCTTGGCTGCGAGCTCTCTGATGGTGAGGTGAAACATGGCTGACTACTTCCGTTCCTGAGTCGTTGGGGTCGCTGGGGCTTCTGGCCGAATTGCTTGATCCGGTCGAGGACCATGTCGGCGGTGGGGTTGGTCATGTCGTCGACGATGCGGCCGTCGGCCAGGAACAGGGCCCGGTCGGCGTACGAGGCGGCAACGGGATCGTGGGTGACCATCACGATGGTCTGGCCCATCTCGCGCACGGCCCGGCGCATGAACGAAAGGATCTCGGCGCCGGTCTGCGAGTCGAGGTTGCCCGTCGGCTCGTCGGCGAAGATGATCTCCGGGCGGCTGGCGAGTGCCCGGGCGACAGCAACTCGCTGCTGCTGGCCACCGGAGAGCTCCGACGGGCGGTGGTGGACGCGGGGGCCGAGGCCGACGGTCTCGATCACCGACTGCAGCCATTCGCGGTCCGGCTTGCGTCCGGCGAGTGTGAGCGGGAGGGTGATGTTCTCGATGGCGGTCAACGTCGGAACGAGGTTGAAGGCCTGGAAGATGAACCCGACTCGCTCGCGGCGAAGGATGGTGAGTTGGCGGTCGTTCAGGCTGCTGAGATCGGTCTCACCGATGTACACCTGGCCACTGGTCAAGGTGTCGAGGCCGGCCACGCAGTGCATCGAGGTCGACTTTCCGGATCCGGACGGGACCCATGATGGCGGTGAACTGCGAGGAGGCGAAGTGCACGTCCACGCCGTTGAGGGCGCGGACCTCGTTGTCGCCTCGGCCGTAGACCTTCGTTGCCTGGTAGGCCATTGCTGCTGGGGTGGTGTGCACCGCGTGGGTCGGTGCGGGGAAGGCGGTGGTAGATGTCATGGCGCCACAGTGCGCCGGAACGGCCGGGTGGCACATCGGCCGGCGGGTGGCTTCGTGGTCGCCGTTCGGGTGATCTGTCGGACGATCCCGATGGCGCCTCGCGTACGACTGGGGATGTACGCGTGGAATGGCGCCGAGGCTGATGCGCGGCGGGTGCCGATGGGTCTACGGTCATCGCGTGACCGCGGATCGAGGACGTCGATGATCAAGTCGCTCGCCCGTCGCGCCCGGTCGCTGCCGCGTCGTCGTGCAGGACGGCGCGCTGGCGACCGTGATCCTGGTGCTCTCGATCATCAGCATCGTCACCCGCCCGGACGACGGCTCCAAGTCGGGGTTCTGGGCGTACGCGATCGTCGTCGATCGGAGTGGGTGCGCTGACATGGCGTCGGTCTCACGCGCTGGGCGCCATGGTCGTGACGGTGGGGGCGGCGGTGGCGTTGAGCTCCCTCGGGCTCGGCGAGGCCGGCTTGCCGTTCGCGGCTGTGATCGCGTTCTACTCGGTGGCCGCTCATGCTCGACGGCGTACCCGTCTCGTGGCATTCCTGCTGCTCGGCGTGGGCCTGGTGATCCTGCTTGCTGAGGAACCGAAAGTGGCTTTCATCAGGGCGATTTCCTTGCAAACGGCCTGATGTTCTCGATTGCGTGGATCATCGGCGAGGGGTCTGCGCTCGCGCCGCGAGCGCCTGGCCGACGCGTTGGAACGCGCCGCGCGCCTCGAGCGCGAGCGCGACGCCGACGCGAGACAGGCTGTCAGCAGCGAACGATTGCGCATCGCTCAGGAACTGCACGACGTCGTCGCCCACGCCATGAGCGTGATCGCCGTGCAGTCCGGTATGGGCGCCCACGTGATCGACACGCAGCCCGACGAAGCGAAGAAGGCGTTGCAGGCGATCGAGACCACCAGTCGCAGCGCCTTGGACGAGTTGCGCCGGATGCTCGGGGTGTTGCGCGAGGAAGGCGACCAGGGTGGCGCACTCGCGCCGGCGCCGCGGGCCGACGACGTGCACAACCTGATCGAGACCATTCGCGCCGCCGGTGTACCCGTCGAGCTGCATTGGGACGGGCTGACCGCCGACGTCATGCCGCCCGACAGCGTCCTCCTGAACCGCTACCGCATCCTGCAGGAAGCATTGACCAACGTGTTGAAGCACGCCGGCGCAGCGTCGGTCACGGTGACGATCGTCGAACGCGTCGGGGAGACCACGATCGAGGTTGTCGACGATGGTCGTGGCTTGGCCGCGGCGGCCAAGGCGCCCGGCTCGCCACCGGGCCACGGTCTCGTCGGCATGCGCGAGCGTGTGGCCCTGTTCGGTGGCACGCTCGAGGCCGCTGCTCGTGTGGGTGGCGGGTTCCGGGTGTTCGCCAGACTGCGCTGGTCCGACACCGCCGATCACCGCTCGCGGCTCGATGATGGAGCACCGATGACCATCACGGTCGTGGTTGCCGACGATCAGGCACTGGTTCGTGGCGGCTTCAGTGTGCTGTTGAACTCGGCACCCGACATCGATGTGGTCGGCGAGGCGGGTGACGGCGCCGAAGCCGTCGAGGTCGTGTTGCGCGAGCGGCCCGACGTGGTGTTGATGGACATTCGCATGCCGGTGATCGACGGCATCGAGGCGACCAGGCGGATCATCGCCGACGAGCGGACAGCGGCGACCAAGATCCTCATCGTCACCACGTTCGACCTCGACGAATACGTCTACGACGGGCTCCGCGCCGGTGCCAGCGGGTTCTTGTTGAAAGACACCCGGCCCGACGTCTTGCTCGACGCCGTGCGAGTCGTTGCCGACGGTGATGCCCTGCTTGCCCCGCAGATCACGCGACGCCTGATCGAGGAGTTCACCACACGCCCGGCGCCCAGCGCGCCGGCCGCGTCGCTCGACATCCTCACCGAACGCGAGCGCGAGGTGCTGGTGCTCGTCGCCAGGGGACACTCGAACGCGGAGATCGCCGAGATCCTCTACATGAGCCCGGCGACCAGCAAGACCCACGTGTCGCGACTGCTGATGAAGCTCGAATCCCGCGATCGGGCGCAGCTGGTGATGCGTGCATATGAGACCGGTCTGGTCACACCCGGTGTGGCCTGAGCCGCTGATAAGGTCACGTTTCTGAGTCAGTACTGAGGAGGGCTCCATGCCCAGCAAGTCGCCACAGAAGCCGTCCGCCAAGAAGGCCGGGAAGACCCTCAAGGAAAAGCGCGAAGCAAAGCGCGAGAAGAAGGACAAGCGCCCGCCGCTCGGGTAGCGGATCGGAAGGATTGGTGTGACGCAGCCGTACCTGCTGCCTCCGTCGCCGATCGAGCGGGTTGACGACTTCCTGGCCGCGGGTGGTGGTCACGGGCTCGAACGGGCGCTCCAGATCGGCGAGACAGCGACGATCGATCTGATCACCGCTGCAGGTTTGCGCGGTCGGGGCGGCGCCGGGTTCGCCACGGGTCGCAAGTGGGCGTCGGTGCGCGACGGTGGCGCCGGTACCCGCTTCGTCGTCGCCAACGGGGCCGAGGGCGAGCCTGCCACGTTCAAGGACCGAATGCTGATCCGTCGCGATCCCTATCGCATCGTCGAGGGGGCGGCCATTGCCGCCTTCGCCGTCGGCGCCGGCACGGTGTTCCTGGCAACGAAGCGCTCGTATGCCAGGGAGGTGCAGGCCCTGAAGCGGGCGGCGGTCGAGTTGACCGCCGCCGGGCTGCTGCAAGAGCTCAGCGTCAGCATCGTCGAAGGCCCCGACGACTACCTCTACGGGGAGGAGAAGGCGCTGCTGGAGGTGATCGAGGGACGTGACCCGCTGCCGCGCCTGCTGCCGCCGTACGAGCTCGGCCTGTTCGCCACCGACCTGGCGATCGGTTGGGAATCGGGCAATCGCCCGGTGTCGGGCCGGGCCGAGGCCAACCCGACGGTCGTCAACAACGTCGAGACGCTCGCCACCGCCGCGCACATCTTGGCGAATGGCGCGGAGTGGTTCCGGACGATGGGCACGCCTGACTCACCCGGAACCGTCATTGCCACGGTCGTCGGTGATGTCGTGCGCCCGGGCGTTCACGAAGTGGCGATGGGCACGCCGTTCTCCGAGTTGCTGGCGATGTGCGGTGGCCCGCTGCCGGGGCGGAGCTTCAAGGCGGCGTTCTCGGGCGTGTCGAACGCGGTGCTGACCGCCGATGCCTTCGAGACGCCACTGACCTACGAGCACTTCGCGGCGCGAGGTTCCGGCCTCGGCGCCGCCGGCTTCGTCGTCTACGACGACTCGGTCAACATGACGCTGGTCGCCTACGAGCTGTCACGGTTCCTCGCCGCGGAGTCGTGCGGCCAGTGCCCGCCCTGCAAGCAGGGCTCGTTGGCGATCACTGCCGAGCTTGCCTCGATCTGCGACGGGGGTGCCACTGATGCGGTTCTCGGCCAGTTGGCCACCCGCCTTCGTTCCGTGACCGATGCCAACCGCTGCTATCTCGGCTCCGAAGAGCAGGTCGTGGTGTCGAGCATCCTGCGCGAGTTCCCCGACGATGTCGCCGCGCTGCTCGAGGGTCGGCCGACATCGGCGCGCACCGTGCGGGTGCCGCTGATCGACGACATCGCCGACGACGGCACCGTCTCCTACCACGCCTGACCCGGCGGTCCTCGTGAATCGTCCGTGACGTTTCGAACCGGCTCGTTTCGTCACTGACGATTCAGGAGGGTTCGTGACGGACCATTTGACAGGGGAGCCTCGGATCGGCATAATCAACCAAAGAGTTAAACAACGACTCTGTTGAATACGGTCGGGAGTGTGCCGAAATGAGCTGTGCCGAAATGAGCCTGATGGAGAGCGACTCGCTCAGTACCACGTTCGCCGCGTTGGCCGACCCGACTCGACGGGCGATCCTCGCCCGTCTGGCCACCGGCCAGGCCACGGTCAACGAGCTGGCCGAGCCGTTCGAGATCACCCTGCAAGCGGTGTCGAGGCACCTCAAGGTGCTCGAGCGCGCCCGCCTGATCAGTCGCGGCCGCGACGCCCAGTTCCGACCGTGCACGCTCGAGGCCGAACCGCTCGACGCAGCAGTCCACTGGATCGAGCAACACCGACAGATCTGGCAGGACCGTCTCGACCGTCTCGAACAGCACCTCCGCACCATCCAGCAAACACAAAAGGAAAGCCGACCATGAACAACACGACCACCACCAACACTGGCGAATTGATCATCACCCGCACGTACGACGCGCCGCGCGCCCTGGTGTTCGAGTGCATGACCACGCCCGAACACCTCACTCACTTCTGGGGACCCGTCGGGGTCACGACCCCGCTGGAGAAGATCAAGGTCGACCTACGGCCGGGTGGAGTGTTCGACACCGTGATGGTCAACGACTCCGACGGCACCGAGTTCGAGAGCCACGGGGTGTACGTCGAGATCGTCGCGCCGAGCAAGCTGGTCTGGACCGAGCCCGATGTTGAAGGCGGCATGACCATCTCGGTCACCTTCGTCGACCTCGGCGACGATCGCACAGAGGTGACCATTCACCAGACGAACGTGCCCGAGATGTACCGCAGCCCGGAAGCGCTGGCCGGATTCAACAGCAGCCTCGACCGCTTCGCTGCGTACGTCAGCGCACTCTGACCTTCGCGCGCGGCGCGCCGATCGCCGGGCGCAGAACTGGGGAACAGTACGATCGCCACGATGAGAACTGGGTACTCGTCGGTGCGGTCGTACGTTCGCCTGGCGACGAGCATCGCCGTCATCGTGGCGCTCACAGCGCAGTTCCAACTGGCGATCACTCGCGGCAACTTCGTGAAGGTCAACTTCTTCAGCTTCTTCACGGTCGAGAGCAACATTGCGGCTGCGTTCGTACTGATCGCACTCGAGTTCCGAGCGGGAAGCGCGCTCGAGCGTCTGGCGCGAGCCATCCGACCAGCGGTCACGTTGTACATGACGATGACCGGTGTGATCTACGCCGTCCTGCTGGCGCCGGCATCGGCCGACGTCGGCCTGACGGCGCAATGGGTCGACGTGATCGTGCACGAGATTGCCCCGCTCGTCGTGTTCCTCGATTGGGTCCTCGCTGCCGCCGCAGCGTCGGCCGGTCATCCGAGACATGCGGATGTGGTTGATCTTTCCGGTCGTCTACGTCGTCTACAGCCTCATCCGCGGACCGGTCGCCGATTGGTACCCGTACCCGTTCCTCGATCCGAACCTCGACGGCGGCGCGGCCAAGGTTGCGATCACGGTGGTCGTGCTGATGCCGTGCGTCCTGCTGATGGCGTTCGGCTTGGTGAAGCTGGCCACGCTCGGCCGCGACGACGGTCCAATCGTCAACTGACCGACGCCGGCCGGCGGCCGATGCCCCCGTCCTGCAGCAACATCCCGGTCATCGTGCGATCGAGATGTCGTGACCGCCAGCTCAACATCGCCGACGCCTCGGTCAAGACGACTGACGGATCCGTGATCTCGGTCTGCCATGTCGGGTCGGCGGCGAGATCGAAGCACCGCCACGAGCCGTCGCCGAAGTGCACGTATGCGCGATCCCGGCTGCGTCGGACGGCGAGGTTCTGGCGCTCCAGTCGACGATCCCATGGCCATTCGTGATCGCCGTGAGGAATGAACACGTCGCGCCAGTCCCACTCGTAGTACGCGGCGTCGCGCCACGATGACGGCCGTTCACCTTGCAGGAACGGCGTCAGCGGGAAGCCGTCGCATTGCGCCGGCACCGGGAGCGCCCATCGCCTCGCACAGCGTCGGCATGATGTCGACGTTCTCGGTGAACTCGTCGACGACGCCGACGTGGTCGCACCGCGGGTCGCGAATGATCCCCAGCACTGCGTAGCTCGACTCGTAGAAGCCGGCCTTCTGAACCAGACCTTGATCACCGAGCTGCTCGCCATGATCGGCCGTCACGACGATCACCGTGTTGTCCCATTCCTGGCGCTGAGCGAGCGCGGCCCAGATGCGTGCCAACTGCGCGTCGACCTCGCTGATCATCCCGAAGTACTGGGCCTGCATGTGGGCGACCTCGGTCGGGTCGGTCGATGCCGCGACGGACGACTGCAACAGCACGTCGTACAAGCGGTGCCGGTTGGTGGGTACCGGCAGCGGCGCCGGGCACGATGCAGGGTCGTACATCGTCGAGTACTCGCCCGCCGCGCTGTACGGCGGATGCGGTCGCAGGTACGACAGGTGAGCGAACCACGGTTGGTGCTGGTCGCCGAGCCAGTCGAGGAAGCCGTTGGTGAGGAACGTCGATGTCGAGAGAGCCGCAGGCCGCTCGTTCTCGTGTTCCAACGCAGTGATCGGGTCGGCAAAGTCGTAACCGTGCCCGTTCAACCACTCCAGCCAGGGCAGTTGCCAACCGCTCATGTCGAGCACGGCATCGAATCCGGGCAGCACGCCCTCGTACGTCGACAACCGGGGATCCTGCGGGTCGTCGACCAGGCGCGGGTCGACACCCTGGTCGGTGTAGCCGAACAGCGCCGGCGAATACCCGGCCCGCCGGGCGGCGTGGGCGATGTTGTCGAAGCGAGCGTCCAGCGGCGTGCCGTTGGCGACGACACGGTTGTTCATCTGGTACGTCCCCGTGTACAACGCCGCCCGGCCGGGCGAGCACGGCGCCGCCTGTGAGTAGTGCTTGGTGAACCGAACGCCCTGGCCGGCGAGGTCGTCGAGTGCGGGCGTACGCACGACCGGGTGCCCGGCGCACGACAGCGAATCGGCCCGGAACTGGTCGAGCGTGATCAGCAAGATGTTGGGGAGCGCGGCGTTGTCGTGACCCATCTACGGCAGAATACGTGGGTGAAGTTGCGGCGACGGGCCTTGAAGCTGATGGCGACGACTCTGTTGTTCAGCGTGGCGACGGCGACCGTGCCCGACTCCGCCTCTTCCGGTCGTGCACGCCAACGTTCCGGAGATCGAATGGTGCAGGAGCGACGCCGGGCTGGTCATCGGTTCCTCCGGGCCGAGCGTGGCGTGCCTGCAGTTCACCCTGGCAGCACTCGGGATCTACCACGGCACGCTGACCCAGAAGTACGACAAGCTGACGGCAGAGGCGATGGCCATCTTCCAGTCGACCAACCCGCCGCTGCGCGTCGACGGCGTGGCCACCCCGCTGGTGCTGACCGACATGGGGATCTACTCCGGCGTCGATGCCGAGCCGCCGCCGCTGTGCCTGGCCGACGCCCGTCTCGGCACCGGGTCGAGTGGGGCATCGGTGAAGTGCTTGCAGGACAAGCTGATCCAAGACGGCTACATGAGCGCGAAGTCGACCGGGGTGTTCGACAAGGCCACGGCCGATGCCGTGCGCGGGTTCCAGTTCGCCACGCCACCGCTTCCCACCGACGGGGTCGCCGGGCCATCCACGCTGGCGGCCATGGGGATCTGGAGTGGCAAGACCACGGTGCAAGGCGGCCCGGTCGTCGCCCACGCCCCCGGTGGTCCCTTCCCCGCGGCGCGAGAACCCTTCCCGAACTGGAACCTGACCCGCGACGGCATCCCGTACTACGGCAACCACGTGGCATGCACGAAGGCGAACGCCGACATCATCGCCAACGAGTTCGCCAAGGACGGCGCCGACGACGCCACCCAGCAGTGGGCCACCTACATCGCCTCGCGTGAGGGCGGTTGCAATGCCGCGACGGTCAACGTCAACCCGGCGACCCGCGACGACTCGCACTGCACGTTCCAGCTCAACGCACTGGCGGGGATGTTCGAGCCCCACGGCGAGCTCGGTCGCCGAGGCTGGACCGTGGTGAACGTGAAGGAATCGATGCAGAACTGCGCCGATGCCGCCAGCGACCTGTGGGTCTACTGTGGCAGGGGACCCTGGACGCCGCCGTACGCCTGCGCCCCGCCATGGGCCGGCGACCTCGGTTTCGGTGACGCGTGAGATGAGGAGAACAGCATGACCAGTTTGCGAGATCGTCCCGGCACTGCCCTGTTGGTCATCGACGTGCAGAACGACGTGGTGGCCAACGCGCTCAAGCGCGACGAGGTGATCGCCAACATCAACACGTTGGTCGACAAGGCCCGGGCGCACGAGGTGCCGGTGATCTGGGTGCAACATGCCGACGACAACATGCCGAAGGGCACCGATGGGTGGCAGTACGTGCCCGAGCTACAGCGTCGCGACACCGAGCCGGTGGTGCACAAGACGTACGGCGACTCCTTCGAGGACACCACACTGGAGTCCGAGCTCGCCGAGCGTGGTATTGGCCGTGTGGTGGTCACCGGGGCACAGACCGATGCGTGCATCCGCGCCACGCTCCACGGTGCGTTTGTCCGTGGCTACGACACGCTCCTGGTCAGCGACGCCCATACCACCGAGGACTTCTCCGAGTACGGCCTGCCACCGGCCGACAAGGTGATCGCCCACACCAACATGTACTGGACCTGGCAGGCCGGGCCCGGGCGCATGGCCAGTGTGGTCGGAACCGCCGACGTCGACTTCGACGCCTGACGGGCGGCCTACCGCCACTCCGCTGGGCGATCGAGATGGTCGCTGACCGAGCAGTCGTCGTTGAAGACCACGAACCGATCGAAACCACGTAGGAACCAGCGGTCGTGGGTGACCGCGATCACGGTGCCCTGGAACTCGGCGAGCCCGGCCTCGAGCGCCTCGGCGGAGACGAGGTCGAGGTTGTCGGTCGGTTCGTCGAGCAGCAACATCGTGGCTCCGCTGAGCTCGAGCAGCAGGATCTGGAAGCGTGCCTGCTGACCCCCGCTGAGTGTCTCGAAGAGCTGCTCGGCACATCCCTGCATCTCGTAGCGACGCAGCATGCCCATCGCCGGACCGCGCACGACATCGTTGTCGTGGAGGATCTGCAGCAGCGTGCGCCCGTTCCATTCTCGGTGCTCGTGCGTCTGGTTGAACAGACCGGGAACGACGCCGGCTCCGAGTCGAACGTCGCCGCCATGGGCAACCGATGCGTCGCCCTCGAGCGCCCGAAGGAAGTGGCTCTTGCCGGCGCCGTTGCCGCCGAGCACGGCAACACGCTCGCCGTACCACAGCTCGAGATCGAACGGATCGGTCAGGCCGTGCAGTTCCAGCTGGCGAACAGCCAACGCCCGCTTGCCGGTTCGGGCGCCGCCGAGGCGCATGTCGATGCGCTGCTCGCGAACCAGTTCCGGTGCTTCGCTTCGTTCCAGGAACTGGCGAAGCCGGCTCTCGGCAGCCTTCAGTCGTGGTGCGAACTTCTCACTGATCTTTGCCCGCCGCCGCATCTCGATGACGAGCTCCTCCAGCTTCTTGCGTTCTTCCTCGTACAGGGCCAGCTGATGTTCACGATTCTCCAGCCGGGCTTGTCGGGCCTCGTGATACCCGGCGAACCCGCTGCCGTGCGTCCACGCGCCAGCTGCCTCGACGGTCACGATCTTGGTCGCCGTCGCGGCCAGCAGCTCGCGGTCGTGGCTGACGTACAGCATCGTCTTGCGGCTGGCACGCAGCTCGGCTTCGAGCCACCGCTTCCCCGGCACGTCGAGGAAGTTGTCGGGCTCGTCGAGCAGCAACACGTCGTAGTCGCTGCGCAGCAATGCCTCGAGCGCCAGCCGCTTCTGCTCGCCACCGCTGAACGTCCGCAGCGAACGACGCTCCAGCTCGGCGAACGGCTCGCCGATCGCCTTGGTGCAACACGTATCCCAGAAGACCTCCGCCTCGTACCCATGGGCGTCACCCCAGTCGGCCAACGCGGTCGCGTAGCGCATGGGCTCGTCGGCCGCGGTCATCTCGGCTCGCGCCAATCTGGCGGCGGCGTCCTGCAACCGCTGCGGTGCCAGCGACACCATCAGCTCGCGCACGGTCTGGTCGTTGTCGGCGACCAGCTGGCGCATGACACCCAATCGGCCGTCGACGGTGATCGTGCCGCTGGTCGCCGGGACCTCGCCGGCGATCAACCGCAGCAGCGTGCTCTTGCCGACACCGTTCGCACCGACCAGTGCAACCCGGTCGCCGCTGCCGACGGTGAAGCTGACGTCGCGCAACAGTTCGGCGCCTCCCGGACGCCGCCAACCGACGTGGCTGACCTGGATCGATCCCATAGTGGTGGCCCACGCTATGCCACGGTCGCCGTGGATTGTCGACCAGTTAGACTTGTGTGTGATGTTGCAGAAAGCCGTACCGCCGACCACCTTGCCTCAGGCCAACGATCCCTGCTGGTGCGGAAGCGGCCGCAAGTACAAGCGGTGCCACAAGCCCCTCGAAGGGCGAGTGCTGCAGGGTGTTGTCAGCGCCCGCCGGCCGGTTCCCGACCACATCGTTCGACCGCCGTACGTCGAGACCGGCGTGCCGATCCGGTGGGCCGAACCGCGCGTGAAATCGCCCGACATCATCGAGCGCATGCGCCATGCGGGCAAGGTGGCTGCGGAGGTGCTGCGACTGGCCGGCGAGAAGGTTGCCGTCGGCGTCACCACCGATGAGATCGACGTGTACGTGCACGACCTCTGCATCGAACGCAATTCGTATCCGAGCCCGCTCAACTACAACCACTTCCCGAAGAGCGTCTGCACCAGCGTCAACGAGGTGATCTGTCACGGCATCCCCGACTCCAGGGCGTTGCAGGACGGCGACATCATCAACATCGACGTCACCACGTACATCGGTGGCGTGCACGGCGACACCAATGCAACGTTCTTCGTCGGCAACGTCGATCCCGCCAGCCAACAGCTGGTGCGCGTGACCGAGGAATGCATGTGGCACGGCATCGAGGCGGTACGGCCCGGTCGACCGATCAGCGACATCGGCAGGGCGATCGAGTCGCACGCCAAGAAGCACCGCTACGGCGTGGTCAAGGCGTTCATCGGTCACGGCATCGGCGAGCAGTTCCACACCGACATCCAGGTGCTGCACTACTACGACGAGCGGGCCAACACGATCATGAGGCCGGGCATGACGTTCACCATCGAGCCGATGATCACGATGGGATCGTGGCAGCACAAGATGGTCTTCGACGACAACTGGACTGCGATCACCGCCGATGGCAGGCGTACCGCGCAGTTCGAGCACACGATCCTCGTCACCGACGACGGCTTCGACGTGCTGACGGCGCCCGGTGCGGTGTCGCCGTCGGCGCCGTGGAATCGCTGACCGGGTGAAGCTCGGCGTTTTCGGTCTCAACACCAAAGCAACCTGTGGTCCGGCCGCGACGGCACGCCTCGCCAAACGATGCGAGGAGCTGGGCTACGACAGTTGGTGGGTTGGCGAGCATGTCGTGCTGCCATCGCCGCGGGTCCCGCCGTCGCCGATGGAGCCGACCGATGCCATCCTCGATCCGCTGGTGCACCTCGCCTTCGTTGCCGGCGTGACGGAGCAGATGCTGCTCGGCACCGGCATCATCATCATGCCGCAGCGCAACCCGCTGGTGCTGGCCAAGCAGGTCGCCAGCCTCGACACGCTCAGCGGTGCGCGCCTGTTGCTCGGTGTCGGTGTCGGCTACCTCGAACCGGAACTCAGCGCCTTCGGTGTCACGCTGGCCGAACGTGCCAGCCGCACGGACGACTACCTCGGGGCGATGCGGGCGATCTGGTACGACGATGCACCGGTCAGCTTTGATGGCCCGCACACCGGCTTCTCGGGGCTCGACGCACACCCACGGCCGATCGGCCGCATACCGATCGTCGTCGGCGGCACGTCTGCCGGGGCCTTCAAGCGATCGGTCGAACAGGGCGACGGCTGGTTCGGATTCTTCCTCGATCCCGAGCAGGCCGGGAAGGCTGTCGAGGCATTGCGGGTGGCGCACGGCAACTACCAGCGGCCAACCTCGCTCGGCGAACTCGAGATCAACGTCACCCCGCGTGGCCCTGTCACTGCCGAGTCGTTGCGCGCCTACGCCGACGCTGGCGTGGATCGACTGATCGTGTACCCGCTGCCGGTCGACGACGAGGACGACGTCGCCCGTTTCGTCGCCGAGCAAGCCGAACTCGTGCTCGGCTGAGTTCGGCGGCAAGGGTGTTGTGCACTCGCCGTCCCGGCGAGTGCGTACGTTCGATGCACCGCCTGTGCATCGAACGTACGCACTTCAGATGGACGTCCGCTTCCACGAGTCGGATTGGCAAGGGCCTGAGCACAAGGGAATCGGAGCGACTGACGATAGATCCGGACCATGCCAGGCGATCCAACCACCTCAGACGACCAGGCCGAAGGAAGCGATGCCCCAGCCTCGCCAACTGCAGCTGACCTCGCGGGCGTCGATCTGCTCGCCGGATTGATCACTTCAGGTCCGACGATGGCGCGAGTATCCGGTGCTCGGCTGAGTTCGACGGCGGTTGCGTAGTCTCGGTGGCATGCAGTCGCCGGCGCTCAACACACGTCGCCAGCTGGATCGGCGGATCATCGCGTCTGGCGATCCCGGCGCTCGGCACGCTGGCCATCGAGCCGCTGTACGTGCTGGTCGACACGGCGATCGTCGGTCGGCTGGGCACGCCGCAGCTCGGTGGATTGGCCATCGCCACCACGATCTTGTTGACGGTGATCTCGATGACCGCGTCGCTGGAGTACGGCGTCACGCCCGACGTCGCGTTTGCCCACGGCGCCGGGCGATCAGCCGAGGCACGCGACGTGGCCACCGCCGCGCTGCGCCTGGCAGTGATCATCGGCGTGCCGATGGGCGCCGTGGTCGCCGCGGCCGCGCACCCGCTCGTCTGGCTGCTCGGTGGCCGGGGCGACGTGCTGGGATATGCCGTGCTGTACCTGCGGATCAGTTGCGTGGGTCTTCCGTTCGTGCTGATCACCTACGTCGGGCACGGCGTGATGCGCGGTGTCAACGATCTGCGCAAGCCGCTGCAGATCGTGCTGGTCGCCAACGTCTTCAACCTCGTGTTGGAGATCGTTGCGGTCTACTGGCTCGACCTGGGTGTGGCCGGTTCGGCCTGGAGCACCGTGATCGTGCAGATGGGCGCGGCGTGATGTTCCTGCGAGTGCTGCGGCCGCATCGTGGTGGCCACCGACCCGACGCCGGAGCGCACTGAAGAAGTTGCTGCGCAGCGGCGTGCACTTCGCGGTGCGCTCGATCGCGATGTTCGCAGTGTGGAACACGGCGACAGCGGTCGCCGCGCACGTCGACACGCCGACGCTCGCCGCACACCAGGTGCTGACCCAGCTGTTCATGTTCCTCGCCCTGATGCTGGACGCGCTGGCCATACCTGCCCAGTCGTTGGTGGCCGGTGCACTCGGCTCCGACGACACCAACCAGGCGCTGCTCGTCGGGCGCACCAGCAACCGCCTGTCGCTGTGGTGCGGGGCGCTGCTGGCAACGTTGCTCGCCGCGTTCGAGCCCCCTGCTGCCGCATGTCTTCAGCGCCGACCCGGCGGTGCACTCCCGGCTGACCGCCGGTCTGTTGATCCTGGCAGTCATGCAGTTCCCCGGGGCGATCGCGTTCGCCTTCGACGGCGCATTGATCGGCGCCCACGACGAACGCTGGCTCGCTCGCCAAGCAGTGATCAACCTCGTCGGCTTCGCGCCGCTGGCGATCGCCACGCTTGCTCGTGCCGCGGCTGGGACTCGCCGGGCTGTGGGGTGCCCAACTGTCGTGGATGACGCTGCGCGCCGTCGTCAACTGGCGGCGGTGGGAGTCTCGACCATGGCTGCGGGCAGCGGGATCGAGGCCAGCAATCGTGCGGTGAGCCGGACGGTCGTCGCACTCAGCCCGCTGCCGGCCGCGTGGTATCGCACGAAGTCGGTCGCCGCGTCGGAGTGCAGGATCTCGGCACGTCGTCGAGTCGATCGGTCGTGCAGGTGATCACCGGCACGCTGGGCAGCCATTCGCCGTTGGGATCGATGACGGCTTCGATGCGGCGGGTCTGGTTGGCGATCAGGATCTTGGGGACCAGCCGCTGCGGCGCCCAGCGCTGCAGCGCAGGCGACAGCGCCGTCACGTCGACGCGCGGTGCTGCGTACTGCTGCTTGGCGAAGCGCACGGACCGGCGACCCCACCAGCACTCGTTCGGCTCGATCAGCCCGCTGGTGATCAACGGTGGCCCGTCGGCCGAGTCGCTGACGGCGCCGACCAAGCCGTAGTACTGATCGCGAAAGTCGGCGGTGAAGTCGGCGATGTCGCCGAGCACGGGTCCGTCACGATCCGGCGACCCGATCACGGTGTCGGCGATCAATCCGGCCCACTGTGTCGGGCATGGCGATCGAGGGTCGGGACTCGAACTGCGGGCCGTATGACGCGCCGCACGTCGCCCTGGTCGCCGCCGACCTCCCACACCCCTGCCCACGCGCGCACATTGGCATCGAACATCGTGCGTCGGCGACCACCACATCCACCGCAGTGCGGCACGCTGCGACACGTCGCGCCGGATCGCGGCGACGTCGCGCGTCGACAGCATCGACAGCGGCAGCACCAGTCCCACACGACCGCCGGGCCTGGTGAGGCTGATCGCGAGGGCGAGGAACTCGGCAGCGGTGTCCGCGTACGGGCCGCCACCCGAACTGCGACCGACCGCCCCGCGACGTCGACGCGGCCAGCTGGTTGAGGAACGGCGGGTTGCCGACGACGGCGTCGAACTGCCGATCCCCCCAGTCCATCGACAACGAGTCGCCGTGGGTCCACGAGCTCTCCGGGTCGATGTCGATGCCGGTGAGCAGCGGCCGTCGCCGCGAACGGCGGCAAGGAATCGACCGTCGCCGCAGGCAGGGTCGAGCACAGTGCCCGGCGCGAACCCGCGGCGGACCTCGGCCACGACCGCATCGACCAGCGCCGGGGGCGTGTACCAGGCGCCGAGCAGCTTTCGTTGTGACGCGGGCATCGCCCGAGCGTAGGGTCCCGCCCCGTGACCGACGCGGCGAGGCCGCTACCTCACCTTCGGGCGCGACGAATGGGCGGATCTCCGCGCCGCGACGCCGTTGACGCTGAACGCCGACGGACCTCGACTCGTTGCGCGGCATCAACGAGAGCATCGAGCTCGACGAGGTCGCCGCGGTCTACCTGCCGCTGACCCGGCTGCTGAACCTGTACGTCTCGGCGACGCAGACGCTGCACAAGGTGTCGGGCGACGTTCCTCGGCACGATCGTCGACAGAAGGTGCCGTACATCATCGGCGTGGCGGGCAGCGTGGCGGTCGGCAAGAGCACGTTCGCCCGCATCCTGCAGGCGTTGCTCGCTCGCTGGCCGGATCACCCCAAGGTCGACCTGGTGACCACCGACGGCTTCCTGTACCCGAACAAGGTCCTCGACGAGCGCGGCATCATGAACCGCAAGGGTTCCCCGAGAGCTACGACACCCGGCGCCTGCTGCAGTTCCTCCGCGAGCTGAAGAGCGGCGAGGCCAACGGCCCACGCCCCGGTGTACAGCCACGTGGTGTACGACATCGTCGAGGGCGAGTCGGTCGACGGTCAGCCAGCCCGACATCGCTCATCATCGAGGGCCTCAACGTGTTGCAGGTCGGCCGGCCGAGCGACGCGGCAACCGAGTTCGTCAGCGACTACTTCGACTTCAGCATCTACATCGACGCCGAGGAAGCGCACATCGAGGAGTGGTACGTGCAGCGGTTCATGAAGCTCCGCGACACGGTCTTCCAGGACCCCGACAGCTTCTTTCGCCACTACGCCGATCTCTCGCACGACGAGGCCGTCGAGACGGCCCGATTCATCTGGCACGAGATCAACGGCAAGAACCTCGCGCGAGAACATCGCGCCCGACGAAGTCGCGCGCCGCGCCTCCTTCTGCGCAAGGGCCCCGACCACCGCGTCACCGACGTCTCCCTCCGCCGGTTGTAGGTCGGGGCGCCCGAGCAGCCGGGTCAGCGGTCGGCGAGCCAGGCGGGGAGGTCGGCGAGGGAGGCCAGTTCCACGACGTGCTGGTCGTGGTCGACCTGCTCGAGGTCCCACAGAGATGGGATAGGGGATGTGCACGCCGTGCCCGCCGAGGGCCAGGACGGGCAGGATGTCGCTGCGCACGCTGTTGCCGACCATGCAGAACCTCGTCGGGTCGATGCCGAGCTTGTGCAACACGTTGGCGTAGGTCTCGGGATCCTTCTCGAGCACGATCTCGATGTGTTCGAAGTGGTGGGCCAGCCCGCTGGTCGTGACCTTGTGGGTCTGGTGGATGAGGTCGCCCTTGGTGATCAGGATCAATCGTCGGGCGGCGCCGACCTCGGCCAGCACCTCGGGGACGTGGTCGAGCAACCGCACCGGCTCGTCCAACTGGCCCCGGACCATCTCGATCATCTCGGCGACGACCGCCGACGGAACCCGCCCGCCGCTGATCGTGACGGCGGCCTCGACCATCGACAAGCCGAACGATTTCACGCCGTACCCGAACGTGGCCAGGTTCTTGCGTTCGGTCGCGGTGAGCGCGGCCTTCACGTCGATGCCCTCTCGGGCGAACGGGGTGATCAGCTCGACGAACCGCTCCTCGTTGGCACGGAAGCCGTCTTCGCTGTGCCACAAGGTGTCGTCGGCGTCGAAGCCGATCACGTCGAACGCGCTCATCGCCGGTTGAGGCCTTCGATCTCGTCGAGCTCGGCTGCCGAGAGCCCCGCTCGCTGCAGGATGCGGCGCACGACCTCGGTCTTGCCGTCGAGGTACACATCGATGTCGTCGGTTTCGCCGGCCAGGCGCTTCTTCGTGGCCGAGTATTCGTCGCGCAACTCCGGGTCGTTGCGCAGCACCTCGCGCAGACCGAGATGGTTGCGCAACGAGAGAGAGCCGTCGACCGTGACGTAGGTGTTCTGGCGGAGACTCCCGTCGGGCGCCTTGAATGCATACCGATCGGGCACACCCATGTCGCCGAGTGGCGTGTACCCCTCAGCGACCAGCGCGTCGGCCGCGGCATCAACGGCCGAGCGTTCGACGATCACATCGATGTCGATGATCGGTTTGGCGGCAAGACCCGGCACCGACGTCGAACCGACGTGCTCGATGGCGATCACGGGCACGTCGACCAGCGCGGCCTGCAGCGTGTGGTGGATGACTGCGAACGACCACGGCCAGTGTGGGTCGTAGTCGACCACGAGGATCCCTGGGGTCATCGGTGCAGGGCGTTGAGGTAGTTGTAGACGGTGATGCGGCTGACGCCCATCGCATCGGCAACGTCTTCCACCGCGCGTCGCAAGGTGAACGCGCCGCGTTCGTCGAGCAGGCGGATGGCCCGCTGCTTGTCTTCGCGCGCCAGTGATGGCAGCGGAGCGCCGAACTCGCGCTCCACCGAGTCGATCAGGCGGTCGAGGGCGCCGTGCAGCGGAGCCATCCGCACGGCGGCGATGATCGAACCCTCCCAGCGCAGCGGCATGTCGCCGGGCTCGCGTTCGTCGGCGGGAACCAGCGTCGCGCCGAGGGCCTCGACCACAGGTTTCACCGCCAACACGAACGGATGGCGTGGCAGGCCACTCACGGAGTCTCCGGTATGACGTTCGGTGTGCAGGCTGACGTGGGTGGCGCCATTGGCGTACGCCGCATCCAGCACGGCTTTCGCCACGTGGCCGGCCTGCGCCGCGGGGACGCTGCAACTCGATCCGAACGGACCGAAGTCGATCTCGAAGCCCAGCGCCTGCGCTGCCTCGATCGCCGAGATCACGTGGGGGCCGGGTTGGCCCTCGACGAACGGTTCGATGGTGAACTCCAGCAGCAGCACGCGTGTGAACTGTAGCGAACGTGCAGCGTCGCCGGCCCGGGGACAGGTAGGGAGGCCGGGCCGGCGGCGCTGTGATCGTCAGCGGGCGCCCATCACCCTCAGCAGTTCCGTGCTGCGATTGATGCAGTCGGTACCCGCCACCTCGAACGCCTCGGTGAGCCGATTCAGTGCGCCCCGGAACGTCGTGTTCCACTCGCTCTCGAACTGCTGGCGGGCCGGGCCTTCCCACACCGTGCCGGCGAGTGCCGAACTGACCGCGCTGATCACCCCGTCGATCGCCGCCTTCTGTTGCTTCATCGACCGGCCGAGACTGTTCAACTGCTCTGGATTGGCCCCGTACATGGTCATGATCGTGTCCTCCTCGGTGAGCAGGTTGCTCACGACAAAGAGGTACGCCGAGCCGACGCAAGCGGAAGCTGAACGTTCAGTGCGGCGCGATCAGCGGCAGCAGCAGGGCGATGCTGTCGGGGAGGAAGCGATGCGTCGCCCGCATCGTCTCGAGCTCGTCGAACGTCACCCATCGCACCTCGACCACCTCGCCGTCGGCAAATGTGAACGGCCCGTCGTGCACGACTCGGTAGCCCCGGCAGAGCGCGGCCAACGAATCGTCGACGTAGTGGGCCCGGCCGAGGTACTCGAGCTCTGCGCCGGTGACACCCAGTTCCTCGGCGAGCTCACGGCGGGCTGCGTCGTCGTACGTCTCCCCGGCCGCGACCACGCCACCTGCGGCGATGTCCCACCATCCGGGCCAGATGTCTTTGGCCTCGCTCCGGCGATGGATCAGCAGGCGGCCGTCGGTGGAGAACACCGCAATGCCGACCGATCGGTGCTGCAAGCGTCGAGCGCGCATCTCGGCGCGAGTCACGGTGGCGACCACGTTGTCGTCGTCGTCGACGATGTCGACCAGTTCCTCGGTCACGGGCGCAGGTCTACCATTCGCCCATGGAAATCGACACCCTGCGCGACGGCGCCCACGATCTGTTGTCCGATGTCGTCGGGTTGCGACGCGCGCTGCACGAGTGGCCAGAGATCGGCAACGACCTGCCGATCACCCGCGAGAAGGTGCTCGAAGCGCTTGGACGGTCTGCCGCTGGATCTGACGCTGCACGAGACCACCAGCGGGATCGCCGCGCTGCTCGAGGGCGGCAA
Organism: Ilumatobacteraceae bacterium; assembly: GCA_963805445.1. Lineage (GTDB taxonomy): Bacteria > Actinomycetota > Acidimicrobiia > Acidimicrobiales > Ilumatobacteraceae > JAENVT01. The sequence goes on along the minus strand of CAWDUI010000055.1, from coordinate 355,995 downwards.
GCCGGGGCCGACCGTGCTGCTGCGCGGCGACATGGATGCGCTGCCCCTCACCGAGCAGACCGGGCTCGATTTCACGTCGCGCAGCGAAGGGGCCATGCATGCCTGCGGCCACGACACGCATACGTCGATGCTGGTCGGCGCAGCGAAGCTGCTGAGTGAGCAACGTGCCGACATCGCCGGACGAGTGCTGTTCATGTTCCAACCCGGCGAGGAAGGCGACCACGGTGCGAGGTTCATGCTCGACGAAGGTCTGCTCGACCTCGCCAAGCGCTCCGACGGTTCGGAATCGCCGATCACGGGCGCCTTCGCGTTGCACATCACCTCGGCGCTGCCGACCGGCTGGCTCGGTTGCCGCGGTGGGCCGATCCTGGCGGCGGCCGACACGCTGTACATCACAGTGACAGGGCGCGGCGGCCATGCCAGCCAACCACATCACGCCCTCGACCCCATTCCGATCGCCTGCGAGATCGTGCAGGCGTTGCAGACCATGATCACCCGGCGGATCGACGTGTTCGATCCCGCCGTCGTGACGGTCGGCAAGATCGTGGCGGGCACGGTGAACAACATCATTCCCGAGACCGCCGAGATCGAAGGCACGATCCGCGCCGTCAGCGAGACAACACGACGACTGGTGCACGACGGCATCCGTCGGGTTGCGGAGGGCATTGCCTCGGCGCACGACGCCGAGGTGACGGTGGAGATCGTCGATGGCTATCCGGTGACCGTCAACGACCGGTCGCAGGCCGATGTCGTGCTCGGACTGGCCGGCGATCTCGCCGGTGTCGACAAGACGGTGCGCATGCCCAACCCGATCATGGGCGCCGAAGACTTCAGCTACGTGCTGCAACAGATCCCCGGAGCCATGGTGTTCCTCGGTGGCACCCACACCGATCGCAACCTGGCCACGGCCCCGCCGAATCACTCCAACCGGGTCGTGTTCGACGAGGAAGCGATGGTCACCGGCACGGCGATGTACGCGGCGATGGCCCTCAACCACCTCAGCGTTTGACGACTCCGGCCCCGATGCGGGGCGCCCGCCGTCAAACGCTCAGTGGAGCAGGCGGATCGTGGCGAGCTCGAACGGGTGCAGCGTCAGCGACACGATGCCGTCGCTGCATTCGATCCCGCCGGTCGATTCCTCCAGCAAGTTGCAGCGCAGCGCGCCGCGAATCGGGCGTGCGGTGCGCACGGTCACCGTCGCCCGATCGCCACAGGCTTCGTGCAGCCGCACGATGAGGTCACCCGAACCGTCGTCGGCGTGCTTCACCGTGCTGATCTGCACGCCGCGATGATCGAGGGTGACCACCGGCGCCGGCGCGGCGGTTGCCGAGCCCGCGACCACTCGGAGCGGCATGTTGAGCGCCTCGGCCTCGTGCAGCACGTCGTGCAGCCCGGGGCCGTGGGGCAGCACGCTGATGGTCACCGAGTGGCGGCCGTGGTCTGCGTCGGGGTCGGGATACTTGGCGGCGCGCAGCAACGAGACGCGGACCCCGCCGTCTTGCACCCCGTGACCGTACCGACCGTTGTTGAGCACGGCGACGCCGAACGATGGCTCGCTGAAATCGACGTAGCGGTGGGCGCACACCTCGAACTTGGCCGCATCCCATGAGCTGCTGGCGTGCGTCGGGCGCTTCACGTGGCCGAACTGGATGTCGCACGCTGCCTCGTGGGCGCGCACGTCGATCGGCACCATCAACGACAGCAGCTTCTCGTCCTCGTGCCAGTCGATCTCGAGGCTGATGTCGAGCCGGGCGGACCCGGCGCGCATCGTGTAGGTCTGGGTCAGTGACGACCTGCCGAAGGCGCGGCGCACGACGAACTCGGCCAGCAGCGGGTGTGTTGTGGCCAGCTCGATCGACTGTGCTGACCCGACCGCAGTGCCGAGCGAACGAGTCCAGGATTCGACATCCCATGCGTCGTACTCGACCGGGTGATCCGGAGCCAGCTCGAGTGTGATCCGCTTGCCTGGCGGCAGGAGTTGCCGGGCGTGCACCAGGTCGATGATCGAGATGATCTCGCCATCGAGGTTCCAGCTGACCGAGATCAGCCCGTTGTTCATCGAGCGCTCGGTCACCACGACGCGATGGTCGTCTGCAGCCCTCGTCGGCAGGGCCGCGACGCCGGAGCCCGGCACCTCGACCATGGTCGGCTCGCCGTCGACCATGATCACCTCGCGGCGCCCGTGTGAGGCCGCGTTGGCGACACAGGGCTCGGGCGGCGCAACCAACGCGAACGCTTCGGCGATGAGTTCCTCCAACCGATCAGCGACCCGGGCGTGCGTGGCCTCGGCGTCGTCGGCGACCCAGGCGATCGAGGAGCCGGGGATGATGTCGTGGAACTGTTGCAGCAGCACGTCCTTCCACAACCGTTCGATCTCGGATCGGACTTCGGCGGGCGCACCGCCCGCCGCGACCCACCACAGCTCGGCCTCGCGCAGCAAGCGCTCGCAACGGCGGTTCCCCACCTTCGTCGCCGACTGCGAGGTGAGCGTGCCGCGGTGCATCTCGAAGTACAGCTCGCCGACCCAGACCGGTACGGGGGCGCCTGCGGCGACCTCGGCCTCGACGTGCTCGAAGAACTGCTCCGGCGTGCCCACGGTGATCGGCGAGACACCGTCGAGGTCGGCCATTCGGTGCGCTCGTTCCATCATCTCCCGTGTCGGCCCGCCGCCACCGTTGCCGTGGCCGAACGGCATCAGCGACCAGTCGCTCCAGCCGTGCTCTTTGAAGTTGCCTTCGGCGTAGCGGACCTCGGGGGCGGTGATCTCGGCGTTGTACGTGTCGACCGGGGGGAAGTGAGTCAGCACCCGCGTGCCGTCGAGGCCCTCCCACCAGAACGTCGAGTGTGGGAACACGTTCTGCTTGTTCCAGCTCAGCTTCTGGGTCACGAAGCGCGTGCACCCGCCTTGCTGGAAGATCTGCGGAAGCGTGGCCGGGTAGCCGAACACGTCGGGGATCCAGATCACCGAACTGCGCATCCCCAACTTCGACTCGAAGTACCGCTGACCGAAGATCAGTTGGCGGGCGATGCTCTCCCCGCTCGGCAGGTTCATGTCGGGCTCGACCCACATGCCCCCGACCGGATGCCATTGCCCGGCGGCGTCCTTGTCGCGGATCCCTTCGAACAGCACGGGGTGACGCTGCTCGATCCACTCGTACTGCGCGGCCTGCGAGCAGGTGAACTGATAGTCGGGGTAGTCGTCCATCAGCCGCACGGCCGAGGCGAAGGTGCGGGCGCACTTGCGCTGCGTCTCGCGGATCGGCCACAGCCAGGCCGAATCGATGTGGGCGTGCCCGACCGCGACGACGTGGTGAGCGCCGGCACGCGCGCGGAGATCGAGCGCCGGGCGCAGCAGTTGGCGGGCCGATGCGGCGGTCGCGTCGACATGATCGAGGTCGAGCACGTTGAACGCTGCTTCCAGTTGGCGCATGACGCGGATGCGCCGGGCGTCGCCCGCTGGAAGCGCTGTCGCCAACCCCAGCAGCACGTCGACGTCGAGCAGCAGATGGAACACGTCGTCGTCGCGCCGACCCAGCGAGGCCTGGCGCAACCGGTAGAGCGGCCGTTCGCCCGCAGTTGCCAGCGAGCCGAGCGACGACGGTCGGTACCCCGGGAACGCCGGGTTCGACGCCGCCTCGACGAAGAACGTCAGCGGGCCGGGACCGACGTGTGGCAAGGGCAGCCCGGTCCGGCGCGGATGGATGCCCTGCACCGGCTGCCCGTCGATCCACACCAGACCCTCCGACTGGAAACCGGCCGCGTCGGGGTGGAACCCGAGATCGATCACCGCCTCGAGCTGCGGCCCGGCCAACGCCGCGGGCACGTCGACCGAGAAGCGGAACCACGTCGTGCCCCACGGACGGCTCCAGTGGTCGCCGATCGTGAACTGCCGGTAGTCGCCGGCCATCGCCTCGTCGAACGACACCGGCTCGCCGGGCACGTCCCATGCCGCAACCTCCAAGGCGATGGCATCGCGATACAGCGCCGGCAGCACCCGTTCGTGCAGCTCGCGCCGTAGCCGACCTTCGACGAGCTTCAGATCGTTGTGCACGATGTGAGGCTAGTGAGCGCGGCAATTACCCTGACCGCATGACGAAGCGGCCGCTCGACGGGGTACGTGTGCTCGACTTCACCCGCGTGCTCAGCGGGCCGCATGCGACGCGGATGTTGTGCGATCTCGGCGCCGACGTGATCAAGGTCGAGCCGCCGGAGGGCGACATCACCCGCACGGTCAACCCGCGTGTCAACGGGCTCGCCACCTACTTCGTGCAGCAGAACGCCGGAAAGCGCAACATCAGCCTCGATACGCGCAAGCCGGAGTCCGTCGACCTGTTGCTGCGGCTTTCGGCCTTCTGCGACGTGGTCATCGAGAACTTCCGCCCCGGTGTGCTGGATCGCATGGGTCTTGGCTACGAGGTGCTGTCGGCTCACAACCCGGGCATCGTCTATGCCTCCATCAGTGGCTACGGCTCGACCGGCCCGTGGGCCGGGCGGCGGGCGTACGCACCGGTGGTCGGGGCCGAGACGGGCATCACCAAAGAGCAGGGCGATGTCCGCGGCGGCCACTACGCCAACGATCCCTTCAGCCACGCAGATGTGTACACCGCGCTCGAAGCGGCGTCGGCGATCCTTGCCGCGTTGTTCAACCGGGAGCGCACAGGTCGCGGCGACCGCATCGAGATCTCCATGGCCGAGACGATGCTCTACGTCAACGAGCACGCCCACGATCAACTGTGGGACGGCGACGTGCCACCGGAGTGGATCCGCAGCTTCGGGCCGGGCGCGTACCCGGTGCTGACCGCCGCCAACGGTGAGTCGCTGGTGATCAGCGGCCATCCGGCCGAACGCGGCACGTTCCAGCGGTACATGACCGCCATCGAACGCCCCGACCTGATCGACGACCCGCGGTTTGTCGACGTGCCATCGCGGCTGGCCCACTTCGACGACCTCCTCGATGCAGTCGAGCGCCTGGGCGTCGATGATGGCAACCCCGCAGGCGATCGAGTCGGTGATGGGCGAGTTCGGTCTGGCAACCGGCACGTTGCGGTCGCTCCGTGAGTTGTGTGAGACGGATTGGGCGAACGAGCGTGGCGCCGTCGTCGAGGTCAGCGACCGTGGCGGCGGAACGCTGCGTCTGCCCAACACTCCGTGGCGCTTCGCCAGCGGTGACGTCGGGCTACGCGGCGAGCCCCGGTATCGCGGTGAAGACAACCGCGCCGTGCTTGCCGAGTTGCTCGAGGTCGATGATGCCGAACTCGATCGACTGGAGGCCGACGGCGTGCTCTCCAGTAGGTTGCCCCGCCGATGACCCTGCGCTACCCCGTCGCGCCGATGAAAGCGGCGATCGGCACATTGCCGCCCGACGACGAGAACTGGGCCTACGAGATCAAGTGGGACGGCTACCGCACCATCGCCTTCGTCGACACCGGTGCCACGCGCCTGCAGAGCAGCAACCTGCTGGACGTGACGGCCAAGTATCCCGAGCTCTCCGAGCTCGCCGGATCCGTCAACGCCACCTCGGCGATCATCGACGGCGAGCTCGTGGTGCTCGACGCCGACGGCCGGCCGAGCTTCGAGATGATGCAACAGCACGCCACCCAGGTTGCCTACTACGTCTTCGACGTGCTGTCGGTCGACGGCCACGACACGATCGGGTTGGCGTACGAGCAGCGGCGCGAACTCGTCGCCGGCCTCGTGGAGGCCGGCCCCAACTGGATGGTGCCGGCGCACCGCGTGGGTGATGGAGCCGCCCTGGTCGCGGCAACCGTCGATCGTGGGCTCGAAGGGGTGATGGCCAAGCGGCTCGGCAGCACCTACCTCCCCGGCAAGCGCACGCCGAACTGGCGCAAGGTCAAGAACAGGCACACGGTCGAGGTCGTGATCGGCGGGTACACGCCGGGCACCGGCAACCGCAGCAGCACGTTCGGAGCGCTCCTGGTCGGCGTGCCCGACGGTGATGGCGTGCGGTTCGCCGGCGGAGTGGGCACCGGCTTCAACCAACGCACCCTCGGCGAGTTGTCGAAGCGACTGGCAAGCCTGCGTACCGACACCTGCCCGTTCCTGTCGCTGCCGCCTCGTGAGTACTCGCGCGACGCGATCTGGGTGCAACCGGTGCTGCACGCCAGGGTCGAGATCGCCGAGTTCACCAACGAGGGCTACGTGCGCCATTCCAGTTTCACCGGGCTGATCGAGGAGCCGCCATGTTGACCCGCGAAACCGCTCTGGCCCTCGACCATGCCGATCCGTTGGCTCCCTGGCGCGACGAGTTCGTGATCGCCGACCCCTCGTTGATCTACCTCGACGGAAACTCGCTGGGGATGATGCCACGACGTACCGCGAAGCGCCTCGCAGCGGTCCTCGACGACGAGTGGGCGTCGGGGCTGATCCGCTCTTGGGACCACTGGCTCGACTTGCCACAACAGGTGGGGGATCGACTGGCGCCCCTGATCGGCGCCGGGCCCGGCGAAGTGTGCGTCCACGACTCGACGACGGTGAACCTCTACCAACTCGTCGACGCGGCGTGCGCCTTGCGACCGGATCGTCGGTGTGATCGTGATCAGTTCAGCCGAGTTCCCGACCGATCGGTACGTGGTCGACGGAATCGCCCGCGCTCGCGGCCTGCAGGTGCGCGACGGCTTCGAGCGCCTCGACGACGTTGCAGTGATGGTCCGCTCTGTCGTCGACTACCGGACCGCCGAAGCGACCGACGTCGTCGGGGAGACGGCTCGGGCGACCGCGGCGGGCGCGATCGCACTGTGGGATCTGTCGCACTCCGTCGGCGTGCTGCCGTCCGACCTCCGCTCGGCAGGCGTGCAGCTGGCCGTCGGTTGCACGTACAAGTACCTCAATGGCGGCCCGGGCTCGCCGGCGTTCAGCTTCGTCGCCGCCGAACTGCAGCCGATGTTGCCGCAGCCGATCTGGGGCTGGTTCGCCCAGGCCGAGCAGTTCGACGATGGGCCCGACCTTTGCGCCGCAACCCGATATCCGCCGGCTGTTGCTGGGCACGCCGTCGATCCTTGCCCTCGCGGCTGCGGACGAGGGCATCGCCCTGACCGTCGAGGCCGGTATCGAGGCGATTGCGGCCAAGGCACGCGCCGTGACCGGGTTCGCTCTGGAGCTGTGCGATCAGTTCGGTCTGGCGTCGTCCACGCCCCGCGATCCACAGGTGCGAGGTGGTCACATTGCCGTGCAGCACCCCGATGCCCGGGCGCTCGTCAGTGCGCTGGTCACGCGAAAGGTGCTGACCGACTATCGCGAGCCCGACATCGTGCGGATCGGTTGCTCGCCGCTGACCACCCGATTCATCGATGTCTTCGACGGGCTCGCCCATCTCGTCGAGTTGCTCCCGCAGTAGCTCAGACCGCGCCCTGGCTCAGAGCGGGGACTCATCGATGTCGCGGATGACGAACGTGGTCAGCTCGCCCCGATCGCGTACCCCGAGCTTGAACATGATCGCCTCGAAATGGACGTCGACGGTCTTCGGGCTGAGGTACAACTCGTCGGCGACCTGGCGGTTGGAGCGACCGCGAGCGATCGATACGGCCACGCGCAACTCGTCGTTGGTCAACAACGACGCCAACGACGAACTCGTCGGCGCAACCGGTCCGGCGATGCGGCGGGCCTGCGCCGCCCACGGCTCGGCGCCGATGCGTTCGAACATCCGCAACGCGGTCGCGCGACGCCTCATGGTCTCCGTGACGTTCGCCGAGCAGCAGCAAGCTTCGGGCCTGCTCGAAGGGCGCGCCGAGCGCGGCGAGCTCCTCGGCGGACTCGCGTAGGTCGTCGGGCTGCCCGTGCAGCATGCCCCGACCTCGCCGGGCCACCGCGGCACCCCATCTCGACCGGCTGTGCTCCGCTTTGCGGGTGACGTCGTCGATCACCTCGGCGGCCTCGTCGACAGCGCCGATGGCGAACAGGGCCTCGAGCAGGTCGCCTTGGTACCAGAGGTCGCCGGCGTCGAGCACATCGGCGTGCAGGCGATGCAAGCGGCGGAGATGCTCGGCCGCCTCGGGATAGCTGCCGCCCGTGAGGGCGACATGACCAAGGGCAGACAAGCCCCAGATCTCCAACACCCTCATGCCGACTCGTCGGGCCCTGGCGATCGCAGCGTCGGCGTTGGTGCGCGCCGAGTACGCCCGGCCCCGCATCGCCTCGACCCGGGCGAGCACCGCCTGACCGAATGAGGCGGTTGGCAGGTCGGGAGTGTCGTTCAGGTCGACGTCGAGCACGGAGGACAGCACCGCGTCGGCCAGGCGTCCCCGACGCAGGAAGAGCTCGCCTTGCAACGCACCGCTGAAGCCGAGCACCGAGGCCAGCCCGTGATGACGTGCGGCCGCCATCGACAGGTCGAGCATCTCGTTGGTCTCGGCCCAGCGTTCCTGGATCAACCGGGCGAGTGCGACTGCTTGGAGGATCGGCAGCAGTGTGGCGTCGAGCATCTCGATCGGTAGCGACGCCAGCACGCTGGCCTCGTCGAAATCGGCCTCCGCGGCCTCTCGATCGCCCAGCCGCTGCGACGACATGGCTCTCACTGCCTTGGCGGCGATGACCATGGGGATGCCGAGTGGCGTGGCAACATCGACGGCACTTTGGGCGTGGCGCTGGCAATCGAGTGGTCGGCCGGCCAGGCCGCTGTGCAACGCGGCGCGGATGTAGAGGCCGATCGAACGCGCCGGGTCGATGGTCGATATCCGGTTGGCTTCCTCGGCAAGCTCGTCCACGCCGCGGTCCTCGTCGATCATCCAGGCGATTCCCTCGGAGCGGATGCCGATGGCGTCGCACCGAACCAGCGGGTCTTCGCAGGTCGTGGCAACTTCGTCGAGCACGGCGATCGCGCCGTAGGGGTCGGACACGTTCCAGCGCGACGTCCCGGCGGCCAACAACCGGCGGTGCCGTTCGGGAACGGTCGTCGACAACACCGCGGCACGTTCCCATGTCGCTGCAGCTGCGGCCCACGCACCACGTTGGTCGGCGACCGCTGCGACGTCATCGAGCAGCGCGGCGACGTCGTCGTCGGGTCCGGTGGTCGCCGCCGCCAGATGCCATGCCCGCTTGTCCGCGTCGGCGACCACGTCGGCCAGGGCCAGGTGCGCCCGGCGCAGTGCATCCGCCTCGACCGCGTCGCGGATGGCGGTGCGCATCAGCGGGTGGGTCAACTCGATCGAATCGTCGAAGACGCGGATGACGCCGGCCGCTTCGCACGTCGCCAGGTCGGCGTCGCCTGCCGACACCCGATCGCAGGGCGTCGTGGATCTCGTCGGCTGTGCTGTCGAGCGCCGCGGCGACGATGGCCGCGGCCCGCTTGGCGCCGTCGTCGAGGGCGGTGATGCGATCGACGAACGAGATGGCCAACCGGTTGCCGACCGGCAGGTCCTGGGGCAGTGGCGCGCGCCCGGCCAATTGATCGGTGTCGAGCCAGCGGGCCAGTTCGGTCAGCGCCAGTGGGCTGCCTTCGGCGGCATCGACGCACCGTTGGGCAACGTCGCGGTCAGTTCCCGGCCCCAACATCGCCAGCGCGTCGTCGACCGTGAGCCCCTTGATCTCGATCGTCTCGAAGCCGGAGTTTTCGAATCGAGAGGGCAGACCACTGCGCTCGGCGATGATCGCCACCACCGGTTCGTCGGGTAACCGCCGGAGTGCGAACGCCAGCGCCGAGCAGGATGCCTCGTCGAGCCAATGCGCATCGTCGATCAGCAGCACCAGCGGAGCCCGCTCGCCTGCCGCGGCGATCGCTGAGAGTGTCGCGCCCGCAACTGCCAGTTGACCGTGGGTCGTCCCGGAACCGATCGCGTCCGCCAACACCTGTGCGTGCGGGATCGGGATCTCGACCTGCAGTGCGCTGATGCCTCGGAGCAGTGACGCCAGTCCGGAGTACGCAAGCTCGGCATCGGACTCCGACCCGGTCAGGCGGATCACGGCTCCGTCGGCTGCGCCGGCAACCCAGTCGAGCAACGTGGTCTTGCCGATCCCGGCCACACCGCGCAACCGGATCGTGACGCCGGAGCCACGGTCGAGGTTGTGCAGCACGCCACCCAGCAGGTCGAGTTCGGTACGGCGACCAAGCACCGCCATCGCACCCTGCCCGTCACCCATCAGATCATTATGGTCGGCAGACCTCGTCGGCCTTCAACGCGTCTTCGCAGCCGGTCTGAAATGCGGACCCGACCGCCTCTGGTCAGCCGCCGAGTGGTCGCTCGCCACTGACGTCGTAGATGATGATCGACGACGTGGTGGCCGGCACGGGGACGTCGGCCGACCGGGGCGCGGCTCGCAGCGCGGCGATGTGTGCGTCGAGCGCCGCTTGGCTCTCCCAACGCTCGAACAGCACGACTCGGCCCGGCTCGAGCGGATCCGCTCCGAAGGTGTATTCGAGACAACCTGCCTCGCTCGCGCGACGCCCGCATCAGGTCGAGTCGACTGGCGAGGAATCGCTCGCGGTCGCTGGGCTCCATCTCGAATGTGCCTCCAACGATGACCATGCCTGCCTCCTGAGAACGTGAACGGTGCCTGGGGCATTCTGCCTTGCCGGTCGGTGATCCGTTGGCTCGGCGACGATGGGCAGCGCCAGAATCGCGTGGTGCCCGACGCCATCTTCGACGACCCGCGACTTGCCAAGGTCTACGATCCGCTCGACCCCGACCGCAGCGATCTCGACGTTTACGCCGACCTGGTGCTCGAGTTGGGGGCGCGGTCGGTCCTCGACGTCGGATGTGGCACAGGAACGTTCGCGTGCATGCTGGCCCGACGAGGCATCGCCGTCACAGCAGTCGACCCCGCCCTCGCGTCGCTCGACGTCGCGCGCGCCAAGCCCGACGCCGATGCGGTGGTCTGGCTGCACGGAGATGCCACAACGCTGCCGGCGCTGTGTGTCGACGCGGCGTTCATGACCGCGAACGTCGCCCAGGTCTTCCTCACCGACGACGACTGGACGGCAACCCTGCGAGCGATCAGGGCGGCGCTGCGGCCAGACGGAACGCTGGTGTTCGAGACGCGCGATCCGCAGCGCCGGGCATGGGAGCAATGGACGCCCGAACTGACGCACTCCGAGGTCGACGTACCCGGTGTCGGACTCGTGGAGTCGTGGGAGGAGGTCACCGGGGTCGACGGTCCCTTCGTCACCTTCCGTTCGATGACAGCATTTCGACGCGACGACCTGGTGCTCGAGTCGATTTCAACCCTCCGCTTTCGTGATCGGCCCGAGATCGAGGAGTCGCTGAAACGGTCCGGATTCGAGCTCGCCGAAGTCCGCGACGCCCCCGACCGGCCGGGGCGCGAAATGGTGTTCGTCAGTCGTGCTCGGGTCGGCTGGGATGAATCGACATCTTCTCCGTGAACTCACCACTCAACACCCGCACGACCAGTTGACCGTTGGCGAGGGAAGCCTCGACGCCCGACCCGAATCCGGCCGGCGTCTCGATGAACCGCTCGTAGCCGCCGTACTCCCACTCGTGGATGGTGTATTCGCGCGGGCCGGCGCTGCGCAGTTCCGCACAGAACCGCACTCCCTCGGCAGTGAGCTCCACGGTGACGTCGTTCTCGGTGACGGCGGGGAAGAGGGCGACGACGACGAAGGCGCCAGGAGTCTGGTAGGCGTTGACCGGAACACTTTGCGGCGTCATCGATTTGGCGGTCTCGGCCGTCGTGACTCGGACCTCTTCGGGCGATGGTCGGCTCGTCGGCATACCGTCGAGATTAGGCGTCTCCGTCGATCTTGTCGACAGCCCCGCCCGTGATCACACGCGGTGGAGCGTCGCCGAGAGGTGGTGCTGCAGCGGTTGCCCGACAGCGGCCATTCGCACCTCGTAGCGAAGCACGTCGCCGTCGACCGTGACGTCGCGTTCGACTGCGACGACCTCTTTCGCCGTCGACGTGCGTGAGATCGTCGTCGAGCGCAATCGGATGGAGCGTTGTGTCCCGTCGGTGCCGAACGTGCCCTCTTGGATCTCGACGATCCCGGTGGGGTGGGCGAGCACGACCTCGACGATCGCCGGCTGGGGCATGCGCCAATAGCCCGACTCGGCATGCAGAGGCCGGCCGTCGTCGACCGCAGCGGTGCGCTGGTTGTAGGCGAGGAACGGTTTGCCGGCGTGACCGAAGATGATCGTCTCGTCGTACTCGAACGATTCGATCGTCGGGTACACGCCGCTCCCGCGCCCTGTCCACGTGCCGAGCAGGAACCCGAGCGGCTCGACGTTCGGGTGCAGCGGCGGCGTTGTCATCTCGTGATGGTACGCCCCACGGGTCGGGCCCGTGGATAGCGCTGTACGGCCGTCCGGCGCATTGTGCTCAGAGGTCGAGCCGCATCACGGGACGGCTGGGATACGTCCGGCCGATCTCACTGAAGCCTGCGGCAACGAACAGGCGCATCGTCCCGGTGAACAGCGCCGAACCGCTCGGCCGCTCGGCCTTGAGGGCATCGGTGTCGACCGGATGACCCTCGACCGCGGTCGCGCCGTGCTGCTCGGCGTGGGCAACAGCGGCGTCGAGCAATGCACGCGCCACACCGATGCCGCGGTATCGCTGTTGAACCGCGAAGCACGTGACCCACCACGCGCCCGTCATCGTCAGCCAGAACCCGCCGCAATGCCCGATTGGCCAAGACCCCCGGCAACTGGCGTCGGGGCATCACCCTGGTCCACCCGGCCGGCAGGCCGTCCACATACGCGATCAACCCAGGCGGGATCGAGGCAGTCGACACCTCGAGGCGCAGCGCCGAGCGGTTGTCGATGGCCTCGCTGCGGTCGAGAAATCGCCTGCACCAACACCACGACGGATCTGCCCCGCGGCGCCCGAACGCTGACACGACGTCGTCCCACAACACCGGCGTGCTCGCAGCTACTTCGATGGTCACCGCACCCACATTGCCCGACGCGACAGCCGAGCGCCAGCGGTGATCATCCGCTACGCATTCTGGGTTCCGCATCGGCTACACCGTTGGCACGTCGGCCGTCGAAGGGCGCTGAGTCGAAGAGGAGGCTGGGTGACAGAGCGAATGATCGAAGCCAACGGCGTATCGCTGTGCACCGAGTCGTTCGGCGACCCGGCCGACCCGGCGATCCTTCTCGTCATGGGTATTGGCGGGTCGATGCTCTGGTGGGACGAGCAGTTTTGCCGGATGCTCGCCGGCGGTGGGCGGTTCGTGATTCGCTACGACCACCGCGACACCGGGCGGTCGGTGACGTATGACCCTGGCCATCCCCGGTACAACGGGGCCGACCTGGTCGCCGATGCCGCCGGCGTGCTCGATGCCCATGGCCGAGCGGCGGCTCACATCGTCGGCGTCTCGGCCGGCGGTGCCTTCGCCCAGCTTCTCGCCCTGGATTTCGCCGATCGCGTGCTCTCGCTCGTCTTGATCAGTAGCTCTCCGGCGACACCCGGTGACCGTGGGCTGCCACCTCCGACCGAGGATTTCCGGCGCTTCGTGGCGACCGCCCGCGTTGATTGGTCGGACCCTGTGTCGGTGACCGAGTACCTGGTCGGGTACTCCCGTGTTCTCAACGGCGGCCGGCGCAGCTTCGACGAGGCGGCTTGCCGTGAGTTGGTCCGCCACGAGGTCGAACGTGCCGTTGACGTTGCGGCGCTGCAGAACCACGACGCCATCATCGACGACGAGCGATCGCCCCAGACACTCTCTTCGATCAGGGTCCCGACGTTGGTGATCCACGGCACGGCGGATCCGCTGTTTCCGCTCAGGCACGCAGAGGTGCTGGCCGAAGAGATTGCCGGCGCCACGCTCCTGCCGCTCGAAAATGCCGGGCACGGCGTGGACAAACGTGACTGGCCGACCGTTGTCACCGCAATCCTCGAACACACCTCTGGCGCGGCGCCCCACTGATCCCCGATCGTCGCGTCAGTTGGAGGTGAACCGCTCGATCTCGTTGATGAACTGGGGAAAGGCTGCGTCTCGTTGGAGGAGTATGTGATTTCGGCTTTGCAGGGTGACGAACTGCGCTCCGGGTATCAGGCCGGCGAGGTGGCGCCCCTCTTGGAACGGAACCCCTCGGTCGCCGATAGCGTGCTGAACCAGTGTCGGTACGACAACTTGCCGGGCCAGGTCGCTGACATCGAGCTCGTGGAACGCTGCCTCGAGCAGGGGCGCGTTGGTGCTGTTGGTCGTCATGCGCAGCTGGTCGTTGAACCAGCTGGACCTCGTCAGATTGGGCGTCCGGAACGAACTGACGGGCGAAGGTCTCGCGGAAGAGGTCGTTGTCCGTCTCCCAGCCCAGCCGTGCCAGGTCGACTTGCAGACCCGCCTGTTGGGACTGAATGGGGTCGCCGCGACGTTTCATGCCGCGGGCATAGGTGCCGTAGAGGATCAGGTGGGAGACACGCTCCGGGTACCGGGCGGCGAAACCGATGGCGACGGGCCCGCCCTGTGAGACTCCGAGGAGCGCGACTCGTTCTTGGCCGAGTTCGTCGATGACACGGCGGAGGTCGTCGATCCACAAGTCCAAGTTCGTGAGATCGTGGCCACCGAGATCACGGTCGGACAGGCCGCACCCCCTCGGGTCGTAGCGCGCGTAGCGGTAGCGACGACTCAATGCCCGAACCCAGTGCCCCCAGATCGGGGCTGTTGTCGGTGTCCTTGTCGACTTGGGTGAGCCAGGTGGCTGTCTTCACCAGGTACGGTCCGTCGCCGGTCTCGGCAACGGCGAGCGACACGCCGCCGGCAGCCTCGACGAAGCAGATCCTCAGATCCAAGTTTGGGCGCGCCGCCTGCGGGTCGCTCTCGCCGACCGACTTCGACGTCGGCGACGAATCGATAGCCGACACCGCGACTGGTCTTGATCACCTGCTGGCGGTCACCGCTGTCGCCGACTGCTTGTCGAGCGCTCTTGATCCGGCTGGTCGAGCGCGGACTCGGAGACGAATCGGTCTCCCCAGATCTCATCGAGCAGCTCCGTCTTGGGCACAACACGATCGCGGTGCTCGACGAGGTAGAGAAGCACGTCGAAGACCTGTTGCTCGACGTGCACTGGTCCCGACTCGTTGCGCAGCTCGCGTGCCGCAGGTTCGAGTTCGTAGCCAGTCGAAGCGGAACACCGACGTCACGGTTCCATTCTCCCATGTGGGAGTCAGGCCGCTGCCAGGGCGCGGCGCGCGTGAGCCCGTCCGGCGGTCTCTTCGTCGCGCATCGCCTGCGAGAGCTGGATGTGGAGGCCAGGAAGGGTGTCGAGATCCCAGTCGTAGCTGGCGATCTGTTCCAACACGGTGAACAGCGGCATCGACAGCTCGTCGCGAAGACGTTCGTACCGGGGGAAGTCTCCGCTCGTGATTGCTTCGGTCAACAGCTCGGCGTCCCGGAACGCATCCGAGATGCCGTGAGCCGCGAACGGGTCCTTGAAGTAGCCGGCGTCGCCGACGAGCGCCCAACCGGGCCCGTACGGCTTGCGGAACTGGCCGCGCACGCCGGGCCAGCGTGCGGATCGGACCAGCTGTCCGTGCCGGTGCTGAGGGCCCTCCAGAGATCCGGGTCGACCGCGCGCAGGACATCTGCCATCGTCGCCGACGCGTCGCGGCGGGCGTCGGTATCGAAACGATCGGGCGGCATCGCCGCGAAGACGCAGAAGGTGTCGGCGTTGGTGGGGATCACTCCGGCACCGAGCCCGGGCCGGTACAGCCAGGAGTAGGTGTCGGCGGGAAGGTCCACGTCGGCGAAGTACCGCATGACGAAGGCCGACGCGTGGGCGCCCTGCCGCGTGACGGGAACGCCGAGCTGTCGGGCGACAGTGGAATGCAAACCGTCGGCTCCGATGAGCAGATCGGTGCTGACGTCCCCGGTCGAGCCATCGGCGAACCCGAGTGCAACCCCCTGCACCCGGCCGGTTGTGTCGGTGTCGATCCGCAGCAGCCGGGTCTCGTGGTGCACCGCAGCGCCGGCGAGCGATCGCTGCATCGACCAGGATCGGATCGAGCACGGTCCGGCGTGGTGCGGCCAGGCCGGGGATCTCCTCGCTGGCGGGCACGTCGAGTTCGAGAACCTCCGCCCCATAGCGGAACGACGCCTTCGTGATGACCGGGGTCCCGGCAGCCCACACCTTTCCGAGCAGCCCCCAGCGGTGCAGTCGGGTGACCGCTCCCCGCATGAGGGCGTGGGACGACAGCGTGTCGCTGCCGTAGGTCCCTTTGTCGACGACCAGGACACGAAGACCGCGGCGAGCGAGCAGCATGGCGGTGGCGGCGCCGGCAGCACGCGCTCCCACGACGACGGCGTCGTAGTGCCCGTTCGGGCGGGGGAGGTCTTCGTGGGATCCGGGTTCGCTGCTCATGCCTCCAGCGGTGAACGAGGTCGCAGCTCGGTGCTTGGAGCACGCGTGGAGAACGCCTGAAGATTTCTCCACGAGTTCTCCGTGGGTCTCTCCAAGCTCGGTCGGGCAGCTCGAGACGAGAGTGGGAGCCAGACAAACAACCCCACGTGGGGCGACACAAAGGAGAAACCCAATGACCATCACCAATTCCGAAGTCGTCGACAACGGAGTGAACGTCGAGGCCCTACTGGGAGCTCGCGAAGCCATGACCGGAGCGCCGGCGGCCGCGAAGTTCACGTGGAAAGTCGCCAACGAATGGATCCACGGAACCAACAGCCGAACCACGATCCAAGAGTTCTTCGGTGTCGGCGCGCCGCAGGCCCACAAGACGGCCTTCACCCTCGAGACCGACCATCCGGAGATCTTCGCGTCCGAAGACAAGGGCGTGACGCCCGTCGAAATGGTGCTGGCGGGCCTCGCCGGCTGCCTCACCGCAGGCGTTGCTGCGGTGGCCCAGCACCGAGGTATCCAGCTCCGAACCGTCACCGCCACCCTCAGCGGCGACATGGACCTGGCCGGCATCCTCGGCATCGACCCCGATGTTCGCAACGGGTTCGCCGGCATCACGGTTCGTTACGAGATCGACGCCGACGCCACGAAAGAAGAGATCGAGGCCGTCGTCGCCCAGTCCCAGAAGCGGTCGGCAGTGTTCGACGTCGTCACCAACCCGACCAACGTCCGGGTCGAAGTCGCCTGAGCGCCTGAAGTAGACGGAGCGATTCCCAGTGCAAACGACCACGGTCACCATCGTCGGTGCCGGCCAAGCCGGACTCGCCATGAGCCGCTGCCTCAGCGAGCGCTCGATCGACCATCTGGTCCTCGAGCGTTCCGAGGTCGCCAACTCGTGGCGGACCGAGCGCTGGGACTCGCTCCGTCTCCTCACCCCCAACTGGCTCACCCGGCTGCCGGGCTGGAGCTACGTGGGCGAGGATCCCGATGGCTACATGACCGCCGCCGAGGTCGTCGAGTTCCTCGACGCCTATCGCCGGATCATCGCCGCGCCGGTCCAGGCAAACACCACGGTCGAGACCGTCCGTGCATCCGCCGACGGCTACGTGGTGACGACCAACCAGGGTCAGATCGCCTGTCGCGCCGTGGTCGTGGCCACCGGCGCGTGCAGCACGCCGCGGATCCCGGCCATCGCCGGCGACCTGCCGTCGCGGATCCGGCAGCTCGCTCCCATTCACTACCGCTCTCCCGCCGACGTCGAAGACGGCAAGGTGCTCGTCGTCGGGGCGTCCGCGTCAGGCGCCCAACTCGCCGACGAGTTGGCCCGCAACGGGCGCGACGTCACTCTGGCGGTCGGAGCACACACCCGGTTGCCGCGGACGTACCGGGGGAACGACATCCACTGGTGGATGGACGCCATCGGCATCCTGGCCGACCGGTTCGACGAGGTCGAAGACATCGCCAAGGCTCGGCGGCTTCCGTCGCTCCAACTCGTCGGCTCACCGGAACACCGAACGCTCGACCTCAACTCACTGACCGACATCGGAGTCAACCTCGTCGGACGTCTGGTCGGCGTCAACGGCACGCCAGGCACAGTTCTCCGGTTCACTCGCCAACGCCTGCGCCGACGCAGATCTGAAGATGGGCCGCCTGCTGGACCAGATCGACGAGTTCGCACGGGACCACGGTCTCGGCACCGAGCTCACCGACGGCGAGCGACCCGCTCCGACGCTGGTTCCCACCCCACGAAACACCGCCACGCTCTCGGACTACTCGACCGTCATCTGGGCCACTGGGTTCAAGCCCAGCTACCCCTGGCTCGATCAGGCCCTCCTCGATCGCAAGGGTGGGATCGTCCACGACGGTGGGGTCATGGAGCAGCCCGGAATGTACGTACTCGGGCTTCCCTTCACTCGCAGCCGCAAATCGAGCTTTCTCGACGGTGTCGGCCCCGACGCCCGCTTTCTGACGTCGCATCTCGTCGCCCACCTCGACGGCGACGCACGCCTCCAACACGCGACCCTGCCGAACCCGGAGCCCCGCGAACTGCTCCTGGCCTGAACTCGGTTGGATCGCCGGCAGCGCGATGTGAGGGTGAGGTGAGGGTGCTGTCAGTGGTCACGGCGAGACGCGAAGCAGAAGCTGGCACGGTCAGCACACGCTCACCAGGAGGAACCATGCATCTGTTTCGATCATCCGGATTGGCCACGGTCGCCGTGGCCCTGGGGCTGCTCGCCGGGGCAGCCCCGATCGCGATCATCTCGTCGACACCGGTCGCCGCGGCGACCGGCCAACCGCAGTCGATGACGTTCGACCAACTCGGCACGACCTTGCACTTCACGGTGCCGGCCGACGTCACCACTGTGCACCTCCGGGTCATCGGTGGCAGCGGCGGCAAGGGCACCGATGCCTGCACGGCGGGGGGCTCGGTGTGCCGTTCGGGCGGTGCGGGGGGCGCCGGCGGATCGGTGGACATGGACGCATCGGTGACACCCGGCGACGACCTGCAGATGGTCATCGGCGCCGCCGGCACCACCACCTCCCCAGGGTCCGGCGGTGCTGCCGGCGGACATGCCGGCAAGGACGGGTTCGCGTTCCTGCTGGCCCCGGGGGAGGGCAACGGTGGCGGGGCGACGTACGTGGTGCGTGGTGGCGACGGCTCGATGCTCGCAGTGGGTGCCGGTGGCGGGGGCGGTGGCGGCGCCTCGAGCGCGCTCGAGGTTCCCGACGGCGCGGGTGGTGACGGCGGTGCAGGTGTCGATGGGCGCGGATATGCCGGGCACGGAAGCTATTCGGGCGTCGGTGGCACCGGGTCGTCGGGATCCAACACCGGCGGTCCGGGCCAGGACATCGTCAGCGACTCGAGCGGTGGCGGCGGCGGCGGTGGTGGCGGCGGCTATCAACCGAACGGCACCGGTGGTGGCGCCGGCGGATCGTCCGGCAACCAGGTGCTCGTCGGTGGAGCGGGTGGCGGTGGCGCAGGCGGTCACAGCTTCAGCGCGGCGTCGGACGCCGTCCTTGCTCCGGCCGCCTCGACGGGGAACGGCAAGGTGGTCATCACCTGGACCGCGCCGGCCACGGACCGGCGTAACGTCTCGTCCGGGCAGATCACCTCGTCGGCGAACCCTTCCTACCTGGGCGAACCCGTGACGTTCACGCTCGACCTGTCGTCGCTGTACGGCATGTATCTGGCGGGCACAGTAACGATCGGTACGTACGATCCGACGACAGGTGTCGAGCTACCCCAGGCCACCTGGTTCCTGGACCAAATAGGGCCTTTTGAACGCCGATTCAATTGGACCACCGTCCTGCCGACCGGCTCGACCCAGGTCTGGGCGTCGTACTCCGGCGATACCTTGAACACGCCTTGGAAGAGCCCCTATTTCACGCAGTTGGTCGGTAATGCCCGACCCCGGGCAGTCCTGGCCCTTCCATCGTCATCGGTCGACTTCGGCGCACAGGCGGTCGGCACGACTTCGACCAAGACCGTCACCATCGAGAACATCAGCGCTGCGCCATGGAAGATCGCGGGCGCGTCGGCAACCGAGCCGGCGTTCGGCTGGACCGGCGGCACCTGCTTGTCGGCGACCACCACGCCGCTGGCGATCGGTGCTCGGTGCACGATCGATCTGGCCTTCACGCCCACGGTGGTGGCGCCCGTCGGCGGGACTCTGACCCTGCTCGACGAGGTCGGGACCCCGACGGTGCTGACCATGAGCGGTAGTGGCATCACCGTGCCAAGCAGCGGCCCACCACCGGCTCCCGGTGTGGCGACGATCACCTCGATCAGCCCGGCGTCGGGGTCGAGGCGCGGTGGCACGCTGGTCACGATCACCGGCACCAACCTGGTGAACGTCCGATCGATCGTGTTCGGCCGAAGGTCGGGATCGCAGGTGGCGTGCTCGTCATCGACGACGTGCCGTGTGCGCAGCCCGAGGGGCTCGGGGTCCGTCGACGTTCGCGTCGTCACCGGAGCCGGCACGAGCGCACTGACGGCGGCCGACCGCTTCCAGTACACCCGCTGACCGATCTGCAGCGTTGCTCGAAGGGTCCCGCCGTGGCGACACGGCGGGACCCGTTCGCGCCGATGCCTGACGCTCATCACGAGGCCCAAATCTGCCTGGCGAGCGGTCCGCGGCCGAGTGTCTCCGCCAGATCCAGCCACGAGAGACCGCGCTCCTGACGCTGCGTGTTCAGCGCGGCGTGGAGCCGGCTCAGGTCGGCAAGCTCCACACCAGGTTGAGTGCCGATTGCCGCAGAGACGCAGCCCGGAACGATTTCGGGGAGTCGGTTGGTTCCGACGGGGCCCACGTGGCCGTAGTCTGGCGCGTTGTCGGGTGAGCATTCTCTCGAGCCCGGCCCCTCTAGCTCAACGGTAGAGCAGCGGACTTTTAATCCGTTGGTTCGGGGTTCGAGACCCCGGGGGGGCACCTGTTCATCCGGCCGGAAGCAGTCTTGCACTGTGGAACGAGTCTTGACCGACGTGGTTGCGCGGTCGAGACTGGTGCGATGTCAGCGGACGAGATCGACGCGTACTTGGCGACGTTGGACGAGCCCAAGCAATCCACGTTGCGTGAATTGCGTCGAACCATTCTCGGCATCGCTCCCGACGCAGAACAGTGCATCTCGTACGGCATGCCGGCCTTCAGACTGCGAGGCAAGGTGATTGCCGGATTTGCAGCGTTCAAGAATCATCTGAGCTACTTCCCCCACAGTGGATCCGTGCTCGCAGAGCTGAAGGACGACACCTCCGCATACGTAGCAAAGGGTGGGACACTTCAATTTGCCGTTGATGAACCACTCCCGGCAGCACTCGTGGAGAAGCTCCTCGCCGTTCGGATCCAGCAGGCCGGAGTCCAGCGGTAGATGGCTCCCATGTCGAACCACATTCGAGTCATCGGCTTCGACCACGCGGTGCTGTGTTGTGCAGACGTCGAGCGATCGCTGACGTTCTACCGCGACCGACTCGGTCTCGAGCCGGTTCGTGTCGACGAGTGGCGCCGGGGCGAGGCCCCGTTTCCATCCGTTCGCGTCTCACCGACGACGATCCTCGACCTCGTCGATCAGCCACCGACCGGTGCAAACGTCGACCACATCTGCCTCGTGCTCGAACCGACCGACCTCGAGGCACTCGCCGCTGCGTTCCCCGGCTCGCATCTGGCCGAGAGGGTCTATGGCGCTCAGGGCTGGGCGTCGAGTGTGTACGTCACCGACCCCGACGGCACGACGGTCGAACTGCGCTGCTACCCGACGTGACGGGCCTCAGATCGAGTCCCAGGGTTTGTTGAGGAACCGCCAAGGCGACGTGGAGGGCGGGCCACGATCATGCGTTCCAGTACCTGCTGCACCAGGCAGCGGGCGAATCGCATGAGGAGCGACATCATGGACGAAGAACTTCACGATCACGACCGAGGGCTGGGTTTCGACCTCTCCATGCTGATGGCGAGGCGCCGTCTGCTGACGTTGTTCGCCGGAACCGGGCTGGCCGCGTTGATTGCCAGTTGCGGGTCGGGCAGCACCTCGTCGGCCACCACGCCGACCACGGCAGTCGCCTCGGCGAACACGTCGTCGGGAGGTGCCAGCACGACCGCTGCGGTGGCGCCGGCATCGTCGGTGGCCGCGCTCGACGTGATCCCAGAAGAGACGGCGGGTCCGTACCCGGGTGACGGCTCCAATGGGGTCGACGTGCTGTCGACGACCGGCATCGTCCGCAGCGACATCCGCAGCAGCTTCGGGTCCAGCACCACGACAGCGCAGGGTGTGCCGTCGACCGTCTCGCTGACGCTCGTCGACGTCAGCAGCGGCGCGCCCATGCCGGGTGCGGCCGTCTACCTGTGGCACTGCGACGCCGAAGGTCGCTACTCGCTCTACTCGCCGGGTGTGACCGGCGAGAACTACCTGCGCGGCGTGCAGGAGGCCGACAGCAACGGCACCGTCACGTTCACCACCATCTTTCCGGCCTGCTACTCCGGCCGCTGGCCGCACATCCACTACGAGGTCTACCCGTCACTCGCCGATGCGGCTGCCGCATCGAACAAGCTGGCCACGTCGCAACTGGCGCTGACCAAGGAAACAAGTGCCGCGGTGTATGCCACGGACCTGTATCCGCAGAGCACGCAGAACCTGTCGCACGTGAGCCTGGCAACCGACAACGTGTTCAGCGATGGCGCCGAGTTGGAGACGCCGACGATCACCGGCAGCGTTGCCGACGGGTACGCCATCGCCCTCACGGCAGCAATTGCGACGTGACATTCGTGGCACACTGGGTCGTGTGAGCTACCAGCATGTGATCGTCGATTGCGACGGACCGTTCGCGACCGTCACCCTCAACCGGCCGGAGAAACGCAACGCACTCGCCCTCGACGTGATGCTCGAAGTCACCGAGGCGTTCCGTTCCGTGGGGTCGAGTGGCTCGATCGGCGCGATCCTTGCCGCCAACGGGCCGGTGTTCTCGGCGGGCCACAACTTCGCCGACATGGCCGGCGCCGACCTCGACCACGTCACTCACCTGTTCGACGTCTGCACCGAGATGATGAACACCATCCAGTCGATCCCGCAGCCGGTCGTCGCCAAGGTGCACGCATTGGCCACGGCGGCCGGGTGCCAAATGGTGGCGTCGTGTGATCTGGCAGTGGCCGCCGAGAGCGCCGGGTTCGCCATTCCTGGGGGCAAGGGCGGGTTGTTCTGCCACACCCCACTGGTCGCCGTTGCTCGCAACGTGGGCCGCAAACGGGCGATGGAGATGGCATTGACCGGTGATGTGATCGATGCCGCCACTGCCGCGTCGTGGGGCCTCATCAACTACGCGGTGCCCGACGATCAACTCGACACGGCGGTGCACGACCTGCTCACCCGCGCCACGCGAGGCAGCGTCGCCTCGAAGGCGGCCGGCAAGCACGGGTACTACGCCCAGACCGAGCTCGGCCAGACCGCTGCCTACGCGTACGCCGTTGATCTGATGGCGAGATCGGCGCTGACGCACGACGCCCAGGAGGGCATCGCCGCATTCCTGGAGAAGCGCAGGGCGACGTTCACCGATCGTCCCTGACTCCCGATGATTTCATACCCCTAGGGGGTACCATGAAGGCATGGACGAACGCCCCGGTTACTCCGACGACAAGCAACAGCTGCTCGCTCGGCTGCGCCGCATCGAAGGCCAGGTACGCGGTCTCGGTCGGCTGATCGAAGAAGACACCTATTGCATCGACGTGCTGACCCAGGTCGCCGCCGTCAGCAAGGCGCTGCAGGGCGTCGGCGTGAAGCTGCTCGACGAGCACCTGCACCATTGCGTGGCCGGTGCCGCGGCCAGCGGGGACGGCGATCGCACCGAACATCTCGTGCACGAGGCGTCGAAGGCCGTCGAGCGCCTTCTGCGGGCCTGAGGACCGAGCGATGAGTCGTGCCGCGCTCATCCGCCTTGCCTCGTTCGTGCTGGTGATCGCCGGCACGTTCGGCACCGCGTACGGCGTCGGCAGGAAGCTGCCCGGCAACCCGGAGAGCCGGCCACACACGCACGGCCCGCAGAAGCCCAGTCTGATACCACCCGGCTTTGCCGTCGATGGCTACGTGCTGGTCACCGAGGCCACGCAGCCGTCCGCCGCATCGCTCGCGCTTCACATCAAAGGACCGGATGGGCGGCGAGTCACCGACTTCACCGAGGTGCACGGGTCGAAGCTGCACGTCGTACTGATCCGCCCCGACCTCAGCGGGTTCCGACATCTCCACCCCGACATCGCTGCAGACGGGTCGTTCGTCGTGCCGATCGGCGATCCCGGCAAGTGGCACATCGTCGTCGATGCCATGCCGGCCGGGGCGACCGCACCCGTCGTGCTGGCGACCAACGTCGATGACGAAGTCGCGGTCGACACCGTGAAACTCCCCGTCCCAGCCGACGACCTGGTCGTCGGCGACCTCCGGATCGTGCGCAGCGGCCTGAGCTTCAATGTGACGACAGCGGATGGCTCGCCCGCCGATGGCCTCGAACCCTTCGTCGGCCAAGCGGCACACCTGATCGCGATCCGCCAGGGTGACCTCGCCTACACGCATCTCCACGCCGTTGCCGGAGGGACGGCGACCTTCTCGTTCGCCGGGGCCCTCCCGACGGGTACCTACCGATTGTTCCTCCAGTTCGGGTACCGCGGCGACGTGATCACCGCGGCCTTCACCGTGGTGCAGCCATGAGCCCGGTCACCACTGCCGAGCACGTCGACCTGACGCTGACGGGCATGTCGTGCGCAGCCTGCGCGGCGCGCATCGAAAAGACGCTGAACAAGCTCGACGGTGTCGATGCGACGGTCAACTTCGCCACCGAGAAGGCATCGGTCGCGTTCGACCCGGCGCTTGCGTCGGCCGACGACTTGCTCGTGGCGGTCGAGTCGATCGGCTACGGCGCTCGTCTGCCGTCAGCCGCGACGGCAGGCGACGACGACGAAGACGACCGGCACCGTCGGCAGCTGTTGCGGCGATTGATCGTTGCCGTCGTGCTCGGTGCACCGGTGTTGGTGTTGTCGATGGCGCCCGCTGCCCAGTTCCGCGGGTGGCAGTGGGTGGCGCTGGTCTTGGCGACTCCCGTTGCGCTGTGGGCCGCAGCGCCGTTCCATCGGGCTGCATGGAAGAACATCCGCCAGGCCGAAGCCACGATGGACACGCTGGTCTCGGTCGGCGTCCTCGCCGCCTACGGCTGGAGCGCATACGGCGTGTTCTTCACTGCCGCGGGCGATATCGGCATGAAGATGTCCATGTCGCTGGTGCCGACCCGCGGTGACAGCCACCACCTGTATTTCGAGGTGGCCTCGACGACGGTGGCCTTGATCCTGCTCGGACGGTATTTCGAGGCGAGGGCCAAGCGGCGTGCCGGTGGTGCGCTGCGCGCCCTGCTGGGTCTCGGGGCCACCACGGCGACAGTGGTGCTGGCCGACGGCGAGCAGGTCGAGCGCCCGATCGACGCGCTGGCCGTCGGTGATCGCTTCGTCGTGCTGCCCGGCGAGCGCATTGCCACGGACGGGGTGGTGGAGGACGGCGAGTCGGCAGTCGATGCATCGCTGCTGACCGGTGAGAGCGTGCCGGTCGACGTCGCCACGGGCAGCATCGTGACCGGGGCAACGATCAACGTGTCGGGTCGCTTGATCGTGCGGGCAACTCGTGTCGGCGCGGAAACATCCCTGGCGCAGATGGCCAGGCTCGTCGAGGCTGCGCAGACCGGCAAGGCGCCGGTGCAACGCCTGGCCGATCGCGTTGCCGCCGTGTTCGTACCCGTGGTGATCGTGCTCGCCGCAGCAACGCTCGGCTTCTGGCTGGCCCGCACAAACCACTGGGCCGACGCGTTTGCCCCGGCCGTGTCGGTGTTGATCATCGCTTGCCCGTGCGCGCTCGGTCTGGCCACGCCGACGGCGCTGCTCGTGGGCACCGGCCGTGGTGCGCAGCTGGGGTTGTTGATCAAGGGTCCCGAGGTACTGGAGAACACCCGCATCGTCGACACGATCGTGCTCGACAAGACGGGCACCGTCACGACCGGGCAGATGAGCGTCATCGACGTGATCGCAGCCAAGGGTTTCACGGCCGACGATGTGTTGCGCATGGCCGCCGCGGTCGAGGCCGGCAGCGAGCACCCGATCGCCGCGGCCATCAACACCCACGCAATCGCGAAGGTCGGCGCGGTCCCCGCGGCCGCGAGGCTGTCGACCCAGGTCGGCGTCGGGGCCACGGGCACGGTGGACGGTGCTGCGGTGCGTGTCGGCCGGGGCGATGCCGGCGCGATGTCGGCGGCGAAGTCCGGTGCCGAGGCGACAGGACGCACCGTCGTGACCGTCAGCCGAGACGATGGATGTGTTGGCTTGATCGTGCTGGCCGACACGGTCAAACCGGGCAGTGCCGCCGGCCTGGCCTCGCTGCGCTCTCTCGGCCTGCACCCGATCCTGCTGACCGGCGACAATCGCGCTGCTGCCATGGCCGTCGCCGCGGAGGTCGGCATTGCCGAGGAAGACGTGGTCGCCGAGGTGCTCCCGGCCGACAAGGTGGCCACCATCGCCCGTTTGCAATCGGAGGGTCGAGTGGTGGCCATGGTCGGCGATGGCGTCAACGACGCCGCCGCGCTGGCGCAGGCCGATCTGGGCATCGCCATGGGCACCGGCACCGACGTGGCCATCGAGGCCAGCGACCTCACCCTGATGCGATCCGATCTCGGCGCGGCAGCTGACGCCATCCGCCTCAGCCGCCGCACACTTGCGGTCATCAAGGGCAACCTCGTCTGGGCGTTCGCCTACAACGTGGCGGCCATCCCGCTGGCGATGTCGTGGTTGCTGTCGCCGATCGTGGCCAGCGCCGCCATGGCCTCTTCGAGCGTCTTCGTCGTCAGCAACAGCCTCCGCCTCCGTCGCTTCACGCCGACAGGTTGAGTCGTCGTCTCATGCCGCAACCGCTCCGTGTTCTGTTCGTCTGTCTTGGTAACCACTGCCGATCCCCATCGGCACACGCAGTTGCGACGCATGTGGCGCGCCAGCGCGGCACCGAGCACGTCACGTTCGACTCGGCGTCGACCGGGCGCGACCACGTCGGCGACCTTCCCCACCCGCTCGCATCACACGAAGGCGGCCTTCGCGGCTACCACGTCTCGCACGTCGGCCGGCAGATCCATCCCGACGACTTCGGCCGCTGCGACCTCATCATCGCCATGGACCGTGACAACGTGTCGGATCTCGAGCGACTGCGCGGCGGGGAGGAATGGCGCCGCGGCTTCTACCCGTCGGTCGAGCCGGTGCAGATCCAACTGCTGCGGCGATGGGACCCCTTCGCCATGCCCGGCGACGAGGATCTGGCCGACCCGTGGGGCAGGCCGCCGAGCGCCTATGCGGAGATGTTCGACGTGATCGAGCGATCGATCCCTCCGCTGATCGAGCACCTGGAATGGTTGGTCAGCGAGAGCGGGTGACTGCGGCTCAGGCCACATCGGCCAACGCCCGCAACTGGTGCACGACGGCCTGGCGGCGGTTGCGCACGGTCCGATCGGTGACCCGCAGCGACGCAGCGGCTTCCTTGACGGTTGCCGTGTTCAACAGGGCAACCACGATCGCCATGTCGGCGGGGCTCATGCCCGCGACCCGGGCGCGCCCGAGCAGTTCGACGATGGTGAACAGCGGCTCGCCCGCCGACTCGTCAGGCTCGATGGCTCGATCGAGATGGGCCGGATCGGTGACGTCTTGGACCAGCAGTCGCCTCCGGGCCTTGAGGAAGGCCCGGTACTCGCAATCGCGCAGCAGGTTCTTGATCACGTAGCGATCGCGGCGCTCGATCGGGAACGATCGGATCACGGTCCACGCCTCCGAGAGCAGTTCGTCGAGTGCGTCGAGCTGGGTGTCGAAACCGGAGGAGTTCCGCTTGGCGCATCTGCTCAGCCCGGGCAGCATGCGCTGCAGCACGACCCGCGCCGCCAGATCGTCGTGACGTGCCAACGTGACCAGCTTCCGCATCGTCTCGTCACTCGACGGGTCGACTGGCCCGGGGCCGAGCCCGGTGAGCACCAGCAGTTCGTCCAGCGAGCTGATGGCTCGTGGCGTCAGCCGCCAGGCACTGGCGCGCACCACGGCAGAACGTCGATTGCTGAGCACGTTCCACTCGCGCTGCAGCCGGGTGAGGAGGTATCGATGATTGGGGAGGGATGTCATGTGCCGCACCATGCGCCGTGCCCCTCACCGCGAGTCTCACCGCGACCCTCACCGAACGTCTCACCACCAGATTCCTCCCCGAATTTCTTCCGCTGTGGGCTGACGGCATGCCTTGTGTGGACGATGACACATGACTGGACCTTGACGTGGGAGGCCGGGCCCGATGCCGGCGGGACGGCCGTCGTGGGGTGCGGCACGCACCTGGTCGGTCGCGCCGCTGGTGCGGCAGTGCGATGCGACGACACCGCCTTGGAGCCTCACCATCTGTTGATCGAGGTCACGGCCGACGGTGTGCAACTGCGGCAGCTGTCGGGTCGGGTGCCCGTCCGCGTCGATGGTGAGGCGTTGCCGGGATCGGCCTGCATCGTCACCACCGGGCGGCTGGAGATCGGCAACAGCGTGCTCTCCGTCGCCCGGGGAGATCTCACAGCACCTGGTAGCGGGGCAGATCCGGCGAACGTCGTGGCGACGCCGGCGGGAAGCGTCGTGGTTCGCTGTCCGCGTGCCGCGGCGCTGTGGATCCCGCGGCCGGTGCACCCGCCAGAGGAGCTGATGGATCGAGGTGATCCCGGCGGTGGCGTGCTCCCGGCGCTGCTGGCGCTGTTCGGTGCGGGTCTGGTGGCCGTGCTCTTGCACCAGCCGATGTTCTTGATCTTCGGAGCGCTGGGTGCGGTCGTGGCCTTCGGAACGTGGGGTGGGCACCGATTTGCGATGCTCCGCCGCCGCCGCAGCGACCGGCGATCCCGGGTGGAGGCCGCTGCTCGGTACGAGCTCGCCGTCGCCGCGCAACGAGCCGGGTACATCGCCCATCACCTGGCGAACGACTCGACGGTCGTGTCGGCGCGGCGGTCGATCGAGCGTCGGACGGTCGAGTTGTGGAGCCGGCGCGGGACCCACGACGACGGGTTCGCCGTGGCGGTCGGGCTCGGCAGCGTGTCGTGGGCACCGGTGGTCGATGAGGCGACAGAT
This sequence comes from Ilumatobacteraceae bacterium, assembly GCA_963805445.1. Classification (GTDB taxonomy): domain Bacteria; phylum Actinomycetota; class Acidimicrobiia; order Acidimicrobiales; family Ilumatobacteraceae; genus JAENVT01. The sequence goes on along the minus strand of CAWDUI010000055.1, from coordinate 327,110 downwards.
CGGCGGCGGTTGCCCGGAGACCTCGGCGGGACCGCGCTGCTCGCCGACGTCGCGCTCGTCACCGATATCGGGCCGACCTGCCGACTCGCAGTTCGAGGCGCGCCGGACAGTGCCCGGGCCACCGTGCGCTCCCTCATCGTGCAACTCGTCGCCAACTGTGGCCCGGCCGATGTGCGCATCGTGGTCGTCACCACCGAGCCATCGCGCTGGCGATGGCTGGACCAACTGCCTCATGCCACCACGGCCGCCGGGTCGGTCGCCGTGGTCGGCGAGTCGGATCTGTTGGAGGCCGTCGCCGAGTACGACCTGGCGCCGCACCCACATCTGGTCGTGGTGACCGACTCGGCGGAGTTGCTGTCGGCCCGCACCAGCCCACTGCGCCGGGTGGTCGTCGGCGAGCGCTCGGTGGCCCTGATCGTGCTGGTCGGCAGCGACGACGGCGTCCCGCACGTCTGCACCTCGTTGCTGGACCTGCACGGGCCGGTCGGGGCGCGGTGGCATGTCGACGCCGCGCTCGCCTGCCTTCCCGTGGAAGCGCGTTGCACGGGGATCAGTGAGCGCAGCGCGGCGCGCCTGGTCCGCTGCCTCAGCGGCTTGATCGACCCGGAAGATCCGCTGGGCGCCGCCGGCGGAATCCCACGGGACGTGACGCTGCTGTCGCTCTTGCCGTTCGTGTGACCCGGCGGCCATCGCCGCGTCGTGGTTGGCCGGCGGCGCGGACCCGGTGCCGCGGACGGTGATCGGGGTGGCGAGCGATGGCATCGTCGACATCGATCTCGATCGCGACGGCCCGCATGCGTTGCTCGCCGGCACGACGGGCGCCGGCAAGAGCGAGCTGTTGCGCACACTCGTCGTTGGTCTGGCCGCGGCGTCGAGCCCGGATCACCTCACGTTCGTGTTGATCGACTACAAGGGCGGGTCGACGTTCGACGCGTGCGCACAGCTGCCACACGTCGTCGGGGTCGTGACCGACCTCGACGATCGCCTCGCTGACCGCGCCCTGCGCTGCCTGCACGCCGAGCTGCGCCGTCGGGAGCAGCTGCTGCGGCTCGTCGGTGCAGCGGATCTCACGACGTATCGACGGGTGCACGGGGCCGTGCCGCTGTCTCGGCTCGTGGTCGTGATCGACGAGTTCGCCGCCTTGGTCAGCGAGCAGCCGGAGTTCCTCCATGCTCTGGTCGGCGTCGCTCAGCGTGGCCGAAGCCTGGGGGTGCACCTGATCCTGGCCACCCAACGGCCGAGTGGCGTGATCAGCGACGAGATTCGGGCCAACACCAATCTCCGGCTGGCGCTTCGTCTGCACGACAGCGCCGACGCGATCGATGTCGTGGGCGATCGGGCCCCGGCCGCGATACCTCGCGGGCTTGCCGGGCGAGCGGTCATGCGTCTCGGCCCCGAGGAGGTGTTGACCTTCCAGACGGCGCGATGCACGACACCGTTGGCCACAGGTGGGACCGAGCTCGATCGGCTCGTCGCCGCGGTGATCGAGGCGTCGGCCATGGTTGGTGCCCGCCCGCCATTGTCCCCATGGTTGGCGCCCTTGCCGGCGCACCTTCCTGTCGATGCGCAGCAGGTGTCTCGAGGGATCATCGGTCTCGTCGATGACCCCGATCACCAACGGGTCACCCCGCTGCTGTGGAGCCGCGTCGATGGCAACCTGATGCTTGCCGGTGCCGTGGGCAGCGGCGTCACCTCGACGCTGGTGCTGCTCGGCACGGTTGCCGCGTCCGACGGGAGCGGAAGCCATCTGTACGTCATCGATGGTCGCGGCGACGACGCCCTCGGCGTGTTCGCCAACCTGCCGATCTGTGGCGGTGTTGTTCGGCTGCACGAGCGCGAGCGGTTGATCCGGTTGATCAGCCGGCTTGCCGACGAGGTCGCCAGACGCATGGCTCACCCGACCGCACCACGACAGCAGATCGTGGTGTTGATCGATGGGATCGACGCCGTGCGGCGCGCCCTCGATGACCTCGACTCACTCGACGAACTGGAGATGCTCGACACGATCCTTGCCCTGGGCGCTGCCCACGACGTGGCCACGGTCTGTGCCGTCGATCGGATCGCCGCGGTTCCGTCGACCGTCCTGGCCAGCTGTTCGCAGCGCTGGGTCTTCCACCTCGCCGACCCACTCGAGGCGGGCGCCGTGGGCATCCCCGCGTGCCGCGTGCCGGGGTCGGTGCCGGGACGGATCGTGGTTGCCTCGACGGGCCTGGAGGCGCAGATCATGGTCGGCACGCTCCCGTTGAAGGCCCGACGCCCATGGCCTGCCTGCGGCTCCGGTCGAGTGCCTCAGCGCGCGATGTTGCCGGCGGCGACCTGCCGCTTGCCGAATGTGGTGCCGACGACTTGCTGCTGCCGCTCGGTCTGCGCTTCGGTGACGGTCGAGTATGCGCAATCGACGTGCCCGACGGCGAACATGTGCTGATCGTCGGGCCGTCCCGATCGGGTCGCAGCACAGCGCTGCAACGGATGGTGTGCGCGTGGCGTGGTGGGTTTCCAGACGGGTGGTGGAGGGTCATCGCGCCGCGTCGGACCATGCTCGACGAGCAACACCGCCATCGGTCGCTGGAGGAGATCGTCGGGGAGATCCCGTCCAGTGGCCGGGTGTTGATTGCAATCGACGATGCCGAGATGGTCGACGACATCGGTGGCGCCCTCGCCGCGCTGGCGGCCTCGCGTCGACACGGTCTGCTGATCGTCGCCACGGGCAAGCCCGACTCGCTGCGTCAGAGCTATGGGCACTGGACTGCTGTCGTTCGGCGCAGCCGGCTGGGGATGGTGACGAGCGCTTCGAGCGATCTCGATGGCGACCTGCTCGGGGTGACGCTGCCGCGTCGCCTGCCGGTTCCCGCACGGCCCGGTCTGGTCTGGCTGGTCGCCGACGGCGACGCCGTGCTGACTCAAGTCGGCATCGACCGACCCACCTCGGTCGGCGGCGCCGCAACCCGATCCGTTCTCGCACCGAACTGACTCGCAGCGTTTACCCTGGTAGGAGGGTTGTGGCTTTCAATTCCCGCTCGGCCTTGACAAAATGTAAAACATGACTATCGAGTTCGTCCTCAACGGCAAGGCGGTTGCCGTTCGCGACGATCATCCACACCTACTCGCCGCGTTGCGCGAGGAGCTCGACGTCACCTCACCGAAGGACGGATGCTCGCCGACAGGGCAGTGCGGCTGCTGCACCGTTCACATCGACGGCAAGGCGATCGTCAGCTGCCAGCAGTCGGTTGCCAAGACGGCAGGCAAGACCGTGACGACGCTGGAAGGCGTGGCATCAGCAGAGCGCGAGGCGTTCGCCGACGCCTTTGCCGCATGCGGCGGCCTGCAGTGTGGGTTCTGCATCCCGGGAATCGTGATGCGCGCCAAGGCGCAGATCGACAAGAAGGGCGCCGACCTCCAACCGAGCGACATGGCCCGGCACTTGGGCGCTCACCTGTGTCGCTGCACGGGCTACGTGAAGATCCTCGAAGCCATCGACGCCGTTGCCAAAGGCAAGCAGTTCGAACCGGCGTTGTCAGCGACCGTCGGTGGCTCGGGCGCCAAGTACGAGGCCGGCCCACTGACCCTGGGCGATCGCGATTACATCGACGACATGCGTGTGCCCGGCATGCTGCACGCTGCGCTGCATCTCACTGATCATGCGCGGGCCGACATCGTGTCGATCGACACCACGGCAGCGGCCGCTGCTCCGGGCGTGATCGCCGTGTTCACCGCTGCCGACATCGCCGGCGAGCTCCGCGTCGGCATCATCCACAAGGACTGGCCGGTGATGATCCCCGTCGGAGGCCGCACGAGCTACGCCGGTGACGTGCTGGCCATCGTCGTCGCCGAGACGCGTGCAGCTGGCCCGCGATGCAGCGGAGCTGGTCGCGGTCGGCTACGACGTGCTCGTTCCGGTCACCGATCCCGACTGCCGCGCTGGCCGAGGGAGCGCCCATCGCCGTCTGGGGAACCGACACCAATGTGTTGAGCGTCAGCGACTATGCCCGCGGCGATGTCGACGCCGGCCTGGCCGGCTCGGCGCACACGGTGCACGAGGTCTTCCAGACGCAAAGGATCGAGCAGGCCTTTCTCGAACCGGAGAGCACCCTCGCCGTGCCGACCAGTGTCGATGGGGTCCGCCATCTCCAGGTGTACTCCGGTGGCCAAGGTGTGTGGGACGACCGCGACGACATCGCCCGCATGTTGGCGGTCGGCAACGATCAGGTCACCGTCACGCTCGTCTCGAATGGCGGAGCGTTCGGTGGCAAGGAAGACATGAGCAACCAGGCGCACGCGTCTCTTGCAGCATGGTTGCTCGACCGGCCGGTGAAGTGCACGTTGGCGCGCGAGGAGAGCCTGCGGATGCACGCCAAGCGTCACCCCATCCGCCTCGAGTACTGGGCGGGCTGCGATGCCGAGGGTCATCTGACTGCGCTGCGGGTGCGGGCGATCGGTGACAGTGGTGCGTACGCCAGCGTGGGCATGAAGGTGCTCGAGCGAGCCGCAGGTCATTCCAGCGGGCCGTACCGTGTGCCCGCCATCGACGTGAGCGCTGTTGCGGTGCGCACCAACAACCCGATCTGCGGCGCCTTCCGCGGGTTCGGCGCCAACCAGGCGCAGTTCGCGATGGAGGGTGTGATCGATCGTCTGGCCGAAATGGTGGGCATCGACGGGTGGCAGATGCGCAAGCGCAACGTGATCCATCCCGGTGAAGTGTGGGGCCCCGGCCAGATCATGGACGATGGTTGCGGCGGGGCTGAGGTGTGCCTCGACGCGATCAAGCCGCACTACGACTCCGCCCGCGCCGCCGGCAAGGCGGTCGGCCTCGGGTTGGGATTGAAGAACTCCGGCCTCGGCAACGGGTTCCGCGAGCTGAGCCGGGCCGTCGTGCGGTTCCGTTCCGACGGGGTGGTCGAGGTGCGTCACGGCTGGACCGAGATGGGCCAGGGTGTGCACACGGTGGCATTGCAGGTCGCCGCCCAGGAGTTGGACATCGACCCGAACCGCATCGAGGTGATCGTCGACACCACGCGCCACCTGGGCTTCGGACAGACCACCGGGTCGCGGGGCACGCTGATGGCGGCCGGATCCGTCCGCAACGCCTGCGTGGCCGCAATCGCCGCCGGGTGTCAACCGGACGTGGACTACGAGGGCGAACACCTCGTCGATTGGACGCATCAACTCGGCGATCCCGACTTCCCCAATCCCACGATTCACTCCGCGTTCGGCTACGCGACCCAACTGGTCATCGTCGATCGCGACACCGGTGACGTCGAGCGGGTCGTGGCGATCCACGACGTCGGCAAGGCGGTCAACCCGAGCCTCTGTGAGGGTCAGATCGAAGGCAGTGTGCACATGGGTCTCGGCTATGCATTGACCGAGGACTTCCCATCCGACCCCGAGACCGGTTTCCCGACCAACATGACGTTGCGGTCGCTCGGGATCCTGCGCGCCAAGGACGTGCCGCAGATCGACGTGGAACTGGTCGAGGTGCCACAGCCGAAGTCGCCGTATGGGATCAAAGGCGTCGGCGAGATCGGCCTGGTGCCGACCGCACCTGCCGTTGCCGCGGCCCTGCGCGACTACGACGGGCAGTGGCGCACCTCATTGCCGATGCGCGCCAAGTTCGCCAACGACTAGGGCTGTCGACCGACGAAGGCGATCAGCCGCGATTGCAGGTCGGCGCTCACATCGATGTCGACCTTCGGGCCGTAGTGGCCGCTCTGGCGCAGGAGCTCATCGATGCTCTGCACGGCGTCGAACATCCGGGCCACCTCGGCCGCCTCGAGCGTTTCGTCGAGGCCGACAGCGCGGGCCAGGTCCCACGTGTGGATCAACACGTCGCCGAGGATGAACATCCCGATGGCGTCGTCGAGGCGGTGCTGACCCACCTGCGGATGGCTGAACGGGTCCCCGGCGTGCTGGGGATCGTCGAGCAGCGCTTGGATCGCATCGTTCATGGTCGACCATGCACCCGCAGGGTCGATGCTGATCGAGGGACCCGCCGGCAACTCCACGCCGGCGCCGTCGTGCAGGAACGGTGGGATCCACTCGACGAGGTGGCCGACGATGTCACGAGCCACCCACCCGTCGCACGGCGCCGGGCGGTCCCACGCATCGGCAGGCACTGCATTGGCCCGGCGGGTGAACCCGTCGGCGACTGTGCGGTAGCGGTCGGCAATCTCGGTCGTCATCGGCCTCCAAGGTATGCCGTTTGCGACCCGCTTCGCTGGTCTGGTCGTCGATCGTTGCCGACCTGGCGACGGTACCACCGCGGCGGCGGGCCGGCTGGCGAGGCCTTGCGTAAACTCGACCATCAGGGGACTCAGCGAGGTAGGGAGCGGATGTGCGAGTAACGGGACTCACGACGAATCTGCCGGTCGGCGACATCAATGCTTCGCGCGACTTCTACACCGACTATCTCGGGCTGAACGTGGAGGAGATGAACCTCGGATGGGTCGCGCGCTATCGGTCGCCAGACGGGCGAGCGTGTGTGCAGCTCGTGACCCGAGACGCCACCAGTCCTCACGACTCCGTCATCTCGGTGCACGTCGGGAACGACATCGATGAGGCCTACGCGGAGGCGCAGCGCCGCGGGTACGAGATCGTTCATCCGCTGACGCACGAACCGTGGGGTGTCCGCAGGTTCTTCGTGCGCGACCCGGACGGGAACGTGATCAACATCGTCAGCCACAGCGACGATCCGTGAGATGGGGCAACGGCGAATTCAGGACTGGGTGAGCTCGACGTCGGGGTCGTTGGTGTTGAGCACGGTGCGGAACCAGGTCTCGGTCGTCGAGACGTGCAGCAGGGCTGCGGCCTCGGCAAGCTGCGGGTCGTGGGCACGCAACGCGGCGAGGATGCCGGCGTGCTCGGAGATCGTTCGTTCGGTTGCACCGGCTTCGATGACGCCACGCCAGGCTCGACCGCGGGTCGTGCGACTGGAGACACCGTCGAGCATGGATGCGAGGGTCGCATTGCCGCTTGCGGTGGCAACGAGGTGGTGGAACTCCTCGTCGAACTGCACCAATTCCTCGTGGGAAGGTGAGGTAGACATCTGATGTAAACAGGTGTCGAGGCGAGACAATGTCGCATCGGTGATTCGCGTCGCGGCCATCGCCGTGGCCGCCGGCTCGAGGATCCGGCGGACCTGGACGAGTTCGAGGGTGAAACCGTGCTGCAACAGGTCGGCTGCAGCGCCGATGCCGGCGAGCAGCAGTTCCGGCCTCAGGCTGGTGACAAACGTGCCGTCGCCGCGACGAACGTCCAGTACACGGGCAGTTACCAGGGCACGTACCGCCTCGCGTACGGTGCTGCGGCTGGTGCCGAGCGCCTCGGCCAACTCGGCCTCGGGAGGCAAACGCTGTCCGGGGACCAGGTCGCCGGAGGTGATGAGTTGGCGCACCTGTTCGATGGCGGCCTCGGTCAACGGTGCTGCCACAGCGTTTCACCTCCTCCACGGGCTTGATCATTCTGCACTAGACATATGATGTCTGATGTCGTACTCTACTCCCGAGTCGCCGTCAGGCGACGCAGTGGGGAACCGTACCGGGGGGACGCCATGATGACGAACTTGGCGAGTGTCGGCCGAACGGAAGCCGGCGCGGGCATCGGCTCCGGTCCGATCGGCGCCACGACGACCGGTCAGCCAGAGACACCCGGCGAGTCGCACGGATCCACCGCCGACCGGCAGCGGCGTCACTTCCGGCTGTTGCGGATCGCTCTCGGTGTGATCCGCCTCGGTCCCGTGCTGATGCTGGGCGGCCTCGTCCTGGCGATGACACTGCTCTCGCCGGTGTTCTTCACGACCGGCAACGCCACCAACGTGCTCGCCCAGTCGGCGGCGATCGCCGTGCTCGCCATCGGCCAACTGTTGGTCATCCTCACCCGCGGCATCGACCTGTCGGTCGGCTCGACCCTGGCGCTGGCCTCGGTGCTCGGCGCGATCGCGTACTCCCACGGCAACTCGGCGGTGGTCGTGATCGCGGTGATGCTCGCCGCCGGCGCGGCCGTCGGTTTCGTCAACGGTGCCGTGTACGTGTGGGGCCGCCTGCCGCATCCGTTCATCATCACGTTGGCCACGCTCAGCATCGCCCGCGGCCTGGCCCTGCAGATCTCCGGCGGCCAGCCCAAGCGCGGCGTGCCCGGGGTGGTCAAGACGATCGGCAGCTCGTCGTTCCACTGGGTGCCGTACTCGGCATTCCTGGTCGCCGGCATCGCTCTCCTCGTCGCCGGGGTGCTGGCGCGCATGGTCTGGGGCCGCTGGATCTACGCGACCGGTGGCAATCCCGAGGCCGCTCGCCGCACCGGGATCCCCGTGCGCACGGTGCTGATCTCGGTGTACGTGATGTGCGGTCTGCTCGCGGGTGTCGCCGCGATCATCACCTCGGGCCGGCTGAACGCCGGCTCGCCGACATCGGGCAACCTCGCCGAACTCGACTCGATCGCCGCCGTGATCATCGGCGGCGCCAGCTTTCTCGGCGGCCGTGGCAACGTCGCCAACGCGTTGGTCGGGGCGCTGATGATCGGCGTCATCCGCAACGGGATGAACCTGCTGAACGTCGGTGCGTTCCTGCAGCCCATCGTGATCGGTGTGGTGATCGTGTTGGCCGTGGAGTCCGACGTGTTGCGGGCCCGGCTCGAAGAGCGCTTTCGGGTGATCCAGGCGGCGTTGTCATGAGCCCCTCGGAAATCCCGGCGTTGTCGGTTCGCGGCGCCACGAAACGCTTCGGCGCCGTCCTGGCGCTCGACTCGTTCGATCTCGACGTGCACCACGGTGAAGTCGTGGCGATCCTGGGCGACAACGGGGCGGGCAAGTCGACGTTGATCAAGTGCATCAGCGGGGTGCACCGGCTCGACACCGGCGAGATCGAGATCGACGGCCGACCGGCGACCATCAACTCGCCCGCAGCCGCACGTGCTCACGGCATCGAGACCGTGTACCAGGACCTCGCGTTGTTCGACAATCTCGGTCCGTCGGCCAACTTCTTCGCCGGCCGTGAAGAAGCCGGCCCGCGTTGGCTGCCGCGCCCCATGCGAGTACTTCGGCGCCGGGCGATGTTCGATTCGACCGTCGACGTTCTCGAACGTTTGAACGTCTCGTTGCCGGATCGCTCCGCAGCGGTTGGGCTGATGTCGGGTGGCCAACGTCAGGTGATCGCTGTCGCCCGGGCTGCGGTGTTCGCCTCGAAGGTGGTCATTCTCGACGAGCCGACTGCTGCACTCGGCCTTCGTGAATCGCGCCGCGTGCTCGACCTCATCCTGCGCCTCCGTACCGAGGGTCACGCCGTGATCGTGATCTCGCACGCGCTCGATCACGTGACCGAGGTGGCCGACCGCGCCGTGGTCATTCGTCGTGGCCGCAAGGTCGGCGAAGAGATCCCGAGCAGCGACAGCCAGCAGCGAATCGTCGCAATGATCGTCGGCACCTCCATGGACGCCGCCAGTCCCCCATAAACCACCAACCGGCAGAACCAGCACACATTCGGCAACGCCGAGATCAGACAGCAAGCACGTCGACCAGACCCTTGGTCTGGCGCGCCCGCGGCACCGCCCGCCCATCACAAGGAGAATCAAACCATGAAGCGAATGACCCGGCTCGCACCGCTCCTGCTGTGCACCTCTCTGGTGATCGTTGCCGCCGCGTGCGGCTCCGATTCGAAGACCAGCGACCCGACGACGGCGGCGCCGGCAGCGACCCAACCGGCGCCGGTCGCAACCGATGCGGCGCCGGCCGATACCGCCGCCGCAGGGGGCACCAGCAAGATCGGCTTCATCACCAAGTTCCCGGTCGACTTCTACGACACCATGGTCGACGCTGCCAAGACATGGAACGCGGATCATCCTGAAGTCGAACTGATCTTTGCCCAAGGCACGAGCGGCACCGACGACGAAGGCGAGATCGCCGCGATCGAGTCGATGGTCACCCAGGGCGTGAAGGCCATCGTCATCACGCCGACCAGTCCCAACGTGCAAGATGCGCTGCAGAAGGCCGTGGACGGTGGCATCAAGGTGATCCTGGTCGACAACGACATTCCTGGTTGGGACGGCAAGACCGCTCTCGTGGCCACCGACAACCTGGCAGGCGGTGTGTTGGCCGGGAAGTACCTCGCCACGCAACTGAAGGCCGGAGACACCGTTGCGATTCTCGAAGGTGTGGCCGGCGCGCCCTCGTTGCAACAGCGTGTCGATGGTTTCAAGACTGGCCTCGGTGACGGCTTCAAGATCGTGGCCTCGCTGCCGACCGATTGCGACCAGACCAAGGGGCTCAACGCTGCCCAAGACATCCTCACGGCCAACCCCGACGTCACCGCGATCTACGGCGCGTGCGGCCCGCCGATCCTCGGCGCCATCGAGGCAGTGGGCAGTGCAGGCAAGAAGACCCAACTCGTCGGCTTCGATGCCGGTCCCGATGAGGTCGCGGCGATCGTCGCCGGCACGGAGTTGGCGTCGGTCGCCCAGTTCCCTGCGAAGATGGGCTCGGATGGAGCACAGGCCGCTCTCGACGCCATCACCGCCGGAAAGACGGTCGACGCGAACATCGACACCGGTACGGCGATGGTTACCAAGGACAATGCCGCCGACTTCGGCGGCTGACCGCGACCGGCTCTCGGCTGACGGCCCTCGCCTTCGCGGGGGCCGTCTGGCCCGGAGCGCTTCAACCAGCAAGGGATCGAGATGACCTGCATCACCACGCTCGAGGTCGTCGACGTGCGCTTCCCCACCTCACGGGGTTTGGACGGATCGGACGCGATGAACCCCGAACCCGACTACTCCGCGGCCTATGTCGTGTTGCGCACGAGTGACCCCGGCGTCGTCGGGTACTCGCTGCTCTTCACGACCGGCCGTGGCAACGACGTTGCCTGTGCGGCGGTGAACGCCCTGTCGCCGTACATCGTCGGTCGCAACGTCGCCGACCTCGTTGCTGATGTCGGGGCGATGGCACGCGAGCTGACCTGGGATGGTCAGTTGCGTTGGCTCGGTCCCGAGAAGGGCGTGATGCACATGGCCATCGGCGCGGTGGTCAACGCTGCATGGGACCTGCGATGTCGAATCGATGGTCAGCCCTTGTGGCGCGTGTTGGCGAACTCGAGCCCCGAAGAGATCGTCCGTCAGATCGACTTCACCTACATCGATGATGCCCTGAGCCCGGCTGATGCGCTGGCGATTCTGGAGGCGTCGGCATCGGGCCGAGCGGAACGTGTCGCAATGCTCGAAGCCGATGGCTTGCCGGCATATACGACGTCGGCAGGCTGGATCGGCTACGACGACGCCAAGGTCGATCGGTTGGTTCGCGAGTCGGTGGCCGAGGGCTTCACGATGTTGAAGCTGAAGGTCGGCTCCGATGTGGAGTCCGACATCCGGCGCATGCGCGTGGCCCGCGCGGCTGCCGGAGGCGAGGCGCGAATCGCGGTCGACGCCAACCAGCGATGGGGTGTGGGCCAGGCGATCGAGTGGATGTCGAAGATGGCTCCGCTCAGCCCGTACTGGATCGAGGAGCCGACCTCGCCCGACGACGTACTCGGCCATCTGGCCATCCGCCGGGCGTTGCAACCCATCAAGGTCGCCACGGGTGAGCACGTGCAGAACAGAGTCATCTTCAAGCAGATGTTGCAGGCCGAGGCGATCGACGTGGTGCAGATCGACGCTTGCCGCGTCGGCGGGGTCAACGAGAACCTCGCGATCATCTTGCTGGCAGCCAAGTTCGGCGTGCCGGTGTGCCCGCACGCCGGCGGCGTCGGGCTGTGCGAGATGGTGCAGCATCTGGCGATGTTCGACTTCGTGGCGGTCAGTGGAAGCTCGGAGGGCCGGTGGATCGAGTATGTCGATCATCTGCACGAGCACTTCACCGATCCGGTGGTCATCTCCGACGGCAGGTACCAGGCCCCGATGGGCCCAGGCGGTGGAGCGCGGATGCTCGAATCGTCGATTGCCGAGTTCCGCTTCCCGGATGGCCCGGCGTGGACGACACCGGCGTGACGACCGGATGGATCGACGCTCACCATCACGTCTGGGACCTCGCGGCGCGCGATCAGCCGTGGATGACGGGCGACGGCATGGATCCGCTCCGTCGCACCTTCGGGGTCGAGGAGTTCGTCACGCAGGCAGAGACGAATGGCATCGCCGCGAGCGTGGTGGTGCAAACCGTCACCGACGTCTCCGAGACCGAGGAACTACTTGATCTCGCCGCCACAGCGCCGCGGGTGGCGGGCGTCGTCGGCTGGGTCGACCTCGCTGCTGCCGACGTCGGCGAGCGACTCGACCAGCTGTTGTCGCTGTCGTCCGGGCGTTGGTTGGTCGGGATCCGCAGCCTGGTGCAATACGAGCCCGATCCGGCGTGGTTGGCGCGTCCCGCTGTGCTCCGGGGCCTGCGCGAGGTTGCCCGGCGTGGACTGATCAACGAGTTGCTGGTGCTTCCGCACCAGCTCCCCGCGGTTGCTGCCGCCGCCGTCGAGGTTGCCGACGGGAGGTTCGTGCTCGACCATCTCGGCAAGCCGGCCATCGCGACCCGCGAAGTGGGAGCCGTGGGCGTCCGACTTGGCGGTCGTGGCGCAGTGCGACAACGTGTCGGCAAAGATCTCCGGTCTGGTCACCGAAGCCGACTGGTCGGCGTGGACTGCCGATGGAATCCGCCCGTACTTCGACCATTCGCTGTCGGTGTTCGGCCCTGATCGCCTGCTGTTCGGCAGCGACTGGCCCGTGTGCACCCTTGCCGCCACGTACGAACGCGTCGTGGAACTGGCCGAGACGTTCGTCGCCGGGCTGTCGCCAGGCGAGCGCCGCGCCGTGCTCGGCGCCAATGCTGCGGAGATCTATTCGCTCGACACATCACGCCGGGAGGCACCATGACACGCGATTTCGAGGGCCTGCGACTGCTCGTCACCGGCGGCGCATCGGGAATCGGGCACGCCGTCGCTTCAGCGGCCCTGGAGCGCGGTGCCGTCGTGGCAGTGATCGACCTCGATCCGTCGAACGCACCGGCAGGCGCGACGCGCCATCGCGCCGACGTCTCCGATGACTCGTCGGTGGCCGACGCGGTCGCTCGCGCCGCCGAGGCGTTGGGCGGCATCGACGTTGTGGTCAACAACGCCGGCATCGGCGCTCAGGGGACCGTCGAGACCAACCCGATCGACGAGTGGCGGCACGTGTTCGACGTGAACGTGTTCGGCATGGTGCGGGTCATGCGTGCTGCACTGCCGCACCTGCGCCGCTCAGCACACGCCGCGGTCGTCAACACCTGCTCGATCGCGGCCACAGCCGGTTTGCCCGATCGCGCCGTCTACAGCGCCAGCAAGGGCGCTGTGCTGTCGTTGACTCTGGCGATGGCCGCAGACCACCTGCACGAAGGGATCCGCGTCAACTGCGTGAACCCGGGCACCGCCGACACGCCGTGGGTGGCCCGCTTGCTGGATCGGGCCGACGATCCCGCCGCCGAACGCGCTGCGCTCGCGGCCCGCCAGCCATCGGGTCGCCTGGTGACGGCCGAGGAGGTGGCTGCGGCGATCCTGTACCTCGCCGGACCGGACGCCGGGGCCACGACCGGCACCTCCCTCGCCGTCGACGGCGGCATGGCCGGCCTGCGCCTTCGACCCCGCTGAAGGGTCACGAGCAATCCTGTGGAGTCTTTCGGGCTACCCAGGTGGGCGCCGAGCACTCCACAGAGACGAGCCAACGCATTGCGGTACCTGCACGACGAAATCGGGTCATGACCGCCTACGATCTTGCGTCGTGCGTGCCTCGTCGACCCTCAAGTTGTCCCTTGCCACCGTCGTGTTGCTTGCCGCGTGCGGCGACTCGAAGGCGACCGACACCTCGGTCGTGCTCAAGCCGCGGATCACGATCAGCTCGACGACCGACCCGACCAACGAGATGATCGCCGAGATCTACGGCCAGGCGTTGGAGAAGGCCGAGTTCCGCGTTGCCCGTAAGCGGCCGTTCGCCACGTCGGCCGAGCTGATGGCAGCGTTGTCCAGCGGGGACGTGCAGTTGGCCGGTTTCACCTCGCTCAGCCTGTTCAACCTGCTGCAGGCTCCGGGCACGACGCCGGCAGTGCCGCCCGACATCACCGCGCAGATGGCGGCGATCAGCAAGCTGCTGCCCGCCAACTTGAAGATGGGAGCCCCGTCGACTGCCGAGGATACCGACGTCATCTTCTGCTCCAAGACGTTCACCGATACGAACACGCTGACCACCTTGACCGACCTCGGCACCAAGCCCGGCATCGCCACACTGGCTGCGCCCGACGGTTTCGACACCTCCGAGCCGCTCGGCGCCGCACGGTTGAAGGACACGTACCAGATCGAGTTCAAGTCGATCGTGCCGGCGGAGGTCGGCAAGACGCTGGACGCCGTCAATGCCGGCACCGCTGATTGCGGAGTCGGACGCTCGGGTGATCCGGCGCTCGCGGTCGCCACGTTGACCATCTTGCAAGACGACAAGAACCTGGTGCCGACCGACGTGATCCTGCCGGTGGTGGCGAGCGACCTCGGAGCTGCAGACGTGACGACGGTCATCGACGCCGCCAGCGCTCGACTGACACCCGACTCGTTCCGGTCGCTGATGTTGCGCCTCACCGTCGATGGCGCCTCGCCGGAGATCGTCGCCAACGAGTTCACCGGAAATGCCGGGACGTGATCACGGTCTCCGACCTCTCCAAGCGGTTCGGGCGCACGACAGCGGTTGATCATCTGAGCTTCGAGGTCAGGCCTGGCACGGTCACGGGCTTCCTCGGCCCCAACGGTTCCGGCAAGAGCACGACGATGCGGTGCATGCTCGGGCTCGATCGCCCCGACACGGGCGGCGCCTCGTTCGACGGTCGGGCCTATCGGCAGCTGACATCGCCGCTGCACGAGGTCGGTGCGCTGCTCGACGCCGGCTACGTGCATCCCGGCCGCAGCGGGCGCAACCACCTGCGTTGGTTGGCGGCATCGAATGGGCTGCCCAAGGCTCGCATCGACGAGGTGCTCGACCTGGTCGGGCTGCGCTCGGTCGGTGGCCGGCGGGTGAAGACGTACTCGCTCGGCATGCGCCAGCGGCTGGGGCTTGCCGGGGTGCTGCTGGGTGATCCCCACACCGTGGTGCTCGACGAGCCGGCCAACGGTCTCGACCCGGAGGGCATCCGCTGGATTCGCGACGTGTTGGTGCACCTCGCTTCGCAGGGCCGCACCGTGCTGGTCAGCAGCCACCTGCTGTCGGAGATGGCCCAGATGGCCAACGATCTCGTCGTGATCGGCCAGGGTCGCCTGATCGAGCAGTGCTCGGTGCCCGAGTTCGTCGAACGGCATGCCGATCGGTGGGTGCGTGTGAAGAGCCCGGCAGTCGCCGCGCTGGTCGAGGCGGCCACCGGGCAAGGTGCGCAGGCCGGCATGATCGACGCAACGACGGCAGAACTGCGCGGCATCACCACGGTCGAGGTCGGCGAGATGGCGGCGCGCGCCGGCATCGTGCTGCACGAGTTGTCGCCGCAGACCGGCTCGTTGGAGGATGCGTTCCTGCAGGCCACGGCGGCAGCGCAGGAGTTCGCCGGGCGGCCGGTGGTGGCCTCGTGATCAACACGATTCGCAGCGAATGGATCAAGCTCCGCACTGTGCGGATGAACCTCATCCTGTTCATCCTCGCGGTGGCCTTCCCCGTGGTCGTGTCGGTGCTCGTCTCCGCACTGATCGACGTGACCGATCTCAAGGCCTCCGACATCGCCGGGCTGGTCACCAGCTCATCGGTGGTCACCGCGTTGCTGCTCGGTGTCGTCGGCGCGGTGTCGATCAGCGCCGAGTTCGCCTACGGAACCATCCGGCCAACGTTCGCGGCCACGCCGAGGCGCGGCCGCGTGTTGATCTCCAAGGCGGTGGTGGTTGCCCTGTTCGCCGCTGTTGCCGAGGCACTCGTGGTGATGTTCTGTTTCGTGGTGGCATCGGCAATCGCCAAGTCGCGGCGGCGTTTCGGTGTCGCTCAGCGGCCAGCCCGAGGCCCGCGCTGCATTGATCGGGATCGTCGTGTTTGCGGTGATCGTCAGCCTGCTCGGCTTCGGCCTCGGCATGGTGATCCGCAACACCCCTGCCGCAATCGCGATCCTCATCCTGTGGCCGCTGGTGGTCGAGAACATCATCTTCGCGATCCTCTCCGCAGCGGGTGTCGACCATCCGCAGAAGTTCCTGCCGTACATCTCCGGGTTCGGTCTCGGCAATCCCGATGCCCCGACGTCCGAGACCCTCGGCCGCGTGGCCGGTGGCCTCTACTTCGCCGCAGTCACGGCGGTGGTCGCTGTTGTCGGCGCGGTCGCGACGTCGCGCCGCGATGCATAGCCCTACCGGGCGCGGATGTCGAGGCTGTCGCGCTTGAGGATCGTGTACTTGCGTTCGTGCTGATCGATCCAGCCGAGACGGATGAAGCTGGCAATGGCCTTGTTGACGCGCTCGCGCGATGCGCCGACCATGCCGGCCAACTCCTCCTGCGTGACGGGGAGGATGAAGTCGTCGTCGCCCTCGGAGAGCTCGAGCAGACGCTTGGCAGTGCGGCCGGTGACATCGAGGAACACGCTGTCGGCCAGGGCCTCGTCGGCAACACGGAGCCGTTGGGCGAGCAGCCGTGTGACGCCCCACAGCAGGCGAGGATCGCCGCGGAACGCTTCCATCACCGGTTCGAACGGAACGGTCAGCACAGCCGAGGGCTCGAGCGCCCGTGCCATCGCCGAGCGTGGGCCGCCGTCGAGCATCGCCATCTCGCCGAATAGATCGCCCGGCTCCATCAGGGCGACCACCGTCTCGCGGTGATCGATGGGGTTGGCAATCGCAATCGCCAGGCGGCCGCGCAGGACGAGATGCAACGAGTCGGCGATGTCGCCTTCGTGGAACAACACATCACCGCGGATCAGGTGCTGCTCGCGGCCTGCGGCCGCAATCGGTGCCAGCACCTCGTACGGCGCATCGGCGAAGAATTCGGTCTGAGCAAGGAGGTCTTCGTGAGCCATGTGCGTCGAACGGTACTACCCTCGCCGGTCGTGTCGCTCCCCGCAGCAGAGAATGTGTGGACCATCGTGGTCGCGGGCGGTGCCGGGTCACGGATGGGGCGGCCCAAGCAGTACGAGCAGGTCGGGTCGCGACGGGTCATCGATCACGCCGCAGAGGCGGCCCGCGCCGTCAGCGACGGCGTGGTGGTCGTCGTTCCAGCGGCCGACGCGGCGACCGAAGGCGGCGTGGCCGGCGGGGCGACGCGCAGCGAGTCGGTGCGCGCCGGTCTGGCCGCGGTCCCACCGTCGGCGACGATCATCTGCGTGCACGACGCCGCTCGACCGTTTGCGTCGGCCGAACTGTTCTCGGCCGTCATCGCGGCGATCTCGGGCGGCGCCGACGGAGCCATTCCCGGCGTTGCGGTGACCGACACCATCAAGCGGATCGACGATGACGGCTTCGTCGTCGAGACCCCACCGCGGTCGGCCTTGGTCGCCGTGCAGACCCCGCAGGCCTTCCGCGCCTCGGTGCTGCGCGCTGCACACGCCAGCGGGCGCGACGCCACCGACGATGCCGCGCTCGTGGAGATCTGCGGCGGGCGAGTCGTGGTCGTCGCCGGCGATCAGAACAACCGCAAGATCACCCATCCCGACGACCTCGCCTGGGCGAGGGAAACGGCGGAGAAGGAGGGCCGATGAGCGTTCGTGTCGGCCAGGGGTTCGACATCCACCGCTTCAGCGACGACCCGGCGCGGCCGATGGTGCTCGGCGGCGTCGTGTTCGACGGAGTCCGTGGCCTGCACGGTCACAGCGACGCCGACGTGATCGCCCATGCCGTGGCCGACGCGTTGCTCGGCGCCGCCGGTCTCGGCGACATCGGCGAACACTTCCCCGACACCGACCCGCAGTGGAAGGACGCCGACTCGTTGGTGTTGTTGGCCCACGCAGGCACACTGGTACGCGCCGATGGATGGACCATCGGCAATGTCGACTGCTCGGTGGTGTGCGACACGCCGAAGTTGGCGCCGCACCGAGCCGAGATGCAATCGAAGTTGAGTCAGGCGTGCGGCGCACCGGTCACGGTGAAGGGGCGCCGTCCCGAAGGGCTCGGTGCCCTCGGGCGCCAAGAAGGCATCGCCTGTTGGGCGGTTGCCGTGATCACGAAGGAGTAGTGCTGATGGCAGGACGACAGGCGAGCGGTGCCGGCGGGCGGCGCGGTGCCCAGCCGCGCCCGGCCGCAGCGAAGGGTCGTGGTGCAGCGGCGGGCAAGGGTCGGGCGGCGCCCACCGCTAAGGGCCGTGCCGCACCTGCCCCACGAAGCCGGGCCGGCACAGCAGGCAAGGGTCGCGGGGCTCCGGAGCGCTCGTCGACGCGCCAGTTCGCCTCGCGCGGCGCCGGTCGCACGGGCCGCATCGTTGCCCCGGGCGAAGAACGGCGCAAGCCCGAGAAGTCCCTCGGTGGAGAGCAGGTCGAAGGTCGCCAGGCCGTCCGCGAACTGCTGATCGCCGGCAAGCGCAAGGTGCAAGAGGTGTGGGTTGCCACCGATCTGGTGGATGGCGAATCCGCCAGCGACATCGTCACCGACATCGTCGACATCGCCCGCAGCGTGCGGGCACCGGTGCAAGAGGTCAATCGCAAACGGCTCGAGGCCAAGGCTCGCAGTGAGGCGCCGCAAGGCGTGATCGCCTTCGCCGCGCCGCTACTGGAGACCGACTTGGCCGATCTGATCAAGCGACGCCCCGGGAAGGCACCGTTCCTCGTTGCCGTCGACGGGGTCACGGATCCTGGCAACCTCGGCGCCATGCTGCGTTGCTGCGATGGTGCGGGCGTCGATGGCGTGGTGCTGCCCCGCCACCGGGCCGTGCACATCACCCCCACGGTCGCCAAATCGGCTGCCGGTGCGGTCGAGCACGTGCCCATGGCATTGGTGGGTGGCCTGCCCGCAGCGCTGGCCCGCATCAAAGATGCCGGCATCTGGGTGATCGGCCTCGACGACGGCGCCGACCGCGACCTGTACGACATCGGCGATCTGGCGCTCGAGGGCGTGTGCCTGGTGCTGGGCGCCGAGGGGGCCGGGCTGTCGCGACTGACGCGCGAGCGTTGCGACATGATCGTCAGCATCTCGATGTTCGGCCGGCTCAGCTCCCTCAACGTCAGCGCGGCGACCGCGTTGGCCACCTACGAGATCGCTCGCCAGCGCCGCTCGGTCTGACGACTACGGAGCCGCTGTGTCGACCGGCTCGATGCCGGTGGTGTCGAGCGGCAAGCCTTCCTCGGGGATCACCGACGTGTCGATCGGGATGTCGGTCGGGGCCAGCAGTGTGGTCGACGTCGAGGTGGTCGTCGCCAACTCCGGTTGCTGGAGGCACGTGACCTTGGTGATCTCCTGCGTCTCGTAGCTGAACGTCGATGTGCTGAGGCTGCCGCCGAACTGACGCACGAAATCGTCGAGCCCGGCGGTGTCGCAGTTGCGCTCGACGATGTCGCTGCGGGCCACTTCCCACCCGTTCGACAGCAGCACCCAGTTGTCCTTGCGAACCTCGGTCACCCCCGGCAGCAGCAAGGTGGCCCGCTGCGGGTTGGGGATCAGTGAGAACCACACCACGGCGTCTCCGAGCAGATCGGCGGCGACGACGCACTGGTTGATCTCGGCCAATCGGCCGCACGTGATCTGCCCAGGGGTTCCGGGCTTCACCACCATGGTGCGAGTCGCGTCGAGCATCAGGTGCATCTCCGTGCTCGCTGCTCCGTCGATCATGGCGAAACCGGGTTCGGCCTCGATGCTGTAGACCGGCAGGACGAGGTTGACGCGGTGCTCCGCCGTTGCCGAGAGCGTCGGGAGCCCGACCGCCACACTGCCGTCGCTGCGCAGGAACTGGTACCACAGCCCATACGAGAGCCCGGCCAGCGCAGCGATGGCCAACCAGAAGCGGAACGAGACGAACTGCCGCATCGGGGCGAGGTTAGGTCAGCTCAGCTGGCTGGCGGTGGCGCTCGCGGCCCGGGCCGCGGCCGCGGCGACCTCGTCGAGCACCTCGTCGGTGTGGCCGAGGCCGACGAAGAGCGCCTCGTAGGCGCCGGGAGCGAGGGCGATGCCCTCGTGCAACATGGCATGGAAGAACGTGCGGTAGACCTGCTCGTCGGTGGTCTTGGCCTCGACGAAGTTGGCCGGCGCATCGCCGCTGCCGAAGTACATCCCGACCAGCGTGCCGACGACCGGGAAGCGTGCCGGGATGCCGGCTGCGGCACACGCCTCGCCGAGCGCCGAGGAGAGTCGTCGGGCCCGCCGACCGAGCTCGGTGTACACGTCGTCGGTCAGTTCGCCGAGCGCGGCGAGACCGGCGGCCGTGGCCAGTGGGTTGCCGGCCAGCGTGCCTGCGTGGAACACAGGCCCGAGGGGTGACAAGGTCTCCATGATCTGGCGAGTCCCGCCGACGGAGCCGATGGGCAACCCGCCGCCGATGACCTTGCCGAACGTGGTCAGATCGGGCGCGACCTCGTACTTGGCCTGGGCGCCACCGCGACCCAGGCGGAAGCCGGTGATCACCTCGTCGAACACCAGCAGTGCGCCGACACGGTCGCACTCGGCGCGCAGACCCTGCAAGAAGCCGTCGACCGGGGCGACGACGCCCATGTTGGCCGCGACGGGCTCGACGATCACCGCGGCGACCTGTTCGTCGAGCTTCGGCACGACGTTGTACGGCACCACGAGGGTGTTGGCCACGGCACTGGCCGGCACGCCGGCCGTGCCCGGCAGTCCCAGCGTGGCGACACCACTGCCGCCGGCCGCCAGCAAGGCGTCGGTCGCCCCGTGAAAGTTGCCATGGAAGATCACCAGGCGGTCGCGGCCGGTGTAGCCGCGGGCCAAGCGGACGGCGGTGCTGGTCGCCTCGGTGCCGGAGTTCATCAGCCGCACCATGTCGCAGCTGCCGACACGATCGGTCATCGCCTCGGCAAGCAACATCTCGCCCGGGGTGGGCGCGCCGTACGACGTGCCCTTGGCCGCCGCCGCGTTCACCGCGGCGGTGATGACGGGATGAGCGTGCCCGAGGATGATCGCTCCGTAGCTCTGCACCAGGTCGATGTAGCGGCGACCCTCGACATCCCAGATGTACGGCCCCTCGGCGCGCTCGACGATGTACGGCGTACCGCCGACGGCCTTGAATGCGCGGATGCTGGAGTTGACCCCACCGGGGATCACCCGGCAGCTGCGTTCGAAGATCTCGGCGTTGGTGCTCATTGTTGTGTCTCCGCGAACCACCGCGCCAGATAGGTCAAGATCACATCGGCACCGGCTCGCTTGATGGCGGTGAGGTGTTCGAGTGCCACGGTGTCGTGGTCGATCCAGCCGTTGGCGGCGGCCGCCTTCAGCATCGTGTACTCGCCGCTGACGTGGTACGCGGCCACGGGAACGTCGACATGGGCGCGCACCGCGGCGATGACGTCGAGGTACGACACGGCGGGCTTGACCATGACCATGTCGGCACCCTGGGCCAGGTCGGCATCGACCTCGACGAGGGCCTCGCGGGCGTTGCGGAAGTCCTGCTGGTACCCCTTGCGGTTGCCGCCACTGGCGATCTGTACGTCGACGGCGTCGCGGAACGGCCCGTACAGCCCGCTGGCGTACTTCGCCGAATAAGCCAGGATCGCGGTCGACGAGAAGCCCGCCGCGTCGAGGGCGCTGCGGATTGCGCCGACCTGGCCGTCCATCATCCCGCTCGGTGCCACGACATGGGCGCCGGCCGTGGCCTGGGCAACGGCGATGCGGCCGTAGATGTCCAACGTGGCGTCGTTGTCGACCGAGGTGCGGGGGTCGTCGGCCGGGCCGTCGAGCACGCCGCAATGGCCGTGATCGGTGTATTCGTCGACGCAGAGGTCGGCCATCAGCACCATCCGGTCGCCCACGTCGCTCGCCAGATCGGCCAAGCACAATTGCACAATTCCCTCAGGATCGAAGGCTTTCGAGCCGATGGAATCCTTGGTGGAAGGAACTCCGAACAAGATCACGGCGCCGATGCCGAGGTCGGCGAGCGCTTCGACCTCGGCGCGGGCGCTGTCGCGAGTGTGCTGCACGACCCCAGGGAGCGAGACGATTGGCTGTGGCTCGGCGATGCCCTCGCGGACAAACAGGGGTGCTACCAGGTTCGCAGCGTCGAGACGGGTCTCGGCGACGAGGTTGCGCAGGGCGGCCGACGTTCGCAGTCGACGAGGACGTGAAACAGGGAAGTTGCCGGCCACGACCGGGCATCGTAGGCCCTTTGCAGGAGGATTCACGTGGTGATGGACGACAATGCCGACCCCGGCCAACCCGCCAACGGTGCGCAACTCCTGGCCGAAGTGATCTTCGCCGTCGAACAACTGGTGCACGAGCCGTCGGCCTACCCGGCGATCTACGATCTGGCGGTCACGTGTGACCAGTCCGGCTTCCACGAGTCCTCGCTCGTGCTCTACGACCGCTGCCTGCGCATCGCCGCGACCGACGACGATCGTCAGACCGCCTATGCAAACCTCGCAGCCGCGTATCGGGCTGCCGCGGCTGCCGAGTCCGATGCTGCCAAACGCAGCCGTCACGCACGCGACGGGTTGTATGCCGCGACCGCGGCGCTCGATCCCGAAGGCAGCCAGCAGGCTCGACCGACGTGCATCGCGCTGGCCCATCGCTCCGTGCTGTTCGCCGAGCTCGGTCATCACCAGTCGGCGTTGAACGACGCGCGGCGGGCCCGCGAACTGGCCCTGCAACAGGGCATGGTTCGCGAGCAGGTGGTCGCCGCCGTCGGGGAGGTCCTTGCCCGGTGGCACTCGTCGCTCGACACGACCGTGTTGACCCTGATCGACGAGGTCAAGGCACTGGCCGACGATCTCGACATCGACGATTGCCGCCAACCGCTGACCGTCGTCGAGGTCGAGGTGCTGTGGAGCCTGGGCCGCTACGACGACGCCCGCGCCGTGATGCAACGCGACATCGAGCGCCTGCACGCCAAGCTGCACAACCAGACCGCCGATCGGTGGCACCACGTGCGCGCCGGCGTGGATCGCCTTCGCCAGGCGTCGGCCGGCGAGGCGGATGAGCTGACCGGCCTCCCGAACCGCCAGTTCCTCGGCCGCTGGTTGCCCGAGGTGCTGGCGAACGATTCCCCGGTCTGCATCGGAGCCTTGAACCTCGACGGGTTCGGGCAGGTCAACGAACGGTACGGGTACGAGGCCGGCGACGGTGTGCTGCAGGAGGTCGCCGAGGTGCTCGAGCGGATCTGCCGACGAGGCGACTCCGTGGTGCGGACCAACGGCGACGAGTTCGTGATGGTCCTGCGTGATGCCTCGCCGGGTGATGCCCGCATCGTGTTCGAACGGATTCGCCAGCTGATCGCCGCCAGGTCATGGGATTCGCTGCCCGCAGATGTGCATCTCAGTGCGTCGGTCGGCGTCACCGTGGGCAGTGGTGCGATGAACTCCCACAACCTCCTCGCCGCGGCCAACGCCGCCCTGCGTCACGCCAAGCTGGCGGGCAAGGACCGCATCAGCTTTCGTTGAGCGGGTGGGATCGCGGCCACAGATTGCGGTGGGATTGACGCCTACGGCAAGGCGCCCGCCAGTAGCGTTGCGGCGATGGCTGCCCAGGCATGGTTCTCGCGAAGTGACATCGAGGTCGTGCCGGGCACGTCGGCGGTCTTCCAGCTGACCATCGTCAACCTCGGTGACACCACCGAGGCGTTCTCGCTGGCACCGGTCGGCCTCGCCGCCGGTTGGACCACCATCCGCCCCGGCTCGGTCACCTTGTTCGGCGGCTCGCAAGAGGTGGTCGATGTCGAAGTGCATCCACCCCTGTTGCCGTCGACCACGGCGGGCCCGACCGCGCTGACGGTCCGTATCGTGCCGCAGAGCGATCCCGACGACGTCGGTTCCTCGGAGACCACGCTGCAGGTCGGGCCGACCTTCACTCGCCGATTGCACATGCTGCAGCCGGCCTTGCGGGCGCGGCGTAAAGCCGTCTACGAGATGATGCTCGAGAACCAGGGCAACACGCAGGCATCGTGCCGGCTGCACCTGCTCGACCCCACCGGCCGAGTCGACGGCGACTTCGATCCGCCCGCGGTCGGGGTGGAGCCGGGCGCCAGCTCACTGGTCCGGCTGAAGGTGCACGCCAATCGCCTGCAGTGGGAGCGCCGCTCGCGCACCGTCCAGTTCACCATCGATGCCGACCAACCCGGCTGCCCGACCGCCAGCGCCCCGGTGACCTTCGTGCAGGCCTCGATGGTGCCCGAGCGCCTCTTCGCCCGCCTGCTGGCGCTGGCTGCCGTCGTGGCCGCACTCGCCGGTGTCTGGTACGGAATCGTCAGGCCGGCCGTCCGCACCGCCGCCGACGATGCCGTGGCCAAACAACTCCCCGCGGCCATCTCGTCGTCGACGGTGGTCAACACCCCGGCGATCCCCAATCCCAACGACTCGGTGCCGGTGACGACCGTTGCTGCCGCTCCGCAACCGGCGATCGAGGAAGGTGTGTTGTTCAGCAAGTTTTTGGCGCCAGCCGCGCCAGCCGGGCAGACGGTTGCCTTGACGGTCGACGTGCCGGTCGGAACGACCTTCCGGCTCACCGACTTCGCACTTCAAAACCCCAACAAGGATGCGGGCTTTGCTGAGCTGTTGAACGGGACCAACGAGATCTACCCGATATCGCTCAACGACGTCATTGGCGACAAGCGCGTGTCGTTGGTGTCACCGATCGAGGTCGCCGGCGGTACCTCACTGGTCTTCCAGGTCACCTGCAGCGGCGGCGGCGACCTCTCCGGCAACTGCACCACCTCGATGCTGGTCTCCGGCCGCATGGTGCCCGCCACCCCCGTGGGCGAGGCCGGCTGACCTCACACACCCCACCGCTGGGCGCGAATTGGGCTCATGCGGCCCAATTCGGTGCCAGCGCTCGGCTAGGTGTACTGCTCGGCCGAGAGCGTCAAGGCCTCGCGCAACCGGGCGATGACCCACGCTGGCCGGTTGCGGATGTCGTCGTAGGTGAATGTCAGCACTCGAAGACCGCGCAGCGTCAGCTCGGTCTGCCGTTGGGCGTCGGCTTGTCGCTGCTGGCGCGATGCGTGTGTGCCGTGACCGGCGAGTTCGACGACGAGCCCGGGGAAGAAGGCATCGACGCGGGCGACCGTTCGCGTTCCGTCGCGGAACGCGGTTTGCAGAACAGGTCGGGGCATGCCCGCTTGCCTCACCAGCCGGAGGAACCAACGCTCGAGTCGGCTCTCGCCGCCGGTGTCGACGAGCGCGTCGAGCAGTTGCCGACTGCCGTTGACTCCGCTGTTGTACTCGCGCGTCACACGCGTGCGCAGCCGTTGCTCGGCCACCAGTCTGAGACGGATGGCGGAATCGATGGCATTCTCGGTCTCGGCCCGAGAGAAGTCGAACAGCGGGGACTCGAGGATCAATCGTTCAGCGGTGAGGCAGCGGAGTCCCTGAACAGTGACGATGTCCGCACGAGTCAGCGCTCGACCGGTCGAGCAGACCAACCCGCTGGTCGAGTACCGGCGGTGTTCTCGAGGCACGAGAAATTCGGTCGAGGCGCCGGAGAAGCTGTCGAGACCGTGCAGTCGAGCGCCCGCCCTGCCGGCCACGACGCCGAAGCCTGCAAGATCAGCGAGACCGGAGGCCAGCGCTCCGTGAAATGAGGGCGGCGAGCCGCCGATTGCGAAGGATCGTGGCCCGACGCGCGCGATCAGCCCCTTGCGTTCCCACTTGCTTCGGGTCGACGAGTCGACGTCATGATCGAGCAGCTGTGTGGTCGACACGACGCCGAATTGGGTGGCGGCGAGGGCCGCGATGCGCCGAAATCGGTCGTCCATAGTCCGAGTGTGCACCCGGGGTGTTGCACGTGGCCTCACCCCCAGGCGCTGGCCGCGAAATGGGCGTATACGGCCCAATTCGGTGCCAGCGGGCGGGTCTGCTGTGTCAGCCGCCGGGCCAGTCGGGGGAGGCGGCGTCGAGGTCCTCGACGGGTCGGGAGATGACCCGCAACACGACCGACGCGGGGTCGGTTCCCGTGCCGGGGGTCTGGGCGACGAGCATGCGGTCGCCGGGCCGCTCGTTGCCGGCGACCGGCATGGAGATCAAGAAGTTGCCGGCCTTGTCGGACTGCACGGTCGTGCGTTGCCCGGCTCCATCAGCCCACAGCAGGGTGATCGTGGCGTTCGGGGCAAACCCCGTCCCGCCGATGCCGATCTCGGTGCCGGCCACCACGTCGATGCCACTGGCCTGGACGGAGGGCGTGTAGTGCGCATCGCCATCGACGAGCACGCTGGTGTACTGCCCGGTATCGGTGGCGATGACGACGGTTGCCGATCGATGGCCAGCCGCCAGTGGCTTGAAGCCGACATCGACCGTGCAGCCGGCGCTGATTTCGAGCACGGCATTGCGACACTTCGTCTTGACGATCTGGAAGTCCTTGGGGTTCGCGCCCTGGACCGACACTGCCGTGACCCACGCCGGTACCAGGCTGACGTTCGAGATCGTGAACGTGTTCGTATCGCTGGAGTCGCCGACCTTCAGGGTCTCGAAGTGGTGGTAGCTCTTCTGATCGGCGCCCAGCGCCGGCAGGCCGCCGGCACCGGTGATCCGCGACTGCACGTTCAGCGCACCGAATCCCGTCTCGGAGATCTTGATGAAGCCACCGAGCTTGCCTTCGACGCTGGGCGTGAGGATGACCGCAACGCCACACGACCCGCCCGGCGGCACGGCATAGCCCTCGGTGCAGTTACCGAAGGTGATACCGAAGTCGGGGTTGGTCGAGGCGACCTTGTTGGGCACGAACGAGCCGGGCCCGGCGTTGTACAGGCGCACGAACCACTCAGCGCTGGGAAGACCGACGATCCCGGTGCCGACGTCGATGTCGGCGATCGACAATTGGGGTTGCTGGGTGATACCGACGACCTGGCGAAGCGAGTTGGGCACCTGTTCGGCGAGCGGGTTGAAGGCGGCCCCGGCAAGCGTGTCGAACACGACCACTCGGCCGGTCGCCGACAGCTTGGGATGGGCGTTGGCCGCCGGGGCAGGCGTGACACCGTCGGTCAGCACCGATGCCCGATGGATCTCGGCGATGTCGACGTCGGAGACCATGATGTCGCCGTCGGTTGCCGCGCCGCCGACCGCCGGGCGAGTGGTCAACAGGTTGGTCGATCTGGTGACGAAGGCGATCTGGCTGCCGTCGCTGGTGATGGCGGGCTGCGTGGCTCCGAGGTTGCTGCCGACGATCTGGGTGTTGATGCTTGCCGGCTCGCGGCTGACCAGCACGATGGTGCCGTCGATGCGGTTGTACCGGTAGATCTGTGGCGGGCAGCTGTCGATGCACGGAGGCAAGGAGGCGCCGATCACCAGGTTGACGGCCGTGGAACTGAACGCGACATACGTGCCGTCCGCTGAGATCGACGGTGACGATGCATCGCCGTTGATGGTGCTGTCGGGACCGAGCGAGGCGCGCTTGACGGCGGAGTTGGGATCGGGGTTGAGGCGATCCCACACGTACACCTGCGAACTGGCGAACTCTCCGGGCACCCGGCCAGGGCCCCAGTCCGGCACGGCTTTCGCCGAGTTCGCGTCGGAGGTGAAGGCGACGAACTGGCCGTCATCCGACACCGACGGTTCGCGGCTGACCGAGGTAGTGGTAGGTCGTGTTGGGAGCAGAGGTGGGTGTTCCTGCGACCGGCAGTGCGTGGCCGGGCTGGCCGACCGGCTTGGTGAGATCGACGACGAGGACGCCGACCATGTCGACCTGGGCGGCGTCGAACTGGTGGGTGTAGGCGATCACGGCCCCGGCCCCGGAGATGGCCGGCGGGTACCGCGGATCAACATCATCGGATGCTGCAGTGTCGTCGCCGCGGAAGGCGTTGGTGGAGATCAGCTCCCACCCGTTCAGCGTCCCGCCACAGGCCGGCAGCTTCATCCGGTAGACGTCCCAGCGATCGCCGGTGTCATCGTCACGGAACAGGTCGAGTGGCATCTCCGTCAGGAACGCGACGTAACAGCCGTCGCCGCTGATCACCGGGAAGGTGCTGCTGCCGAGCGTACTCCCGGCTGCGGTTGAGTCAGCTCGACTTCGCCGCCGTTGGAGCGGTCCCGCAGCCAGATCGTGCTCGCTCGCTCGTCGCCCTCCGTGGTCGGAGGGCCGGCGAAGACGACGTACCGGCCGTCACTCGACACCGAGGGATTGGTGCCTGCCTGCGATTCGATGGCGACCGTCGGGCCTTGGGCGAGGCTGGTGGGCAGACCGCCCTGGGCGGCGACGTGGGTGATTCCGAGCGCGGCAAGAGCAGCGCTCGCAGCGGCTGCAAGCAGCCAGCGACCAACCACCCTTCTACCCGTCATCGTGTTCCGTACAACTCCCGTCGGCGCAAGCCTTCTGTAGATGCTAGGTCCTCTCCTGGAGATACCTGTCCAGACAGACCAACATCCCGTACATCGAGTGATCGGCAGAAATGGCGGAGATCTTGAGTCCGGCACGTTCTGCGGTGGCTGCGGTCTGCTCGCCGATCGCCACGACGACCGGCGGGGCGTGCTGCCCGAACACCTCGACCCACGCGCGGGCGGCGGAACCGCTCGCCAAGAGTACGGCGTCGGCGTCCAGCGCGGCGAGTCGTTGTTCGGCCGTCGCGGCAGCTGAAACCGTGCGGTACGGGCTGATGGCGACGACATCCCAGCCTGCCCGGCGCAGTCCGGCGACCACGGTGGGAGCGGCATCGACGGCCTGCACCACCGCCACCCGTCCGGGGCCCGGCGGGAAGATCTCCACCAATCCGGCCGCGCTCTGAGTGCCTGGCAACCAGGTCGCAGCGCGGCAACGCAGCGGCGGTGGTCGCGCCGACTGCCGCCAACTTCGGGTTGGCGTGGTCGCCGGCCAGCAGTGACGAGACTCGCACGGCCCCGTTCGGCGACGTCACCACGATCCAGTCGACGCCCGACAGGTCCAACACCCGCAACGCGTTCATCCCCGCGGGTTCGTCGACGATCTCGATCAGCGGCACCACCACCGGAATGGCGCCGAACGACCTGACGAGGTCGGCCGATTCCATGGCCTGCTCCGAGGAGCGGGTGATGACGATCGTGCGGCCGGCCAGCGAGTGCATCTACCGATGGCCCATCGAGCGAGCCAGCGCGGCGCCGGCCGCGACGGCACGATCGTGAGCCGCGGGCAGGGTGATGCGCTCGACGGAGTGATGCGAACCGTCCGCGGTGGCGAGGAACGCTGTCAGCACCCCGCCAGTGACGTGGGCGCCGACGGGCAGCGAGCACCCACTGCCGAGCTCGGCCAGGAAGGCCCGCTCCACCTCGACCGCCAGGCGGCTGGGTTCGTGGTCGATTGCTGCGAGGGCGGTGATCATCTCGTGGTCGTCGGCGCGGCATTCGATGGCGACGCAGCCCTGTCCGGGGCTCGGCACGAACGCGTCGGGCGGCAGGTACTCGGCGATCTCGTGCATCAGCCCGAGGATCTCCAGCGCTGCGGCGGCCATCACGATCGCTCCACCGGTGGGCACCTTGCCGAGACGGGTGTGGATGTTGCCGCGCAGCTCGAGGAACTGCAGATCCGGCCGAGCCGCAGCCAACTGGGCCCGGCGCCGCACCGAGCCGGTGGCGACGCGTGCGCCCGACGGCAGGTCGGCCAGCGTCGCGCCGATCAAAACGTCGCGAGCATCGCGCCGTGCGGCAGAACGCACCGAGGTGCAGCCCGTCGGCGGTCACCGATGGCAGGTCCTTTGCCGAATGGGCGGCGAGGTCGGCGTCGCCACGCAGCACGGCCTGCTGCACCTCCTTGGTGAACACGCCTTGCCCGCCGATCGTGTGCAGCGGTACGTCGGCCGTCTGCGTGCGATCGCCGAGCGTCTCGACGAAGACCAGCTCGACGGCTCGGCCTGGATGGGCTGCCATCAAGGCCTCGGCCACCGACTGTGCCTGCGTTCGGGCCTGCGCACTGCCACGTGTGGCGAGTCGAATCGGCCGATCGCCGGACACGCGCTCAGCCGAGGTCGAACAGGTCGCGGACGGTCGCGGCGTTCCGCTCGCCCTGCGGTGTGCCGGCATCGTCCTTGAGCTTCACCGAGGGGGTGTGCAACAACTTGGCGACGATCCCCTTGGTCACTGCCTCGAGCGCGGCACGTTGCGCGTCGTCGAGTGACGCCAGGCGGGCAGAGAATCGCTCGATCTCGGATTGTCGTACGGCTTCGGCGCGCTGGCGCAACTGGGCGACGAGCGGTGCCGCCTGCCGAGCCGTCGCCTCGACCCCGAAGCGCTCGACTTCCTCCGAGACGATGTCGTTGACGCGTAGCGCCTCCTCGGCGCGCAGCAGCAAGGCGCGGTCTGCCCAGTCGCGGAGGTCGTCGAGGTTGAGCAACGTCACGTCGGTGCAGTTGGGTGACCTCCGCGGCGACGTCGCGGGGCACGGCGATGTCGACGATCAACAGCGGCGACCGGGATTGCATCGCGCGACGACTCGAGCAGTGTGGAAGTCGATCACGGTGCTCCCGGCGCCGGTGCACGTCAGCACGACGTGGGCCTCGGCCAGTGCCGCCGGCAGGTCGGTGAACGGCACGACGCGGCCACCGATGCGGGCGGCGAGTTGTTCGGCGCGCTCCATGGTCCGGTTGGCGACCACGATGTCGTTGGCTCCGGCGTGGACCAGCGCCGCGGCGATCCCCTCGCCCATCTCACCGGCGCCGACCACGAGCACCCGTCGGCCGACGAGCGAACCGAGTTGCTCGGTCGCCATCTCGACAGCGGCGTAGCTGACCGAGGTCGTGCCACGCCCGATCGACGTCTCGGTGCGAGCGCGCTTGCCGGTCTCGATCGCGTGGCGGAACAGCAGGTTGAGCGTGGCCTTGGTGCCACCTTCCTCCTGCGCCAGTTCCCACGCCGAACGCACCTGGCCGAGGATCTCGCTCTCGCCGAGCACCGCCGAGTCGAGCCCGGCGGCGACCTCGAACAGATGGGTGACAGCCGCCTCGTCGTGCTGGCTGTACAGGTGCGGGTGCAGGTCGTCGGCGCCGAGGCCGGCCAGATCACAGAGGAAGTCGCGGATGTCCGCGTACGCCCCGTGGAACCGTTCGGCGACGGCATAGATCTCGGTGCGGTTGCACGTGCTGAGCACCACCGCCTCGCGGATGTTGTGCCGGCTGACGAGCCCGGCGATTGCCTTGCCCTGTGCATCGGCGGGGATCGCCAGGCGTTCCAGCAACGTCAAGCGGGCCGGTGCGATGGTTGACGCCGATCACCACGATGGACATAGCAGCCGCCTACGCGCTCGCCGGTCGTGTGGTGCCGACCGCATGGATGGCGCCGCCGGCGCGGCGCTGCTCGTGATAGCTGAGGATCTGCAGTTCGACGGCGAGATCGACCTTGCGCACCTCGATCGCCCGTGGCACGGCCAGCACGACCGGGGCGAAGTTCAAGATGCTGGTGACTCCGGCGCGGACCAGTCGGTCGGCGGCATCTTGGGCGGCAATGGCCGGTGTGGCCACGACACCGATGCTGACCCGCTTGGTCTGCACGATCTGAGGGAGCTCGTCGATGTGGCGAACGCGCACACCACTGAGCACCGAGCCGACCTTGGCCTCGTCGACGTCGACGATGCCGGCCACGGGAAAGCCGCGCTCACCGAAACCGCCGTAGCCGGCGAGGGCTTGACCGAGGTTGCCGGCGCCGACGATGACGACTGGCCAGTCGTGTGTGAGCCCGAGCTCGCGCCGGATCTGGTACACGAGATAGGCGACCTCGTACCCGACGCCACGCGTGCCGTAGCTGCCGAGGTAGCTGAGGTCCTTGCGGACCTTCGCGGCGTTGACACCGCCCAATTCGGCGAGCCGCTCCGAGGAGATGTTGTCGACGCCTTCGTCACCTTGCTCGGTGAGGATTCGCAGATACACGGGGAGCCGGGCAACGGTCGCATCGGGGATGCGTCGACGAGCGCGTTCGGGAGCCATAGCTGGAACAAACGTTAGGCACTCGTGCACACGTTCACAAAGCAGCACGGCCTCGCGGCGGAACTTTTACCCAACTTTTCCCTCCAGGCGTTCGTCCCGCTACCGTCGAACAGCGATGAACGCCGCGCTGGCAGCCGCCGCGACCCTGGTCGCAATCGGGTTCGCGTTGAGCACATTCGATCGGTGGCTGCGCCGGCGTCGCCAGCACGACATGGCCTGGTCCGTTGTCGCTGGCGCTGTTCGCGCTGGGCGCGGGGGCGTTGTGGTGGGCCGCCGTGAGCGGCTGGAGCCTGGCGACGTTTCGGCTGTTCTACCTGGCGGGTGCGGTGCTCAACGTTCCGTGGCTGGCGCTGGGAACGGTGTACCTGCTTGCCGGCCGGGCGATCGGGGACCGTGTGCGCTGGTGGCTCGTGCTGCTCAGCGGGCTCAGCACGGGTGTCGTGCTGTTCGCCCCGACCCGTACCGGCGTCAGCGGTACGGATCTGCCGACCGGCAAGGTCGTGTTCGGCGTTGCTCCACGCGTGCTCGCCGCCGTCGGGTCGGGAGTTGCTGCCTTGGTGATCGTCGTCGGCGCGCTGTGGAGCGCCTACCGCCTGGCGCGACGGCGCGAGCCGGCGCTGCCCGGTGTTCGCCGTGGCGGTGCCTCCCCGGGCAACTGGTCGTCGGCAACGTACTGATCGCGGCGGGCACGATCGTGTTGTCGGCCAGCGGCACGCTGGCTGGGCGGCTGGGCAAGAACACCGCATTCTCGGTCACGCTGCTGATCGGGATCGCCGTGCTGTTCATCGGCTTCTTGGTGGCCTCGACCATGCGTCGCCAACCGGTCGTCGCGCTACGTCAGCGAGCGGCGTAGCAACTTGCCGCTGACGTTGCGCGGCAACTCGTCGACGAAGAGGATCTTCGCCGGGCTCTTGTACCGCGCCAGGCGCTCGCCGCACCATGCGATCAACGTGTCTTCGTCGACCACTTTGCCGGCGCGTACGACGACCCAGGCCTTCACCGCCTCGCCCGTGTGCGGGTGCGGCACGCCGGCAACACCGACATCGGCGACGGCAGGATGCTCGGCGATCACGGCCTCGACTTCAGCGGGATACACGTTGAAGCCGCTGACGATGATGAGGTCCTTGGCTCGATCGACGAGGTAGAGGTAGCCATCGTCGTCGGTCACCGCGATGTCACCGGTGCGCAGCCAGCCGTCGCCGGTCAAGACACGGCTGGTCTGGTCGGGATCGTCCAGGTATCCGAGGAACACGTTGGGTCCCTTCACCCAGATCTCGCCGGAATCACCCTGCAGCACGTCGTCGCCGTCTTCGTCGACGAGTCGAACGGTCATGCCGTCGAGCACCTTGCCGACCGACCCGACCTTGATCGGCAACCCTGCTGAACTCGTGACCACCGGCGACGCCTCGGTGAGGCCGTAGCCCTCGGCGAGCTCCACACCGAAGCGCTCCTGCAGTTGACGGATGGCCTCCTCCGGCATCTTCGCCGCGCCCGTCAGCGCCAGGCGCACCGTTGCGAAGCTGTCGGCCGGCGCGCCGTCGAAATGGCTGAACGACAACCACATCGGCGGTGCGCCGGGGATCACCGTGACGCC
Organism: Ilumatobacteraceae bacterium; assembly: GCA_963805445.1. Lineage (GTDB taxonomy): Bacteria > Actinomycetota > Acidimicrobiia > Acidimicrobiales > Ilumatobacteraceae > JAENVT01. The sequence goes on along the minus strand of CAWDUI010000055.1, from coordinate 293,632 downwards.
GCGTTCGCGGATGGTGTCGAGCGCAGTCGAGGGGTCGAACCGCTGCACCAAGACGATGGTGGCGCCGATGGCCAGGGTCAGCCCGAGGACGACGTTGAGGCCGAAGATGTGAAACATCGGCAGTACGCCGTAGACGACATCGTCGGCGTTGATGTGGGCCTCGGCCGACTGGCCCTGGGCGATGTTGGCGAGCAGGTTGCCGTGACTGAGCATGGCGGCGCGCGGCGACCCGGCCGTGCCGCTGGTGAAGATCAGCACCGCCAACGCTTCGGGCTCGACGTCGACGACGCCGAGTGGGTCGCCCACGAGAAGGTCGTCGAAGCTCGACGCGCCATCGACGCCGTCCGGTTCGATGGCGATGACGACACGGACCGACCGCCTCGTTTCGGCGTCGACACCGTTCCACGCTGCAGCCGCCGCCGGCTCGACCACAACGGCGCACGCCCCGACTGCGGTGATCTCCTGCTCGATCTCGGGTGAGCGGGCTCTGCGGATTCATCGGGACGACGACGGCGCCGAGCCCGAGCACGGCGAGGTAGCTCTCGACGAAGCAGGTGCCGTTGCCACACAGCAGGGCTACGCGATCGCCGCTGCTGATGCCGAGCTTGGCCAGCCCGCCACGGACGCGGGCCACACGATCGTTCAACTCGCCGTAGGTCGTCTCGACGCCGCGGTTGATGATCGCCACATGATCGGCTTCGTGTCCCTCGATGAGGCGGGCAAGATTCATCGCGGTGCGGCCGCGCTCTACAGACGAAGCAGCGAGATGACGCCTGCTGTGAGGATCAACAGCAGCAGGAGGGCCAAGGTGAGCGTGGTCGCCGGGCGCATGACGCAAACCTAGCGGGCACGCATCGTGACCGGGCTGGTCTGGCCCGGCGCCGGCCCGTCGGTCAGAGCCGTCAGCGTGACCTGGTCGCCCGCGCCGATCCCGAGCTCCATCGCCGCCGAGCGCTGATCGAGCACGAGGGCGAGCATCCCGCAGCTGTCGACGACCAGGCCGACCGCGCCGGTGGGAACATCGGCGAACGTGTGCTGGCGCGTGGCGACCCGTTGCGATTCGCCGAACGACGACCAGCACCTGCTGGCCCCAGTCGGCGATCTCGTCGGGTCCGACGTTGAGTTGGCAGTTGCCGAAGTGGTCGACCCACAGCACCTCGCCGACCAGGCCCTCCGGCTCCTGGCGCGAGAGCGGCACCATGCCGGGAAGGAGGGCGTCGGCATCGATCAGGTCACCGAGCTCGGCCAAGTCGACACCGTTGCACAGATGGCCGACCACCGGGGCGAAGATGTCGCGCCCGGCGAACGTGGCGCCGTGGGATTGCAGGTGGTACTCCTCGTTGGTCAGGACCACCGCACGCCCTGCGCCGCCTGCCATCGCCACCGCCGGGGCCAGCAGCCCGTTGTCGGGCCCGACGAACACGCCCTCGCCGTCGGCGACCTCGATCGCGATCGCCTTGCGGCTGCCGCCGACACCCGGGTCGATCACGGCGAGGATCACCCCACTCGGGAGGTACGAAACGCAACGGGCCAACGCCAGGCTGCCGGCGCGCACGTCGAACGGTGCGATCTGGTGCGTCAGGTCGATCGTGTGCGCATGCGGTGCGATGTCGTGGATGACCGCCTTGACCACACCGACGAACTCGTCGACCAAGCCGTAGTCGGTCAGCAGCGAGACGGTGTCGTGGCGGCGGCCCATGGGCGCTCAACCTAGCGACGACCGACGAGCCGTCCCATTCGATCGGCCACCAAAAATCGACAAGGGCCGATGCCAACCCCCCGATGGCACCAGCCCTGTCGGCGCATCCTTGCGGATGCGACTCCGTGTGAGAATCACGCGGCGGTCGTTTGACCTGGATGAAAGGTTAGACACAGCAAGCGCCCCTGAGAAAAGAGTCACACCAAGAAATTTCGGGCTTGCGTGGTCCGCCGAGCGCTCTTCGTGAGATCGAGCGCCTCGTTGCGACGAAGTGCGCACGTTCGGTGAGGGACGTGCTGTAGCGAACGTACGCACTTCCTCGCTCAGTGAGGCTTGCCGAGCTCCTGACTTCGTTGCGTCGCGGCCAACACGGCTTCGAGGAGAGCGGAGCGGGTGCCGCGCTCTTCGAGCACTCGCAAGCCGGCAGCGGTGGTGCCGCCCGGCGACGTCACCATCGCCCGCAGACGCGACCGGGTCGCCGTACTCGTCGAGCATCGCCGCCGAGCCGACGAACAGTTGGCGCACCAACGCGTCGGCGACCGGCCGGGTCAACCCGGCCAGCACGCCGGCGTCGATCAACGCCTCGGCGACCAGGAACAGGTACGCAGGCCCACTGCCGACCAACCCGGTGACAGCATCGAGCAGGGGCTCGGGCACGCGCACCACCGTGCCGACCACGCCGAGGATCCCCTCGGCCCAGTCGAGATCGTCGTCGGTGGCGAACGTGCCACCACACATCGCCGCCGCGCCCTTTCCCAGCAGCGCGGGCGTGTTGGGAATCGAGCGCACGACAGCGACACCGTCGCCGCACGCCTGTTGCAAGGTGTCGATCGAGACCCCGGCCGCGATCGACAGGACGCGACGTGCCCCTGCCGCTGCGGCGGCGCCTGCCGCCGGCGAGGCGTCGTGCGGCTTGACGGCGATCAACGCCGCGTCGCACGCAGGAACGGTTGGGGCGATCAGCACCCCGGGGAACATCTCGGTGAGGGCGTCGCGCCGTGGCCTCGACGACCTCGACGACGGCCAGATCTCCGGCCGGCCCAGCCGCCCGCCACGAGCCCGCCGACCAGTGCCGCTCCCATGTTTCCCCCGCCGACCACGGCCAATCGGTAGTTGGTCATGGTCGCAGGCTAATCACATGGCGCCGAAACGGATGGCGCTGCGACATTCCCCGAAGAGCGCCATCCGTCCGGCACACACAGAGATGCACGGTGAGTTCGCCACTGCGGAAATGGGCGGCGAGATGCTCAGCTGGCGAAGTGGCTGGCGAACCCGAGGCGGATCATCGCCGGGAACGTCTGCTCGGCGTAGGCGTAGATCGATCCGACGACACGGTCGACCTCGTCGGCGCACACGGCGACGAGTGGCAGTTCTCCGCGGAGGAACAACGCATCTTCGACACCGATCGCAAAGTGGGCGCCGACCAGCTTCTCGTTGCGCCGCAGCGCCAACTCGTACACCTCGGCGATGTTCTCCTGGGGCGCCGGCATGACGTAGGCCTCGTAGCGCAACGTGCGTTGCCCGAGGGTGAGCCACACCGTGATGTGCTCTTTCTCGTCGCCGCGCAGCCGGACGTACCAACGCAGTGGATCGCCGTCGGCGTGGTCGACGGCCTCCACGGCTGGGTTGGCCGCCGCCAGTTCCGCCAGCCAGTGGTCGATCCGAGCGGCAAGCGCCGACACCGCAGTGTCGTCGTGCGCATCGCTCACGCGCAGGCCACCAGCTCGCGCACGGTGAGGTCGGTGTAGACGCGGCGCAGCCGCGCCGCGGCGAACCCCCACGTGTACTGCCGCGCACGCACAGCGGCCCGCCGGCCCATCTGTGCCGCCTGTTGGGGATGATCGAGGATCTCGGCGACGTATTGCGCGTACAAGCCGGGGTCGCGCTCGGGAACCAGGAACCCCGTGGAGCCGTGGTCGACCAGCGTCAACAGCCCGCCCACGCCACTGGCCACCACGGGGATGCCGCACGCTGACGCCTCGAGCGCGACCAGCCCGAAGCTCTCGCTGCGGCTGGGTACCAGCACGACGTCGGCCGCCCGGTAGTAGGTGCTGAGGATGTGATGCGGTTGCGGTTCGACGAAGCGGACCTGGCCTTCGACGCCGAGCTCGGTGATCAGGGCCTGAAGGTGCTGCATCTCCTCGGCGCCCTCCAGCCCGCTGGCGCCCCCGACGATCAGCAGCAGGGCATCCGGGCGATTCAACTCGGCAAGCGCCTGCACGGCCACGTCGGGGCCCTTCAGCGGCTGGATGCGACCGACGAACAGCAGCACCGGGGATTCGAGGGGCAGGCCGAGCGCGTTGCGGGCCCCGGCGCAGTCACCTGGGGCGAAGAAGGCGTGCTCGACCCCGGGGGCGATGATCTCGATCCTGCCGGCGGGCTTGCCGTAGAGCCGCAGGAACTGGCGTTCCTCCTCGGTGCAGCTGACGCAGATCGCGTCGGCGCAGCCGATGATCTCGGCTTCGGCCTGAGCGCGCCACTCCGGCTCGAAGTCGCCGCCTTCGGCCTTCACCTTGGCGAGGGTGTGGAACGTGCTGACGAAGGGCAGGTCGAGCTCGTGCTTGATGCGGTGCCCGACCAGGCCGCTGAGCCAGTAGTTGGCGTGCAGGACGTCGGCGGGTGAGTCGTTCTTGATGTGGTCGATGACGGCGTCGCCGAACTCCTCGAGCACCGACGGGAGCTCTTCTTTGGCCAGGTCGAACGGGCCGGCTGGGATGTGCACGACGCGGTGCCCGGGCTCGACCTGGACGACCTCGGGCAGACCGGGGCGCGACGCCCGCGTGTACGTGGTGCACTCGACGCCTGCTTGGGCCAGCGCTGAAACCAGCTCGCGTACGTACACGTTCATGCCGCCACTGTCGCCCGAACCCGGCTGGGCAAGGGGCGACGTGTGGAGTGAGATCACTGCGACGCGTTGCACGGAGAGTGAAACACTATCGAACTGATCAACATTCCATTCCAATGGTCGGGACTGGTCAGGACTTGTGAGGCGACGAAGCTCTCGTACACGTTGAGCAGGGCTTGGCGTTGCTCGGGGGTGAGCTCGTGGTCGGCGGCGATTGCCTCACGAACGCCGACGCGCGGACGGTCGTCCGGCGAGAGGAAGCCGGCGCGCTCGTACAGCGACTCGGCGCTGATCTGCAACGCCTTGGCGATCTGCTGCAAGATGTCGGCCGATGGCTTGCGCAGGCCGCGCTCGATCTGCGACAGGTACGGGTTGCTGACCCCGGCCAGTTCGGCCAGGCGACGCACGCTCATCTGGGCCACCTCGCGCTGCGACTTGATCAGGTCGCCGACGTCGGCGACTCGCTTGTCGAACTCGTCGCGGATCGATGGCACGAGCCGGCCTCAGTCGTCGGCGGCGAGCAGGCCGTCGACGTTGGCCTCGCCGTCGCGGTACCGACGCACCAACTCGGCGCTGAGCTCGTCGATGCGCGTGAACAGCTCTCGCCGTTCGTGCGATCGGGCCTGCTCGAACTCGTGGAGGGCGTCGGCGTAGCTGACGAGCTCGTCGGCGCTGAGCGACGACAGGTCGTTGTCGCCGACGTGGTCGAGCAAGGCATCGAACTCCTCGGCCAGCGGATGGCTGCTGAAATCCTCCGCCGGGCGAGGGGGCCGCGGCGCACCGCCGGTGAGATGGGTCGACAGGATCGAGTGCAAGTCCTCGGACAGGCTCTCCGTCCCGCCGTCGAGGCGCCGCCGCTTCTCGGCCTGCACCAGATCGAGGCGGGCCTGGGCCAACCGGCGTACGTACGAGACGGCATCGTCGTCGTTCTGCAGCCTGGCCCGAAGGGCGCGCAGCTCGAGCAGCGTGAGCTGCCGGGGATCCATTGTCTCAGCCATCAACATCCTCCACTGACCGGCGGGAGAACCGCCACCTCATCACCGGTGCCCACGGGGTCCGTGGGGTCGGCTGCTTCGCCGTTGACCCATACTCTGCACGTTGGCAGCACTTGGGCAAATCGATCGCCGAACGACGCGGTCGCTGCGGCCAGGACGTCGCCGACCGTCGCGCCGGCGAACTCCGCCCGACCGGTGCCGGCGGCTTCTCGAGCCGACGCGAACATGCGCAATGTCGCCATTGACGCCAGCGTACCGGGCGATACCGTCCGTAGCCGTGAGCGACGCTGTGCACCTCCCCGGGCTCGGTCCCGACGATGAGCCGATCGTGGCACCTGTCGTGGAGCCGTTCGTGGTCGAAGTGACCCGCTCGACGAGGAGGCGCAAGACGGTCGGAGCGCATCTGGTCGGCGGTGTGCTGCGAATCGCCCTGCCGTCGTGGATGAGCCGGGCCGAGGAAGCTCACTGGGTCCGTGAGATGAGTGGCCGGTTCCAGCGGAAGATGTCAGCGGACCGGCTTGCGGCTCGACGAGCGCGCCGCGACGCTGGCGCGACGGCACGATCTGCGCCTGCCGGCCACCATCCGTTGGGCAGATGACATGCGATCGAGATGGGGATCGTGCACCCCATCCCAGGGCACGATCCGCATCTCGACTCGATTGGCCGCCTTTCCGGATTGGGTCATCGACTACGTCATCGTCCACGAGCTCGCCCACCTCGACGTGCTCGGGCACAACGCCGACTTCTGGCAGCTGGTGTACCGGTACCCGAAGGCTGAGAGGGCCATCGGCTACCTGATCGCCAAGTCGGGAGACGGCGACGACGTCGATTGATCGGCGGTCCATCGGGCTCGACGCGGTCGTGCCGAGCCGGCAAGCACGCCGGCGGCGATCAGGATCGAGATCGCCGAGACCAACGTCGCGATGACGGTTCCCTCGCGGGGTCGGGCGCTGGCGAGCGCGCCACCAACGGCCAGGAGCGAGATCAGCCGCAAGGCAACGCGCCGGCCGTCCAACACCGGTTGGGCGACCTCTTCGACCGGCACCAGCGCCTCGTCGCCGAGCCACGTCGACAGTCGACCGAGTCGCTGCCGCGCCGGTTCGATCATGCAGTACTCGATCAGGGGATTGATCGCTTGCGGAGGGGCGTCGCCGAATTCCACGCCGACCCGCCACCGTTCCACTCCTGCCGGATCGGGCGCGGTCGACACCTTGCGAATGTTTCGCACCACGATCGGCAAGGAGACGTCGACGCAGCCGCGCGACGTGGTGATGGTCGCATCGAGCAGCAGGCGCTGCCTTGGCTCCAGTTCCTGATTGGTCTCGAAACCGGCGCCGAGGGCGGTCACGTCGAATACCGCCACAGGGTTGTCGTTGACTTCGGCAGGGATCGAGGCGACGACGCGAGCGGCACGTCGCAACTGGTTGCGCTTGCCGAAGATCCGCAACACATCGAGCGACATCGTCAGCAACCACAACGCGACGACCATCAAACCGATGAGCCATTGATATGGCATCGCGCCGAGTGCGTGCGTCCACCGCTCGCTCAGGCCGCGCAGCATCATCACCGAGCTGAGAACGACGACCGACGCCACCAGCGCGCCGCCGTGTTGCAGCGCATGCGGCGTCATGATCGGGGCGCGACGCTGATCGAACGCGAGGGGGTGACGCATGCCCTGGCACGACGCGCCGAGGTTGCGCAGTGACCAGCGGGTGCGGTCGCCGGGACGCATCGTCCAGCAGCTCATCAGGGCCAGGCCGAGCGACGTGAGGATCCAGCCCGGGGCCCAGAACGCGGCAAGCACGGCAACGTTGGGACGCAGCGGCAGCGAGCCGGTCAGCAGCGACCCGACGATCACGGCGATGAAACCAACGCGACGCAGTCCCGACAACGGCCGCACGGCCGCCGCGGTGATCGCCAGACGTTGGCCGAGACGCAACGAGTTCAAGCGAAGGATGCCGTCGGACCCGAACACCATCGTTCGCAGCGCACGAGCATGCCGCACACGACGCTCGTACACCTCGTCCTGCGACTGCACCACCTGGCGCACGAGCACCGGCGAGCCGGTGGCGGCCACGACCTTCCACCCCTCGTTCATCAGCGCCATCGACCAGTAGGCCTGCGCCTCGATCGGCTCCTCGTCGCCGACCTCGACGCTGTCGATCGCCGCACGGCGGATCAGCGCCCCCGAGTCGACGAGCAGCGATGAACCCCGCGCGCCGAGCGCAGGATTGAGCGTGGTGCGTTCGAACGTCAGCTCGTGGAGCCCGTTCGGCCCGTGCTCGGCGGAGTCGTCGTCGGCCATCTGCGCCTGCCCGATCACGACCGCGACGCTGTCGTCGCCCATCAGCGGGAGCAGAGCGTGGACTCGCGCGCACGCTCGGGATGTCGCCGGCGTCGAGCAGGAAGAAGATCGGTGACGACGAGGCCGCGTTGGATGTCTTCAGGCCGTTGTGATCCTCGAGATCGGTGGCCGCGTACACTGCGCCGAACTCCGCTGCCAGGGCTGCCACCTCCGGCCGGGCCCCGAGGTCGACCACGACGTGCTGGCCGGTCGCCATCGACTGCAGCGACAGCAACGTGCCGCGGATGTGATGGATCGGCTGGTGGTCGACGCGCACGACGACATCGACGTGAGTCGGATCGAGACCGAGGTGCTCCTCGAACGACAATGCGGCCTGCTCGACGCAAGCGCCCGGGCCGTGCCACAACGCCCACATCAACACGCCGGAGACCACGAAGCCGGCCAACTCGACGACGAGTGCCAGCCCGACCAGCCACACGGGCGAATGACCGGGCAGCGTCGTGATACGCCAGCCGAGGTATGCGGCGGTCGACAGCAGGCCGAGGCATGTCAGCCCGCGTCCAACTCTGTGCGCCCTTCGGTTCATTCCTGCCTGCACGTTGTTCCTGGTGTCGTCATCGGGCCGGTTGGCCTGTTCACCCGAGGAATCGGCACGATGCGGAGAGGACTTGAGCTGCAAGCGTTGTTGCCCGGCTCGCCGCTAGCCTCACGTGTTCGTGGGAACCCCTAAGCGTGAACGTCAGAAAGCCAATCGCCAGCAGCGCCTGGAGGAACTCGCCCGTCAGGCACGAACCGTGAAGCGCAAGCGCACTGGGATGTACGTGCTGCTGATCCCGCTGGCGGCGTTGGCCCTGATCGGCGTCATCAAGCTGGTGGGCGGCGGTGACAGTGCCGCGAAGGCCACCACCCCGACCGTCGACCCGTACGGATACCGTCGACCCGAACATCCCCACGACCACGCTCACGCCGCTACCCAGCACGATCGCCGGCGCCACTCTCACCGGCGACACCCCGTGCCCCGCCGCCGATGGAAGCTCGCCGCGGACCATCACCTTCGCCAAGGCGCCACCGAGTTGCATCGATGCGACCAAGACCTACACGGCCGTGGTCACGACCGACAAGGGCGCCTACACGATCGCCCTCGACGCCGGCGCCGCCCCGCTGACCGTCAACAACTTCGTCGTGCTCGCCCGCTACCACTTCTTCGACAACACGATCTGTCATCGGGCGATCCCCGGATTCGCGGTGCAATGCGGCGACCCGACCGGCACCGGCTCGGGTGGCCCCGGCTACTCGTTCGCCGACGAGTTGCCGGCCGCCGGCTCGTACAAGATCGGCTCGGTCGCCATGGCCAACTCCGGCGTCGACACCAACGGCAGCCAGTTCTTCATCATCACCGGCGACAGCGGCGCGGCCCTGTCGCCCAAGTACTCGCTGTTCGGTCAGGTGACCGATGGCCTCGACACCACCGTCAAGGTCCTCGACGCCCTGGGCAACCCCGACCAGGCCGCCAACGGGGTCCCGCCCCTCGACCAGATCATCGTGCAGTCGGTCACCATCACCGAGACCTGAGACGCCGAGCAAGTCACCGATTCTCCGGTGCAACCGGAGTTTCGTGACTGGCGTCGATGCGCCTCACACGGTCGGCAGCTCGCCGTGCATGACGACGTCGCCGACCTGCTCCCAGCCGTCGGCGGTGTGCACCAACGCCGCGCCACTGGGCAGTTCGGCGACGGGGGTGTTGGCCAGCTTCAGCGTGCGGTGCAGCCGCTCGGCCGACCAGGTCTCGGCCTCGGTCACCAGGGCGATGCCATCGATCAGGCCGAGGCCGAGGGTGAACGCACCGCCGCGCGGGTCGACCATCGGGTCGCACATCGCCGCGGCGCTGCCGCCAGTGGCGGCCACCACGCCGCCGTCGGCCAGCACTTGCGTGATGGCTTCCCACAACGGAGTGCCCTTCAGCACCGAGCGCAGGTGCAGCGGTTGGTCACCGACCAGGTACACCGCGCCGGCGCCACGCACGACGGCCACGGCGCTCTCGTCCATCGCCTCGCCGCGGCGCATCACCATCAGCGCTTCGACTTCGATGTCGAGCCGCTCGGCCCAGTGCATGGACGCGGCGACGAGCAGTTCGGGGTGCTCGTAGGCATCGGCGGTCGGCAGCATGACCACCTTCGACACGCCTGCGGCGGACAGCAGCCGCCGGTCGAGCTCGTCGTTGGCGGCGAACGGGCCGCCACCTTGCAATGCGAGGATGCCGTTCATCACGGCGAGCGTAGGCCTGCTCAGCCGAGCAGCACGGATTCCAAGCGTGGCCAGCGTGTCGTCGCTGACACCGATCGACCGCACGTAGTTGCGGATGCTGCCGTGCTGGGTGCTGAGTTCGTCGATGATCTCGCGCATCGCGTCGGGCAGCGCGGCGCCGAACGCCGTGGGCATCGAGGCCATCCGCGCCGACCACTCGGGCCATTCGCGTTCGGCCCAGGTGCGGAAGCGAGCCATGCCCTCGACGGTCAGTTCGTAGTCGGCGACGATGTCGTCGTGCGAGACGCCGAGCGAGCCGAGCAGCAGCGCGGCGAGCAGGCCCGTGCGGTCCTTGCCGGCGGCGCAGTGGAACACGGCCGGGAGTGCGCCGGGTTGTGCCAGGGCGTCGAACGCCTTGGCGAAGCGGGGTGCGCCGACCGACAGCATCTCCTGGTAGGCCCAGACCAAGAAGTCTTCGTCGCGTTCGTATGCGGGGCGGTCGACGTCGGCCCAGGTGGCGTCGACGATGGGGAGGTGGTGGAACACGACCGGGTGCGCATCGACCGGGAAGCGGCCTCGCTCGTCGAGTTCGGTGACACTGCGCAGGTCGATCACGGTCTGGAGACCGAGCGGTTCGAGCGTGGCCACGTCGGCCGATGTCAGCCGGTAGAGGCCATCGGCCCGAAACAGGGTGCGCCACAGCGTGATGCGCCCGTCTGCAGTGCGGTAGCCGCCGAGGTCACGGAAGTTGTGCACGGCTTCCAAGGCGACCAGGCGATCCGGATCGGAGGCGAGGTTGGGGAGTAGCTCAGTGGTCACTCAGATCAGGGTACCGAGGCGAGCGTCGCCAGGTCCGCGCTGCCCGGTGAACTGTCGATGAACTCCGTCACGCCGGGTCGACGATCCCGTTGGCCACGGCATCGTCGAGTTGGGCCAGCACCGTGCGCCACGCGTCGGGCAACGACTTGTCGATGTGCGGTCCATTGCGGGCGATCACGCGGGAGCGGGTGATGCCGTGCTCTCTCCATGTGGAGGCGCCCTCGGCGAGGTTCAGCATCATCGGCGCCAGCCGGTCGATGGCCATCACGAACCGCGCCTCGGGCGTGTCGCCGCGCTCGTATTCGTCCCACAGCTCGCGAAATCGGCGACCGGTGGGCACCGGCAGCAGGCCGAACAGGCGGTCGGCGGCGGCCTCTTCGCGGGCCTGCTTGGTGGCGGCCGCGTCGGCCTCGTCGTAGGCGAAGGTGTCGCCGGCGTCGATCTCGACGATGTCGTGCACGAGGGCCATCGCCACGGCGACCCCGACGTCGATCGGCTCGGTCGCGAACGGGGCCAGGACCAGGGCGGCGATGCCGAGGTGCCATGAATGCTCGGCTGTGTTCTCGCGCCGGCTGCCGTCGGCCAGCCGGTTCTGCCGCTCGACGCCCTTCAGTCGGTCGGCCTCCATGAAGAAGGCCAGTGCTGCAGCGATGCCGTCGGCTCCAACGGATTCGGCTTCGGTTGTCACGGGTGCGACCGTAGCCGGATTGCGTAAGTTACCCACGGGTAGCTACAGTCGTGTCGTGGCGCTGGAGATACGAACGGTCGGCATTGTCGGGTCGGGGATCATGGGCGCCGGGCTGGCCGAGGTGGCCGCCAGGGCCGGATACGCACGTGATCGTGTCGTCGCGGTCGCAGTCGTCGGCCGATGCGGTGCTGGCGCACGATCGACGCCGGCCAGGCGAAGGCGGTCGAGCGGGGCAGGACGACCGCCGACGAGCGAACGGCGGTGATGTCACGGATCACCGCAACCGAGGGCTTCGGCTTGTTCGGCGAATGCGACCTGGTGATCGAGTCGGTGGTCGAGGAGATCGGCGTGAAGCTGGCGCTGTTCGCCGAGCTCGACCACGCCACCAAGCCGTCGGCGATCCTGGCGACGAACACGTCGACGCTGCCGGTGATCGACCTGGCGCTGGCAACGTCGCGGCCGGAGCAGGTGTGCGGCATCCACTTCTTCAATCCGGCGACGGTGATGAGCCTGGTCGAAGTGGTGCGGCCGCTCACCGCCAGTGACGCGACAATCGAGACGGCGATGGCGTTCGTCGCCGCCTGCGGCAAAGATGCGGTCGATGTGCAGGACCACGCCGGCTTCATCGTCAACGCACTGCTGTTCCCGTACCTCAACAACGCGGTGCGCATGTTGGAACGCGGCACGGCGTCGATGGAGTCGATCGACACGGCGATGAAGGGAGGGTGCAACTTCCCGATGGGCCCGTTCGCCCTGCTCGACCTCGTCGGCCTCGACACCTCCGTGGCGATCCTGGAGACGGTCTACGCCGAGTTCGGGGCGCCGGGCGATGCGCCGGCGCAGACGCTGCTCGACCTGGTCGCCGCCGGCCATCTCGGCCGCAAGACCAAACAAGGCTTCTACACCTACTGACCGACACCCAGTGACCGACATGTACACCGGACGACCACCGATCGAACCGCCGCCCAACCGGTGGCGCTTGCCGGCGCCGGAGCTGGCCGACGAGCACGGTCTGTGTGGGATCGGTGCCGACCTCGCCCCAGGAACGCTCCTGGCCGCCTACCGCAGTGGGATCTTCCCCATGCCGCTGCGCAAGAAGACACTTGGATGGTGGTCGCCGGATCCGCGTGGCGTGATCCCGCTCGACGGGTTGATCGTGTCGCGATCGCTGCGGCGAAGCTGTCGGCGTTACGACGTGCGCTTCGACAACCGGTTTCGCGAGGTGATGGAACGGTGCGGCGATCCGGAGCGGCCGCACGGGTGGATCACGCCACAGTTCGTCGATGCCTACGAAGAGCTGCACCGGCTCGGCTGGGCCCACAGCGTCGAGTCGTACCTCGACGGCCATCTCGTCGGCGGGTTGTACGGCGTGCGGATTCGCGGGCTGTTCGCCGGCGAGTCGATGTTCAGCGACGCGACGGATGCCTCCAAGGTCGCCTTGGTCAATCTGGTCGACTGGCTCGTGGACTCCGGTGCGACGCTGCTCGACGTGCAGTGGACGACGCCCCATCTGGCGTCGGTCGGGGCGATCGACATGCCGCGCGACGTGTATCTCCGGCACCTCGCGGACGCAGTGACCGACGCCTGAGGGACGCCGGCCGGCTGCGTGCACCGGTGCATCGGTGCCGGTGGGTTGCCCCACCGGCACCGGCGCCCAATCGCTGTGTCGAGGTTTGCCGCCGTCTCTGACACCACCGATTGACTCCGCCCGCTAGAAAGTTCCGCCGAACCTTTCGCACCGTGCTGATGAGATATCGGAGCGCTCTGTGGTGGACTTGAGCTTTTCTTGAGGAAAATCTCTGCAGCCCCATCAAAATCCTTGAACGAGCGGCAACACTTTGTCGATGCCGCCCGCCGAACGACCCAAGCGCGACCAACCGTGGCTGATGCGGACCTACTCGGGGCACTCGACCGCAGGCGCGTCGAACGAGCTGTATCGGGCCAATCTGGCCAAGGGTCAGACCGGGCTGTCCATCGCCTTCGACCTCCCCACCCAGACCGGGTACGACCCCGACGAGCCGTTGGCGCACGGCGAGGTCGGCAAGGTCGGCGTGCCGGTTGCCCATCTCGGGCACATGCGGACGCTGCTCGACGGGATCCCACCGGCGGAGATGAACACGTCGATGACGATCAACGCCACGGCGGCGTGGATGCTGGCGCTGTACGTCGCCAACGCCGAATCGCAGGGCGTCGCCGCGCACGAGCTGCGCGGCACGACACAGAACGACATCGTCAAGGAGTACTTGTCGAGAGGCACGTACATCTTCCCGCCGGCCGAGTCGCGCCGGCTGATCGTCGACATGGTCGCCTGGTGCGCCGCCAACGCGCCGAAGTGGAACCCGATCAACGTGTGCAGCTATCACCTGCAAGAAGCCGGGGCGACACCCGTGCAGGAGATCGCCTATGCGCTGGCGACGGCGATCGGTGTGCTCGATGCGGTGCGCGACTCCGGCCAGGTCGAGCCCGACCAGTTCTCGCAGGTCTACGGGTCGATCTCGTTCTTCGTCAACGCGGGCATTCGCTTCGTCGAAGAGGTGTGCAAGTTGCGTGCCCTGACCGAGCTGTGGGATCGGATCGGCCTCGAGCGGTACGGCGTCACCGACGAGCGCGCCCGACGCTTCCGCTACGGCGTGCAGGTCAACTCGCTCGGGCTCACCGAAGCCCAACCGGAGAACAACGTGCAGCGCATCGTGCTGGAGATGCTGGCAGTCACGTTGTCGAAGCGGGCGCGGGCGCGTTCCATCCAACTGCCGGCGTGGAACGAGGCGCTCGGGTTGCCGCGCCCGTGGGACCAGCAGTGGTCGCTGCGCATGCAACAGGTCTTGGCGTTCGAGAGCGATCTGCTGGAGTACGACGACATCTTCGATGGTTCAGCGGTGATCGAGGCCCGCACGGCCGAGCTGCGCGACGCAGCGTGGGCGGAGCTGGCCGACGTGCTGGAGATGGGCGGCGCGTTCGACGCGATCGACGAGTTGAAGGGCCGGCTGGTGCGTTCGATGGTCGAGCGCACCCGGCGAATCGAGTCGGGCCAGCAGGAGGTCGTCGGCGTGAACGTGTTCACCGAGACCGCCGAGTCGCCACTGGCCACGCCCGGCAACATCTTGACGGTGGATCCGGCGTTGGAGGCCGAGACGATCGCCGACGTCGCGCGCCTGGCGGGCGGCGCGCGACGGCGAAGCGGTTGCCGCGGCGCTGGCCGCGTTGACGAGAGCGGCGGCCGACGGCACCAACATCATGGAACCGTCGATCGATCTGGCCCGGGCCGGCGGCACGACGGGCGAGTGGTCCGGCGCGCTGCGCGACGTGTTCGGTGAGTACCGGGCCCCGACCGGCGTGGCTGCGGCGGCCGGTCGACCGCGGCGGTGGGCTGGCCGCCGTGGCCGCCCGGGTGAAGTCGATGCCCGGCGGCCCGCCGCGACTGCTGGTGGCCAAGCCGGGCCTCGACGGTCACTCGAACGGTGCCGAACAGATCGCCGTTGCGGCGCGTGATGCCGGCATGGAGGTCGTGTACTCCGGCATCCGCCTCACCCCTGCGCAGATCGTGGCCTCGGCGCGTGACGAGGATCCCGACGTCATCGGCCTGTCGATCCTCAGCGGCTCGCACCTCGAACTGGTGCCGGCGATCGTCCGCGTCGCTGCGCGCCGAAGGGGTCGACGCCCCGGTCATCGTCGGCGGAATCATCCCCGATGGCGACCAGGCGACCTTGCTGGCTGCCGGAGTCGCGGCCGTCTACACCCCGAAGAACTTCCAGTTGGCGGCGATCATGGCCGACATCGCCGACCTCGCCGCCGCCCACCGCGCCGAGTGACTCAGCGAGTGGCGGCGACCGGGAGGCGGACGTCGACCCAGTGCTCGAGAGCCGGGCTGGTCTCGAAGCTGGTGATCAGGGCGTACCGCGGGGCCGTGCCGGGATGCACCACCACGTGCCACAGTCGCTGGGTGTCGACCAAGAACCGGGCACCGCGGTGCAACGGCACACGCATTTCGGTGGCCGGGTCCGGCAGGCCGTCGGGCCCGTTGTCCATCAGCAACATGTAGCTGTCGGGGTTGTCGGTGAGCTCGAGCCACGAGCGCACCACCCAGCCCTCGTCCTCGGGATTGAAGCGGTTGTTGTCGTCTCGATGGATCGAGCGAATGGCCTGCTCGCGGTCCTGGGGCTCGAGCTTGATGACCCGCACCCGGCCGAAGTTGGCGCCGACGCTGTCGACGTAGTCGCGCAGGGTCGGGGAGATGGCCGCGTTCGACGTCCACAACGCACCCTTGTCGGTCTTGCCCTTGTCCCAGAACCCACGGCAGTCGAGTTGCCCATCGGCCGACGCCAGCGGGGCGAAGTTGGTGTCGCCGCCGCTCTTCCAGTCCATGTACTCGAGCGCCAGCCACTCCTGCAGGCGCGACGTCGAAGTCGGCGTCGGTGAGGGCGACGAACCCGGTTTCGGCGAGCGCCTGCATGCGGCGGTGTGGTGTGTGGAGCGGGATCTGCACGCTCCAGTGTTCCTGCGTGGGCCAGAAGCTCATGGCCCAAATCCTACGTGGTGACGGGTGTCGTCACTGGTGAAGGCAGTGTGTTGTACACCACAACCCCCGTGGGGATCTGCAGTTCCTGGCCGGCCTGGATGGAGTCGGGATTGGTGATGCCGTTCAACGCCTGCAGATCGGCGAGGCGGACCTGGAAGGCCTTGGCGATCTTGAAGAGGGTGTCGCCGCGCTGCACGGTGTAGTACGTCTGCACGGTCGTCGTGGTGATCAAGATGGTGGTGGTCGTCGAGACCGTCACGATGGGTGGCAGCGTTGCGCTCGAGGCCCCGTCGTCGCCGCACGAAGCGGCGGCGATCGGCAAGAACAGCGTCGCCCCGACCATTACCCCAAGCCGCACCCCGCTCACGGTGGGTGATGTTATGCGGGTTCGCGCCCGACTTCCACGGGGCCGTACGCTGGGCGGCATGTCGTCGGGCGAGTTCGCAGGTGCTGTCGCACCCGCCCGGCAGTACCGGATCGACGTCGGCGGGCTCGGCCTGGCGATCCATGAATGGGGAGACGAGGCTGGTCAGCCCCTGTTTCTGGTTCACGGGGGATTCGATTTCAGCCGGACGTACGAGGTCTTCGCGCCGAAGCTGGCGGCCGCCGGTTGGCGTGTTGTGGCCTGGGATCAACGTGGTCACGGAGACAGCGACCACGCTCCGTTGTACGGCTGGGACGCCGACATCCGCGATGCCATGGCGGTCATGGACACCGTGACCCAGCGCCCGGCCCCGGTGATCGGGCACTCCAAGGGCGGCTCGCTGATGATCCAGTTGGCCGACGCCCAGCCGTACCGGTTCAGCCACCTGGTCAACCTCGACGGGCTGCCGTCGAAGCGCCGCGTGCCCGACGTCGCCGAGCACGAACGGACGAGAATGGTGGCCGGAGAGATCTCCGGATGGCTCGATCACCGCCGCCGCACCGCCGACCTGGCCCGCCATCCCGGCACGATCGAGGAGCTCGCCCGCCGCCGCGGCCGGATGAACCCACGGTTGTCGTTCGAGTGGTTGTGCCACCTCGTCACCGTCGGTGCCCGCCACGACCCCGATGGCTGGCGATGGAAGATCGACGCGTCGATGCGCTTCGGCGGGTTCGGCCCGTGGCGACCGGAGTGGACGATGACCCGCCTGCCCGGCCTGGGCATGCCGTTCCTCGGTGTGCTCGGCTCGGAGTTGGAGGAGATGGGTTGGGGCACGCTGCCGCAACACCTCGACCTCTACATCCCTGATGGCGGCCGTGTCGAACTGCTCGACGGCGTTGGGCACTTCGTGCACATCGAACAACCCGACCTCGTCGCCGGCATGGTGCTCGACTTCCTGGGGTCGACATGACGATCACGATGCTGCGGCACAACAAGATCGAACTCGCGCTGCACGTCCTTCGAGATGGCACGGGCACCCCGTTGCTGCTGCTGCACGGGCTCGGCGAGGCCTCACCGACGGCCGTTCCCCACTGGGCGCAGCAATGGAGCGGAGCAGTCGCGGCCCTCGATTTCACCGGACACGGGCAGTCGACCGTGCCGCCCGGCGGCGGCTACACCGCCGAGATCGTGCTGGCCGACGCCGACGTGGCCCTGGCCGAGCTGGGGACAGCCACGGTCGTCGGTCGCGGGCTTGGGGGCCTACGTCGCGTTGATGCTTGCCGGGGCCAGGCCGCAGCAGGTCCGCGGTGCGTGCTGTGCGATGGGCCGGGTCTGGCGGGCGGCGCGATCGGGCCGACGTCGCAGAGCTTCGTCACGCTGGCCCCGAGCGCGCATCCGCCGGATCCGTACGCGCTGTTCGAGCTGTCGCGCGACCTGCGACCGCCCGACTATGCGACGTTGTTCGTGCGCATGGCCGTCGAATCGTCGGGTCTCGATGAGCCGGTCTCCGTGGCCGCCGTGGTCCGCCCACCGTGGCTGGCGGCCGTCGTCGACGAGATCGGGGTGACGACCTGCTCGGTGAGCGACGCCCTGGCGATGTACGGCGGGTCGTAGATGACGGCGCGGTGGGTCCGGCCGGGGCGTGGCGTCGCCGAGGGCGTGGCAGCGGCGATCGCCGAGCTGCAGGGCGACGATCGGCTCGGTGAGGTCATCGTCGTCGTGCCACCCGGCGCAACCGCCGGCACGCTGCGACGGTTGCTGCCCCGCGTGTCCGGCGGGGTCGCCGGCATCCGCTTCCTGACCCCCATCGATCTGGCCGTCGAACTGGTCGATTCATCGGTCAGCACGATGCGTGCCGTGACAACCCAGCTCCAGCTGGCGGCCATCACGTCGGTGCTCGGCAGCGACGACTGTCCGGCTGCGCTGCGCGGAGTCCGCGAGCACCCGGCAACGATCGATGCACTGGTCGACATGGCGATGGCGCTGCGTGCTGCGCACGTGGCACCCGATGCGTTGCGATCGCTCGCCGGTGATCCGGCCTCGGTGCGCGCCGCGCTGGTCGACGTGATCGGGCGCGCCCGGCAACGCCTCGTCGCCCTGGGCGTGCGCGACGAGAGCGCCACGCTGGCCGCGATCGACGCCGTGGCCGACTCGACGCTGGCCGAGCTCCGCGTCGTGCTGGTCGCCACCGACACGTTCCATCCGGCGCAGGTCCCGTTCCTGCGCCGGCTCGCCGCGCGCGCCCTTGTGCCGCACGGTTGCCGTGGTGCCCGCACCGAACGACACGGCGTTCATCGACCAGCTGCGGTCGCTTCGGCTGCGGCGAGCCACCGCCCGCGCCGCCGGCGACGCCGCCGCGGGTGATCTCGTGTCCCGATCCCGACGAAGAGGTCCGCCACGCGATTCGCCAGTGCGCTCGCCTGATCGATGACGGGGTCCCTGCCGACGACATCGCCGTCGTGTGCGCCGCGGCCACCTACCGCCGCCCGGTGCGCGACGAGTTGCAGCGTGCGGGGATCGCCTGGTCGGGCGGTGCTGTCGAGCGGTTGCGTGGGTCGGTTGCCGGCCAGGTGCTGCGCCATGTGGTCGACGGCGTGGTGGGCGGATGGGACCGTCCCAACGTGTTCCGGCTGCTGTCGGTGGCCCCGCTGTACACCGTCGGCGATTTCGGTGCTCCACGCCGTGTCGGGCAGTGGACGTCGTTGTGCCGCAGGCTCAGCCTGGTCACGGTTGCCGATTGGGAGCGCGCCGGCGAAAAGCTGGATGCCGCCAACTGGGCTCGCCGGCAGCGGTGGGCCCGCAGCGAGGCCGATGCCGAACCGACCGCTCGGGAGACCGCCGACCGCGAAGCCCTCGACCGGTTGCTGAAGCTCGTCGATCGGTTGCGCAGCCAGTCGCAGCGCGTGCTGCGGGCGACGACGTGGGAGGCCGCCGTCAAAGCGCTCCAGGCGATCCTCGCCGACCACATCGGTGCGCCGACATGGCGCGAGCGGGCGTGGGCAGATGGTCCGGCGTGGCAGCGCAATGCCGCCGATCACGTCGAACGGATCGTGTCAGGCCTGGCCGAGCTCGATCACGACGGTGTTGCCGTGGCGTTCTCGTCGACGGCCCTTCGTCAGGTGGTCGGCACGCTGCTCGATACCCCGGTGCGCCGCCGTGGCGACGCCGCCGGTGCCGTGACGATCGCCGACATCGGTGGCGCGGTCTGCATCGACGCCGCGCACATCTTCGTCGTCGGCGTGAACGAAGGCGTGTTGCCGGTGTCGACCGTCGACGACCTGCTGTTGGGCCGCGACCTCCCCGAGTCGGCGGCGACGGTCATCGAGGGGCCGCGGGCGATGGCCTCGCGCGCCGAGCGTGCCTGGAACGCGGTGCTGCGCAGCGAGGCGGTGGTCACGGCGACGTATGCGCGTACTGACCTTCGCCGCGGCGGCGAGGTCTACCCGTCGCCGTTGTTCGCCGGGATGGTGATCGAGCAGCACGAATCCCACGCGGTCGGCCTGCTCGACGACCATGCGTTGACAACCTCCGAGCGGCTGGCCCGCACGGCCGATGCCCATCTCGGTTCGCCGCGCCTGGCCCGTCGAGCCAACGCGTTGCGGGCCCGGCTGGATCCGCAGCCGACGGAGTTCGACGGCATGGTCGGCCCGCACCCTTCGCTGATCCCAATCGATCGGCCGTGGGCGATCACGGCGATCGAGCGACAGGCCAAGTGTGGTCTCGACTACTTCGGCCAGTACGTGCTGCATGTCAGCGAGGAGACCGACGCGGCGGCGATCCTGTCGATCGAGCCGGCTGAGCGCGGGGTGCTCGTGCATGCCGTTTTCGAACACGTTGCGGCGGAGTGGCTGGCCATCGAAGCCGACCAACGGCCGCCGTGGCTCCGCGACGTTCATCTCCCGGCGATGCACCAGCGGTCGATCGAAGTGCTCGACGAGCTCGCCGACTCGATCGGTGTCGAACATCGCCTCGGGCACGCCAGTGCATGGCGAGCGGAACGAGCGCACATCCTGCGGTCCATTGCCGCGACGCTCGACGCCGAGGCCGCGGAGTTCGTCGCAGCCGGTTGCCGGCGAGCACTCGTTCGATGGAGTCGTCGTCGCCGGAGCGCAGTTCGGCGGCAAGATCGACCGCATCGATCTGCTGCCCGACGGCACGCTGCGAGTCACCGACTTCAAGACCAGCGCAGCGGTGTCGATGCGGAACGCGCTCGACGACGGACGCCGCCTGCAGCTCCCGCTGTACGCCGCGGGCCGCCGATCAGAACCGCGTGACCCTGGCGGGCGACGACCGAGTCCGATGCGCCGCCGGCAACCGCGCGCTACCTGCACGTCCGCGACGGCAAGGCGGTCCCGCGCCCGATCACGCTCGACCCGACCTTGATCGCCGAGTTCGAGGCGTACGTCGCTCGTTGGTTCGAGCGAGATCGTCGAAGGACGGTTCGCTCCACGGCCACACACCCCGAACGGTCGTTGCCTGATCTGCTGTGTCGACTCGCTGGGCGTCGAGGAGCTCGCCGAGCGGGCCCGGTTGTTCCCCGGGAACGTCGGCGACGACGACGAGACCGACGACGGGCCGGGCAGCGAATGAGCGGGATCGTGCTGCCGCCGTGGGTCGACGCCGACCCCGCGGGATCGCTCGCCGTGTCGGCCGGTGCCGGCAGCGGCAAGACCACCAGCTTGGTCGCCCGGGTCGCTGCGCTGGTGGCGATGCCTGGGGTGCACCCCAACCAACTGGTGGTGATCACCTTCACCGAGAAGGCCGCACGCGAGGTCTCGCACCGCCTGCGTGAATCGCTCGGCAACACGGTGGCGCTCGACGAGGCGTTCATCGGGACCATCCATGGGTTCTGCCAGTCGCTGCTGCGGCGTTACCCGATCGAGGCCGGGTTGCCACCGAAGTTCACCACGGCCGACGAGTTGACGTCGGGCGCGATGGCCGACGAGCGGGCCGAGCAGGCCGTGCAGACGTTGTACGAGCGAGCCTCGAAGAAGCCGGCGATCGAGGAGGCACTGATGGTGATCGCCTCGTTCGGGGCGATGTCGTTCCTCCCCGATCTGGTCAAGGCGATCGACAACGACTGGCTGCGCTTGGCGAGCACTCCCATCGAACGCCCCATGTCGATCGCCGTCGCCCGGGCCACGGTGATGCGCATGCTCGACGACGTCGCCGGCGACGAGCGCTACGTGTCGGCATCGGCGTCGATGCGGGCCAAGTTCGACAAAGCCGTCGTCGAAGCAAAGACGGCGCTCGAGTTCGTGCCGTCGATCCCGGCACTGGCCAACGCTGCGGCGGCCTTGGGCGAGCGGTACCCGATCGGGTGCGGCTTGGGAGCCGTTCAAGGCAGCAATCCGCTTCGCGTGCTTCGAGCCGGCATTGGGCCAACTGATGACGGCGCTGGCCCCGATCGTGATCGACACCGCCGCTGAGCGCATCGCCCGCGGCGAGTTGTCGTTCGACGATCTGCTGGTGCTGACCCGCCGGTTGCTGCAGACCCGGCCCGATGTCCGCGACCAGGTTCGCGAACGTCATCGCTACCTGTTCGTCGACGAGTTCCAAGACACCGACCAGGTGCAGTTCGACGTGATCTCGCGAGCTCACCTCGCCCGACGGCACCGTCGCCGCCGTCGTCGCTGTTCGCTGTCGGTGACCCGAAGCAGTCGATCTACGGCTTCCGCAACGCCGATGTCGAGTTGTTCTCCAGCCTGCTGGAAGCCGACTCGACCAGTCAGGAGTTGAGGATCAATCGGCGCACACGCGCCGACGTGTGTGCCTGGATCAACGCCGTGCTGGCCCATCGGTTCGCGCTGGTCGACGACGACGCCGAGTCGGCGCATGTCGCCTACACCCCGCTCGAACCGCAACGTCGGCCGAACGCTCCCGCCGACGGCCCTGGCGTCGTCGTGCTGGGCATGCCCGGCTGGTCGAAGCTCGATTACCCCTCCGCCGAAGCCACCGCACGCGGGGAAGCCGCCGACATCGCCGCGCTCGTGCAGCAGATCGTCGCCCGACCAACGCAGTGGACCGTCACCGATCACGACGGGGACCGCGCCGCGACCTACCGCGACATCACCGTGCTGATCCGCAGCCGCACGCGCCTCGGCGTGCTCGAGCACACGTTTCGCCAGGCCGGCCTGCCCTATCGGGTCGAGGGTGGCACGTTGATCTACGGATCGCGGGAGGTGTACGAGCTGTTGCGTGTGTTGCGAGCGGTCGACGACCCGACGAACCAGTTGAAGGTCGTCACCGCGCTGCGCACATCCATCTTCGGGATCGACGACCGGCAGTTGATGGAGCATCGCCACGGCCCTGCGTCATCGCCGGCGCGATATCCCCACGACTTCCGGGTGTTCACGAAGGAGGCCGGGACCGTCGGCGATGCATTGCGGACGATCGAGCAGTTCGGCCGTCGCAAGCACGAGCGAACTCCCGCCGAGCTGATCGCCGAGCTCTACGACAACTGGCGGGGCGTTGCCTCGGCGTTGTACGAAGGCGAGCAGGTGGCCCGCGAGACGTGGCGCAGGGTTCGCTACGTGATCGACGAGGCCCGCGCCTGGAGCGACGCCACCGGTGGCACCTTGGCCGAGTACCTGGCGTGGGTTGATCGGCGCATCGACGACATCGATCGGGTCGAGCTCAGCACCGACGAAGGCGAGGACTCGCTGCGGATCATGACGGTCCACGCCGCCAAGGGCCTGGAGTTTCCCATCACCGTCGTCGCCGGCCTGGGCGGCGCCGACGCGGGCAACGCCGCCACCGGAGTTCGTTGGCACGACGGCAAGGCGTTGACCCGGCTCGGAAGGATGACCAGTACCGGGCTCGCCGAGATCGCCGCGATCGAGCGGCAGCGCTCCAAGGCGGAGGAAGCTCGCCTGCTCTACGTGGCCTTCACCCGGGCCAAGGATCACCTCGTGGTGTCGATGCACCACAAGACCGCCAACTGCGCGGCGGGCCGGCTGGTCGGCTCGGTGACCACCGCCGACGCCGTCGCCCTGGCGGTGTGCGCCGATCCGCTGATGCCGGTCGCCCAGCCTCCCGACCATGCGCGACCCTCGGGCGTCGCGGCGACCGCGCCCGTTGACGAGCCGCAGGAGGTGGACCGCACCGCCGGGCAGATCCGCCGGATCTGGACTCCGAGCGGCTTGGCCAAGGCGCTCGGCGATGCTGCGGGCCCGACGTCGGATGCCAACCTGGTGCAAGGGTCGTTGTTCGTGGTCGACGAGGACGAGACCGACGACGAGGCGGTTGCGCCCGGCGAGCGCTTCGGCGCCGCCGTTGGCCGCCGGCAACCCGACAGTGACGACCATGAGGCCACTGACCCGGGGAACCGCAAGGAGCCCGGTCCCAACGACCGTCCCAGTCGTCGCGGTGGCCGCTTCGGAACCGCCAAGGGCAGCGCGGTGCACGCCGTGATGCAGCAGGTCGCGCTCGACGACCCGACCCGTGGCCTGCCGACGTTGGTCGAGGTCGCCTCGGAGGCCGAGGGGGTGCTCGACCGGCGTCACGACATCGAACAGATGGTGCACTCGCTGCTGCGCGGCGAGCTGTTCGCCCGCATGCAGTCGTCGACCAACTGCCGCCGGGAGATGTACGTCGGGGCCCAGTTCGCAGACATCACCGTGTGGGGTTACGTCGACGCCGTGTTCGTCAATCCCGATGGCACGCTGACGCTGGTCGACTTCAAGACCGACACCTTGATCACGTCGCCGGTCGAGCTGGCCGGGCGCTACCAACCACAGATGTCGGGATATGTCGCCGCGCTCCAGCAGGCCACGGGCATGCGGGTCAGTGAGGCATGGCTGGCAGTTGCCCAGCCCGACGGCAGGGCCGCTGTCGAGATCGCCGTCGAGATCTTGGAGGCGGCGGAGTTGCTGGCCGCGTTGCGCGCCTCCGGGCCCGGGCCTCAGACCTCACGCCAACTGACGTAGTTGGCGAGCGCGATCAACTCGGCTCGGGCGTGCGGTGCGATCGGTGCGATCTCGATCGCCGTGACGGCCTCGTCTGTCAGCGCAGCGATCTGGGCCTCCAACGCTGCCAAGGCTCCGGTGTCGACGATCACCTGTTGCATCGTGGCGATGGTGGCGTCGTCGAGGTCGGGTGAGCCGACGCGCGTCGAGCACTGCTCGTTGCGCAGGTGTTGCCGCGGCCACGGCGCGGGCCAGGAGCGGTGTCGGCTTCCCTTCGTGGAGATCGCCGCCGACGGGTTTGCCCGTGATCGCTTCGTCACCGAAAGCACCCATCACGTCGTCGCGCATCTGGAACGCGTCCCCCAGCGGCAACCCGTAGGCGCTCAGCGCCGGCAAGAGCTCGGACGCGCGCTCGGGCGCTGCCAGCACGGCACCGAGGTGTAGCGGCCGTTCGACGGTGTACTTGCCACTCTTGTAGCGGCAGATCCGCTCCGCCTTGTCGAGCCGTCGATCGCCGCGCACACTGCCGACGATGTCGAGCAACTGGCCGACGTTCAGCTCTGTGCGCAACTCGTTCCAGATCACCCATGCATCGCGCGGCGCGTCGAGCAGCAGTTGATCCGCCATCACGAACGCGAGGTCGCCGACGAGGATGGCCACGCCCTCGCCGAAGCGCCGCGACTCGCCGGCCCATCCCGCGGTGGCGTGCATTCCGGCAAAGACGGTGTGCGTGGTCGGGGTGCCCCTGCGGCTGGTCGCGTCATCCATCACGTCGTCGTGGAACAGGGCGAAGGCATGCATCAGCTCCAGCGCCGCACCGGCATCGATGATCCGCCGATCATCGGGCGCACCGCCGGCGCCGACGAATCCCCAGTGGCAGAACGCCGGCCGCAGTCGCTTTCCGCCGCTGAGCACCAGCCTGGCGATGTGCTCCATCGGGAACGCGCAGATCGTCGTCGAACGCCGCCCACCGTGCCGTCTCGTGGTCGAGCAGCATCCGCAAACGGGCTTCGACGCTGCGGGCAATGCCTGCGAGCGATGATGGCGGGGCTGCTGCGGGCACCCTCGCAGGCTAGGCGTGAAGTTGGCTCGCTGTACCGTCGACGATGCGTTGCACGGCGGCGAATTGTGTGGCGGCCTTCGGTGCTTCCTTCAGCCACTGCATCGCCGTGTGCTCGGCAATGGCGTCGCTGACCCGGATCAGCGGTTGGCCCGTCGATTGCGCCAGGACCTGCACTTGGCAGGCCCGCTCGAAGAAGTAGAGCTTCTGCCACGCGTCGGCGACGTCGGTCCCGATCACCATCACCCCGTGGTTGGCCAGCATCACGACCGTGATGTCGTCGCCGATCACCTCACCGAACCGGCAGCCCTCCTCGGCGGCATCGACGAGGCCTCCGTAGGCAAGGTTGGCCACGCGGTTGTGGAACAGCATCGCGTTCTGGCTGAGTTTGCTGTCGAAGCCACCAACGGTCAGCGACAACGCCGTGGCGTAGGGCATGTGCGTGTGGAACACGGCTCGTGCCGACGACCTGGCCTGATGGCATCCGCGGTGGATCATGAACGCCGAGGTCTCCCACTCGCCCTCGCCGTCGACCACGCGACCGTCGAAGTCGATCGCCAAGATGTCGGCTTCGGTGATCTCCGACCAGTGCGGTCCGTAGCGATTGAGCAGGAACAGGTCGTCGTGGCCGGGCACGGCCAGCGAGAAGTGGTTGTCGATGCCCTCGTTGAACCCGAAGAACGCAGCGGCACGGAACGCTGCGGCCAACTCCCGTTTGGCGGTGACCACCACGTCGGTGGAGATCGATGATGTTGCCGACATGTGGAAAAACGTATCAGCTCGGATCGTCACCGAGATCGGCGACGACCTGCTCGATGTGCAGGCGAGCGTTGCCGATCCGGTCGCGACAGAACCCGATCAGCTCGGCGGCGCGCTTGACCTGAGCCGCGAGCACGTCGACGTCGACATCGGTCCGCTCGAGTTGGCCGAGGATCGTCTCCAACTCGGCGAGCGCCGCGGCGTACCCGGTGGCAACTGGTTCGGTCATGTCGTGGTCTCCTCGATGCGGCTGGTCGCACTTCCCTTGGCGAACGTGGTGACGATGGTCGCCCCGGCGACGAGATCGCCGGCGTCGCGAACGATCGTGCCGTCGGCGGCGCGGGTGATGCTCCAGCCGCGGGCCATGGTGTGCGCCGGATCGAGCAAGCGGACCCGGGCGGCAACGGCGTCGAGATGTCGCAGCTCGGGCTCGAGCCTGGCCGGCATCCGGGCCAGCGAGGCACGGGCCGCGGCGAGCCGATCGGTGGATCGCTCGAGGGCCCGATCGGCCGCGACGCCCAGTCGATGGCCCCGGTGGCCGAGGCGATCGTCGCTGCGCTCTACCGCCGACACCGTGGCCCGGCGGACCCCGTGGGCCAGCGTGGCCAGCGACGTGTTGGCGTCGTGCAGTGCCCGGTTGGCGCGACCCTCGATGGTGGTCCACACCTGTTCGACCTCGGCCCGAAAGGCGTAGACGTGCTCGACCAGCGCGGCGGCACACGCCGTCGGGGTCTTCAACGAGC
Source organism: Ilumatobacteraceae bacterium (assembly GCA_963805445.1). Taxonomy (GTDB): domain Bacteria; phylum Actinomycetota; class Acidimicrobiia; order Acidimicrobiales; family Ilumatobacteraceae; genus JAENVT01. Next base: position 266,688 of record CAWDUI010000055.1, on the reverse strand, counting down.
TGTGCGCAACCTCGTCGGCCACGCTGCGGTCGATCTCGTGCCCGAGGCCGGTGAACACCGGCAGCGGCGAAGTGGCGATCGCCGTGGCGATGGCCTCGTGGTCGAAGGTGGCGAGCTCGGTCTTGGAGCCACCGCCGCGAATCAGCACGACAACGTCGAGGTCGTCGTGGCGGGTCAGCGTTCGCAACGCGCCGGAGACCATGTCGACGGCCCATTCGCCCTGCACGCGCACGTCGATGACCCGCAGCCGAAAGGCCAGCCCACTGCGGTCGAGCTCGTGGGTGAAGTCGCCCCACGCGGCGCTGGCCGTGCTGGTGACCACACCGATGCGTAACGGTGCCGCGGCCACGCGAGTGCGGCGGTTGGCATCGAACAGACCGCTGGCGACCAGTCGCCGCACGACGTCGTCGCGCTCCAGGGCCATCTCGCCGAGGGTGAACCGCGGGTCGAGGCCGCTCATCTTCAGGCCGAGTTGACCCGATGGGGCGAAGTAGTCGAGATGGCCGAAGATCCGTACCTTCAGCCCGTCGCCGAGGCGCAGCCGGTGCTTGCTGAGGATCGGGCGCAGCCGCATGCGCGAGTTGGCGAAGAACTGGATGTTGATCGCCGCCTTGCCGTCGTCGGTCTCCTCGACGAGACGGAAGTAGGCGTGCGGCCCGCGCTCGCTCCATCCCTGGATCTCGCCACGAACCCACACCCCGTCGGTGAAACGCCTGCGGATGGCGGAGTTGATGGCCTCGGCGAGCTCACCCACCGAATACGTGGGGACGCCACCGTCGTCGAGATCGAAGTCGAACGCCACCTGACTCACGGGGAAAGTCTGGCCCGTCAGGCGCCGAGTTCGCGCACGTTGTCGAGTTCGCTCTCCAACTCGCCCGTCTCGTCGGTGCCGAACAGCTGCCCGTCGATCGGCAACCGCTGCTTGCGACGCAGGTCTTCGATCGCGTTCAGCGGCCGTTCGAGCGCCCGTCGGCGGGTTGTGGCCAGCTCGTCGAAGGACCGGTTGAGCGTGTCGAACTGCCGCTTGACCTTGTCGATCGACTCGGTGTACTTGCCCCACTGCTGGCCGAACTTGCCGAGCAACTGGAGGATCTCCTGGCTTGTCTCTTCGATCACGAAGTTGTCGAACGCCTGCCGGATGACCCCGAGGAAGGCGAACAGCGTCAGGGGTGAGCAGATGACGACGTTCGAGGCCATCGCTTCTTCGATCAGGCCGTTGTCGCTCTCGTGGATGAATGCGCTGATGGTCTCGTTGGGGACGAACAGCAACACGTTGTCGACCGTCGAGCGGTCGTCGGTGGACGCGTACTCCCGACGGGCCAGCTCGCGCACCCTGGCGCGCACGTCGCGTACGAAGGTGGCGCGGTGCGCCGATCGTTCGGCCTCCGTCGACGCATCGAGGTACTTGAGATACGACGCCATCGGGAACTTCACGTCCATGAACAAGACGTGGCCCTTCGGCAGCAGGAACGTGAAGTCGGGAATCCCGTGCCCTTCGCCGACGACCGCCGTGCGCTTGCGGTAGTTGACGCCCTCGTGGAACCCGGCGAGCCGGAGCACGTCTTCGGCCATGCGCTCGCCCCACTGGCCGCGGGCGTTGGAGCTGGCCAGGGCCTCGCGCAGGCTGTTGGTGGTGTTCGACAGCATCTGGGCGATCTCGGAGTGCACCTGCAGCGACCGATCGACCTGACCGAAACGCTCGGAGGTGGCCTGCCCGAGTTGCTGGACGAGTTGCGACAGCCGGTCGATGTCGGTGCGAACTCCGGTCTGGACCTCGCCGAGGCGCTGGTCGATCAGTTGCTGACGCCCCGCCAGGGAGGCATCGCTGGCCTGGGTGTGGGCACCGAGTTGTTCGCGGCTCATGGTCACGGCCTGCTCGACGGCGAGCATGGCCGCCTGGCTGATGACATCGGCCGAGACGGTGGGGGCGGCGACCGGCGCGACGGCGACCGGATTGCGCCGGGCGACCAGCCAGGTCACGGCGGCCACGGCGGCCACGAGACAGATGACGAGTGCGAACTCCATGGTCACCATCATGACCAGGGGGTGTCACAGGGTTCGCGGATGGGTCGCCGAACGCCGCATACCCCCAGGTCAGCCAGGGATCAGCGGCGATTCCCCGGCGCGGACCTGGGCGGCGTACAGGCCGTCGAGGGCCATCAAGTCGTCGTGCGTGCCCTCCTCGACGATCCGGCCGTCATCGAGCACCACGATGCGGTCGGCATCGCGGATCGTCGACAACCGGTGGGCGATCACCAGGGCGGTCCGGCCGCGAAGCGCCTCGTCGAACGCGGCCTGCACGTGGGCCTCGTTCTCGTTGTCGAGATGGCTGGTGGCCTCGTCGAGGATCATCACGACCGGGTCTTTCAGCAACAGACGGGCAATGGCCAGGCGCTGCTTCTCGCCGCCGCTCAGCCGGTAGCCGCGCTCACCGACCATCGTGTCGTAGCCATCCGGCAGTGACGCGATCGTGTCGTAGATGCGTGCGCCGCGGCATGCCGCGTCGAGCTCGGCAGTCGTCGCGTCGGGCTTGGCGTAGCGCAGGTTGTCGCCGATCGACTCATGGAACAGATGCGGGTCCTGGCTGACCACACCGATCGAGGCGCGCAGGGTCTGCTGGGTCAAGTCGCGCACGTCGTGACCGTCGACCTTGACGCTGCCTGCCGTCACGTCGTACAGCCGGGGGATCAGCCCGGCGAGTGTCGTCTTGCCGGATCCGGATGCGCCGACCAGGGCCACGGTCTCGCCCGGCCGCAGCGTCAGGCTCAACCCGGCGAGCACGTCGTGGTCGGGGTCGTGGCCCAGCAGCGCGCTCGGTGCCTCCAGCGACTTGACCGTGACTTCGGCCGCAGTCGGGTAGCGGAAGGTGACGTTGTCGAACTCCACCAGACCCTGGGGGTCGACGAGGTCGACGGCGCCCGGCCGGTCGGCGATGCTCTCCGGTGCGTCGAGTACCTCGAACACCCGCTCGAAGCTGACCATCGCCGTCATCAGGTCGACGCGAGCATTGGTGAGTCCGGTCAAGGGTTGGTACACCCTGGTGACCAGCGCCGCCAGGGCGACCAGTGTTCCCGGCTTGATGTTGCCGCTGACGACGAGGTTGGCGCCGATGCCGTAGATCGCTGCCGCGCCGAGTGCGCCGACCAGCCCGAGGGCGACGAAGAAGACCCGCCCGTACATCGCCGACTTGATGCCGATGTCGCGCACCCTCGAGGCCCGCTCGGTGAACAGCGTGGTCTCGTCAGCAGACCGACCGAACAGCTTGACGAGTTGGGCCCCGGCGACGTTGAACCGCTCGGCCATCTGTGAGTTCATCTCGGCGTTGGTGTTCATCTGCTGGCGGGCCAGCGCTTGGAACCGCTTGCCGACCCGCTTCGCCGGGATGATGAAGAGTGGCAGCACGACCAGCGCCAGCAGCGTCAGCCGCCACTCGAGGAAGACCATCGCCGACAACGTGGTGATCAACACCACGATGTTGCTGACCACACTGCCGAGTGTGCTGGTGACGGCGCTCTGGGCGCCGACGACATCGTTGTTCAACCGGCTGCTGAGGGCGCCGGTCTGGGTGCGGGTGAAGAACGCGATCGGCATGCGCTGGACCTTGCCGAACAAGGCGACCCGCAGATCGCAGATCAAGCCCTCGCCGATCCGGGCCGAGCACCACCGTTGCACGATGGCCAGCAGCGCGTCGACGATCGCCGAGCCGACGACCACTGCGGCCAGCACGTTGATCAGCGAGCGGTCGTGCTTGGGGATCGCGTCGTCGAGGATCGACCGGAAGGCGAACGGCGGCACCAGTTCGAGCACCGCGCTGACCACGATCGTGACGAGGAAGAAGATGATGATGGTTCGGTACGGCCTGGCGAACTGCCACGCCCGACGCACGGCGCTGCTCTGCAGGCGGACGCCCTTGACGGCGTCGTTGTCGCTTCCCAGCATCATGTGTGGGCCCATTCGCATGAGTCGAGGATACGGGTGCCGCCGAGCGTCGAGACCCGCTGCGCCATACGCTGGGCGCCTGATGCGGCGCGCGGCTTCCATGATCTGTTGTGTCGTGCTGCTGGCCGGATGCGCGGCCGGCGCCGGCGTCGCCGCGACCGACGCGCAGCACTCCGACGCCACGTTCGATCCCGCGGACGATCCCTTCGGATGGACCCGGTTCGACCACGCGGATCGTGTGGAGATCGGCACGTTCACGGTGCCGATCGACTACAACGACCCCTCGAAGGGCACGTTCGACCTCGACATCGCCCGCCATCTGGCGATGAAGCCGAACGAGCGGATCGGCAGTGTGCTGGTCAACCCGGGTGGGCCGGGCTTCGGTGGCACCGACTTCGCCGTCTACGCCGAGGCGAACTTCGGGCAGGCGCTGCTCGACCACTTCGACATCGTCGCGTGGGACCCACGGGGCACGGGCGAGAGCGAGCCGAAGATCGACTGCATCGACGACTACGACCACTTCTTCGCGACCGGCGACATCACGCCCGAAGATGCGGCGGCGCGCCAACAGCTGATCGATCTCGCCAAGGAGTTCGCCACCGACTGCGTGGAGAACAACGGCGCGATCTATCGCTACGTCGGCACCAACAACTCGGCCCGCGACATGGACGGCATCCGCGCCGCCCTCGGCGAGGCGACCATCAGCTACCTCGGATTCAGCTACGGCAGCGAACTGGGCGCGACGTGGGCCACGCTGTTCCCCACCACGGTCCGAGCAGCCGTGCTCGACGGAGCGGTCGACCCCACAGCGGGCGCAGCCGAAAGCGAGCGCCAGCAGCTCCAGGGCTTCGAGAGCTCGTTGGGCTCCTTCCTCGCAGCGTGCAGCGCCGATGCCAAGTGCCCGTTCAACAACGATGGCGACGCGGCTGCGGCGTTCGATCGACTGATGAAGAGCCTCGACTCGGCACCGGTCCCCAGCAAAGAGGGCCGCCCGGCCGTTTCGCTGGAGGTTGCCATCGCTGCTGTCGGTGAGGCGATGTACTCGTCGGCCAGTTGGCCGGCGCTGGCCGTCGCGCTCGACGACGCACAGCACGGCAAGGGTGCCGGCCTGCTGGCGCTGTACGACGAGTACTACCAGCGCCGCCCGGATGGCACGTACGCGGATTCGCTGGAGGCGTTCCAGGTCATCAGCTGCATGGACTCCACCGAGCGTCCGACGGTGGAGGAGGACGACGCCAACGCGGTGAAGCTTCGCGAGGTGGCACCGCGGTTCGAAGCCAGGACCGTCGGCGACTACGCGTGCACCTTCTTCCCGCCGACCACCGATCCACGCATCGAGATCACCGGCAAGGGAGCCGGGCCGATCGTCGTGATGGGCACCACCGGCGACCCGGCCACACCGCTCGACGGCACCCGCAAGATGGCCGCCGCCCTCGAGCAGAGCCGGCTGGTGATCGTCGAGGGCAACCGGCACACCGGCTACGGCCTCAACGAATGCTCGACGGCCGCGGTCGACAACTATCTGGTCGACCCAGTGGGCCACCTCCCCGCCGACGGCCTGCGCTGCTAGCTACCTGTGACGGCGTGCTTGCCGGCGCTCCAGCCCTTGTCTCCGAGCAACGAGCCGGCCTTGGCGATCGGCTCGGCCTCCAGCGGTGTTGCCATGGAATCGTTCCACCGGTTGAACACGCCGAACATGCACACCACGCCGAGTATCTCGACGATCTCCTCGTCGGTCCAGTGCTGGGCCAGCCGCTCGAACGACTCGTCGGTGACCCCGTTGGGGACCGACGCTGCGTCGAGCGCGAAGTCGAGCGCGGCCCGTTCTCGGGCATCGAACAACGGATTCGTCCGGTACTCGTAGATCGCCGCCATCTTCTCGTCGGCAATGCCGTGGCGGGTGGCGCTGACGGTCGTGTGCGCCCGGCAGTACTGGCAACCGGCGGCGTAGCTGGCCATGTGCGCCACCAGACGCTTCAGGCCGAGATCGACTCGACCGGACGGATCGAACACGGCCCGGTTCAACTGCACCACGGCCTTGGCGATCGCCGGAACGCGCTGCATCGTCAGCAAGCTGTTGGGCACGAATCCCAACGTCTTCACGAAGTGCTCCAACGTGCTGCGAAGCTCGGGATCAGGGCAATCCTCGATCGGCAACGGTTCCATCCGCGACATCACAATCCTCCTCAGGCACCACCGGCGGCGTCCCGCGACTGTGGTTGCCCGTGGTTCGCAGCTCAAGCCACGTGTGCCGCTCGGCGGAACACCGCGGCGATCCACTGCCAGCGGCGGGCGCCGTGCGTCCTATGTTCGCCGGATGTCGTTGACTCCTGACGAGATCACCGGTTGGGCGACCAAGCTCCTTGCAGCGCGACGCGATCGGGCCGGCTGCGAGCCGATCTCGTCGTCGGTGGCGCTCGACATCGACGATGCGTATGCGATACAGCGGGCGGGCACCGAGCTCCGGGTGGCGCGCGGCGAGCGTGTTGTCGGGTGGAAGCTCGGCTACACGTCGCTGGCGATGCGGGCCCAGATGGGGATCGATCACCCGAACTTCGGCCCGCTCACGGACGCGATGCTGTTGGCCCACGGGGGCGCTGTCAGCCCGTCGCTGATCCAACCTCGCGTCGAGCCGGAGATCGGGCTGCGCTTCTCCCGGCCGTTGAGCGGCGATGTCGGTCTGGACGACGTTCTCGACGCGGTCGGCGAGGCGTTCGCGTGTCTCGAGGTCGTCGACTCCGTCTACCCCGGCTACCGATTCCGGCTCGAGGACAACACCGCCGATGGGTCGTCGGCGGCCCAGGTGGTGGTCGGGCCCGAGCTTCGCCGCATCGACCGCTTGGAGGCGATCACGGTGGTGCTGCGGCACAACGGTGACGACGCCGGCCAGGCGACGGGCGCAGCGGCATCCGGACATCCTGCAGCCGGCGTCGTCTGGTTGGTCGCGCAGTTGGCCCGGCAGGGTCGACAGCTCCACGCCGGCGACATCGTCATCACCGGCGGGTTGACCAAGGCGGTGCCCCTGGAGCCCGGCGACGAGGTCGACGCGATGTTCGATGACGAGACCCGCGTCGCCGTGCGGCGGCCGCTCGACGAGTAGTTCCAAGATTCACGACGGCGCCGGTGTGGAGTGTTTCGGGGTAGCCAGGCGGGCGCCAAGAACTCCACAGGGAAGTTCTGGCCGCTTTCGGGAAGGTCCTCTGGCGGAAGGAGTGGGATTCGAACCCACGGAGACCCATAAGACCTCAACGGTGTTCGAGACCGTCCCATTCGTCCACTCTGGCATCCTTCCGGGTGGCAGGCTAGCGGGACCGGACGTGTGTGCCTATCCCGCAATGTTTCCTCAAGACGGTCTCGGTGCGTGCCGATGCAAGTTCCGTGGCGGACGCAAATCTCTTTCCTGACGAGTCCAGTTTCACCCCTCGCCCGGCGTGGCAGGTGATCGAGGCCGCTCGCCGTCAATATCTGACGGGTGAGCTGAGGTTGCCGACGAACCCGCAGACCCGGCTGTTCTTGCGCGATGGGATGGTCTACTTCGCCGAGCGGATCTCCGACGGCGCCTTGCCGATCCGGCTGATGATGGAGGGCGTGATCACCCGCGAGCAGATGCAGCGTGGCACGGTGATCGTGAACGGTGTCGAGCACGTCGGACGGATGTTCGAGGCGGATCCAACGATCGATCGCGCCTCGGTCGAACTGTGCACCGAGCTCTTCACCGACGACGTGATGGTCGCGGTCGCCAACGAGGTCGTCTCCGGCTACGAGCTGGCCTTGTACCGGCGGCATCCGAGCGGCATCGACCGCTGGTATCCGCACAGCGTGCCGGTCGCGGCTCGACAGGGTGACACGCGGCCCGAGGCAGCGCCGGCGCCGAAGGCCGCGGCCAAGCCGAAGCCCAAGCAGGAGCCCCAGGCGGCCCCCGAGCCGGCGCCGCGGAACAATCTCAACGCCCCGCCGATCACCCAGGCAGTACCGGTGACCGCGCCGGTCGCGGCAACCGTGCCACCGCCACCGCCGATCACCCAGGCAGTGCCGGTGACCTCGATGCCGGCGCCGACCGCACAGATCCCGGTGACGCCTGCAGCGCAGCCTGCCGATGTGGATCACGCGGCCATCGCCGACGAAGTGGCCGAGGCCATCAAGCGCGCGTTCGCCGGGATGGGCGCCGGGTTCTAACCCGTCTGGGCGCGGCGTTCGGCGAAGAACGCCCGCAGCAATGCGCCCGCCTCATCGGCGCAGACCCCCGCCGTCACCGGTGGGCGATGGTTCAAGCGTTGGTCGCCGCAGATCTCGTACAGGCTGGCGACAGCGCCGGCCTTGGGGTCGCTGGCACCGAACACGACCCGACCGATCCGCGAGTTGACCAGCGCACCGGCGCACATCACGCAAGGCTCCAGCGTGACGTACAGCGTGCAGTCGAGCAGGCGCCAGTGGCCGACCACGCGAGCCGCATCGCGGATTGCCAGCACCTCGGCGTGGGCCGTGGGATCGCCGGTCAGCTCACGCTCGTTGTGCCGGGCGGCGATCACCTGGCCGTCGCGGACAACGACTGCGCCGATCGGCACGTCGCCGTGGGCGATGGCCGCGCCGGCCTGGTCGAGTGCCAGGCGCATCGCCTCGTCGTCGGTCAGGCTGGCCGTCATGGCGGAGGGGGTGGGATTCGAACCCACGGAGGGTTGCCCCTCACACGCTTTCCAAGCGTGCCGATTCGGCCGCTCTCGCACCCCTCCTGGGGCACAGAAGGGTAGCGGTCGCGCTAGGGTTGCACCACCGAACTTTGCGGGTGGCGAACTTGGCACCCGCCGGGTGAGGTGACGGTCGGGCCCTGTGCGACGGGCGTCCGGGAATCAGGTCAGGACCGGGAGGTAGCAGCCTTCAACGGTAACGCTCGTGTGCCGCAGGCAGCCTGGCCGTCACCTCACTCGGCGGGTGTTGTTCGATCCGCCAGCCGCACCGCTCGCTCGACGAGGTGCGGCGCGCCGAGGCGCTCGGCCATGGCGGCGAAGCCGGGTGTCGGGCCTTTCCACTGCCAGTCGTCGACGCTTCCGACGGGTACGTCGGTCTCGATCGTTGCGATGCGGCGGAACAGCAAGGCCAGTTCGAGATTGTCGCGGAGCGTGACGGCCAACTTCTCGGAGCCGCGGAGCGCAGGCAGGCCCCAGTCGCCCGACGAGGCCGGTATTTCGGTGATCGAGCCGAACTTGGCGAGCACCGTGGCGGCGCTCTTGGCACCCCACCCGGCGAGCCCGGGATACCCGTCGGCGGAGTCGCCGACGAGCGCGAGGTAGTCGGCGATCGAAGCAGGGCCGACCCCGAACTTTGCCGTGACTCCGGCCTCGTCGACGATCTCCCCCTTGCGCCTGTCGTACTGCACGACGCGGGTGCCGCGAACGCACTGCCCGAGGTCTTTGTCGGGGGTGACGATCATGACCTGGGTGACGCGCGGGTCGGCGTCGGCGACCGCTGCGGCGGCCCCCAGGGCGTCGTCGGCCTCGTATTCGACCATTGCCCAGGTCGTGAACCCCGCGCTGACCAGCGCCTCTTCCATCAATGGGATCTGCTCCAGCAGTTCGGGGTCCATTCCTTCACTGGTCTTGTAGCCGGGCCACATCTCGTTGCGGAAGCTCTCGATCACGTGGTCGCTGGCGATGCCGAGATGGGTTGCCCCCTCACTGACCAGTTGCAGAGTCGAGGCGACCACCCCGATCGTCGCGGCGTGCGGAACGGCCTCGGTGTGGCGTCCGGCCTGGCCGAAATGTTGACGGAACAACTCGTAGGTTCCGTCGATCAGATGCACGCGCACAACGCCACCGTAGTCGGCAAAGATCTCTCAAGATTGGGGCAAGGTCTACCGATGAAATCTCCGTGGCGAACGAACTACCGAATACACCGGCATGGGTGCCGGCGGCCCCGAGTGAACACCCGCCGCCCGCACAGCCGGCCGCGGCCCCGTCGTCCACCGAGATGCTCGCGGCAACCATCGCCGGAGCGGTCGAACGTCAGCTCACGCACTACGTGTCGACGATGTCGCAGCAGGTCGAGGCAACTCGCCAGGCCGCCGAGAAGGAGCGCCTCGAGATGCGCGCCGAGTTCGCTGAGCAACTCGAGGCGCTGACCGCCAAGGTCGCAGCCGACCACCAGGCCAATGACCGCTACCAGGCCGCGCTGCAAGCCGCACTGGAAGAGCGTCTCGCCGAGTTCGCCAACCATCAGCATCAGACCTTGACCACGATCAATGCCAAGTTGGCCGGCCTCCCTGCGTTGGTGCAGGCCGAGCTTCCGGCGCAGTTCGCCTCGGTCAGCCAGGGTCTGCGCGACTACCTCGAGCACAAGACCTCTGCCGTCGAGACCCAGATCGACGAACTGCACAAGTCCAGCCGTCGTTTCGACGAGCAGGCCGCGGCGATCGTCGCCCACATCAACGAGACCGTCGCTGCGCTGTCGCGTCGCATGGACGACGGCGACCAAGCGGTGTCGCGTGCGGTCGACCAACGCCTCGGCGACGTGCGCGGACTGGTTGATCAGGCCGGCGCGGACGTGGCCCGGCAACTGGCCGAGCACGGACAGATCCTGTCGCAACGCGTCGACGCCATCGACATGAAGATGGTCGATCGAGCCGTCGCCATGGAAGAGCGCATCAACGATCACAACGGCGTCAAGATCGCCAACCTCGAAGCAACGATCGGTCGCGTCGGCGCCGGGTTCGACGACGCGATGGGCGCGCTGTCGAAGCGGATCGTCGATCTCGAGGCGAGCCTGTTGGAAGCCGGCGATCGGATGGATTCCCTCGCCGCCGACGTCGCCAAGGTCGACGAAGAGGCGATCAACGCGGTGAAGGAGCAACTTTCCAGCGCCGTTGGTGAGGCGATGCTCGTGCGCATCGAGGTCGACCGCTTCATCGAATCCCAAGGGGAGAAGTTCGACGCCACCGCAGTGCGGATGTCGGAGATCGAAGCGCAGTTGGCCGACACGATGGACGTCAGCGAAGCCGTACAACTCGAGCGACTCGAAGAGATCGAGCGCGCCCTGGTCGAGCTCAATCCTGACCAGTTCGTCCGCAAAGCCGAAGCGAACGCGGCCGGCGGCTTCCCGTCGCCGGGCACCAACCCACCGCTGCCGGCGGGCGGCGCGGATTCATCATCGGAGCCCAGCTACTCGTCGTACTGACGCACGCTGGCAACGCCCCCACTGGCGGGAGACGGGCACTATGGCACTGTTCCAAAAGACGAAAGAAACAAGCGACGCACCACTGCCGCTGCCGCGCCCCCAGGCCGTCGTAGCGGTTCCTGGCGAGGCGTCGGCGGAGTGCATGCGTGTCGGCCAGATGCTGGTCGAGAGCGAGCAGCTCAGCGCCGAGAACCTGGCGAGCGCGCTGGCCGCCGCGAATGGCGATCTGCTGCAGTTCGCCGACCTCGTGCTTGGCAAGTTCGGCGTCGATCGCGGTGAGGTGGCCAAGGCAATCGCGGCAGTCACCGAGGTCGCTCTCCTCGACTCGAAGTCGATCGAGTTGCCCGACAACGCCAAGGAATTCCTCGACGAGAAGATCGTCCGGGCCCACTGCGTGATCGGCATCGCCGAAGAGGGTGGGGCGATCGTCGTCATTGCCGCCGACCCGACCCCGACCCGACGCAGGCTGGTCGAGGCTGCTGCCGGCCGCCCCGTTCGCTGGACCGTCGCCGACCCGGCCACGATCCGCACCTTCATCGACCGCATCTACCGCGCCAATGACGAGATCGAAAAGCTGGTCAGGGTCTTCGAGGTCGGCGACGACCAGAGCAAGGTCGCCGCGGCCGCCGCCGAGGTCAGCCTCGACGATCAGGCGCCGATCATCCAGCTCGTCAGCCGCATCGTCAGCCAGGCGATGCGCGACCGTACGTCCGACATCCACGTCGAACCGCTCGACGACAAGCTGCGCATCCGGTTCCGCATCGACGGCCACCTGGTCGAGGCGTTCAGCCTGCCGATCAGCGTGCACCCGGCGCTGAGCAGCCGCCTGAAGATCATGAGCGGGATGAACATCGTCGAGAAGCGCAAGCCGCAAGACGGTCAGTTCTCGACGGTGATCGACGGCAAGGAAGTCGACGTTCGCGTTGCCAGCGTGGCGACGGTGTTCGGCGAGAAGATCGTCATGCGTATTCTCGACAAGAGCCGCTCGATGATCGGCCTGTCCGAGCTCGGCTTCCCCCGCGAGACGTACCTGCACTACTCGAAGATGATCCACGCCCCGTTCGGCATGGTCATCTGCGCCGGGCCGACCGGCGCCGGCAAGACCACGACGCTGTATGCCTCGTTGCTCGAGGTCAACTCGACCGGCACGAACGTGACCACGGTCGAGGACCCGGTCGAGTACGTCTTCCCCGGCATCAACCAGATCCAGACCAACGAACAGGCCGGCCTGACCTTCGCCACCGGCCTCAAGGCAATTCTTCGTCAAGACCCTGACGTGATCCTTGTGGGCGAGATCAGAGATGCCGATACAGCACGTATCGCTGTCCAGTCTGCTCTCACCGGTCACTTCGTGCTGTCGTCGCTACACGGCACCGACAGTGTTGCCGCGCTCCACCGATTCCTCGACATGGGCATCGAGGCCTTCCTGATCGCCTCCGCCGTCGTCGGCGTGATCGGGCAGCGCTTGCTGCGCCGCATCTGCGACGCGTGCAAGGAGCCGTACACGCCCGGGGCCGATGAGCTGGCCGTGTTCCGTCAGCACAGCGGCGGCAGCGACAAGTCGCAGTTCTTCCACGGCGCCGGCTGCAACTTCTGCGCCGGCACCGGGTACCGCGACCGCATCGGCGTGTACGAACTGCTGCGCATCACGCCCGAGCTTCGCCGTCTGATCGTCGGCTGGGCAACCACTGAAGAACTCCGTCGGCTCGCCGTCGCCCAAGGCATGCGCACGATGCTGCGCGAAGGCATGGCGCTGGTCGAGAACGACGTCACCACCGTCCCCGAAGTCATCAAGACCCTTTACGCCAGCTAGGAGCTACGACAATGCCAAGGTTCGCATATGCCGCCATCGACGCCACGGGTGCGTCCATCGAGGGCGTGACCAAAGCCGACACGATCGGCGATGCCCGCGCGGCCCTGCTGGATCAGAACCTGTATCCGGTCAAGATCCAAGAAAAGCGCGGCGCGCTCGACTTCGAGCTGACCAAGGAGAAGGTCAAGAAGAAGGAGCTGATGCACTTCACGCGCCAGCTCGCTGTCTTCGTGAAGGCCGGCATCCCCATCACCGAGGCCATGCAGATCATCGGTGACGAGACCGAGGACGTGGCGCTGCAACGCACCATCACGATGATGGTCGACGACCTGCGCAACGGCGGCACGCTGTCGGAGGTCGCCGGCAAGCACCCCGAAGCCTTCCCCAACTACTACATCGGCATCATGCAATCGGCCGAGCTGACCGGCAACCTCGACGACACGCTGGAGAGCCTGGCCGGCTACCTCGAGCGAGAGCTGGAGACCCGATCGAAGGTGGTCTCGGCGCTGTCGTACCCCGGTGTGGTCATGGCGATGGCGATGGTGACGGTCGTGATCCTCGCCGGCTACGTGCTGCCGCAGTTCAAGCCGCTCTTCGCCGAGCTCAACGCCGATCTCCCGCTGACGACTCGCAGCCTGCTGTTCGTCGCCACGCTGTTCAGCACGCTGTGGTACATCCCCTTCAGTGTGTTCTGCGGCTTCATGGGCGTGATGTACTGGCTCTTCAAGACCGATGGCGGCCGGCTCGTGAAAGACCGGCTGGTGCTGCGGATCCCGGTGATCAAAGGCATCGTCGAGTACGCGATCCTCGAGCGCTTCTGCCGCATCCTGGCGGCGATGGTCAAAGCAGGTGTGCCCGTTGCCGGAAGGCATGAAGACGACGACGGAGTCGACCAGCAACTCGGTCTTCCGCGAGCGCCTCGAAATCGCCCAGGCGGAGATGGTCGAAGGCGGTGGCTTCTCCAAGCCGCTGGCCGCGACCGAGCTGTTCCCCGGCGCCGCCAAGCAGATGTTCAAGGTCGGCGAGGAGACCGGAACGCTCGACAAGCAGCTCGAGGTCGCCAGCTTGTACTTCGACCGAGAGCTCGAGAGCCGCATCAAGAAGTTCACGACCATGTTCGAGCCGATGATGATCATCTTCGTCGGCATGATCGTCGGCTTCGTCGCTGTCGCGTTGGTGCAAGCCATGTACGGCGTGCTCGACGGTGCCAAGGGCGGTGCCTGAGAACGGTGCCTTCAGCGGCGCAGGAAGAGGTCGACGCAGCGCTGGCCGATGAAGACGGCGACGATCGTGCCGAGTGCCAGGAATGGCCCGAACGGCACGGCCGTCTTCCGACCGGCGCGGCCGGCGGCCATCATCGCCACACCGACCACGGCGCCGGCGAAGAAGCCGATGAACAGGCCGACCCCGACGAACCCCGGGTTCAGCCAGCCGAGGTATGCGCCGAGCAGTGGCGACAGGCGTACGTCACCGTCGCCCATGCCGCCGCGGCTGGCGATGTACACCAGCCCCATGAAGGCCGCAGCGATCGCCGCGCCGAGGAGCATCATCCAGATGCGCCGAGGCTCGTGGCGAACGATCGCGGCCAGGCACAGCAGCGGCACGCCGATCGCGGCCGTCACGTAGATGATCTGCCGGGGCAGCCGCTTGGTCTTCAGGTCGATCCAACTCAATCCGACCAGGCCGACACCGAGCACACAGAACGCAGGCAGGGCCCAGTCGAGCCCGAACTTCCACGCAAACAAACCGAACAGCAGGCTCGTAAGCAACTCAAGGATCAGCGGTTCGGTACCGATATTCATACGACACCGGCGACATCTGCCTCGCAGTGCGAGCCAGCTGAACACCGGAACGAGATCCAGGAAGCCGAGGCGCAAGCCGCAGTTTCCACACGCCGAACCAGGGGAGACGATCGATGCGCCACGGGGCACACGATCGACCACCACGGTGAGGAATGAACCGAACAACAAGCCGTACGCGGCAGCAATAGCAATCGTCATAAGTAGTAGAGCCACTCCTCGGGGCGGCGGGCAACACGGGAGGCTAGTCCGATGTTCAATCCAGATCAGATGTTGGTCACATTGCTGCAGGCAACGGTTGCGGCGGGAGCCAGCGACTTGCACCTCTCTGTCGGCCGTCCGCCGACGGCGCGGCGAGACGGCACGCTGGTGCCGTTCGAGGGTGTCAGCACGCTGACGCCGCCGGAGACCGAGCGGATCGTGTTCTCGTTGCTGCAGGACTTCCAGCGCAAAGAGCTCGACGAGGTTCAACAGGTCGACTTCTCGTTCGGCCTCGAGGGCCTCGGCCGCTTCCGAGCCAACGCCTACAAGCAGCGCAACACCTATGCGCTCGCCCTTCGTGTCGTGCCATTTCGTGTGCGCTCGCTGGAGGAGCTCGGTGCGCCGGCAGCCTGCGTCGACATCTTGAACAAGCCCTACGGTCTGGTCCTGGTCGTGGGCCCCACCGGCTCCGGAAAGAGCACCACCCTGGCGGCGATGATCGACCGGATCAACGCCACTCGTCCCGTGCACATCCTCACCATCGAAGACCCGGTCGAGTATCTCCACTCCCACAAGATGGCCATGGTCAACCAGCGCGAGGTCGGCACGGATGTGCAGAGCTTCACCGACGGCCTTCGCAGCGCCTTGCGTGAGGACCCCGACGTCATCCTCCTCGGTGAAATGCGCGACCTCGACTCGATCGCCATCACCCTCACCCTCGCCGAGACCGGTCACCTCGTGTTCGGTACGTTGCACACCAACGACGCCTCGCAGGCCCTCGACCGCATCGTCGACGTGTTCCCACCCGAGCGCCGTGACCAGATCCAGATCATGCTCGCCGGCTCGCTGCAGGGCGTGATCAGCCAGCGACTGCTGCCCGCCGAGGGCGGCGGCCGTGTTGCCGCCTATGAGGTGCTGATGGCCAACGACGCCGTGCGCAACCTGGTGCGTGAGGGCAAGTCGCGTCAGCTCCGCAACACGATGATCTCCGGCCAGCAAGAGGGCATGCAGACCATCGAGATGGACCTCGCCCGTCTGGTGGCCAGCGGCATCATCAGCTTCGAGACGGCCGCCGGGGCGAGCGCGTTCCCCAAGGAGATCATGGCCCAGGCAGCCACGCAGCGTTCGCAGATGCAGGCGCAGGCGACGGTGGCCGCAGGCCAGGCGGCGACGACCGGGTCCGGACAACTCATCGGCGTCTGACGCCGGGAGACACGCATGGTTGCCGCGAAGCTGCCGTACAAGACCCTGGGCGGCGTCGTGCCCTGCCCGGGCGGCTGGCTGATCGTGCCGGCGCGCCTGGCGGGCGTCACGGTCAACGCCGAGGAGCCCGAAGTGGTTCGCCAGCTGATCGACGTCTTGGAGTACAAGCCGAAGTTCGACGCTGCGGCGATCTACGCGCCGGTCGGGTTCCACGAACAGCCGCAGGGCCCCTATCGCCCGTGCGACGCCGAGGCGCGAGAGATGATCGGTTGGCCACGCGTCGTCGGCGTGAAGCCGATGCCGTCGCGTGCCGCACTGCGCGCCAAGACCCGCGACGAGGCGCGGATGCTCGAGCCGTGGCTGACCAACGACGACTTCCGCCGGTTCAAGTGGTGGCGGGAAGCGGAGCGCGAGTTCCAGCCGTTCCATCAGCGGATGTTCTTCGCCGCCCACCCCGACCTCAGCTTCACCAACCTCAACGGCGACGTGCCCCTGACGACATCGCCGTACCACCCCGATGGCGTGATTCAGCGCATGCAGTTGCTGCGCGACAAGCTGCCGGGCGTCGAGGACGTGATCGTGCGATTGCCACCCCAGGGCGCCGGGCAGGTGCACCTGATGCAGGCCTGCGCCCTGATCTGGACGGCGCGCCGCGCCGCCGGCCGGGCGATGAGCCGCCTGCCGATGGACCCGACGTGGGACGAGGCAGGCATGCGCATGGAGCTCGTCCGCTAAGTGGCGACCCGTGGCCCGGCCGCCGCGGCCCAGGCGCCGGCCGGCGGTACACGGCCCAGCCGACCACGCCGACCGACAGGGCGAGGCGCAACACCGCCCGCGCCGTGTCGGACGGCACCAACCAGGTCGGCGACAACGCCAGCACGGTCACGAGGGTCAGCCACGGGAAGCGGCGTCGGTCGAGCAGGTCCCACACGAGCACACCGATGACCAGCCCGGGCGTGTAGTAGCTCCACGTTGCCGGATCGGTGGCGATGCGCACGGCAATCGCCGCGGCGATGACGGATTCCGGGCGGCCGCGCCACACCACGACCGTGGCCGCCGCCAGGCAGCCGAGCAACTGGGCGACGCGCATCCAGTCGGGCATCGACCCGGTCGTCACCCCGAACAGGGCCAGCACTGAATCAGGAGCCACGTTGACGGTCGGGCGCAACGCTTTCAATGAGTCGGGCGCGCCGATGACGAACGGCAACCAGGCCACTGCTGCGACCGCACCGGCAAGCACCGGGGCGCGGAAGTCGCGCGGCCGTGTTGCCAACGTCAACGGGAAGAAGATGACGCCCCATGGCTTGCAGGCCACGGCAAGGCCGAGGGCCAGTGCGGCGTTGAGCGGCTTGCCGGCGCGGATCTGGTACAGCGCCACCACGGCGCACGTGAGGGTGATGGCATCGTCGAGGTGCCCGTAGCCGCCGAGCTTGGCCCAGGTGAACGCCGTCAGGCATCCACCCACCAGCACCAGCAGCTCGAAGGGAGTCTTGCCGCGCGACCAGGCGTGCTGTCAGCTCGTGGGATCGCACGCTGACGAGCCCGAGCACGCCGCACGCCACCGCGGCCAGCACGAAACCGTCTCGCGGGGTGTGCGAGAAGAGCCAGGCCAGCAGCAGCGACAGCGGCCCGGTCTGCACGTCGCGGTGGATGACGTACACGTGCAGGCCGGCCGAGCCGAACATCGCCCGCCCGGCGGAGACGAACTCGTCCCAGTCGCCGCGGCCGCCCGACACGATTCCGGCCGTCAGCGACACCACGGCGATCACGCCATACCGCCAGCGAGCGACGCGCCCGAGGGAATGGTCGAGTTGCACCCGGGCGTCATAGCGCGATCTCGGCTGTGAGGGCAAAAGCAAAGGAGCCGGGCCCGAAGGCCCGGCTCCTGAGTAGTTGTCTCTGATCAGAAGGATCAGATGAAGTCATGGTGTCGCAATCGGTGCCGACCTTGCCGGCCAGGTAGTAGCTGTCGGCCACGATGGCGGGGTGTGCCGGAACGGCCTCGCTGGTCCCTGCGACCCCGCGGAACGCCGGCCGAGGCGGCGGTGCCCGCTGGCATCAGGTGAATCGTCAGCTTCGTCGACGCCGAGTGCATCAGACCGTCGTCAACGAGGTCCTGCTGAACTGTCGGTGTAGTTGCCGTGATTGGCGCTGTAGGCCTCTTCTGCAGTCTCGATGGTCTTGGCGTCGGACTGGCAAGCGCTGGTCTTGCCCTTGTTGGTGATGCCGGTCACTGCGAACACCGTGACGGTGGCCAAGATGCCGAGGATCACGATGACGATCAAGAGTTCAACGAGCGTGAAGCCCTTGTCCTGCTTGGTCTCTGCAACTTCGATGTGGTTTTCCATGATGTAGCGTTCCTCCCGCTTTTTAGGGTTTCAAATCCACGTTTTGGTGAACGCCTTTGGATCAGTCCCGCAAGCGCAAATCAATGATCGGATTGTCCGCTCGAATCCTTGAGAGAAAAATTCGCAAGCATTTCTCAAGCTCTTTGGGTTCAAGAGTCAAGGCCGGAATGCCGATACGTCCTGTGCATGAGGCGTGTGAGCGCGGTACTCGACAGAAGGGCATTTCGATGCGACGCAATGACAAGAGCTGGATGGAACTCGACGAACTGCTCGAGCCATTTCTCCCTGCTGAGAACGCCGAGGCCGGAGCCGTCGTTGCCGTCGAGTTCCGCAATCGTCTCGTCAAGCTCGAGCAGCAGGTGCTGTCGCAGTACACCTCGATGGCCGCCTACGCGACGATCTCCAAGCAGGACGTCGAAGCCGTCAAGGTCGAGTCCCGCTGCCGATCTCGATCGTTCGCAGGCGACGGTGATCGGGCTTGGTCGAGAAGTTGCGCAACGAAGTCAACACGCGGCTCGACGGGCTCGAGCGCCGAACCGCGAACGGCGACCTGTCCGATGGCGGTGCATCTCGTCTGGCCGACGGTCGAAGAGCGCCTTGGCCGAGGCGACCGCTGCACTGCAGCAGTGCCTGCTGGAGAACCAGGAGCTGCGCACGCAGGTGGCGGGGCTGGTCGAGCACCGCATGCAGGAGCAGGGTTGGCTCGTCAGCAGCGGCTCGGCGGAGGCGCTGTACCTGCGCTGACCGTGTGGTGCGGAGTGTTACTCCTGCACGAGCTCGATCAGCGTGCCGAAGCTGCCCTTCGGGTGCACGAAGGCCACGGTGGTTCCCCGGCTGCCCGGTCGTGGCGCTGCGTCGATCGCCGGTCGCGCCTGCCGCGACCATCGCCGCCAGCGCGGCCGCGCAATCGGTGACGCGATAGCCGACGTGATGCAGGCCCTCGCCACGCTTGTCGATCGAACGGGCGATGGGCGAGTCGGGTCGAGTGGCGGCGGTGAGTTGGATGTAGCTGTCGGCCACCTTGATCAGTGCCTCTTCGACGCCGTCGCTCTCGACGATCTCGCGGTGATGCACCTCGGCGCCGAATGCCCGGCGGTAGTAGTCGATGGCCGCGTCGAGGTCGCGAACGGCGATGGCGATGTGGTCGATCTCCGTGAGCAGCATCGGCCCAGTCAACCAGATCGGCTCACCGGTCAGCGGCGGAACCGGTGCAGGTTGGCGCCGAGCTGCTCGCGGAGCTCGGGGTTCGTCACGCCCAGACCCTCGGTGCCGGCCAGGCAGAGCACGCCGAGCTTGCCCTCGTGCATGTTGTGGTGCACCTGGTAGGCCGCCTCGCCGGTCTGCTCGAGCGGGAACACCTGCGACAGCACGGGGTGGATCATTCCCTTGGAGATCAACCGGTTGGCCTCCCACGCCTCTTTGTAGTTGGCGAAGTGGCTGCCGACGAGACGCTTCAGGCGCATCCAGAAGTGCCGGTTGTCGAACTCCAACATGAATCCGCTGGTCGCCGCGCACGACACGATCGTGCCGCCACGCTTGGCGACGTACATCGATGCCGCGAACGTCGAACGCCCGGGATGCTCGAAGACGATGTCGGGGTCTTCGCCGACGAGATCGCGGATGTCCTTGCCGAGTCGGCGCCACTCGGTCTCGTCGTGCGTGTGCTCGTCTTTCCAGAACTGGTAACCGGCCGCTCGCCGGTCGATGACGGCCTCGACACCCATCGAGCGCAAGATGTCGGCCTTGTCGGGCGACGACACCACGCACACCGGAATGCCGCCACCGTTGAGCACGTACTGCGTTGCGTACGCGCCGATGCCGCCCGTGGCGCCCCAGATCAGCACGACGTCGCCCTGCTTCATCGCCGCGCCGTTGCGCGAGACCAACATCCGGTAGCTCGTCGAGTTGCACAACGCGTTGACCGCGGCTTCCTCCCACGTGAGGTGCGCCGGCTTCGGCAGGAGTTGATTGACCTTGACGACGGTGAGATCGGCGAGCCCACCGAAGTTGGTCTCGTATCCCCAGATGCGTTGGTTGCTGGCCATCATCGAATCGTCGTGCGAGGTCTGGTCCTGGTCGTCGACGTAGTTGCAGTGCACGGTGACGTGGTCGCCGGCCTTCCAGTTGCGCACGGCCGCACCGACTCGCAACACCACGCCGGCGGCGTCGCTGCCGATGACTTGGTACGGCTGATCGTGGCGCCGGGCCCACTCGCTCTCGCGGGCCAGCCGGGCCAGTGGCCCGAAGGTGCTGACCGGCTCGAAGATGGTGGTCCACACCGTGTTGAAGTTGATGCTGCTGGCCATCACCGCGACGTAGGCCTCGTCGGGCGCCAGTAGTGGCGTGGGTACGTGACCGACGTGCAGGCTGCGGCGGGGATCCTTGTCGGAGGAGGCGACGCCGGCCCACATGTCCTGTTCGGCCTTCAACACATGGGCTGCCCGGTACTCCTCCGGAATCGGGAGTCGAGCAAGCTCATCACCGCTTGCGCCATGCTCGATCGCCTCGACGATGTGCTTCATGGACCGATGTTACCGATCGGTAGGTCGACGCAGCACATCGCCGGGCTCGGCCTGCTGCGCGTGGCCGCGGGACCGCTCGGAGTCGTGGCGGCGTATCCTGGCGGCGTGGCCAACCAACGAAGACGGGCCGTGTGGCGCGCCACGATCGTCGCCACCGCGGTGATCGCGCTCAGCGCATGCACCCCGAACGGGTTCATCAGCGGCTGGGTTCCGTACTGGAACGCGTCCCAGGGTCGCGCCGCGTACACGACCCCCGCCGCGACACCGATGTTCAAAGACATCTCGCCGTTCTTCTACAGCGCGCAGGTCGACGGCACCATCGCGCTCGTCGGGTCGGCCACGCAGCTCAAGACCACGGTCGACACCGCCCAGGCTCGCGGCATCAAGGTCCTGCCGTCGATCACCGACGGCAGCGGCAAGTGGATCATGGCCACCGTGATCCTCGCCAACACCACGAGTCGCGCTCAGCACATTCAGAACATCGTCGATCTGGTGAACTCGCACGGCTTCGACGGCATCGACCTCGACTACGAGGGCTTCGCGTTCACTGACGGAACCGCATCTTGGTCGACCACGCAACCGGTGTGGGTCGCCTTCGTCACCGAGTTGGCCGCAGCGCTGCACGCCAACGGCAAGTTGCTGTCGGTGACCATCCCACCGACGTGGCTGGACGCGAACGTGGTTCGTGGCTATCCCGTCTACGCCCCGCAAGAGATCGGCGCGGTCGCCGATCGTGTGCGGCTGATGGTCTACGACTGGAGCGTTGCGAATCCTGGCCCGATCTCGCCGATGAGTTGGTTGAACAAGGTCATCGCCTACAACGATCCGATCGTGCCGAACGACAAGCTGCAGCTCGGCGTCCCCGCCTACGGACGCAACTGGGGTCGCAAGGTCAAGGCATCCGAGATCTGCCCCGATGGTGCCCTCAACACCACGAGCACCGAGTTGGAGAACATGCAAGGCGTCATCGACGCACACGGCGCATCGCCCACCCGCGACGTGTCGGGCGAGATGACCTTCTCGTACGACATCGTCGTCACCGGATACAGCACGACACCGATCCCGGCACCGCCGTACGTCCCGGCGGCCAACGCGCTGCCGAGCCTGACCAGTTCGGCATCCGGCAGCGCAGCGGGGCTGCAGCCGGCGCTGCGGCTCACGCCGCCGACCGTGCAACTGTCGTGCACCGTTCGCCACTTCGTCTACTACCCCGACGCGGCGACGCTGCAGCTCCACGCCCAGGCTGCCCGCGACGCCGGCTGGTCGGGTGTCGTGATCTGGGCGCTCGGGTACGAGACGGCCGACGTCTATACGGCACTGGCCAACACCACGCCGTAGATTGCTAGGAGACAGAAGGGAGCCCGCCATGGCAGGGTCGTACATCGTCGCCGGAGCGCGCACGCCGATCGGCAAGTTGAGCGGTGCGCTCGCCTCGCTGAGTGCCGCCGATCTCGGAGGTCTGGCCATCAAGGCCGCGCTCGAACGAGCAGGCGTCGCGCCCGAGGAGGTCGAGCATGTCCTGATGGGACAGGTGCTGATGGCGGGGCAGGGCCAGGTACCGTCGCGGCAGGCCGCGGTCAAGGCCGGCATCCCGCTGAGCGTGCCGAGCGTCAACATCAACAAGGTCTGCCTGTCGGGGCTCAACACGATCTATCTCGCCGATCAGATGATCGCTGCCGGCGACGCCGACATCGTGATCGCCGGCGGCATGGAGAGCATGACCAACGCGCCATACCTGGCGCCGGCGCGCGGGCCGGGTTTCGCTACGGCAACACCGAGCTCGTCGACGCCATCATCACCGATGGGTTGTGGTGCGCGTTCGACGCGTGTCTGATGGGTCTCGGCACCGAGCGCTACTCGGCCGGCGGGATCACGCGCGAACAGCAGGACGAGGTGGCGATGAAGTCGAACGAGCGCGCCGCCAACGCGATCAAGGACGGTCGCTTCGCCGAGGAGATCACTCCCGTCAGCATCCCCCAGAAGCGCGCCGAGCCGATCCTTGTCGAGACCGATGAAGGTGTGCGGCCCGGAACGACGATGGAGTCGCTCGCCACACTGCGCCCGGCATTCGACAAGGAAGGCACGATCACCGCGGCCAACGCATCACAGATCAGCGACGGCGGATGCGCGTTGGTGATGATGAGTGAACGTGCTCTGCGTCAGCGCGGCGTCTCGCCACTTGGTCAGGTCGTCAGCTACGGCATGGTCGCCGGGCCCGACAACGCGTCGTTGCTGCAGCAGCCGAGCCGCGCCATCAATGCCGCCCTCGCCCGCGCCGGCAAGAGCGTCGGCGACGTCGACCTGTTCGAGATCAACGAGGCGTTTGCCGCAGTGGGGATTGCCTCGATGGGCGACCTCGGCATCACCGACGACATCGTCAACGTCAACGGCGGGGCGATTGCTCTCGGACACCCGATCGGGATGAGCGGAAACCGCCTCGCGCTCACGCTGTTGCACGAGCTGCGGCGTCGTGGCGGAGGGCTCGGGGCGGCCGCATTGTGCGGTGGTGGCGGCCAGGGCGACGCGTTACTTGTTCGTAGCCTTTGAGGCCGAAGTTCAGCGGGCAGTAGTTGCCTCATCACTATTCGTAGATAATGCTTGACATGTTCGGCACTTCGTCGTAATGTAACCGTCACATAGACGTCAGCGACATCGTCCGTTGCAGACGCAAGTTCTGGGGTACCGCCTCTGGAGCTGGCCCGTCCGCCCGCTACCAGGTCCAGGAGTGGTACCCCAGCCTATTTTTCCGGCCAGGCCCGATTCGAGGGCACGGTGACGGCAGCTCGGATCGGGGAAGGTTGCTCGCCGACGCTCTGAAGATCTGGGCGCCACGCTCCGCCATCGAGGCTGGTGCGCCCATCGACTGGCGCCCAGATCGCGAGGTCACTGGGACGAGCGCGCTCCGCTCCGAGATCTGGGTGCCATTGATTGATCTCGCCAGCTCCGATGACGGAGCTTGGCGCCCAGATTCTGTCTCGGTACCGCCGAGAGCCCGCCCAGGCGCGTCAACCAAGCACGATCCCGACTCGTCGCAGGAACGCCGATCGGCGAACCGCGAGCGCTGGGCCGCGAAACGGGCTGTGGCGGCCCGTCTCGGTGCCAGCGCTGATCAACGAAGACGGCCCGCGCCGAACTGCGGATCTGGGACCTCACTCACGTTGCTCCCGCCGGGCTCAGGCGGTGAGCTCGCGGCGGCCCTCGAGCGCCCGGCCGAGCGTCAGTTCGTCGGCGTATTCCAGGTCGCCACCCACGGGCAGGCCGCTGGCGATGCGTGTGACGCGTATGCCGAACGGGCGCAACATCCTCGCCAGGTACAGCGCGGTGACCTCGCCCTCGGTGTTGGGGTTGGTGCACACGATCACTTCCTGCACGCCCTCCGGCTCGAGCCGGGCGAACAGCTCTTTCATCTTCAGTTGCTCGGGCCCGATCCCGTCGAGCGGGCTCATCGCCCCGAGCAGCACGTGATAGCGACCACGGAACTCGCCGGTCTTCTCGATCGAGACGATGTCGCGCGACTCCTCGACGACGCACAGCATGGTCGAGTCACGTTGGTCGTCGAGGCAGATGGGGCACAGCTCGCCGTCGGCGAAGTTCCAGCAGCGCACGCAGAAGCGCACTCGCGCCTTGGCGTCGGTGATCGACATCGCCAGCCGGGTGACGTCGTCGGTGGGCAACTTGAGGAGATGGAAGGCGATGCGCTGCGCAGACTTCGGACCGATGCCGGGCATGCGACCGAGCTCGTCGATCAACGCTTGCACCGGTTGCGTGTAGACGGCGGCCATCAGGGGCGCTCCTCGATGATCTCGGAGCCGGGGAAGGCCTGGGTGAGGCGATCGATCGGCGACACGATCGCGTCGGGCGGCACGTCGACCAGGTCTCCGGTGTCGATGTCTTCGTCGGCCTGCGCCGGCTCGGCGCGCTTCAGGTGCACGACGTTGTCGTCGTGGTCGGCGGTCGCCTGATCGACCACCAGCGACAGCGGAATGCGCCGGCCGGCCGCGGCGGCCAGCGCCTTTTCGACCTCGGCTCGGTACTCCTCGGCGTGCACCCGATGTGGTTCACCGGCGAAGCCGATGACGAGGGCGCCGCCGGCCATGGCACCGACGTGGGCGCCCATGTAGATGGCCTTGGTCATGCCGCGCAATGCCGGGCGAACCTGGGTCTCGAACAACGCCGGGATCTTGTTGTCGTCGATCGCCGCGGCGGTGGCCGCCGCCGGGGGAGCTGCCGCCGGCCGCTCCGTAGCGGACGGCTGTGAGGGGTGCTCGGTGGACGGCACGGCGCCCGTGCCGGACGGGCTCGACGTGGTCGCGCTGGGGTCGCGCCGGGCGCGACCACCGATCGTGGCACGCCCGGTGCTGGGATCGGTGGGCACAGCACGCGCCGGCGCAGCGGCGGTGGCGCCCGCGGCGACGGTCTGCTCGAGGCGCTCGAGCCGCGACATCAGGCTGTGCAGGTCTGCTCCGGCCGCATCGTGGGTGAGTTGCACGAGAGCGATCTCGAGCAGCAATCGTGGATCCGGCGCGTGGCGCATCTCCACCAGCATCTCGCCCAGCCGTTCCATCGCCCGGACGATCGAGGCCGCACCCAACCGCGAGGCCAACGACGACACCTCCGCCTCGCGCTCGGCGGGTAGCTGCACCAACTCGGGCGCCATCAGGGCGAGGAAGCAGTCGCGGAGGTGACGGATGATCTCTTCGGTGAGCGTGCGCGGATCGCCGCCCTGCAGCACGGCGTGGGCGACGACGGCGAGTGCCCGGCCCGGATCGTGCTCGATGAACGCCTCGACGAACTCGTCGAGCGGTGTGGCCTCGGGGGCGTCACCGCCGCCGGCCGCGACCAGTTCGAGCGCCGAGATGGTGTCGCGCGCCGACCCGCCGCCTTGGCGAAGGACGGATTGGACCGCGGCATCGGTGATGTCGATGCCGGCGTCGCCTGCCAACCATCGGATGTGCTGCTCGAGCACGTCCATGGGCAGGAGGTGGAACTGCAGGTGCTGCGTGCGGCTGCGGATGGTTTCGCTGACCTTCTGCGGGTCGGTGGTGGCGAGCACGAACACGACGTGCGGCGGCGGCTCTTCCAACGTCTTCAGCAACGCCGCCTCGGCTGCCTTCGAGAGCATGTGCACCTCGTCGAGGATGTACACCTTGTGGCGCCCCGGGGTGCCGAGCGAGGCCTTCTCGATGAGGTCGCGCATCGCGTCGACACCGTTGTTGCTGGCGGCATCGAGCTCGTGCACGTCGTAACTGGTGCCGCGTTCGACCGCGAGGCACGAGGCGCACTCGCAGCACGGCTCGCCGTCGACCGGTCGCTCGCAGTTGAGGACTTTGGCGAGGATGCGTGCCGACGTGGTCTTGCCGGTGCCGCGCGGACCGGAGAACATGTACGCCTGGCCTTCGCGCTGGTTGATCACGGCGTTGCGCAACGCGCGCACGACGTGCTCTTGCCCGCGCACTTCGCTGAAACGGCGCGGGCGATAGCGGCGGTAGAGCGACTGGGTGGCCATCGACGCGAGCCTACCCAGGGGGTGCGACATTGGCCTGGTGTGGGGTGGCGTGGGCGGCTGACGCCGATCCTCTAGCGTTGAGCTACCTGCATGAACAGCATCTCCCCGCCCAGACGCTCCGTGCGTCGCGCCCCCGCCGCCTTCGCCTTGACCGTTTTCGCGGGCATCGTCGCAGTCGCCGCGTTCGGTGTCGCCCATGTCGACGCGGCGGACAACTCGCTGGTCTCGTCGACACCGAATGCGGGCAGCACGGTCGACACGTCACCGCCCTCGCTGTTGCTCACCTTCGCCAGTCCACTGGGTGCCACCAACACCATCGATGTCGTGTGCAACGGATCGCCGATCGCCGTCGGCACCCCGCAGGTCGGTCTCGACGGCGTGTCGTTGAGCGTGTCGGTGCCGAATCCACTGCCGAAGGGCGAATGCGCAGTCGCCTGGCAGGTCAGCCAACCCGATGGCCAAGGCGGTGGCAGCTCGACGTTCTTGTTCACGGTGGCCAACGACACGGTCGCGACGGTGGCGCCGCCGGTCACGACCCCTGTTGAGGGCACCACCCCGGCCACAGGGACGACGGTGGCGCCGACGACGAGCACCGGCACCACGACGGGTACGCCCGACTCCGGCAGCGGTGGTCCGCTCGGTCTGTCCCGGCTGCTGATCTCGCTCGGCGTCGCCACGCTGTTCGGCGCCGTGGTGCTGATCGCCACCGCCTGGCCAGAAGGCGTCGAGTACATCTTGACGGTGCGCTTCTTGCGGTCGGCGTGGCTGCTGACGCTGTTGGTCGCCGGGTTCAACGCAGCGTGCGTCGCCGCGATGATCTCCGGCGAGGGGATCGGGAGCTCGCTGTCGCCGACATCTTGGAGTGGCCTCACCGACACGACGCCCGGCATCGCGGCGCTTGCCCGAGTGGTGTTCGTCTTCCTCACCGGATGGGTGGTGATGCGCCCCGAACGCGTCATCGATCCGGCCACCCAACTTCCGGCCCTCGCCCTTCCCGGGCTGGCGGTGGCGACGCTCGGCTTCAGCCGCAGCGGTGGCCAGTTGGCGTTCCTCGGCTATGCCACCGGCATCGCCCACGCGCTGGCGATGGCCGTCTGGCTCGGTGGTTTGATCCTGCTCGCCCGCGTCGTGCTGGCCGGCCCCGGCGAAGAGGATCTCGTGCATGCGGTCCGTGGCTTCGCCCGGATCTCCACGCCCGCCCTGGCGCTCACGATCCTCACCGGGTTCATCCAGATGTACCGCCTCGACTGGGGTGAGATCTTCACCAGCAGTCACGGCCGGGTGCTGTTCTTGAAATCCATCGCCGTGGGGGCCATGGTCTTCCTCGGGGTCGCGGCGCGCCAGTTCATCAAGGAGCGTGTTGCCAGAGTCGATGCGATGACCGGTCAGCTCGCCGTCAGGCTGCGCCGCGCCGTCGGCATCGAGGCGATGTGCGGCGTGGTGGTGTTGGCCCTCACGGCGTGGATGCTCTCGCTGTCGCCGCCGAAGGTCGCGGCCACCACCGACAACACCAAGGGGTTGGCCGCAACGCTGCACATCACCGACGACGCGGCCGATGTGACGGTGAAGTTCAGTGCTGTTATCGGGCCGAACGCGGTGCGCGTCGAGGTCGACAAGCCGTTGACCGGGATCGCCGGTCTCGCCGTCGACTTCAGTCCTCCGGCCGGCGCAACCGTTCCCAGTGTCAGTCTCAACGTGCCGTTGACTGCGGCTGGTGTCGCTGTCTTGCCGATCGAGCAGGGTCTGCCATTGGGCTCGCCCGGCGTGTGGACCGTGACCGTTCGTTTCGGCAACACGCCGATCGGCTCGAAGACGGTGCTGTTGACCGATGGTGCGACCGCCACTCCCGACAGCACGCTGGCGCCGCCGGTGACTACTCCGACGACGCTTGCGCCGTAGGCGCGCGGCCCACGACCGAGGCGAACGCGACGGGGCTGGCCACCTCGAGCTGGTCGTACCGGCACGATTCGGGGGTGCGGTCGGGCCGCCAGCGCACGAACTGTGAACCGTGGCGGAAGCGCCCCTCCTGCAACTGCCCGAACGTGACCTCGGCGACACGCTCGATCCGCAGCGGGACCCAGCTGAGATCCTTGCCGGCGTTCCAACGGCTTCCCCCGCCGGGCATGCGCGTGCCGGAGTCTTCCGCACGTGTCATCCACTCCGCCCAGTCACGCCACGGGTGGTTCTCCAGCGCGTGATGGGTCAGCGGCTCGAGCTCGGCCAGCAGTTCGGCACGGCGCTTGACGGTGAACGAGGCCACGACGCCCACGTGGTGCAGATCGCCGGCGTCGTCGTACAACCCGAGCAACAACGATCCGACTCCGTTGCCGTCCTTGTGGACGCGGTAGCCGGCGATCACGCAGTCGGCAGTTCGCTGGTGCTTGACCTTGATCAGGGTGCGCTTGTCGGGGGTGTACGGGTCGCTGAGCCGCTTGGCGATCACGCCGTCGAGGCCGGCGCCCTCGAACTCGGTGAACCATCGCTGGGCGACGGCAGCGTCGGTGGTGGACGGGCACAGGTACACCGGCGCGACCGCCTTCGCCAATTGCTCGGTCAGCAGGCGGTGGCGATCCGCCAAGGGCCGATCGAGCAACGAGTCGTCGTCGAGTGCGAGCAGGTCGAAGACGACGAACGATGCGGGCGTCTCTGCGGCGAGCCGTCGCACGCGTGACTCCGCCGGGTGGATGCGTTGCAGCAGCGCGTCGAAGTCGAGTCCGCGATCGTCGTTGGCCGGCACGACGATCTCGCCGTCGACGACGCATCGCTGAGGCAGCGATGCCAGCAACGGCCCCAGCAGCTCGGGGAAGTACCGCGTGAACGGCCGCTCGTTGCGGCTGGCGAGCTCGATCTGGTCGCCATCACGGAACACGATGCAGCGAAAGCCGTCCCACTTCGGTTCGTAGTGCCATCCGTCGCCGACCGGGATGTCGGCCGCCGCCTTCGACAGCATCGGCGACAACGGGGGCTGGATGGGCAACGACATCCGCTCCAGCTTGCCAGACACGCGACAGCCGGGCATCTCGCCGCTAGTTTGAGCCGATGGCCACACCGCAGCGGTCGATCACGGTCACCGGCGATGGCAAGGTCAGCGTCAAGCCCGACATTGCCTCGCTGAGCCTCGGCGTGCAGGCGACCGGCCGCACCGCGAGCGATGCGTTGAACCACGCCAACAGCAGCGCGGCAGCGCTGATCGCCGCGCTGAAGGCCGCCGGGATCAGTGACGACGACATTGCCACGTCGGGCCTGTCGATCTATCCGCAGTACCAGTCCTCGGGGGTTGCAATCTCGGGTTATCAGGCGTCGAACAACATCACGGTCACCGTTCGCCAGATCGCCCAGGCCGGTCCCCTGATCGATGTGGCGGCGGCCTCCGCCGGCGAGAACATCACGGTCGGAGGGATCTCGTTCTCCGTCGCCGATGTGGAGGCGGCGATCGGCGCGGCGAGGGCCGCCGCGGTCGACAACGCCAAGAAGCGAGCAGGAGAGTACGCCACCGCTGCAGGCGTCGCCGTCGGCGCCGTCATCTCGATCAGCGAGGGAGCGATCGGCCATCCCGGCCCGGTGTTTGCCCGGTCGGCTTCGAAGTTGTTCGCCACATCGGATGGCCCGACGCCGGTCGAGGCCGGGATGCACGACCTCGCCGTGTCGGTCACGGTTGTCTACGAGATCGCCTGAGCCACCGAAGTAGCGTGGTCGGCAATGAGCAACCCGATGGATGCCAAGCTCGAAGAACTCCGACAGCGCCGCGAGCAGGCGTACCACGCCGGTTCGCCCCGCTCGGTCGAACGCCAGCACGAGAAGGGCAAGATGCTGGCTCGCGAGCGGCTCGACTGCTTCCTCGATCCCGGCAGCTTCCACGAGCTCGACCTCCTGGCCCGGCATCGCGCCCATGCCGCCGGGCTCGAAGAGCGTCCCTACACCGATGGCGTGGTCACCGGGTGGGGCACGGTCGAGGGGCGCAAGGTGTTCGTGTTCAGCCAGGACTTCACCGTGTTCGGCGGCGCGCTCGGCGAGGTGTTCGCCGAGAAGATCCACAAGATGATGGACCTCGCCCTGAAAGTCGGTGCGCCGGTGGTCGGGCTCAACGACGGTGCCGGAGCACGCATCCAAGAGGGTGTGGTGTCGCTGGCGAGCTACGGCGGCATCTTCTACCGCAACGTGTTGTCGAGCGGGGTCGTGCCGCAGATCTCGGTGATCCTCGGGCCGTGCGCCGGCGGCGCGGTCTACAGCCCGGCGATGACGGATTTCATCTTCATGGTTCGCGAGTCGAGCCACATGTTCATCACCGGGCCCGACGTCGTCAAGACCGTGACGGGCGAAGAAGTGACGCTGGAGGAACTGGGCGGTGCCATGAGCCATGCCTCCAAGAGCGGCGTGGCCACCTTCGTGTCGCCCGACGAGAAGTCGTGTCTGGAAGACGTGCGCTTCCTGCTCGGCTTCCTGCCGTCGAACAACATCGAGGAACCACCGCACGTCGACACCGGAGACGACCCGGATCGTCTGTGCCCGGCGCTCAACGAACTGCTGCCACCCAGCGCCAACCAGCCGTACGACATGAAGGCGGTCATCCGCGAGGTCGTCGACAACGGCGAGTTCTTCGAGTACTTCCCGCACTGGGCGCGCAGCATCGTCTGCGGCTTCAGCCGTGTCGACGGACATCCCGTCGGGATCGTCGGCAACCAGCCACTGATGCTGGCCGGCGTGCTCGACATCGAGAGCTCCGAGAAGGCCGCCCGCTTCGTGCGCACGTGCGACGCGTTCAACATCCCGTTGCTGACCTTCGTCGATGTGCCCGGTTTCCTGCCCGGTGTCGACCAGGAGTACGGCGGCATCATCCGCCACGGCGCCAAGTTGTTGTATGCCTATTGCGAGGCCACCGTTCCGCGCATCCAGATCATCACCCGCAAGGCCTACGGAGGGGCGTACGTGGTGATGAACTCGAAGTCGATCGGCGCCGACCTCGCTTACGCATGGCCCACCGCCGAGCTGGCCGTGATGGGACCGCAGGGCGCGGTCGAGATCGTGTACCGGCGCGAGTTGCAGCAAGCCGCCGATCCCGCCACGCGTCGCGCCGAGCTGGTTGCCGAGTACACCGAGAAGTACGCCAATCCCTACAACGCGGCCGAGCGCGGCTACATCGACGACGTGATCGACCCCGCCGAGACGCGCCAGAAGATCGTCGCCGGGTTGCGCATGTTGCGCACCAAGCGCGAGGAGCTGCCGCGTCGCAAGCACGGCAACATGCCGCTGTGAAGGTCGACATCTCACCGGCGCCGACCGACGAGGAGGTTGCGGCCATCGTTGCTGCGGTCGAAGCGTTGTGGCCGAAGGCGGTGTGCATCGACCCCTCACCGGTCGTGCGCGTGCCGGCGTGGCGGTTCAGCAATCGGTGGTGGATGACTCCGTTGCCGCGGCGGCGCGAGCGCCCGCGCCGCTAGTCCCCCAACGGCAAGGTCGATCACAGGTACAGTCCTGCACCATGACCGACTTTCCCGGGCCGCCCCCCGGAGCGCCGCCCCCGCCCCCGCCGCCTCCGCCGCCGCCACCCCCGCCTCCCCCTCCACCGGGTGCCGGTCCGCTGCCCAGCTATCAGGCCTACCCGCAGGCGTATCCGCAGCAGTACGACGCCGGCCCGCAGTACGCCAGCTTCGGCGCCCGCTTGGGTGCCTTGATCATCGACGCCCTGATCGGCCTCGTGTTCTCGATCCCGGCGATCGTCGCCATCTTCTCGGGGCCTCGCCACGTGGCCAGATGCACTGTCAACGGCGAGCCTCGGCTGTGCAACGTCCCGAACAACTCGACGATCACGCTCGCCGTGCTGCTGGCCGTGGTCGCGTCGATCGGCTACCTCGTCATCTTCTGCCGCAAGGTCAGTCGTAACCAGTCGTGGGGGATGAAGGCGACTGGTATCAGGGTCGTCAGCGCAGATCGTGGCGAGCAGATCAGTCCGTGGCGCGCCCTCGGTTGGCAGCTCGCCCACGTGTTCTCCGGGTTCTTCTGCTACCTCGGCTATCTGTGGATGCTGTGGGACAAGCGCAACCAGACCTGGCACGACAAGATCGCCGGGACGGTCGTCATCAAGGCCTGAGCCGATACTCTCGGCGCCGTGGACATCACGACCGTCGCCGATGACCTGATCGTGGCTCACTCGGCAGCGCCGGGCGGCGCGGTCATTCGCTTGACCGGGCTGGAGCCCGAGTCGGTTCATCACCTCGGCAGTCACGAGGTGCGTACGTTGGCGCGGCCACCCGGCGCACTGCTGTGTCGCATCGGCACCGTCAACGACCTGCACCACGGAGAAACGGAGTGCGGGCGGATCGACGATGATCCGCGCGGGCCGATCCAGCGCGTCGAACCCGGCGAACCCCCGCATCCCGAGACCATGAACCGTGCTGCGGTCGAGGAGATGGCCGCTGCCGATCTCGCCGCGGTGGTCGTGAAGGGCGATCTCACCAACGACGGCACCGACGAAGAGTTCGCGATGTTCGAGTCGTGCTATCGGGATGCCTTCGGCGATCGCCTGCACGTCGTGCGCGGCAATCATGATGCATACCGCGGGCAGCGCGTGTACACGGGCGACGAGTGGATCGATCTCCCGGGTGTGTCGATCGCCCTGCTCGACACCGTGCTGCCCGAGCGCACGACGGGGTCGATCTCTGCGCAGCAACTGCAATGGCTCGACGACCAGGCGGCAGCGCCCGGCGCACCGGTGATCGTGATGGGCCACCACCAGCAATGGATCACGGGGCAACGGCACAACGAGTACTTCGGCCTCGACCCCGACAGCAGCGACGGCCTCGCCGAGGTGGCGGCGCATCGGTCCCGAATCGTCGCCTACACGGCCGGTCACACCCATCGCCACCGGGTGCGGGCGATGTCGTGTGGCATCCCGTCGATCGAGGTCGGCTGCGTGAAGGACTTCCCGGGCACCTGGGCCGAGTATCGCGTGTACGACGGTGGCATCACCCAGGTCGTGCACCGCATGTCGTCGCCCGAGGCGCTCGCCTGGAGTGATCGCTGCCGGCATCTGATGGCGGATTTCGGGATCGACTACGAGACGTACGCGCTGGGCAGATTGGAGGATCGGTGCTTCAACATCCCGCTGCGGTGAGGGCTGCGTTCGAGGACGCCACCACCGTGTTGTTGACGACGATCCAACGGGTCCAGCCCCATCAGTGGGAGCTCCCGGGTCTCGGTGAGTGGACGGTGAGGGAGCTCACCGCGCACATGCTGCGCGGGTTCACCACGATCGAGCGATATCTCGCTGCCGAGCCCACCGTCGACCGAGTGATCACCGATGCCACCGAGTACTACCAGACGGCGCTCGGTGATCCGAACGTGCACATCGGCGTTGCCGAGCGTGGCCGGCTCGGCGGTGCCCAGTTGGCCGATCCCGTCGGCGAGAGCGAAGCGACCGCCCAACGCGTGCTGGCTCTGGTCGCCTCGACCGCGGATGACGATGTGGTCGAGACCAGGGTGGGCCAGATGATGTTCATCGAGTACCTGGCAACGCGTGCTGCCGAGCTCTCCTTGCACACCCTCGACCTGCAGCGGGCAACCGGGCAGCCGATGGTGCTGCGACCGGCGACCTCGTCGATGGTCGTTGCCTTGATGGCTCAGCTCGCCGAACCGATCACGCTGCTGTCGGCGCTGACCGGCCGGGGTGCTCTGCCTGACGACCTGAACGTGCTGCGCTGAGCCTCGTGAGTCCCGAAAGCCCGACCGCCCCCATGCCCCTGCACGACCTGCGCGTCCTCGACCTCTCGACGGTGCTGGCCGGGCCGAACTGCGCCCGGTACCTCGCCGACTTCGGGGCGGACGTCATCAAGGTCGAGCGACCCGACGGTGGCGACAGCTTGCGCAGGTTGGCGTGGCGCGATCCACGTGACGGCGAGGGGCTGTGGTGGAAGCTGGTCAACCGCAACAAGCGCACGATCGCCATCGACCTGAAGTCGGCCGACGACCTCGATGTCGTGCGCAGTTTGGTCACCGAGGCCGATGTGCTGATCGAGAACTTCCGTCCCGGCACGCTCGAACGGCTCGGCCTCGGCCCCGACGCCCTGCATGCCCTCAACCCCCGGTTGGTCATCACACGGGTCACCGGGTTCGGCCAGACAGGCCCGTATCGCAACCGGCCCGGGTTCGCGACGATCGCCGAGTCGATGTCGGGGCTGGCGGCGATCTCCGGCGAGCCCGGTGGGCAGCCTCTGCTGCCGCCGATCGCTCTCACCGACGAGGTCACCGCAGTCGTCGCCGCGTTCGCCACGATGGTCGCCCTGCACAGCGGCGTGGGCCAAGTGGTCGATGTCAGCCTGCTCGAGAGCCTGTTCCAGCTGATGGGCCCGTTGATCTCGCTGTACGAGTTGACCGGGCAGATGCAGGAGCGGCTGGGCTCGGGCCTGCCGTACTCCGTGCCACGCGGCACGTATCAGTGCCGCGATGGGCAGTGGATCGGCGTGTCGACGTCGAGTGATTCGGTGGCCACTCGCGTGCTGAACCTGCTCGGTGTCGGCGACGACCCGCGATTTGCCTCGTTCGGCGCTCGCATGGAGCACCGCGACGCCCTCGAGGCGGTGATGACCGAGTGGTGCGCCCAACGGACGCAGGCGGAGGTGATGGAGGCGTTCACCGCCGCCGAAGCGGCGATCGGGCCGGTGATGACCATGGCTGACATCGCCGTCGACCCGCACTACGCGGCACGCGAGGCGATCGTCGCCGTCGATGGCACGCCGATGCAGGGACTGATCGCCCGCCTCAGCGCGACGCCCGGTGCATTGCGCTGGCAAGGTCGTGGCCTCGATGCCGACGGCGACGAGATTCGCGCCGACGGCTGGGGTGACGGGCGATGACCGAGCCGCGTCGGGTCTACGTCGCCGGGCCGTTGTTCGACGAGGGCGAGCGGTGGTGGATCGAGACGGTCGAGCAGACGGTCGCGGCGGCCGGGTTCGCCACCTTCCTGCCGCACCGCGACAACCCTCCGAAGGATCAGCACAACGTCGCCGCCATCTTCGCCAACGACCGTCGCGGCATCACGGAATGCGATGCGGTGGTCGCCAACCTCAACGGGATCATCACCGACGACGGCACGGCGTGGGAGCTCGGCTTTGCCTATGCGCTCGGCAAGCCGATCATCGGGCTGCACACCGACTGGCGGCGGCGCTTCGATCATGAGGTGATCAACCTGATGATCGAGTGCTCGCTGACCGTGCTGCTGCGCTCGATCGACGAACTGCCCGAAGCGCTGAGAACGTTGCTGGGCGACGGCGCGCCTCGACAGTGAGGCCGGCGGGCGGTTCGGTCGAATACGGTTCGAGCGGTGAACATTCGAGAATCGATTGCCGACGACCTGCCCGCTGCGCTGGCGCTCAACAACCGCAGCATCCCAGCCCTCAATGAACTCGACGCCGACGAGATCGAGCGACTGCTGGGCATGGCCAGCCTGGCCCTGACGGCCGAAGTCGACGGCGCCTTCGCCGGCTTCTGCATCACGTTCCCGCCGGGGGTCGACTACGCCAGCTTGAACTACGGCTGGTTCAGTCGCAACTACGACGATTTCGTCTATCTCGACCGCATCGCTGTCGATCCCACCTACCGGCGCCTCGGCATCGGCAAGGCGTTCTACGACCAGATCATCGCTCGATTCACCGGCGTGTTCCCTCGTCTGCTGTGCGAGGTCAACATTCGACCCCGTAACGAGGCGTCGTTGTTGTTCCACCACTCGATCGGCTTCCGCGAAGTCGGCCAGCAAGACACCGACGGAGGCAACAAGACGGTCAGCCTGCTGGCACTGCCGCTGGGCTGACCGGTTCACTCGATCACGGAGTCCGCCAGTCGCTCGACCACCGCGTCGACCTCGACGAGTTGGTCGACGTATCCGAGCAGTGCGACGCCGAGCAGGGTGGCCGGTGGCACGTTGCCGTCGAAGCAATCGGTGACGGCGACCCATGCATCGCGCAGGTTCTGCTGAGGCCCGACGACATACACCGTCAACTGGTGGATGTCGTGCTTGGAGAATCCGTGGTGGGCGATCAGGGTGAACAGGTTCTCCAGGCACTGGGTCGCCTGGGCGATCGGGTCGCCGTGACCGACCAGCTGTGACTCCGCATCACGAGGAACTTGCCCGGCGACGTACAGGCGGCTCCCGGCTCGATCTGCGTATCGGTAGTTCGGCGTCTGCGCCAGACCGACCGCCAGCTCGCCCTCGTTCATCGTCGACTCCATTTCGGCGACGCTAGTCGTCCCGCCGGCGCCGAGATCTTGAGACTTACGGCGATCAAGGCGATCGGAACGACGGCGAAGAGGGCGAGCCCGCCGAGACTGACGGCGATGTCGCCGGACGCCAGGCCGTCGGTGTTGAAGATGTGGTAGACGAGGTGCGGGATGCCATACAGCAGTGACGCTGCTGCTGCGGCGATGATGGTCGGCCGCGACAGCGTGACAAGGGCGACGATCAACACTGCGGCCAAGCCCAGGTTCAGCCCGCCCACATCGCGGACGAGGTGTTCGTTGTACGGCCCGTCGACACTGACCCAGGTGCGTCCCAATCCGGGGAAGTGGTCGTAGAAGGATCGTGGCGCGAACTGCGCCCACAAACCGATCTCCAGTGAGACCAGGGCGAGGTAACCGAGGGCGATCCTGAGCCATCTGCGGTACGTCATCCGAGCTCCTTCCAACGGTCGATGCAGTGAATCTTCGGTGTCCATGCTGACACCCCTCGGAGGAGTTGCGACGAGATGCGGTGCGACCGGGCGAGGCTGTTGACGACGTCGCTGCCGGGCGGCTCGACAACGGC
The DNA here is from genome assembly GCA_963805445.1 of Ilumatobacteraceae bacterium. Classification (GTDB taxonomy): domain Bacteria; phylum Actinomycetota; class Acidimicrobiia; order Acidimicrobiales; family Ilumatobacteraceae; genus JAENVT01. The sequence continues at coordinate 229,398 of CAWDUI010000055.1, read as the reverse complement.
CGGAACGGGTCGAAGCTTCGACTGGCCGACCACTTCGGCCAGCGCGTCACGGTGTGCTGAGCGGCGAAGGGGCTCGGGTTCGGCCACGTTGTACACCCCGGCCGGAGCGGAGAGCGCGGCGACTACTGCGGCAGCAGCGTCGTCGATGTGGATGAACGACACGTACCCGTCGATCGGGCCGACCAGGGTGAACAGTCCGTTCTTGCGCGGCGCGCACGGTGCTGTTGGTGTGCGCGCTGTCGGGCGCCATGAACATCGCGAAACCGCAGCACAACGCCGACACCACCTGCGGCATGTCACGCCGGACGCCGAAGCCTCCGCTGCTGCGACGCTGTCGTTGCCCCAGTAGTACTGGCGTTCGCACTGCTCGTCGATCCACGCCTCGCCGCCGTCGATGTACGGGAACGTGATGGATTCTTGGATCATCCGCCCGACGCCTGCGTCGACGGCTGCGCCGGCAATCACCGCGGAGGCCTCCCGCCGAAGCGAGTCGTTGACGCGCCATCCCGATCGTTGTAGCGCAGACGGCCCGGTCGGGATGTGTGTCGCCAGATGGGCGACGGTGTCGAAGCCGGCGAGGGCGGCCCGCATCGCTCGGCGATCGAACAGATCGACCTCGACGGGGGTCGCTCCGCCGGCGCGTGCCGCAACCGCCTTTGTCTCGGATCGCACGACGGCGGTCACCGTGTGACCCGCTTCGACCAGTAGCGGAACGACCCGTCGACCCAGCACCCCCGTCGACCCGGTGACCAACACTCGCTGACCCGTCACGGCACCTCCCCGAACCCTCGACGCCTTCGCGCGATTTCATACGGATATTGAACAACCGCGACGCGACTGCTCGACGAGCGGCTGCGTGACCGCCTACGGCGCAGGGAGGAAATCGACCAGCAGCGCAGACACCTGATCGGGCGCTTCGAGCTGCATCCAGTGGCCGGCGCCCTCGAGGCGCTCGTAGCGCCACGAACCGTCGATGTAGCGCTGCGAGCCCGTCATGCCGGCCTCGTCGAGGGCGAAGTCGCCGGAGCTCCACACGCCCATCGTCGGCGCCTGCACCTGCGGGAAGACCATCGGTGGCTCGATCCACGTGCGCGGGTGGACGTTGGCGCGGTACCAGTTGAGCGCGGCCGTCAAGGCGCCGGGGCGGGCCAGGTCGACGGCGACCTGGTCCATGTCGGGATGGTTTGCCCAGGCACGCATGTTGGCGAAGTCGTCGGCCGACAGCCATTGCTCGGCGATTCCCTCGAACTGGAACAGCAGCATGTACCACGACTTCTGCCGCTGCACGTTGCCGACGTCGCGGAAGGCAGACGGATGGCCCACCGAAAGCGCCACCAGGTGATCGACCCGATCGCCGATGAAGGCAGCCATCGCCCAGGCAAGCGCCGCACCCCAGTCGTGGCCGACCACGTGGGCGCGTTGCACGCCGAGCGAATCGAGGATCCCCATGACGTCGCCGGCGATGTTGAGGATCCCGTACTCGTCGATGCCTTCGGGCTTCGACGAGTCACCGAAGCCGCGAAGGTCGGGGGCGATCACGCGATAGCCCGCATCGACCAGCACGGGCACCTGGTGTCGCCACAGCGAGTGCGAGTCGGGGAAGCCGTGCAGCAGCACGACAGCGGGGCCGTCGCCTTCGTCCTGCACGGCAAAGGTCAGATCGCCGAGAGCGATGTTCTTCATATCCGTTCCTTTCTCAGGCACCGACGAGGGTGAGCAGTTCAGCCCGGTCGGGACCCGGCGGCGGGGTGGGGTCAGCCAACTCCAGGGCGCGCTCGGCGACGCCGGGACGCGACAGCACGTTGACGCCGCGATCGATGAGCGACACGATCTCCATGAAGCCGCGCAGCAGGTCGGGATCCTTGATGACGGCGCTCTCCAGCGCCCTGCCGAGCAACCAGCCGGGATCGTCGGTCTCGTACGGTCGGCCCTCGATGAACGCTTCGATCTCGGCCAGGCGATGGCGGTCGAACGCCAGGGTGTCGGCGAACAGTGGCCCGATCTGTTCGTTGGTCACGGTGTCCCACTGGAGTGCGAACGCCCTCGGATCGTCGAGGGGCGCGTCGCGCATCATCGAACGCAGCGCCGCGGCATGCATGATCCCCATCGAGATGCCGCGACCGAGCGACGGGTTGGTGCATGCCCACGCATCGGCGAGGGGGATCACCCCGGTGGCAACTGGTGCTCCGTCGACCACGTAGTTCCGTTGACGATCTTCGATCTTGGCCATCACCTTCACGTCGGTGATCGGCTCGGCGTCGATCCAGTGGGCGACGAGCGGGTATGCGTGGACGACCTTCTCCCAGCAGTCGATCTCCGTCATGCTGCGCAACGCGGCGTCTTTCGAGCTGGTGATCACGCCGACGCCCCACGTGCCGTTGTCGGCCGGAAGCGTGAGGACCGATACCGAGCCGTACGGCTGCAACAGGCCACCGAAGGCTGGTGGGATCGACCCGTCGGCAGATCGGAAGTGGCGGCCGTAGTACACGAACCCGCAGTCCTCGATCATCTCGTCCGGGACCCGGTGAGCCCGCGTCGCGCAGCCAACTCGGCATCGCCGAACGCCGTCCACCCGCATCGACGACGAGGTCTGCGGGAACGTCGTCGCCGCCCTCGGTGCGCACGCCGGTGACATGCACCACGCCGTCGGAGCCAGTCGTGCTGAGTACGCCCGCCACGCCGACGCCGCGGCGGATCGTGACCCCCGGCGTCGCCACGGCAAGGGCAGCCACGACCGACTCGCCGACCAGGTCGACGGGCCGTGACCGTGTCGAACCGGGAATCGGTCTCACGCCACCCCCCTGTCAGCTCGTCGGGAATCCCTGCCAACGGGTTCATCTTCAGCGCGCCCGCAGCAACCATTGCCTCGGTCAGGCCGGGCAGCTCCGCTTCGGCGACCTCGCGGAACCTGGGGAGGAGGAAGTGCAGCATGCGGAACTGGTTGACGCCGCGCCGATCCCATTCGTCCCACGCCGTGTCGGGCGGCGGTGGTGGAGTGGGGTCACGTTCGAGCACGGTCACGTCGTGACCATCATTGGCGAGCATCATCGCGGCGCACGTGCCGACGATCCCACCACCTACAAAAACGATTCGCCCCACGACAAGCCCCCTCTTCTCCGAATGCACGGCGTTGATCCGCAGCGCACCTTACCCCGGGCGCCCATACGCCACGATCAGTAGATGGTCTGGCGCACACGTTCTGCGTACGCCGCGTCGTAGGCCTTGCCATCGAATTCGCCGGCCGTGATCGCTTCCATGATGTCACCGACCGATGGCAGCTCGGACTGGTCTCGGTGACGCGACGGATCCCACAGTTGCGAGCGGATCAGCGCCTTCGGGCACTGCGTGTACACGGAAGTCGTGGTCACGACGATCACCGTGGCCGGCAGCTTGCCGTCGATCGCGAACGACTCCCGCAACGCGTGATCCGTTGTGATCTCCGCCGTGCCATTGACGCGTAACGTCACCCCGACGCCGGGCACCAAGAAGAGCAGGCCGATCCGCGGGTCACCGACGAGGTTGCGAAGCGTGTCGAGTCGATTGTTGCCGCGGCGATCCGGCATCAGCAGTGTTCGCTCGTCGACGACCCGGACGAAGCCGGGCTGGATCGCCGCGCGGCGAGCAGTCGAGACCACCAGGGCCCGATGTCGCCACGACGACGAACGGCGAGGCCTCGATGTAGGCGCAATGCAGTTCCGTGAGGTGATCGATCTCCTTGGTGATCGACGCCGGCACAGGTGTGTCGTACAGCGCCTCCAGATCGGCAAGGGTGCGAATGCTGGTCATCGCCACACCGTACCGGTCGCCTGCAGAGCAGATCTCAGTCGTTTCCCGGTGCCTCGATGCGGAAACGATGACCATCGGGATCTTGGATCACCATCACCTTCGTACCCCAATGCGTGTCGTGGAACGGGCTGACGACGTCGATGCCGTCGGGCGCTTCGTAGCCGGCCCCGGCGGCGAGGTACACCTCCACGGCGAGAGGATCTTCGATCGACTGCTCGGCGACGAAGATCGTCGGGCCACCTGCCGGGTGGCTCATCATCCCCGAACCGTGGCCGGTGTCGAAGTCCAACGTGAAGCCGAGCCGCTGCCAGAACGCCACCGCTTTGCCCCAGTTGTGGGTCTCCACGTAGAGATGGCCGAAGCCGTTGGTGGTCATGACCGGTCCTTTCGAGATGTGTCGATGAACGCCCGCAATGCCTCGGCCGTCAGCGCCGACAACGACTGCTCCCGTTCCACCGCGGCGAGTTTGACCTCGCGGATGAGCGACTTGGGGAGGTAGACGTTGAACTGCTTCAACACATCGCCGGACATTGCTCGCATGCTAGCAAGCTAGCGACGGTCCTGCAGGAATCGGAACCGGTCGCGAACTTCGGCAACCCGCTCGGCGCTGATGTCGGCCAACAGGATGCTCTCGGTCTGCGATGCACTGGCCAGGATCTCGCCCAGCGGGTCGATGATGCGCGAATCGCCGCAGTACGGCAGACCGTTGCCGCTGCCGACACGGTTGCAACCGACGACGAAGGCCATGTTCTCGATCGCTCGTGCCTGGAGCAGAGCCATCCACGGCAACCGTCGAGCCTCTGGCCAGTTGGCCGGCACCAGGTACACATCGGTGTCGTCGGCCACTTGCCAGAACTCGTCTGCGAAGCGGAGGTCGTAGCACACGAACAGGGTGACACGAAGCCCTTCGACGTCGACCGTGACGAACTGATCGCCGGCCCGGAAGTGCTTGGTCTCGCCGCCGTAGGTGAACGGGTGGATCTTGCGGTAGCGGTGCTGTGTGCCATCCGGTGCGACCAGCACGAGCGTGTTGTACGGACGCTGGTCGTCGGCGGGAGCGTCGGCAGCGATCTCCGGGCACGACCCCCCGATCCACACACCGTGGAGACGGGCCTGATCGCTGAGGAACTGCGAAGACGGCCCACCCTCGGGTTCGCCGAGATCGTCGCGATCGGTGGCGAAACCGGTCGAGAACGTCTCGCTGAGCAGGATCAGGCGGGCGCCTGCGGCTGCCGCGCCGGCAATCAACGGTGCGAGGTGGGCGAAGTTGGCATCGCGGTCGCACCAGGTGATGTCGTGTTGAATTGCCGCGACACGCATGGTCGCAGATTACCCGGTGGCCAACTTTGCCAGCCGCTCGGCCGCCTCGTCGAGTACGTCCATCCGCTTGCAGAACGCGAAGCGCACCAGGTGCCGGCCTTCGTGACGGTTGGCGTAGAACACCTCGTTGGGGATGGCAACGATCCCGCAGCGACCGGGCAGCGAGCGACAGAACGCCATGCCGTCGCCGTCGGGCTGCACAGGCCGGATGTCGACCGTCACGAAGTACGTGCCGAACGTCGGGTAGACGGTGAACCCCGCGGCATGCAGGCCGGGCAGCAGCCGGTCGCGCTTGGCTTGCATGTCGGCGGCGAACTCGGTGAAGAACGAGTCCGGCAAACCGAGACCGACGGCGATCGCCGGCTGGAACGGTGCGCCGCTGACGTAGGTGAGGAACTGCTTGGCGGTACGTGCCGCAGCAAGCAACGCGGGCGGCGCACAGATCCACCCGATCTTCCACCCGGTCGTGTTGAACGTCTTGCCACCGCTGGAGATCACGAGCGTGCGTTCACGCATGCCCGGGAACGTGGCCAGCGGGGTGTGCACCGCGCCATCGAACACGAGATGCTCGTAGACCTCATCGGTGATCACGATGAGATCGTGCTCGATTGCCAGATCGGCGATCTGTTGCAGCTCGTCGGTGCTCATCACGTGGCCCGTCGGGTTGTGCGGGCTGTTGATCAGCAGCAGCTTGGTCTTCGGTGTGATCGCCGCGCGGAGCTCGTCGGGATCGAAGCGGTAGTCGGGCGGGCGAAGCGTGACCGGCTTGGCCACGGCGCCTGCCAATGCAATGCAGGCCTGATAGCTGTCGTACATCGGCTCGAACAGCACGACCTCGTCACCGGTGTCGAGCAGGCCCATCAGTGCGCCGGCCAGCGCCTCGGTGGCTCCGGTGGTGACCAGCACCTCCGAGTCGGCGTCGTAGTCGCAGCCCGTAGAAGCGCCGTTGGTGCGCGGCGATCGCCTCGCGCAACACCGCCATGCCAGGGCCCGGCGGGTACTGGTTGACGCCACTGCTGATCGCCGCGATTGCGGCATCGAGCACTTCGCGCGGGCCGTCGGTGTCGGGAAAGCCCTGACCGAGGTTGACGCTGCCCGTCGACATGGCGAGGGAGCTCATCTCGGCGAAGATCGTGGTGCCGAAGCCTTGGAGCTTGGCGGTGAGGTATGGAAGGCGCGCAGACGACACGTCCGCGAGCGTAGGTCGTTCAGGTGGCGGTGATGGTGCCGTGCATCGACGAGTGGATGTTGCAGTGGATCTTGTAGGTGCCCGCCGCGGGGATCGTCCATGTCGCCGTGCCGCCGGCGGGAACCGGCACGCTGAACGTGCCGCCGTCGTCGGTGAACGTATGGGCGACGCTGTCGCTGTTGGTGATCGTGAATGGTTGGCCGGCGGTGACGGACGCGGCCGAGAACGCGAAACCGGAGATCGTCACCCCGGTACCAGCCGCCGCGGTCGCCGACGGTGCGTTGGTCGAACTGCTCTTGCTGCTACTGCTGCACCCTGCGGCCGTCAATGCCATCACGAGCGCACCCGCGATGGCGAGCGCGCAGTTTGGTCCGGGTCATGGTCTCTCCGCTCGATCACTGGTGAAACTCCGTGAGGTGCTCCGGACCGAACGAGTGCGGAAGCAGTTCGTCCAACGTGAACGTTGCTCGCACCCCGTCCGGGCCCGCCGCGTAGATGGGGGTGTTGCCGCTGGCGAACTCGCGTATGCGCTGGCGGCACCCGCCACAGCACGTGCCGATCGCCTCGCCGTCGCACACGGTCAGGACGGCGACGATCTCGTGCTCGCCGGCGGCCACCATGGCGGAGATGGCGCCGGCCTCTGCGCACGAGCCCTGCGGGTAGGCGGCGTTCTCGACGTTGCACCCGGAGAACAACCGTCCACTTGCAGTCCGCACCGCGGCGCCGACGCGAAAGTGTGAATAGGGTGCGTATGCCTGGGCCTGCACGGCCTTGGCCGCCGCCAGCATCTCGTCTACGTCGCTCGACATCAGTCGCTCACAGTAGGCCCGCCGCCGACGGGTTGTATGGTCGCCCGCCAATCGGCGGCCACGGCCACGCTCCAGCCGTCGGCGGTGAACGTCTGTCCCGGAGCGACGAGTTCGTCGTACGGCGCCAGGCCGACCAGCGGTGTCTGCGTTCTGGCTCGGGCCGCTGCCGTCGATCAGATGCACGGCGACCCCGCTTGCCGGGAGGTGATCGTCGAACCCGTCTGCAGTCAGCACCTCCATCGTGATGAACCGGTGGTCATCGAGCGCGACAACTGCCAACCGCGTGCCCGACGTGCCGCCGGACGGCGCGAGGAGCACTGTGTCGCCCGACGCCGGCACGACCGCGACCGCCGATGGCGGCAGCCACCCCACCGACAGGAGGTTGATGGCCAGCGTGCCGGGTCCATCGCGCCGATCGGGGTGCACGTCTCGTGGTGCGGCGCTGTTGCTCATCACGTCGAGGGCGCTGTCGTGCGGTTCCGCCAATGCCGGGTCATAACCGCTGTGAGGCCAGCCGAGCGCGTGACCGATCTCGTGCTCGATGAGGTCCATCGGCGGCCGGTCGCCCCAATCGGGGCTGAAGTCGGACGCGCCGACGTACGCCGATCGACGGGTCACCGAAGCGAAGCACGGCGGGCTACCGCAATCGCTGCCGGGATTGGCGAAGCCTCCGGGTTGCGTGGCGATGTGCTCGGCATCGGCGATGGCGATCACACCGTGCGCATCGCCGCCCGCCAAGGCCAGCGCCTCGTCGACACACGCCTGTGGCTCGTCCGTTGCAGCAATGGTGACCTCGCCCGCGCCGCGAAAGTGCGGGCGGTACGCGCCGTGGGACAACGTGTCGAAGTAGGCGCTCACCTTCGCGTCGAGCACCGCGGCGAGCGCGTCGGCATCCAATGGGAGTCGCAACGGCAGCCCCCCGTAGACAACCGATTGCGAGTCGGCGGGCACGTGGCACACCACCACGTTCCACGGGTCATCTCCGTTCGTCATCCATCTTGATCGTTGGCCGGCATCGATGACCGCCTGCACCGCCGGTGGCAGCGCGACCGACGAGTGGCCGCATGCCGCCGCCAGCAACATCAGGCCGACCAACCATGTGCGTCGCACGTCGAGAGGCTATGTGCGCGCCGCCTCGGATCCATGCCACGATGTGCGCATGGCCGCTCGCACCATTCGGCATCGCCTGCTCGGGAATCGGGTCATTCGAACGGTGCTGTCGTTGTGGGCGTGGTTGATGCTCGGGGTGATCATCATCATCTGGGTCCCGCTGGTCGCCGTGGTCCGCCTCGTGACGGCACCGTTCGACAAGGGCCGCTACGCCGCTGGGTTCCTGTTCCGCAAACTGACCGTCGTGCACCAGTGGGTGAATCCGCTCTGGCGGTTCCACACCTCGGGCGTCGAGATCCGCGATCCGCGGCGGCCGTACGTCGTTGTTGCCAACCACCAGAGCTTCGTCGACATCTTGCTGATCTCGCAGTTGCCGTGGGAGATGAAGTGGCTGTCGAAGGCCGACTTCTTCAAGTACCCGCTCGTCGGCTGGCTGATGCAGATGGCTGGCGACATCAAGCTCGTGCGCGGTCAACGCGACTCGATCGTGGCGGCAATGGATTCGTGCAAGGACCGGTTGTCGAAGCGTGTCAGCGTGATGATCTTCCCGGAGGGCACGCGCAGCCAGGACGGTGAGTTGCGAAAGTTCAAAGACGGCGCCTTCCGCCTGGCGATCGAGACCGGCACACCGATCTTGCCCCTGGTGCTCGACGGCACGTTCCCCGCCTTGCAGAAAGGTGACTGGCGATTCGGCATCACCGACGCCGAAGTCCGGGTGATGGAGCCCATCGAGACGACCGGCCTGACGCTCGACGACGTCTCGGCGCTCCGCGATCGCGTGCGCACAGCGATTGCCGACGAACTGGCGTTGATGAAGGCCGGCTGATGCCGCTGTTGTTCGCCAGCGACGACGACCGCGATCTGGTGCGGGCGGAGCGCGACGTTGGCGCGGCGTTCAGCGACCTCGATCTCGACCTGCAATCACTTGCCGCGGTCTCCAACATCTTCCGCGCCGCCACTGCCGTGCGCAACCACATGGAGAACGGTGTGCTCGCCCAACACGGACTGTCGTGGAGCGCGTTCACCACGTTGTTCGTTCTGCGGGTGTGGGGCGACATGGATGCCCGATCGCTGGCCGCCGAGGCGGGCGTGACTGCGGCGACGCTGACCGGAGTGATGAAGACGCTCGAGGGCCGCGGCCTGTTGCGCCGCAAGGGCGATCGCGTCGACGGCCGGCGGATCCTCGTGTCACTCACCTCACGCGGGCGCAGCGTCGTCGGCGATGTCATGCCGGCGTTCAACCGACACGAGTCGTTGGTGACCCAGGCCCTCACCGAGACCGAACGCGACGACCTGGCGCGGTCACTGCGCACGATCCTGCGCACCATCGAGGCGATCGATCTCTGACCGGTCATCACCGAAGCGGCGGGCCTCGTCGACCAGCCAGGCAAACGCCGGGTCGGGTTGCTCGGCGAGCATCTCCGGGTGCCATTGCACGGCCAGCACCTCGGGTCGACCGGCGAGCTCGAAGCCTTCGATCACACCATCTTCGGCGGTGCCGGTCACGATCACACCGCTGCCGGGTCGCCCGACGGCCTGGTGATGCAGGCTGTTGGTGGCGATGTCCGTCCCGTACAGCGACTCCAGCCTGCTGCCGGCCGTGACCTGCACGACATGGCAGCGATCGGTGCGCGACGTCGTCCACAGCGCGTGCGTGTCGGCCTCGTCGAGGTGTTGCACCAGCGTGCCCCCGAGTGCGATGTTCAACAGCTGAGCACCGCGACAGACGCACAGCATCGGCATGTGCCGATCGAGGGCGGCGCGGATCAACGACAGTTCCCAGGCGTCGCGGCCCGGCTCGATCTCGCCGAGCTCTGGATGTGGTTGCTCGCCGTACAGCGATGGATCGGGGTCCGCGCCGCCGGTCATCACCAGTCCGTCGAGACGATCCACCATGTCGACCGGATCGGCATCGCGAGTCAACTGGACCGGGAGCCCGCCGACGGCAGCGATGCCCTTCGGGTACTCGCTGAGATGCAGATCGACCTCCTCGCCCCGCAGGGCCTGTGGCAGGTGCGGCACTCGCTCAACTGGCCAGCGGCGCCCCGACAGGCCGATCAGTGGACGCCGGCTCATGCTGCGGTCACCGAGATCGGCAGGCGCTTGATGCCGCTGATGAAGTTCGAACGCAACCGTTCGACGGGTCCGTTCACGCGAGCATCGCTGATCCTGGGCAGCAGTTCCTCGAACACCACCTTCAACTCCATGCGCGCCAGCTGCGCGCCGAGGCACAGGTGCGGGCTCATCCGCCCGAAGGCGACGTGCTCGTTGGGGGATCGGTGGATGTCGAAGGTGTACGGGTCGGGGAACTGGCGCGCGTCGAAGTCTGCCGAGTTGAACCAGATGACGACCTTGTCGCCGCGTCGGATCGACCGGTTGCGGACCTCGACATCGGTCGTCGCAGTGCGTCGGAAGTGCATGGTCACGGTGCCCCACCGCAGCACCTCTTCGACCGCCGAGTCGATCAGGTCGGTCTCGCCCCGAACGACCGAATCGCGCAGCTCCGCCATCTGATCGGGATGCTCGATCAACGCCTTCATCCCGGCGGCCATCGTGTAGCGGGTCGTGTCGTTGCCGGCGCTGACCAACAGCACGAAGAAGTTCTTGAACTCGCGTTCGGTCAACCGATCGCCGTCGATCGTCGGCGCCAAGATGTCGCTGATGACATCGTCGGTCGGTGTCGCGCGGCGTTGCTCGGCCTGGCGCTCCGCGTAGCGGTAGAGGTCGAGAGCGGCTGGTGACCGGAACGGGATCGACTTGAACTCGTCGGTGTCGGTGAGTCCGACCGGATGTTGTGTGAACTCCGGGTCGAAGTTGCCCAGCAATGCGTCGCCGCGCTCCACCAACCAATCGCCGTCCTGCTCGGGCACGCCGAGCAGCGCACCGAGCATGCGCATGGGCAGTTGCTTGGCGATCCGCTCGACGAAGTCGAACTTGGCGCCGCCGGCCAGGGCTTCGTCGACGACAGCGCGGGCCAGGAGGCGGATGCCGTTCTCGTAGGCGTAGACCTCGCGGCGGCTGAACGGCTTCGACACCAGGCGCCGGTACCGGGTGTGCTGCGGCGGGTCGTATTCGAGCATGTTGCGGCGGGCCTCGAAGTCGTCGAGATCCATCTCCTCCAGGGTGATGCCCTGTGCGCTGGAGAACGTGTCGACGTTGCGGCTGACGTGCAAGAGGTCGTCGTACCGGGTGACGGCCCAGAACCCCTTGCCGCCGTCGTGCTCGGGCCACCAGCTGACGGGGTCGTGATCGCGCAAGCGCTCGAACGTGGCGTGCGGGACGCCAGTGAGGTAGGTGTCGGGATCGGTGATGTCGGCGTCGTCGGGGCCGAGGTCGAGGTCGACCGGAGACGAGGTCATCCGGCCATGCTAATTCGGTCCCTAACGAGTCCCGACCCTCCGACCCACGGTCGACCGAAACTCAGCCGAGCGTGATGTTGGAGCCCGACAGCTGGACGTTGCCGGCAACCAGGCGGCCGCCGCTGATGGACGAGCTGCTGATCTGGATGCCACCACCGGGAGCAGCGATCACGCCGGTCCACGTCACGTTGCTACCGGAGATCTGGATGGCGTTCGTCCAGTACGAGCCGGCGCCGGAGAGCAGTGTGGGCAATCCGGATGCGGCAGGGCTCATCGTGCTGCTGCCACTGATCGTGATCCGTCCGGTGGCAACGATCGTGACTCCGGTCAGTGCCGGCGCCGACTGCGAGATCGTGACGTCGCCGGCGACGTAGTGGATGCCGGGGGTCAGGCCGCCCGTGCTGATGACGATGCTGTCGTGGTGCGACACGTATCCGGCGCTGGTGGAATAGCGGCCGCCGGGAGCGAAGTCGCCGATCGTCCACGGCAGACCGGCGGCGACCGGCGTTGTGCTGCGCACCACGCCGGCACTGGTGACGCCGTGGCCGATGTTGCCCGTGCCGCCGTACGAGATCGTGCCCGACACCGCGATCGAGCTGCCAGAGATCATCACGTCGCCATTGCTGCGTACGTCGCCCGTGATTTTGATCTTGCTGCCCGACATCTGCAGTCCGTCGCCCTGGGATCCGCCGAACAGCGACAAGATGGTGGGGCCCGACAACGTCGGTGTCGCAACCGTGGTCGTGGTGGTGGTCGTTGTGGTGGTCGATGCGGTCGTCGTCGGCAGCGTGGACGTGGTGGTCGGCGTGGTTGTCGCCGGTTCGGTGCTCGTGGTCGTCGTCGAGGTCGTCGCCGCGCTGGTGGTGGTGGTGGTCGTCGCCTCGGTCGGGTCGACGATCTCGCACACGTTGGCCGCGCCTGGCGTGCCCCGCTCGCCGAGCGAGCCGTACGTCGTCACCGACGTGCACCAGTTGGCCGGCACCGAGTTGTCGAGCCCGGCCGAACGAAGCGCGGCCGAGGCGCCGACGGCGTACGGGAGCTGGCGATCCGGGGTCCACGCAACCCGGTCGACCGGCACGAGTGCAGCGTCGTAGAGGTTGATCTCGTCGGCGTTCTCCACCAACGGGAACCTCGAGCCGTACACGTAGTCGACCGGTGCTCCCCCGTTGAGCGCTGCCGTGTCGCGCCCGAGCACGAAGGTGGCGCCGGGGGCCACCAGCAACGGATGGTCGGCGTTGATCTTGAACGAGTCGTAGTCGTCGTCGCGCAGCACCCAGCCGTTGAGGTCGACGACCTCCGTGCCGGCGTTGTACAGCTCGAACCACTCGGCAACCGTGTCGCTGAGCGCTGCGGGGTCGATGTGCACTTCGTTGATGACGACGTCGGGGTGCGGCCGCTGCGTGCAGTCGTTCGCTGCGCCGGGAGTACCACGATCGCCTTCACCGAACTGTGGTCCACTCTCGCACCAGCGTCCGTCGAGCAGTGCGATCGATGCACCATTGGGCCGTGGATCGTCGGTCGACGTCCAGTGCATCTCGTCGACGCGCTGACCGTATTGATCGCTGACGATGATGGCGTCGTTGCCGTTGCTGAGCACGAAGGCATTCCCGTACGAGTACGCCACCGGCGCGCCACCGTTGCGCTCGATGTCGGTGTCGCGACCCAGCACCAGGTACCCGTCTGCGGGTACCACGAGCGATCCCTTGATCACATGGTGATCGGAAGCGCCGTCGGTCAGCGTCCACCCAGCCATGTCCACCGGAGCCGATGTGGTGTTGTGCACCTCGAACCACTCGCCGTTGCTGTCGCTGACGACAGCGGGGTTGCGCATCACTTCGCTGATCACGACCGCGGGTGGCCCCGGCGGCCCTTCGCAGGAGTTGTCCTCACCGGGCGTCCCGAGGTCGCCGGCGCCGAATGCCACCGTTGATTCGCACCAGTTGGCGCCGAGTGCGTTGTCGGACGTAGGGAGACCGAGGCTGATCGACCGGCCGACGGGGATCGGGAAGCCGGCCGCCGCGCTCCACTCGACACGGTCGACGATGGCACCCGTCCCTGACTTGAGGATGACACGACCCTTGGCGTTGTACAGCGGGACGCCGGTGCCGTACACGTAGGTGGCGTTGACGCCGCCATTGAGTGCGCGGTCACCGTTGGCGGCCAGCACCGCGTGTGCGCCGGCGCCACGACGGTCAGCCCGGTGATGACGTGCGTCTTGAGATCGCCGCCGACGATCGTCCACCCCGACATGTCGACCGGTGCAGTGCCGAGGTTGGCAACTTCGAACCACTCGCCGTTGCGTTCGGTCGACGATGCCTCGGGATCGAACATCACCTCGGTGATCACGATGGGTTGCTGATCGGGGGCGAGACACCACGATGCGGCTCCTGGGCTGCCGCGGTCGCCGGCCGCCCATGGCACGGTCGATTCGCACCAGTTTGCACCGACGCTGTTGTCGAGGCTGGGGTCGCTGAGTGACATCGACGCGCCGTCGGGGTCGGGGAAGGTCTTGCCGTTGTCCCAGCGCACGCGGTCGATCTGCACGAGGTCGCGGTCGGCGATCACCAGTTCATCGGTGTCGTTCTGCAGGACCATGCCGCTGCCGTACGAGTAGTCGGGCTTCAAGCCGCCGTTCCCGGTCGGCTTGCTGGCGAAGACTGCGTAGCCCTTGGCGGCAACGACGACCGAGCTCGTCACCGTGAAGCTGTCGTAGTCGTCGTCCTTGACCGTGAAGCCCGTTCATGTCGACCGGCTGATCGTCGGGGTTGTAGACCTCGAAGTACTCGCCGCGATCGTCGGCCGTCAGCCTCGGGTTCTGCATGATCTCGGTGATCACCAGGTGCTGTGGTCGACGGAGTGCAGCGGTTCGGGGCGCCGGGGCTGCCGAGGTCGCCGCGGCGCATGACCGACACCGCGGCGCACCAGTTGGCGCCGATGTTGTTGTCGACGTTGGGGTCCGACAACGACATGCTGGCGCCTTCCGGCACCGTGAAGCCGGTGCTCCAGTCGACACGGTCCCGCTCGGTCGCACTCCGCATCGCGCAGGATCAGCCGGTCGTTCTTCTCGTTGAGCACGATCGAGTTGCCGTAGACGAATCGCGGCGAGGCGCCACCGTTGGCGAACGTGTCCGCGTCGCGGGCCAAGTACCAGATACTGCCCGGGCGCGATGTCGATCGAAGGCAGCACCACTCGGTCGTGCACATCATCGGACAGCGTCCAACCGAGCAGATTGGCTTCCTCGTCGCCGGCGTTGAACAGCTCGATCCACTCTCCGCGCGAGTCGTACACGCGCTGCGGGTTGACCATCAGTTCATTGATGACCACGTTCGGCCCGCGGACGGCCAAGGCCGTCGGGCCTTCGTCGGTCAGCGCGACCGGCGCCCGCACACGCCAATGCCAAGAATGCTCCGCCTATCCGCCGCCACATGAATGAGGTATCGGCGCGGGTGCGAGCGGCATGAGTCAAGATTGTGTTCATGGACTTTGCGGAGCGTGTTGCGATCGTGACCGGTGGTGCATCGGGGATGGGGGCGGCGACGGCTCGGCGTCTGGCCGCGGCAGGCGCCCACGTCGTGATCGTCGATCGACAAGCTGAGCTGGCCGTTTCCGTTGCGGCGGCGATCGGCGGCACCTCGATCGTGGGCGACGTCAGCGACTCGGGGTTCTGCGATGGCGTGGTCGCCGCCACCATGAGCCACCGTCGACGGCTCGATGTGCTGGTGAACGCGGCCGGCGTGATCGTGCGGGCCAGCGGCGAGCACACCACCGACGAGCAGTGGACGCGGATCATGGGTGTCAACGTCAGCGGCACGTTCTACATGTGTCGAGCAGCCCTTCGAGTGATGAAGCCACAGGGTCGCGGTGCGATCGTCAACTTCGGGTCGATCTGGGGCGATCTCGGTTCCGCGGGTGTTGCTGCGTACTGCGCGTCGAAAGGCGCAGTGCACAACCTCACCCGTGCGCTGGCGATGGATCACGCCGGCGATGGGATCCGGGTCAACGCGGTCTGCCCCGGCGAGGTCAACACTCCCATGCTGCAATCCGAACGGGCCGAGGCCGTCACCAGCCAACTGCTCGCCCAGATCGCGGCGACCGTCCCGATGGGGCGGCTTGCCGAGCCGGACGAGATCGCCCGCGTCGTGTGCTTCCTGGCGTCGGATGAGGCCAGCTACATGACCGGCGCGCTGGTCAGTGTCGACGCCGGATACGGAGCGAGGTGATGGTGGAGTATCGACGGCT
Organism: Ilumatobacteraceae bacterium; assembly: GCA_963805445.1. Lineage (GTDB taxonomy): Bacteria > Actinomycetota > Acidimicrobiia > Acidimicrobiales > Ilumatobacteraceae > JAENVT01. The sequence continues at coordinate 213,585 of CAWDUI010000055.1, read as the reverse complement.
CGGTCACACGGGGGCGATGGTGGCGCCCCTCGCACTCGGCACCGACAACATCTTGAACCCGACGCCCGAGGACGAGTCGAGCCGCATGATCATCCGCGCTCTCGATGCCGGCATCAATCTGATCGACACCTCCAACAGCTACGGCGCCGGCGAGGCCGAGCGGGTCATCGGTCGGGTCCTGGCCGAGAGCGGGCGGCGCGACGAAGCGCTGATTGCCACCAAGGTGCACTACCCGACCGGGACGGGACCCAACGATCGTGGCAACTCGCGGCTGCACATCATGCGGGCCTGCGAACAGTCGTTGCGCCGCCTGCAGACCGACCGCATCGACCTGTACCAGTTGCACCGACCCGACTTCGACGTGCCGATCGACGAGACGCTGGGCGCCCTCACCGACCTCGTCCATCAGGGCAAGGTCTGTTACGTCGGCAGTTCGACCGCGCCTGCCTGGAAGGTGTTGGAGGGTGTGCTGGTGGCCGAGTTGCGTGGGTCTGGTGCCGTTCGTGACCGATCAGCCGCCGTACAACCTGCTGGATCGGCGAGTCGAGAACGAGCTGGTGCCGATGGCCCTGAAGTACGGGCTCGGTCTGCTGCCGTGGTCGCCGCTGGCGATGGGCGTGCTGGCCGGGCGATACGCCGACGACAACATCCGTCCGGAGGGTTCACGGGCCAGCATGCGCGGCGGGATCTACGCCGACCGCGTCAGCCAGGGAGCCGTAGAGGCCGGCAACCAATTCGTGCGGCTGGCGCGCGACTCGGGTCTCGATGCCGCACGGCTGGCGATTGCGTGGCTGATGCACCAGCCGGCGGTCATCGCTCCGCTCATCGGCCCGCGCACCGTGGACCAGTTGGAGCATCTGCTGCCGGTGATGGAGATGACGATCAGCGCAGAGATCGCCGAGGCGTGCGACACGATCTGCGCCCCGGGAAGCGCTGTCGCCAACTTCCACAACTCTGCTTCGTGGATGAAGATGCGGATCGGTCGGTAAATCTCCGGTCTTCGGCCCCTTTCAGATCACCTCGTCAGGAGGCATCATCTGCACATGACCATTCGTCGACCAGCACGGCACGCGAGGCGGTGGGCCGCGATGTCCGTAGCCGGCGTGCTCGCCATCATCACCGGAGGATGTGGCGACACCGCATCGTCGAGCGCGACGACCGCCGCTGGTTCGGCACCGGCCACGGTCACGACGGCTCCGGTCACCACAGCCGGGCCGCCGACGACAACGACGACGTCGACGAGCACACCGGCAACCAAGCCGTCGACAACGGTCGTGGCCACAACCACCGTGTGCCCCGCGTTGACCCAGACCGACGTCACCTCGGAAGGCTTTCCCGGGCGCCTGTCCGGCCTGGTCGGAGCCGACGTTCGAACCGGCACTCGTGCCTGCAGCGACCGATTCGTGCTCGAGCTCCAGGGCACCGGCACCTTCCCGGGCTGGCATGTGCGTTACGAGGCCGCCCCGCTGACCGACGATCCCCGAGGCGAGCCGGTTGATGTCGCCGGCGCGGCGTTCATCGTCGTGACCGTCGAATCGTGGATGACCAACATGGAGGGCAACGGCTACAACGGCCCGACCCGCATCACCCCGACCGACGTGACGCACATCAAAGAGCTCGTGATGCTCGGCAACTACGAGAGCGTCACCACCTGGGCCATCGGGGTCGATCAGCAGCGGCCTTTCGAGGTCACCACCCTCGACGACCCACCGAGGCTGGTGATCGACATCGCCTCGACGTGAGCAGGACCACAGCGAACAGCACGAGGACCTTCTCCCCTGTCGCGCCACTGCGTTCGGGCTGACAATCGCGATATGCCCACGAAGATCATTGTTGGAATCGACGGATCCGATTCGTCGTTCGAAGCACTGCGGTGGGCTGCATACGAAGCTCGCCGCCGCGACATGGGCATCCGAGTCATCGCCTGTTACACCGCGCCGACGTACGGCGGTCTCGATGGCGCCGTTTACCCGAGCTCCGTCGACATCGACGTGTTGAAGGAAGAAGCCGAGGCCGATGTTCGCAGGGCTATGGATGCCGCCGCCGCCATCGACTCGCACATCGTGGTGGAGGGGATCACTCTGCTGTCCTCCGCAGTCGTCGGCATCGCAGAATCTGCGGCGGCGGACGATGAGATCGTCGTCGGGTCGACAGGCCGGACCGGACTTGCTGAACGGGGTGATCGGTTCGGTCGCGGCCGAGCTCACACATCGCGCCCACGTGCCGGTCATCGTCGTTCCTGCAGGACCCCCGTCAGGCGAGACGATGAAGAACATCGTGGTGGGCGTCGACGGCTCGCCCGAGTCGTTGGCCGCGCTCGAATGGGCCTACGTCGAGGCACTGGCGAGCAGTGCCGCGCTCACCGTGGTGCACGCATGGGAGTATCCCTACGACGTGTCAGGCTCCTCGTCCCGCGAGATCCGCAAACCCATGGAGACGGCGGCCGTCAACGAGCTGCGAACGAGCCTGGAATCGTTGGGTTCGAGGTTGACCGATGGGTCGGTGGACATCAGGCCGAAGCTCTGCGAAGTGCGCGCCGGCCGCAGCGCTGCTGACTGAGAGCGCGTGACGCCGATCTGATCGTCGTCGGGTCCCGTGGTCGCGGCGGGTTGCGGTCGCTGCTGCTCGGTTCGGTCAGCCGGGCGACGCTGCACCGGACGCTGTGCCCTGTGGCGGTGGTTCGTACACCCGGCCACCGTGACGAAGCGCGCCATCAGCCCAGGTTCTAGACGGGTTCCCATCACACACAGCCGGCTACGGCTCCAAACATGTAAAACTGGCGCTGTGGACAACGTGTCGATGAATCCTTGGGCGCTGTTCGAGAGCATTCCGGAGATGGTCGTCGTCGTCGCGAACAACGGCGTGATCCTGTATGCCAACGCGCACAGCTTCGACATCCTCGGGTGGCCCCCCGCCGAATTGATCGGCGAGCCGATCGAGGTGCTGGTCCCCGAGCGGTTGCATCCGAGGCATCGGACCGACCGTGCGACCTACACCGAGCCCCGAGGCCGCGGCCGATGGGCGGTGGGCTGTTGCTGTCCGCATTGCACCGCGATCCGGCAGCGAGGTGCCGGTGGAGATTGCCCTCAGCCCGCTCAGCGGCGAGGTCTCAGCGACGGTCGCCACGGTGCGTGACGTGACCGAACGAGTCGAGACCTCAGCACAACTGCTGCAGGCCAAGGCCCGCCTCGATGTACTCGACGACCGCGATCGCATCGCCCGCGAGTTGCACGACAGCGTGATCCAGCGCCTGTTCGCTGCCGGGCTGCACCTGCAGGCATCGACCGGTCGGCCCGATACCACCGACCGGGTGTCGGCTGTGGTCGACGAGATCGACGAGGCCATCCGCGAGATCCGCGGGGTGATCTTCACGTTGCAACGCCCGTCGCAACTCGACAGTGGATTGGCCGTCGCGTTGAGCGCCAGCATCAACGAGGCGTCCCGGCTGCTTGGTCACCGGCCGACGTTGCGGCTCAGCGGCATGCTTGGCAACGTCCCGAACGAGCTCCGCTCCGAGCTGTTGACGGTGTTGCGCGAGGCCCTGATGAACGTTGCCAAGCATGCCGAGGCGAGCCGGACCGACGTGTCGCTCGATGTCGGCGCCGAGATGGTCACGCTGGTCATCTCCGACGACGGCGTTGGGATTGCCGCCAACCAGCAGCAGAACAGCGGCGGGCTCGGTCTGCGCAACATTCGCGAGCGGGCGTCGCGGTTCGGTGGCGAGGCAACGTTCGCCGAGGCTGATCCTCGGGGCACCGAGGTGCGCTGGACCGTGCCGCGGTCGAGCACCGAGGGGTGACGACGCCGGTCAGTGCTCGGTCTTGGCCCTGACGGCGAACACGGCGGCTTCGGTGCGGCGGGTCATGCCCAGCTTCATCAGGATCGACGACATGTAGTTCTTGACGGTCTTCTCGGCGCGGTTCACCTTGTTGGCGATCTGGCGGTTGGTGAGGCCCTCGGCCACGTAGTCGAGGATCGTTCGCTCGAGATCGGTCAGTGCTGCCAACCTCGGGTCCTGGTCCTGGTGTGGGTTGCGGAGCCGCTCGAGCAGCTGCCCGGTGACTGCAGGGTCGATCAACGATTCACCACGCGCCACTCTGTGAACGGCAGAGACGAGATCGTTGCCGCGGATCTGCTTGAGGACGTAGCCCGCGGCGCCCGCCATCACCGATTGGAACAGTGCTTCTTCGTCGGAGAACGACGTCAACATCAGGCACACGAGATCGGGACGGACGCTGCGCACATCGCGGCAGACCTCGACACCGCTTCCGTCGGGAAGCTGCACATCGAGCACCGCGACCTGTGGTCTGGTGGCTCGGATTCTGGCCACAGCATCAGCACACGTGCCGGCTTCGCCCACGACCTCGATCGTGCCGTCGGCCTCCAACAGCTGTCGAACACCTTCGCGAACCAGCTCGTGATCGTCGAGGAGGAACACGGTCACCTTCTGGGAAATTTCGTCCATTCCCCTATGGGAGCACAAATCGGACTAGTTACCAAGGACCAAGGTCCTGCGGACATGAACGCCCACACTGCCGGGGCGCCCTTGTCAGTACCGCAACACCGCTGCAAACCGCACTCCGGCGGGGAGTGTCTCGTCGCCAACCAGGTGGATGCGGGCCCGATGCAGGAGCGAGTCGTTCACCGCGGCCACGACGGCCGTCCTTTCTGCAGCCGCTGCCGGCGAGGTCTCACCGATCTGCGTCTCGGATCGGGCCACCAGCAGTTCACCGACCGAGCCGGTGCGACCGGCGGCGACGACCTCGTAGGGATCAGTCGCTGTCTTGCCGGTTCCGACCAGCTCGCGCAGTCGGTCGAGAGCGCCCGCGCCGGCCGGCGGCAGCGATTGGACGAACTCCCACGAGCGCCGGTGCAACTCGTCGGCCGACATCGAGTCGGGGCTACCGGCGATGGCGACGTCGGCTGTGTTGCGGTAGTGGGACTGGTTGATGAACATCGCCGCTTCGTACTCGACGCCGACCACGACCAGCGGCGCTCCGGCACCGTGGAGCACCGGAGTGATCGCCTTGTCGATGAGGTGGATGTACTGACGCACATCGTCCTTGTGCAGGTCCTCCCCACCACCTGCCCCGTGCAGCGAACCCGTGCCATTGCGGCTCATGACCGATTCGCGGCGGATGTACCACAGCGCGTCGTCGATCGAACCCGGCATCTCGGGAACGGCAACGGGGTGGAACTCGAATCGGCTCCCTCGAAAGAGCTGGGCGCCTTTCTTGCCGATCGTCAGCGCGAAGTACACCTGGTCGTCGATGGCCGCCGGCAACAGCCGGAGGAGGTCGGCGCGATCACCGACTTCGACAGCGGGACCCACCTCGACCGGGAGGACCAGTTGCACCACGCGCTCGGGTGACACGAAGATCGCCACGCCTCGTGTGGCGCGTGGCAGGAGGTCGACCAGCATCTCATCCAGCAGTGGGGCCACGAACGCGGCGGTGTCGTCCGAGCTGACGGCGTATTCGTTCGTCAGCTTCGTGGTGGCCTCTTTCGCCGCTAGGCGCAGGGCTTTCGTCACGGACTCGGCGCCGTGCGGTTGCGAGAAATCCACGGGCACGAACACGCTGAGCAGGACGGGCGCTTCCCATCCGGCCAGCTCGCGAAGGGTGTTGAAGTTGACTCCGGTGGCGGTGATCATGACTTCAGAGAACTTCGTCTGCCGTCGGCACTCACGGGCCGGATGTCCTGCTGCTCAGGGACCAACAGTCTGGCGAGTCTCCTGGATGGTGTCGATGATCTCGTCGATGCCGTGGAGGGCGGTCGTCAGCCGCTCGGAGAGCATCCGCTCGTCGGAAGCGCTGGCTGTGATCGAGAGTCCGAGTGCGAAGAGCCGTTGGATCACCAGATCGAGTGCGATCCCGAGCCGCGCGGCCTGACTCCTGGCGTGGTTGAGGTCGATCGTGGCGATCGCCTGGTCGACCGACGCCTGTCGCTGGGCCGTCATGTCTCGGATCGTGGCGACGACGAGCGTCGATTCGGGCATCGGGTTCAACTGCACATCGATCGAGAACCGCGAGCCGTCGGCCCGGCGACCTTCGAGATCGAGGTCGTCGCGACCCATCGGGCGCGGCCGCGGGGCGGCGACGAATCCTTCGACCTGATGGCGGTGCTGCTTGCGCAGGTACTCCGGCAGGAGGATCTCGATGGGTTGACCGAGCAACGCGGTGTCGTATCCGAACATTTGGAGCAACGGCTGGTTGGCGTACACGATCACCCCTCGGCTGTCGGCGAGCATGATGCCGTCGGTCGTCCGATCGAGCACCATCGACAGGAATGCATCGGTCGACGGGCCGCCGACCTCGCCCGCTGCATCGGGTGGCTCCAGACGCTTGGTGTTCACCGTCTCAGTTTCGGGGGCGAGGTAATGCTGTCCCACGGTCGAATGTCCCGAGAAGGTCACCGATATGGATTTTGGTGCGCGGACGCAAGGTCCGCGCCGGTGTATGCGGCGCTGACCACTTTCACGACCTCGTCGTCGGTGACTGCCTCGAAGTGGCGGTACCAGCTGCCGACTGCCCAGAACGGGTCGGGTTGGGCAAGACACACGACGCGGTCAGCGAGGTCGTTGAGCATCTCGACGACGTCGGGCGGTGCGACTGGTGCCGCCACCGTGACGTCGCCCGCTCCCTGGGCGGTGCGACGCGGATGGCGGCGCGGGTCGTCGCCCCGGTGGCGATCCCGTCGTCGACGATGATCGCCGAGCGCCCCACGAGTGACTCGCGTGGCCGCACGGTGCGTAGCCACTGGATCCTCCGGCTGAGCTCCGCCCGTTCTCGGGCCTCGACCTCTTGCAACTCGTCGCTGCTCACATGAGCACGGCGCAGCACGTCGTGGTTCAGCACCACGACCTGGTCCTCTCCGATGGCCCCCATCGCCAACTCCGGCCGAGTTGGCACGCCCAGCTTGCGCACAACGATCACGTCGAGCGGCGCGGTGGAGGGCTTCGGCAACCTTCGCGGCCACTGGCACGCCACCGCGTGGCAGTGCCAGCACGACGGGTCTGACGAGGTTGACCTTGGCGAGTTGGATGCCGAGTACCACGCCTGCCGACTGGCGGTCGTAGAACTCGAGCCGGTTCACGTCACGCCGTGATCCGAGTGGCGACGACCGGGCCGACGACCGGCTGTGAATCATCGATCGAACAGGCTGCCCGGACCGCGTCGGCGGCGATCGACGCTTCCGATTCGGTTCGGGCGTGCACGATGGCGAGCGGTCGTTCGTGGTCGACGAATTCGCCCACCCCCGCTACTTCGCCGAGGCCGACGGCGTGGTCGATCGGGTCGTTGACCCGCATGCGCCCGCCGCCGAGCGCGACGACAGCCAGGCCAACGGCGCGCGTGTCGATCGCCTGCACGTAGCCGCTGCGAGCCGGCACCACCTGCTTCGTGACCGCAGCGTCGGGTAGATACTCGTCGGGACGTTCCATCAGGTCGTTGGGGCCGCCGAGGGCAGCCACCATTCGCTGGAAGCGCTCGGCGGCGTGACCCTCCGATCGTGCTGCAACCAACATCGCGGTCGCCGCGCCGAGGTCGGCGGCGAGCCCGACGAGCAGCAGCATCTCGGCCCCGAGGGCCAGCACCACCTCGGTCAGGCGGGGCTCATCGCTGGCCCCGGTCAGCCAGTCGATCGTCTCGCGCACCTCGAGCGCGTTGCCGGCCGTGCGCCCCAACACCTGGTTCATGTCGGTGAGCAGTGCGGTCGTCTTCAGCCCGGCATCGCCGGCCACGTCGACGATGCTGCGGGCCAACTCCTCGGCCTCGCTGAGCTCGGACATGAAGGCGCCGTTTCCGAACTTGACGTCCATCACCAGGCCATCGAGGCCGGCGGCCAACTTCTTTGCCAGGATCGACGCCGTGATCAGCGGGATCGACTCCACGGTCGCGGTGACGTCGCGGATGGCGTAGAGCCGGCCATCGGCGGGCGCCAGGTCGGTGGTTTGACCGATGATCGCGCAACCGACCTCGGCGACGACCTTGTGGAACAGGTCGTTGTCCGGCCGTGTGGCATATCCGGGGATGCTCTCGAGCTTGTCGAACGTTCCGCCGGTGTGCCCCAGCCCTCGCCCGGAGATCATCGGGACATGAGCTCCGCACGCAGCGACCAAGGGTGCGAGCATCAGGCTGACCTTGTCGCCGACCCCACCGGTCGAGTGCTTGTCGACCACCGGCCCGTGCAGGTCGGCACGGTCCCACGTCATGGTGGAGCCGGATCGAGACATGGCCGTGGTGAGGGCGACACGCTCGGCGGTATCCATCCCTTGGAAGTAGATGGCCATGGCCAGGGCAGCAGCCTGGCCGTCCCCCACGCTCCCGTCGGTGAGCCCGGCGACGAACCGGGTGATCTCGGCATCGGTCAGCCGCCAGCCGTCGCGCTTGGCGCGGATGACCTCCTGCGGCAAGAACACGGGTTGGTCGGAACCCATCAGTACTCCGATGACAGTTGAGCTTCGTGGACGCCGCCGAGCACTCGCACGATGTCGTTGAGCAATCCGCTGGCCCCGAACCGGAAGTTGGCCGGCTCGGCGCCGTTCGGTCGAAGGTGTCGATCGGCCATCTCCAGGTAGCCGGCGGCTTCGGCGACACTCTTCACTCCGCCGGCGACCTTCAAGCCGATCGGTTGGCCGTTGCGCTGGGCCTCGTCGATCACTTCCAGCAGTGCTCGGGCTGCCTCGGGCGTCGCCGCCGGCTCGAGCTTGCCGGTGGAGGTCTTCAAGAAGTCGGCCCCGTTCGCCACGGCGACGGCGGCCGCGGCCTTGATCGTCGCAACGTCGTGCAGCACGCCCGTTTCGAGGATCACCTTCAGCTTGGCCGGGCGCGCCTGGCTGCGACACGCGGCACTCACTGCGGCCACCAGCGTGGCTCCAGCGTCCGGGTCGCCGTCCAGAAAGGCGCGGAAGGCGAAGACGACGTCGATCTCGTCGGCCCCGTCGGCCAGGGCCTGTTCGACCTCGTCGACCACCTCGCCGAGTGGGGCGGTGCCCAGCGGGAAGTTGGCGACGGCGGCCACGGCGATGCCACTCGCCCGAACGCGGGCGCTGGCCTGGGCCACGAATCGTGGGTAGATGCAGACAGCAGCGGGATGGACCTCGATACCGGGGGCAGGAGACAGGGCGCGATCACAGAGCGCATCGATGCGCTCCGGTGTGTCGTCGAGGTTCAGGCTCGTCAGGTCGAGGCAAGCCAGAGCCCTGCTCGCCTGGCGGGCCAGGCCCGCTGCGCTCACGTCGCTCATTGGAAGATCCTGCCGCACCGGGACCCCGCGAGACAGGGTCGAAGTACCCGGGCGAGGTACCTCGAAGGGCTCTGTCGGCTCCTTCGGCAATCGTCGACACTTCGGGAATGACCTCTAGCCGAGTTCCACATGATCTCAGCGAATGCGACCGCGCCCTGATCGATCACCTCAACGCCCACGTCGAGTCCGAGAAGGAAGTCATCGACCTCTACGAGGCGTTGGCCAACGACGAGCATCCCTACGTCCGCTTCGTTGCCGAGCTGATCGGCGAGGACGAGGCTCGGCATCACCGGTTGTTCGAGGAGTGGATCGAGACGATCAAGGCGCTGGCCGAGCTGCGCGACGCTCCCGACGGTATCCCGCACGTCGACTTCCGTCCGGTTCCGCCCGAGACGATCGAGATGGTCGAGAGGCTGTTGACGTTCGAGGAGGCCGATCTCGTCGAGACCCGCAGGTTGCGCCATGAGATCCGCGACGTGCGCACGTCGACCCTGTGGGGGATGTTGGTCGATCTGGTGATCGCAGATACGAAGAAGCACATCAAGGTGTTGAAGTTCCTGCGGGCTCGTCTCGAGGAGCGCGAAGTCTCCCGTTGGGGGCGCGGACCTGATCCCGAAAGCCGGGCTCGAGATCAACGTTCCGGCTGGTCGTTTCGTACGACGGTGACCGGGATGCTCGACCGGCTGACCAGCGCGAGCGCGGTCGAACCGATGTCGGCGCCCGTGTCGCCGACTCCGCGGTGGCCGACGACGATGTGGCCCGCCCCCACTGCGACGTGCCACTCGCAACAACGTGTCGGTCGGCGGCCCCGGCTCGATCAGCGATGTGACCGTCAGCGACGGGTCCAACCCGGAAAGGGTCTCGCTGACCAGCTCGGTCACGTTGACGTGCGGAACGTACGATCCCTCCTCGAGGAGGCCCTCGGCGTGCACCGCAACGAGGGGGAGGCCCTGCTGCGTGGCGAGCCGGGCCGCCCACCGAAGTGCGGCGATCGATTCGGGCGACGTGTCGACACCCACGATGATCGAGTCGGTCGTCGAATGGGCCAGTGCGTTCATCGCAACCTCCGTACCGAGAGCTCCGGGTGAGACACCGTGGGCATGGCCCGAACCCGCAGATCGACGACCTTGAACCCATCATGCGTGGCGATGATCGGGTTGAGGTCGATCGCGACGATCTCCGGCACGGCATCGGCCAGCTGGCCGAGACGCAGCAGCAGTGCTTCGAGTGGGGCGTGATCGATCACCGGAGTGCCACGGTAGCCGTGGAGCAGCGGGGAGATCCGCAAACCGCCGATCATCCGTGCGGGATCGCCTGCGCTCAACGGCGCGGGGCGCACGACGCGATCGTCGAGCAGTTCTGACGCGGTCCCGCCCGCGCCGAAGATCACGAGCGGCCCGAACGCAGAGTCGGTGGCAATGCCTGCCAGCAGCTCGATCCCTGCCGGTGCCATCGTCTGCACGGCGAAGCCTTCGAGCTGCGCCCCGAGCAGCGCCCGCATTGCAGAGCCGGCCGCGACGACCGCTTGCTCGTCGGGGAGACCGAGCTTGACCGCGCCGGCCTCGGTCTTGTGGAGGATCGAGTCTCCGACACCTTTCAAGGCCACCGGAAAGCCCAGTCGGGTCGCGGCGGCCGCCGCCGCATCGACGTCGTCGACGATCGCGGTCTCCACCACCGGCACACCAGCGGCGGCTGCCAGTGCGGCCGCCGAGGCAAGATCGAGCCAGCCGCCCTCGGGTGTGCGCCGCAGGAAGTCGCACGCGATCGCCCGGGCTTCGCTCGCGTCGATCAGTGGCTCGGGCACGGTCGTGTCGTTGGTGCGCAGCCACTCGCTGCGACGGGCCATGTGCGCAAGCGCTCGAACCGCGGATTCGGGGAACCGATAGGTCGGCACCTTGACCCCGTCGAGCTCGACGGTCTCGTTGCCGGCCAGCACGGTGGCCAGCATCGTCTTGTCAGGCCGGCTCGCTGCAGCTTTGGCGATGGCATCGACCATCGACCGATCGCGATCGGGCAGCGGTGGGACGTAGATGGCCAGCACGGCGTCGATCTCCGGGTCGTCGAGCACAGCGCACAGGGCCAGCTCGAACGCCGCCGGCGAGTCGGCGGCGACGATGTCGACCGGATTGCCGGTGGCCGCGGTCGGCGGGAGGAAGCCGGCCAGCCGGGCCTGGGTCGCCTCGCTGAGCGGCGGCACCACCAGACCGTGCGCGTCCGCCGCGTCGGCCGCCAGGATGGCCGGGCCCACTGCATTGCCGACGATCGCCAGGCGACGCCCCAGCGGCGCCGGTTGGCTGGAGAACGCCTGCGTCGTGTCGAACAGCTCCTCCAGCGTCTCCACTCGTGTCACGCCGGCGCGTGACAGCACCATCTCGGCGACGTCGTCGGAGGTGGCGAGCGCCGCTGGTTGCGACCGGGCGCCGCGCACGCCCGCCGGGCTGCGGCCGGACTTGACCGCGACGATGGGCTTCGATCTGGCGACGCGCGAGGCGATCCGGACGAACTTGCGAGGGTTCCCGAACGACTCGAGGTACAACGCGATCACGGTCGTCGATTCGTCGCCCTCCCAGTACTGCAACAGGTCGTTGCCGGAGATGTCTGCTTTGTTGCCGACCGAAACGAAGCTGGAGATGCCGATCCCGCGCCGAGCGCTCTCGTCGATCAACGAGATGCCGAGCGCGCCCGATTGAGTCATGAACGCGACGTTCCCGGCGATCGGGTCGACGGGCGCGAACGTGGCGTTCATCCGGACCGATGGGTCGGTGTTGGCCAGGCCCATGCAGTTCGGCCCGATGACGCGCATCCCGTATCGCCGAGCGGTCGTGACGATCGTGGCTTCGACGGCGCGCCCATCGGCGCCGAGCTCGGCAAAACCCGCGCTGATGATCACGACCCCACCCACGTGGGCGGCGCCACACTCGGCGATCACCTCGGCAACGGCGCCGGCGGGTACGGCGATGATTGCCATGTCGGGAGGGGTCGGTGTGTCGCCGACGCTTGCATAGGAGTGGATGCCGCTGATCGACTCGCCGTGAGGGTTGACGGGCAGCACCGCGCCGGTGAACCCGCTGCGCACGAGGTTGTGCACCAGCTCGTACCCGATGGTGCCCGGAGTACGACTGGCGCCGACGACGGCGATCGAGCTGGGGCGCAGGATGCGGTTGATCGAGGCGACGACAGCTCGCCGCTCGCGTTCCTCGATGTGCTCGTCGAGCACGCCGGACGGCGCTAGTGGGAAGCTGACGTCGATGACACCGGCATCGAAGTGGCTGGTGACGTCGAAACCGGCATGTCGGAAGACGTCCATCATCGCCCGGTTGTCGGGCAGTGTCTCGGCGTCGAAGCGCTCGATTCCGTTGCTCCGGGCGACGGCGGCGAGGTGTTCGAGCATCACGGTCGCCAAGCCGCGCCGCTGGTGGTCGTCCTCGACCACGAACGCGACCTCGGCGGCCGTCGGTTCACTCTTGCTGCTGTCGTAGCGCACGACAGCGACGACCTGCCCGTCGAGCTCGGCGACCAGCGCGAAGCGTTCGCGGTAGTCGACCTCGGCCAGACGGTGCAGTTGGGCTTCGGGGACCTTGGGGATCGGCGAGAAGAACCGGAAGTAGATCGACTGCGGCGACAGCCGCCCGTGCAGGGCGCGCAACTGTTCGACGTCGTCGGGACGAATGGGGCGGATGTGCGCTGTGCCGCCGTCGGTCAGCACCACATCGGACTCCCACTGGCTTGGATATGCCGAGGGCATGCCCGGCTCGGCCAATGTCATCCCGCAATCTTCGCGGGCTTCACCCCGGTTGCCGTCATCTTGGCGTACGTACGACCCAACTCTTGGCCCCATTGCGTCGCTCGTTCGATCTCGCCGAGCGCCAGCGGACCCGCCATGCCGGTCACCACGAAGCTGTGCGGCTCGGCCAGCGTCGAGAGGCCGGCGCGGTGCAGCCGGCGTTGGATCTTGCGTGCCGCAGACCCGGTGAGCAGTGTCGGCTTGTCGAACCGGGTGTCGAACGCTGCGGCGTAGCAGCCGTGGTGGCGCTCGAGATCATGCAGCCATTCGCGGACACCGGGTCCCAGGGGCCTGGTGTCGAGGAGATGGTCCGGATGCTTCGAAGCATCGGCGATGGCGCCTTCACGGCTTCGCGCGCCGCTGAGCCCCCATGCGTGCGTCGGCCCGCCGACCACGACCAGACCCACGTCCGCGAGGTCGTCGTCGCCGGCATCTCGCGCCAGCATGAGGTCCGTGGGGACCGACGATCTCACTCCTTCGGCAATCGCCTCGGCGACATGCCGGGTGTTCCCGAACATCGATTCGTACACAACGAGCGCCTTCATCCCATTCTCCTTCCGCGCGCCCTCACGGTACGTCTGCCCGAATCGGCATGACCAGGGTCATCCGTCCCTTCGACCCGGCCTGATCGGCGATCGGGGAAGTGATCCGTTGTGTGGACGGCGTCAGACGCTCTTGAACCTCACGATGATCACCGAGCCGGCCACCACAGTCGTGTTGGGCGCCGGGGTCTGTTCGAGGACGGTGTCGATCGCCGCCGCCGACGTTCTGTCCGGATCCTCGACCAATTTCCAGCCGTTGGCTTTGGCATCATCGCGAACCTTGGAGATGGCACCGTTCACGTAGTTGGCCAGCGGCGTGGGATGCAATGCGGTCAGCGTCGAGTTCGCCGTGTCCAGCTGCCCTTGAGTCTGGGTCAACGAGGCGTTGGCGGCGTTCAGTTGCGCGGTCGCCGTGGCGAGATCGGCCTCCAACTGGGCGACCCGTGCCTTGCTCGCATCGAGATCGGCCTGCAGGCCGGTGGTCGCGCCGCCGGCGGTACCAACCTGTGCGGCGAGCGCGTCGCGCTCCGCTTGCGCTTGTGTCAACTCAGCTTGCGCGTCCGCAAGGTCTTTCGCCGCTTGCGTCTGCGCAGCTGTGAGGAGGTCGACCTGGTTCTGCAGATCCGCGGCAGAGAGAGCGGTGGAGTCGACCGTCGAACCGAGGGGCTGCGTGGCGGACGTGGAGGTCGTGGTGTCGGGGTGGCGACCATCGCCGATCAGGAAACCGATCAAGCCACCCACGACCAGCGCGAGCACGGCGACGATGTACGGCCACGCCTGCCGGCGCTCGTCCACGTACGTGGGACCCGTAGCGACGGGCACGACGGCCGGAGAAACCGCCGCCTGGTACGGCACCTGGGGGATGACCCGCGTCGGCTCGTACGACGCCGCAGGATCGATCGGCGTGGTGGCGGGCGCGATGTAGATCGGATCGACGGCGCCCGGTTCGAGATGTGGTTCCTGTGGCACGCTGGCCCTCCCTGGTTCGGCTGGAGCTCAGCTCCGCAACCAGACCAGTACCCGTCAGCGAGTGTGAACAAACGACGCGCCGCGCGCCCGACCGGTGCGGACCTAGCTCAGCCAGGGATATCGGGCGGTGTCTTTTCCGGCGTAGTCGGGATCGAGGTAGATGAAGACGCGCTGAATCTTCCAATCGCGGATCTCGAACACGTCGCACCATCGACCGGCCCCGGATTCGGGAACGCCGGCACGCCACGGACCGTCCTGGTGCTCGCCGTGGCTGGTGCCCTCGGCGACAAGGGTGTCGCTGCCGGAGAAGATCCAGTTGAAGTGGGAGAAGTGATGGGTGATGCCCTTCAGCGTGGCGCCGACGTCGCCGAACAGCTTGCCGATCTCCTCCGTGCCATTGGCCAGGCCCCACTTCGGGAAATAGACCTGGGCGTCGTCGGCGAACAGATCCAGGATGCTTCCACCGGTCGAGGTGACCCCGCCGTTGTCGAATGCCTTCAGGTATTCGATGGCCACCGACTTGCGTTGCTCGTCGGTCATCGTCTGAGTGGTCAGTGCCATGCGTGCCTCCGGTTGTTAACGAGGTGAGAGGCCGAACTCTAGGTCCAGGTCGCCGGGCTCAACGATCGGCAGTGCTCCTGCCGGCCACGTCGGAGTACTCGCGGTACCCCGGTGCGCTCACGTGGAACGCGACCTCCGCCTCGTCGTGATGGCCGAGGCCGATCCGATCCGCGTCGACACGCCAGCGCACCTGTCGTCCGAATGCCTCGAACGTCACCTGGCCCGACGGTGTCCAAACCCAGTCGGTCCCCGACCCTGTGTATGCGTACAGCCGGTTGCTCTCGATCATCCAATCCGCCGCGATCTGCGGCGAGCTCCCGGTCCACCAACGCGCGACATTGGCGCGGCCACTCGCCAGGAACACTCGCGGGCACGACGAGGCAACGATGAAGTCGGCGCTCGCCTCGACGACGTCCAGGTGGCGCAACAGTGTCGGGTTGCTGATCAGCGTGCTGTCGGCCGTCAGTGCGGGAGGCGTCGCCGTCGAACACGAGGACGCGGGGCGGCCCGGCAGGCGCGGAGCACGGCGCCGGCCGCCGCTGCGGAAGCGAGGGACGACTCCCCGCCTCGAGCCGGAGGGACTCCAGATCTCGTTCGAGGGAAGCGCCGAGTACGGGTTCTCGCCGCCGTTGTCGGTCACGTAGACCAGGTCGGCTCCTCGCTCGCGGCTGAGAGCAATCACGCCCGCAGCCCGCTCGGGACCCGGTGTGTGGTGGACCATGTGCCAGATTGCCTGATGAGCGGCTGGCCGCCACGTCAACGGCTGGAACAATGCGTCGGGCCCCTCGACGAGGTAGTCGTCATATGACCCTTCGAAGGTCACGATCACATCGGCAACGTCGGCGAATGCGCGCGGCACCGCCACGCCGGGGTTCAAGACGGTCACGGCGTCGGCATCGAGTCGGCGGATGTCGTCACGCAACCGCCGGAAGACCGGTGCCAGCGATGCCCCGTCGTCCGACTCGGCGACCTGGTCGAGGAAGATCCCCGTGACCTGGTCTCCGTACAGGTGGTACCACGCGTCGATGTCGCGCAGGATCTGCTCGAGCCAGTCGGCGAGGAGGATCGAGCCCCCTTGCGTGCGCAACCCAGTCAGCCCCAGGTAGCCCGTGTCGACGTAGCCAACGACATCGCAGCCGCTCGCTCTCACCTTCCCGAATGCCGTTGCCCATCGTTCCTCGCGGACGATTCCCGGCCCATTGGATATGTTGGCCACGACGAGGCCGACATCTTCTGTACCCAAGCGCGCCCAATCGGCGACTCGCTCCTTTGGGTGGAAGTAGGCGGGAACAGCGTGTCGCCGACGGCGCATTTCAAGCACTTGCGAACTCGTGACTCTGGGTGGTGTGGTTCCACAGATCGCTGAGCGAATCCTCGATGCTGTATTTGGCCGACCAGTCGAGGCGCTCTCTGATTGCCTTGATGTCGGCGTACAACGACGTCACCTGCGCGGACCTGATCGATCGGTCGCGGGTCTCGACGATCTCACCGTCGTAGTGAGCAATGGCGGCCAACGTCTCGATGAGATGCCGGCTGTCGACCTCCTCGCCACGGCCGACGTTGAGCACCGAGCCGGTGTGGCGCACGGTGAAGGCCGCGGCCAGTACAGCGCGCGCAACGTCTCGGGTGTCGATGTAGTCGCGCCGCGAGTCGAGCGCGCCGAGGTTGATCGACCTGGCCCCGGAACGTAGTGCTGCATCGATTTGCAGTGCAGCGTTTCCGGCCAACGTGTTCGGCGACGAGAATCGGCCGAGTGGGTTGAACACGCGCAGAACGGTCACCGATATCCGGTCCTGTGCTGAGGCAGCGATCAATCGCTCGGTCGCCTCCAACTTCGTCACCCCGTAGGCGCTGCCGGGAGCGGCGAACGCGTATTCCGGTACCGGCCGGTCGTGTCCTTGGATGCCGTACTCGGCCGCCGAACCGATCTGCACCAGGTGCACGTCCTTTCTTCCTTCGAGCTCGTCGATGAGACGAATCACCAGCCCGACGTTGGCGGCGCGGAGCTCGTCGGGGTGTCCGAAGGTCAGGCCGGCGCAGTTGACGACGACGTCAGGAGCCACACGGTCGACCATCTCACCGATGGCGCCGGTTCGGCAAGTGAGCAGGTCGAGCGCGTACGACTCGAAGACGCCGTCGCTGGCCGAGCCGTGGTGCTCGGTTCGATGGTTGAGCACCAACTCGACTCCGCCGTTGCCCGCGACGAAGTGGGCGATCGACCGCCCGAGAAAGCCGCCGGCACCGAGGAGGAGTAATCGTCGAGACATCAGAGGTGTCGAAGCAGACTCGACTTGACGGATTCGAACTCGCGGTTCGCCCTGTCGTAGTCGTCGGGCCGACCGATGTCGAGCCAGTATCCCGAGAACGGGTAGCTGGCCGGGTTCTCGCCTCCTTCGAGCAGATCGATGATGAGGTCGTCGAAGCCGAGTGGCAGCCCCGCCGGGTAGCGGAGCAGGGATTGGCGAGACACCGCGTACACGCCCATGCTGACGGCGTATGTCATGGTCGGCTTCTCACGGAAACTGGTGACGGCGTTGTTGCACAGATCCAGAACGCCGAAGTCGATACGGGTCTCGCGCTCGTTGGTTGCGATGGTCAGCGGCGCCTTCGACTCGATGTGAGTGTCCAACAGGTCGCCGTAGTCGATGTCGGTGAGCACGTCGCCGTTCATCACGAGGAAGTTCTCGGGGCAGTCGTCGAGCACCATCAGGGCCGGGCCGATGGTTCCCAACGGCGAGGATTCCTGCAAGTACGAGACTTCGATGCCCCACTGCGAACCATCTCCGACGAACGCGCGAATCAGGTTGCCGAGATGGCCGATGGCCAAGGTGACCTGCTCGAAGCCCTGTGCTGCGAGTTGCATCAGCACGATCTCGAGGATCGAGTACTTGTCGCCGATCGGCACGAGTGGCTTGGGGATCAGTGTCGTGTACGGCCGCAGGCGAACGCCCTGGCCCCCGGCGACGATCACGGCGTGTCGGGCTACTTTGGTCTTGTGCTCCACGATCGGTGTCATCACCGGCCGTTCGAGGGTGAGAACGCCGGCTGCCGACGAGGAGCCATTGCGGCCGGGCGAGGCGGACGAGCGACGATCTGGATGAGTTCCGTTGAGATCTGAATACATGGCAGATGCTCCTTAGATGTTGTATCGGTCGGTGTGATACGAGGCGAGGTTCACCGGGTTGCAGAACCAGTTGGCGGTCTGTGAGAGGCCTTCTTCCAGCGTGTACTGGGGCTTCCACGACGTGGCGTCCTGAAGGAGGGTCGAGTCGCAGACAAGCCGCATGACTTCGGAACCGGCCGGTCGCACGCGGGCGGGATCGAGGGTGACCTCGACCTCTGTCTCCATCACGGCTGCGATCAACTTGACGAGATCGCCGATCGAGATCTCACCACCGGAGCCGGCGTTGAACGTTCCGCCGAGTACCGAGTTGTCGGCGTCGAGCAGTGCGAGGAAGGCGTTGACCGTGTCGAGCACGAAGTTGAAGTCGCGTGTCGGGTCGAGTGCGCCCAGTTGGATCTCGCGCTTGCCGGCGGCGATTTGGGAGATCGTGGTGGGGATCACGGCGCGAGCCGACTGGCGCGGGCCGTAGGTGTTGAACGGCCGAAGGGTGACGACGGGAACGTCGAAGCTCAGGTGATAGCTCTCGGCGAACTTGTCGGCGGCGATCTTCGACGCCGAGTATGGCGACTGGGCCTGCAGGGGGTGCGTCTCGGCGATCGGCACCGTGAGCGCCGTTCCGTAGACCTCGCTGGTCGAGGTGTGGATCACACGCGGCGTGCCGTGGGTGCGGGCCGCCTCGAGGATGTTCAACGTCCCCGCCGCGTTCGTGGCGAGATACGACTCGGGAGCCTGGTACGAGTAGGGGATCGCGATCAGTGCGGCCAGATGGCACACCGCGTCGACGCCGTTGGTGAGATCCATCACCGACCGGTGATCGCGAACGTCGCCCATCACGATGTCGACGTGCTCGAGCACCTCAGGTGCCATCTTGTCGAGCCAGCCTGCGGACGAGAACGAGTTGTACTGGACCATTGCGCGCACGGTGTGACCGCGTTGCACGAGAGCCTCGACGAGGTGGGATGCGATGAATCCCTCGGAGCCGGTGACGGCGATGGTGTTGGCAGTCATTTCGATGTGGTGCTTTCAGTCGTGGTTGGGGGTGAGGAAGAAGGGTCAGTGGTTCATCGCGATGGACACCACCGCGCGAGCGTGGAACAGGAGTGAGATCAGGACGGCCGAGACGAGAGCGCAGCCGGCCCAGAAGGCAACGAGATCGGTGGGGCTGTTGGTGGAGATGAGCAGCGCGACCAACGCGATGCCGCCGAGGACGACACCGGTGATCCACGAGCGCAGGACGAGGTCGAGCCGGTCGAGCAGCACGAGGATCAGGTCGGAGAAGAACACAGCGGCGAGGGCGCACTCGACGGACAGAGCGCCCACGGCGAGGCCGCCGCCGTGGATCTGGACTGCGATCACGACCGCCAGCGCGGTCGACACGGTCGCCGACACGCAGATGGCGCATGAACGGAGGAACTCACGCCACGCGAGCTTGGGGAACTGTCGAGCACTGCCCAGCGAGTTGGTGAGCTTGGCGATACGCGACCGGAAGGTACGCAGTTGCCACTCCATCACGCCGAGCGTTGCGAGCAGCGGGACAGGCAGGAGCATGCGGGCGAAGTTGTCGGCAGGCGACGCGTCGCCAACCTGGATCACAACGATGGTCAACGCCAGACCGCACAGAATCCCGTGGAAGAGGTGACCCGAGGCAACGACGATGTCGCTGCGCACGAAGGGACGAATGCCCCCTGCGCGGAGACGAGCGTGGCGAACCGCACGGCACACGACAGCAACGAACGATCCGCCGACCGCGACGGCCGCGAGCAAGCGGGTGAGAAGGGAGCTGTCCGACATGGCGAGGACCAGGACCGAGGCGAGAGCGCCCGGCGCGAGCAGCAGTGCCAGCCACTTCTCCTCGAGGCGCATCAGCAGGATGGCGCTGACGACCATGTAGGTCACCAGTCCGGTGGCAGCGGAGACCGCGGTGATGCCGCCCCCGAAGCCGAGCGCGGCGATCGTCGAGACCACCAGGGTGGCGAGAGTCGCAACGACGATGACGCGGGCCATGACCGTTGCCTCGTGCTTGCGGTTGGCACCGACCTGCATCCGATAGCCGATGAACGCCGTCACCTGTCCGAGGCCCCAACCCCAGCTGATGGCCAGCGGCAGGACCCATCGAGCCAAGCTCAGATCGAACGCCGAAGTCAACGCCAGCAACATCAACGCCGGCAGCGCGTAGAGCACGCCGCCGCGCCAGGTCACTGCGGTTTCCCGACCGAGGCAGTACGGCGGCAGGGGTCGACACCGGACGGAGAGGTATCCGGTTCCACAGCGAGCGGGCGATGGAGAAGACGTCGGCCCGGTTGTAGCGTCCGGTCGCAACCGCGTGACTGATGCCGGCAACTTCCAACGCCACGGCGATCTCCAAGGGATCGACGGCGGAAGCGCACACGGTCGCGAGTGGCGAGAGGCCATTGGCCGCGTACTCGGTGTTGTCTTCGACGCGCTCGAGCCATTCGTGGACGTCGATCGAGTCGGCGGCGGGTGATTGCAACCGGGCGGCCATTCGGGCGCTCATGACTGCCGCCCCGTCGCTTCACGGGCCGCGTCGACGAGATCGTCGTACAGCTCGCCATGACGTTCGAGGGTGAGCTCGACCATGAAGCGCGACCGGACCCGCTCACGCCCACGAGATGCCAGCTGCGTGCGGAGTCGAGCGTCGAGGAGGAGTTCGACGCATGCGTTGGCGAGGCTGATCTCGTCCTGCGGCGGCACCATGATCCCGGTGTCGTCGATGGCTTCGGACACACCGCCGACGTCGGTCGCGATCATTGCCCGACCCGAAGCCATCGCCTCGAGCACGGCGTAGGGGAAGCCCTCCGAGATCGAGGTGGCAACGACGACATCGCCGCTGAGATAGGCGTCGGAGATCGAACGGACGCGCCCCTCGAAGGCAGCACTGTCGTCGAGACCGAGCTGGCCGCGCAGATCGAGGCACTCGCGGAGGTACCCCTCGTTGCCGAGCGGTGTACCGCCGTAGATGCGCAGCAGCGCGTTCGGTATAGCCATGCGGACTCGTGCGAACGCTCGGAGCAGCGTCTTGACGTCCTTCAACGGGTCGATGCGGCCAACCCACACGAGCGTCGGATGTTCGACGTCGGCGGGGGTCGAGGCGAACTCGTTGAGATCGATTCCGTTGTGGATCGGCTCGATCTTGTCGACGTCGGCGCCATTGGCCTGCTGCCAGCGGCGGTTGTAGTCGCTGCCCGGAGCGATGGCGTCTGCCATCTGGTAGGCGGCGAGTGTGAGCTGCTTGTAGAAGCCGAGCAGGAATCGCGCGGCGTGCCTGCGGAATCGAGCCGGGCGCGTACTCCATGTACCGCTCGCGCAGGTACACGCCGTGCTCGGTCAGCAGGAATGGCGTGCCGTGCGTCCACTTGGCAGACATTGCGACTAGCGCGCTGAGACCGTTGGACGAGGCGTGGCACAGGTCGACCTCGGGCGGGCCGACGGTGAGGGGCTGAAGCAAGTGATCGAGCAGGCTCAACGAGTTGGTGGCATCGGCGATGGTGGGAACCTGAACCGCTCCGGTCGCGATGTAGCGGCGGGCGACGGTGGTCGATCGCATGGCTTGGAGGGTCAGCTCCACTGCCTCGTTGGTGCACAAGGCATCGGCAAGCCTTCCGTCACGGGCATGGACTGCCAGGGTTTCGAGACTGGGTCGGAATGCGCCTTCGGCATCGTCGGTGGCGATCGACATCAGGAACTGCTCGAGCGCCGGACGAATCGAGGAATCGAGGCGAAGCGCAGGCCGCCTTCGTCGTGGGGGACCCCACAAGGGGATGCGGCGAACCTCGACCACGTTCTCGGGGAACATCCAGCACGCGGTGTCGTCGAGCCCGGCGGTGATCGCATCGATGCGGAACCGGTCGGGGGCGAGCCCACGCACGATCTGATCGCACCACACGCTGACGCCACCATCGTGGAAGGGGTACGTGCCCTCGGTGATCAGTGAGATGTTCAGGGAGCGGTCTTCGGCACGAACATGAAACGGGCGACTGGTCTCGACCTTCGGGAACACGAGGCGCGACGGCTTGGTGTCCGTCGCCGCATCGAGCCGTAGCTCGTATGGCGCTGTCACCGTTCGTCCCATGTTCATCTCACCGCTTCCGTCGTCCATCGGGCGGTCTCACCGGAATTGGTGAGTGCTCTTGTCGTGTGAGCCGATGGTAAGTGCGGTCGGTCGTTCGCGCATCCCGAGTCTTTGCGGGGCACCACCCTGGTGCGCGGACCCCCATACCCTGACGTCTCGACGGCACCCCCCTGATGATTGGGGTCGGGGCAGATTCAGGGTTCTCGGTCCGCGGATCCGCTCTTACCATCAGCCCGCTGGCCGCGTTCGGCGACCGACAGCTCGAAAGTGAGGGTCTACCACCATGCGTGGCTCAGATCGCCTGTCCATCAATCCACCTCTGCATGGCGTGCTGCGCCGCTGCATGCTCGTGATCACCCTGCTCACCGCAGGTGTGACGACATTGGGCGGCGGCTCCTCATCGGCGGCGGCCTCCGCGTCGCGGATCGACCTGCGCGTGTTGTTGCTCGACGACAACTCTCCGTGGGTCGATGCGATCCAATCCCAGATGGATGTGGAGGGCGTGCCCTACACGTCGGTGGACCTCGGGTCGGCGTCACGCCAGGCGGTCACCGATGCGTTTCTCTCCTCGGGTGACGAGGCGTTCTTCCAGGCGGTCGTCGGTCCGGACTACGTGCTCGGCCAGTTGTCGGATGCGGAGCGCACCTCGTTGCGTGCGTACGAGGCGAAGTTCGGGATCCGCGAGGTCGACGGATTCAACTACCCCAACCCGACCGTGGGCCTCGACGTGCCCGCTGTCGTCGGTGACATCAACGGAACGACGGCGACCGTGACCGCAGCCGGAAAGAACAGCGGCTTCGGTTATCTGAACGGTCCTGTCCCGTTCTCGATCGGTAGCTACAGCTTTCTCGCCGCGCCACTGCCAGCTGCGTCGTTGCCGGCGGGGGCGACCTTCACCACCTTGGTCGGAGAAACGTTGCCGAACGGTACGACCGGTTCGCTCCTGGGTGTGTACTCGAACGCCGGGGTCGAGCAGATGGTGATCACCGCTGCATTCAGTTTCTCGTTGCCGCAGTTCAAGACGTTGTCGCATGGCATCATCACCTGGGTCACACGCGGTGTGCACTTCGGGTACAACCGCAACAACTTCACGTTCCACGTCGACGACGCGTTCTCCTCGGATGCGTTGTGGAACAGCGACGCCAACTGCACTCCGGGTGAGGATTGCCCGCGCAACCCCGACGGCACCAGCACGATCCCGGAGACCTCGGCTCGGATGACCCCCGCCGATGTCACCTATGCGGCTGCGTGGGAAGCAGCGAACGACTACCGCTTGACGCTGGCGTTCAACGGTTCGTACGCCGATCCGGTGGCGGATCCGCTGACCCAGGCCCTGGTCGCCAATGCTGCGTCGTTCCGTTGGTTGAACCATGGCTTCGAGCACATCTACCAGGGCTGCGTGCAGAACTTCACGGTCATTCCGTGGCAGTGCACCACCGACGTCAACGGCAACACGGTGTGGGTGTCGCAGGCCGACATCCTCAACGAGATCCAGAACAACATTGCGACCGGACAGGCCTTGGGTTTGCCGTTCGACCCGAGCGAGTACCTCAGTGGTGAGCACTCCGGACTGTTCCTGTTGCCGCAGCAACCGGTCGACAACCCGAACTTCGGTGCAGCACTGACCCAGGCCGGCATCTTGCACATCGGCTCCGACGCGTCCCGCGACCCGGGTACTCGACAGGTTGGCAGTGCGACCACCATCCCGCGGCACCCCACGGCGCTGTACTACAACACTTCGACGCAGGCCGCGGCGGTCGATGAGTACAACTGGCTGTACACCACCCGGGCCAACGGTGGCAGCGGCTATTGCGAAGACAACCCGGCCACCGCGACCTGTATCGCCCCGCTCGATCCAGCGACCGGCTTCACGTCGTACATCGTGCCCACCGATGCCGCCTTCGACCTGAGCTTCATCCTCAGCAACGATCCGCGACCGTTCTATGCCCACGTGAGCAACATGACCGACGACCGGCTGCTCTACCCGCTGGTCGGCACGATCCTCAACACCTATCGGGCCGCGTTCACGCCGGCCACGCCGCTGGTCAACCTCACACTGACGCAGGCCGCGAACGCTCTGGATCTCCACACCAAGTGGGCCACGACTGGTGCCGCCGCAGTGACCGGATACGTGCAGAACGGGCAGATCACCGTGAACAACACCACCGGTGTCTCGGCTCCCATCACCGCCCCGGCCGGCACCACGATCGCCGGTGCCACGCTCGAGTCGTACGGTGGCGAGGTCAGCGGCTGGCTCGCACCGGGAACCACGACGCCTCCGCCGGTGCCCTCGGTGCTCACGGTCACCGGTAGCACGGCATTCGTCGCCGGCAAGATCGGAACGCTCACGATTGCAGCGACCGGCAGCCCGGCACCCACGATCTCGCTCGCCGGAACACTCCCCACGGGAGTCGCGTTCACGGCGTCACCCGGGGCCGGTGTGATCACCGGCGCTCCCGCCCTGGGCACCGCCGGGTCGTACCCGTTGACCATCACCTCCGTGAGCGGATCGTCGACCCAGACCAAGCAGGTCACCATCACGGTCTCGCAGGCGCCAGCCTTCACCAGTGCTGCGTCTGCGACAGCGCAGTCCGGCGTCGCGTTCAATTTCACCATCACGACAACCGGCTCTCCGGTTGCCAAGGTCACGCGAACCGGGACGTTGCCGAGCGGTATCCGCTTCGTGGCCGGCGCCGACGGCACCGCACGCTTGTCGGGCACGCCCAGCGCGTCGATGGCCGGTCGCACGTTCGCGATCACGTTGACGGCGACCAACTCCGTCGGGAGTACCAAGCAGACCTTCACCTTGACCGTCGGCCGTGCACCGTCGTTCTCGGGTTCGTCGAGCACGATGGCCATCACCGGCCGAGCCTTCACATTCACGATCCAAACCACGGGTAGCCCCGCCGCCGCAATCACCATGACGGGCGCACTTCCCAAGGGCGTCACGTTCGTCGACAACCACAACGGCACGGCCCGGTTGTCCGGTACGCCCGCCAAGGGCACGAGCAAGACATACACCCTGACGTTCAAGGCAACCAACGTGTACGGCAGCGCGACCAGGACGTTCCGTCTGCTGGTCATCTGATGATCGTCCATTCGAACGTAGACCCCGACGCGATGCGCTCGCGCGATCCGCATCGCCCGCCCCTCGCCGCTCCAACGGTGCCTGCTCGTTGCTTGCCTCCTGCTCGCCAGCGTGGTGGCGTGGAGTGTTGCTCCGACAGCGGCAGCGAACGTGCCCTACCGCGTCGATCTGCGGGCGTTGTTGCTCGACGACAACTCTCCGTGGGTCGATGCGATCCAATCCCAGATGGATGTGGAGGGCGTGCCCTACACGACTGTCGATCTCAACTCGGGATCGCGCCCGCTGCTCACCGCCGGCTTCCTGGCGTCGGGTGACGAGGCCTTCTTCCAGGCGGTCGTGGGTCCGGACTACATGCTCGGCCAGTTGTCGGATTCCGAGCGCACCGCGCTGCGAACGTACGAGGCGAAGTTCGGGATCCGCGAGGTCGACGGCTACAACTACGCCAATCCTTCCGTGGGCCTCGACGTGGCGCCCGGTGCTGATCTCACGGGTACGACAGCGAACGTGACCGTTGCCGGCTCCAAGGCTGGGTTCGGCTATCTGAACGGCCCGGTTCCGTTCTCGGCCGGCAGTTACGGGTACGCCGCCGAGCCGCTGGCACCCGCAGCGCAACTCCCCGGGGCGAGCTACACCACCCTGATCGGCGCACCGTCGCAGAGTGGAGCAACGGGCTCACTCGTTGGCGTCTACTCGAACGCCGGGGTCGAGCAGATGGTGATCACGGCTGCCTTGAGCTTTTCGTTGCCGCAGTTCAAGACGTTGTCGCATGGCATCATCACCTGGGTCACACGCGGTGTGCACTTCGGGTACAACCGCAACAACTTCACGTTCCACGTCGACGACGCGTTCTCCTCGGATGCGTTGTGGAACAGCGACGCCAACTGCACTCCGGGTGAGGATTGCCCGCGTAACCCCGACGGCACCAGCACGATCCCGGAGACCTCGGCTCGGATGACCCCCGCCGATGTCACCCACGCCGTCGCATGGGAACAGGCCAACGACTATCAACTCACACTCCCCTTCAACGGTTCGTACGCAGACCTGGCTGCCGATCCATTGACACAGGCGTTCGTCGCCAATGCTGCGTCGTTCCGTTGGTTGAACCATGGCTTCGAGCACATCTACCAGGGCTGCGTGCAGAACTTCACGGTCATTCCGTGGCAATGCACCACCGACGTCAACGGCCACATGGTTTGGGTGTCGCAGGCCGACGATCTCAACGAGATCCAGAACAACATTGCGACCGGACAGGCCTTGGGTTTGCCGTTCGACCCGAGCGAGTACCTGAGTGGTGAGCATTCCGGACTGTTCCTGTTGCCGCAGCAACCGGTCGACAACCCGAACTTCGGTGCAGCACTGACCCAGGCCGGCATCTTGCACATCGGCTCCGACGCGTCCCGCGATGCCGGTGCCCGACAGGTTGGCAGTGCGACCACAGTTCCCCGGCATCCCACGGCGCTGTACTACAACACTTCGACGCAGGCCGCGGCGGTCGATGAGTACAACTGGCTGTACACCACCCGGGCCAACGGTGGCAGCGGCTATTGCGAAGACAACCCGGCCACCGCGACCTGTATCGCCCCGCTCGATCCAGCGACCGGCTTCACGTCGTACATCGTGCCCACCGATGCCGCCTTCGACCTGAGCTTCATCCTCAGCAACGATCCGCGACCGTTCTATGCCCACGTGAGCAACATGACCGACGACAGACTGCTGTTCCCCCTGCTCGAGTCGATCCTCGGCACCTATCGGGCCGCGTTCACGCCGGCCACGCCGCTGGTCAACCTCACACTGACCGAGGCCGCAACAGTTCTCGGTGAGCAGAAGCAGTGGGCGACCAACGGTGTCGACAGCGTCACCGGATACGTGCAGAACGGTCAGGTCACCGTGAGCGGCAACGGTGGTGTTTCGGTTCCCATCACCGCACCTCCCGGCACCACGATCGCCGGTGCCACGCTCGAGTCGTACGGTGGCGAGGTCAGCGGCTGGTTGACCCCGGGACCGAAGACTGGCACCGTTCCCCTCGCCGTTGTGACGGTTACGGGGAACCCCAACCTCCTCACCGCGCAGCCGGGTGCCGTCAGCGTCGACGCCGTTGCCAGCCCGACGGCCAGCGTGTTCGTGACCGGCACGCTCCCCACGGGCGTCACCGCGATGCCGGCCCCCGGATCCGTCACCGTCTCGGGCACTCCACTTGCCGGGACGGCCGGGTCGTACCCGCTCGTCGTCACGGTGATCAGCGCCGCCGGCCTCACCACCCAGCCGTTGACGATCACCGTCACCGACCCGGCGCCGCCGACCACGACCACGACCACGACGACCACGACTGCGCCGACGACGACCACGACCACGACTGGGTCGTCGAACGCCTCAGAGCCGCCGCCGCCACCGGCAACCGGGACCGACCACGTCGCCCTGACACCTGCCCGCCTCGCCGATACCCGCCCTGACGGACAGACCATCGATGGCCTCTTCGCCGGCACCGGCACACGGCAGCGCGGTTCAACCTTGGAGCTGCTCGTCGCCGGCCGCGGCGGAGTCGCACCCGATGCTGCCGCGGTTGCACTGAACGTCACCGTTGCCGACCCGAGTGGCGGCGGTTTCGTCACGGTGTACCCCTGCGGAGCGGCGCGGCCCACTGCATCCAACCTCAACTTCCGCGCCGGCTCGGTGGTCCCCAACGCCGTGATTGCCAAGGTCGGCGTCGATGGAAAGGTCTGCGTGTTCGCGTCGAACGACACCCAACTGGTCGTCGACGTCAACGGGTACTTCCCGGTCAACTCGACCCTGCATTCGATCAACCCGGCACGGGTGCTCGACACCCGCGACGGTTCCACGACGATCGACGGCCTCCAGCAAGGCGCCGGGATCCCCGCCGGCGGATCGATCACGCCTGTGCAGATCGGAGGCCGCGTTTCGGTGCCCACCGATGCGACGGCGGTGATCCTCAACGTGACGGTGACCGAAGCCGAACGGCCCGGTTTCGTCACGGTGTATCCGTGCGGCACGCCTGTTCCGATGGCGTCGAACATCAACTACATCACCGGTTCGACCGTTGCCAATCTGGTTGTCTCAAAGGTCGGAGCCGCCGGTGCGGTGTGCGTCTTCAGTAGCTCGGCCACCCACCTCGTCGTCGACATCGACGGCTACTTCCCCGCGGTGACGTCGTACCGGTCGCTCGATCCGGCCCGCCTCCTCGAGACACGTCCGGGCTTGACGACGATCGACGGCCGGTTCGTCGGCGCTGGTATTCGCCCGGCGGGAACGGTGACCGAGCTCCAGGTCGCCAACCGCGGCGGCGTCCCGGCCGGCGCCTCGACCGTGGTACTCAACGTCACCGTCACCGAGGCGACGCAGTCCGGCTATCTCACGGTGTACCCGTGCGGCATCGCCCCGCCACTGGCATCGAACCTCAACTACAGCATCAACTCGACCACAGCCGTCGCCGTCATAGCCGAGGTGAGCAGCGATGGAACGGTCTGCATCCTCAACTCCGGGGCCACCCAACTGGTCGTCGATGTCAACGGCTACTTCATGAACTGACCGGCATTCCGGTCCAGCGGTCACAGTCCCTACAATCGTGGTCCGTGACACCCGGTTGCTCGACAACGTTTCGTAACCCAGGCGCGGCCCGCAACGCCCGCGCGTGTCCCGCTGGCTGACGGTGTCGCTGCCAACGGTCAGTCTGGATCTCGCCAGGCGGTTGTCGCCGAGCAGAATGCGCGAGCTGCTCGAGCAATCCGACGTATCGACACCGGTGAGCGTCGTCGTGCCGGCGTGGTTCGGCATGGCCGATCGCCATCACGTCGCCTCGTGGCTGGATCCTGACGGACGACGACCGCTCACGTTCATCTCGTCCACCCTCGCTGCGGTGCACGGGCACCACCTCGGCAGGGTGGATGCCTCGATGGTGAAAGCGGTCCTGTGCATCGATCTGCGACGCGGATGGTCCGCCGGGCTGGTTCGGGTCGAGGCCGGCGGTCTCACCGAGGTCGCCTGTTGGGGTGCTGCGCCGGATGATGCGACCGGTCGTATCAACGACGAGTCCTCCGGTCGGTGGTTGGTCGACCGGCTGTTGGCGGCCCCGGCCATACGCGCCATTCCGGCGGTTTCGGGAGTGCTCGTGATTGATGACGACGGGCGGGCCGCCAACCTCGTTCGTCGAGTTCTGACGCAGCGCGACAATGGCGCGGTAGGACTTCCGGTCTTCGTCAAACGGGCCCGGCAGCTGGTTGCCAGCGGCACGATCTCGATGCACGGTGAAGACGGCTCGGCTCCCTCGGTCGGATCGCTTTCCCGCGCGCTCGCGGTTCTGGCCGACGACGTTGCGGAGCAGCCCGAGATGCGAGTTGTCGCGGCCGAGCACGCCATCTTCCCATCGGCAACCCGGTTGACCTTCGATCTCGGCCCCGACGATGGATCGCCCCTTCACTTCGACGTGTACGAGCAAGAACGCGCCGACGCCGGAGCCGTCAAGGGCCGCGCCTGTGCTGCGCGCCCACCTGGTGCGGGAGCGTGGCTACGACCGGTCGATGGTGGTGACGTTCATCCTCGGCAAGGACGGGCTCTTCAACGTCGGTCCGGCGCCGGCCTGGCGATTGGAGTGGGCACCGCCTTCACCGGATCTCACCGAGTTCGGCTGATCAATCGAGCCGGCAGGCCACTCGTGGCAATGCTGCCAGCGAGTCGCTCGAATCCTTCAGCAGCCCGTCGAAGTTGGCAGCATTGTCCTGAGGACAGAAGTCGGCAACCTGAGTGCCGTCCGGACTGATGTACTCCACCTGGAAGACCGCCTTGTCGTTGTCGACGAACACCGAGTAGCCGGCGCATTCATCGAAGGTGTTGCACTCCTCGTTGAGTGCCCAATCCGTGAATTCGACCATGGCCCGCTCGAACCCGCCGTCGGCAGACGCTCCGTTCTTGAGCCCGATGGAAAGGCCGCGTGCATGGGCGGCGTCGGCGACTGCCTCGGTTGAACGCGAGCTGATCCTGCATCGTCAGCGGGAAGCCGGTGTCGTACCCGTTGTAGGTGTCGTCGAGGTCCGGTTCGATCCCGTCGCAGCCCTTCGACACGGCAAGGTCGAGTCGGGCCGCCACGATCGGCAGTAGAACGTCGACGTTGCGGATATCGACGAATCGTTCGTTCGGGAATCCGTCGACGGCGTTGCCGAGCACTGCGGCCGGGTATTGGTCGGCGTCGGGCCGGTAGTTCTCCGACGCGCCCGTCTCCATGTAGCAGATCACCGTGATGCCCTTGGCGTGCAGCCGCCCGATCGTTGCCGCGTCGGTCCCGAAGAGATCGATGTCGTACATCTTCTTCGGGTTGTCGACGGCGTCGAGAACGGTCTCGTCGACCGGACCACCACCGAGTTGCCATTGCCAGCTGGTCCCAGGAGTCAGCGCCGCTGCCTTCGACACCGTGGGGGCCGAGGACGGAACGGCCACCGTCGCGCCGCCGGTGGTCGAGCACCCTGCGGCAGCGAGACCGATGAGCGCTACCGCGGCGGCTTGGAGATGAGGGGACATGGATGCTGACTTGGCCATCGATGATGCGTGATCGGCCGCCAGGCTAACCCGCCTTCGAGACCTCGAACTGGTCGACCCTGTCGCCTCGCAATGCCGCCTTCAACTTCGCCCGGTCGGTGATCCTGAGCTTCTTGTAGACCCGCGTGAGGTGACTCTCGACGGTCTTCATGTTGATGAACAACTGCTCGGCGATCGAGGCGTTGGTGTGGCCCTCGGCGGCGAGTCGGACGACCCGCTGCTCTGCCGGAGTCAGCGATTTCACTCCGGATGTCTGGAGACGACGAGGTCGCGCCCCGCACGCGAGTAACCCTCGACCAGCGACACCGGCCAACCGAGTCACGCCGAGACGCGTTGACTGGTCTGCGGCATCGCGGAGGGCCACACGTGCGGCGGCATCATCGCCGGCGCCGTTCCTGGCGAGCCCGAGATCGATCAGCAGATTGCAATGAAGCAGCTCGGCGCGGGTGCCGGCAATCATGGCAACCGCTTCCTCGAGCAGAGCGATTCGTTGGTCGCCCGACCGGAAACTGGCACTGACGGCGAGAGCCGAAGCAACGATGATCGGTGACCCGAACTGGCGTGCGAGGCGGAGGTTCTCGTCCGCCAACGCGGCGCCCTCGTTGTGCCTGCCGAGCAGCGCGAGCGCCGAGCAGCGACCGGCACGCCACGGCGCGAACGCGGGGTTGCGCACGAAGAACCGATCCGCGGCCGAGCCGAGTCGGTCGAAGTTGTGGAGAGCGTTGGCCCAATCGCCCTCCAGCAGTTGCACCCGGCCAGTGGTCTCGGCAAGAAGCATGTTGGCGGACGCGCCGAGTTCGGCGAGTCCCGGGGTTGCCGTCGTGGCATTGACCAGTACCGCGATGTTGTCGTGTTCGCCACGTTCTCGCAACGCATCGAACCACCGTCGCTCCACGCCGAGGCACTGCTGCAGTGCACCGCCCTTGTCGACGGCGACATCCTCGAGTGCCAGTTGTGCCTCGACCACCCTGCCCTGCATCGCCAGCGACTCGGCCTGCAGGAGCGCGTAGGTTGCGATCTCCGTCGATCGAGCGCGCGACTCTGCGCCGGCACGTGCTGTCCGAATCATGGGATCGACCAAGTGATAGGCGCCGACGCGCACCAGGGCGCGCAGCGAAGCACCGATGATCGCTGTATGGACGATCCCGCCGCCGAGCAGCGACTCGTGCGTCAGCAGCGATCCGAGCGAGTCGACGAGTTCCTGATGCGAGGAGCGCATCTGCGCGCCTGCGCGCGCAGCGCGCTCTGAAGGGCCACCAGCCGGCCGGTGGAAGTCGAGAGGTCTGGGTCGGCGAGGTCGACCTGGTGATTGGCTAATTCCGGACGAGCATGTGCGGGAAGCAACACATTTTCGGTGAGACCGAGCCGCAGCGCGGATTGGGGATGATCGGCGACGAGGTGTGCGCGCACCGACTGCACGATTTCGAGGATCGCTGCAAACGACGAATGATCGCGGGGTTGATCGAGAAGGTCGAGCCCGATCTCGGCAAGCGTCGCCGGATCAGCCTGGAGACGAGCGGCACGCGCCAGATGTGCGACGGCGGTCGTTCGTCCGAGCAGCCCATCGACTTGGGCGCAGAGGAGCGCAATCTCGGCTCGAAGGATCTGCTGCGGTGATTCGAGGTCGGCACGTGCAACGAGTTGCTCGGCGGAATCGATTCGGCCCGACGCGATCTGTCGTCGTGCTGCATCGACCAGTACCGCTGCGGTCCACTCGTCGCCGCTCGGATCCGTCTCCGTCAGGTGACGGGCGATCTCGATCGTGTCGGCGCCGCGACCGGCCAGGATCTGCGCGGCGTTGGAGTGAGCTCGGGCCCGCCGGGCCGGAGGCATCTCTGCATACAGACTGTTGCGCTCGAACGGATGCTGAAACGCGAGGGGGCGCTCCCAACGGAGCACTCCGACATCGGCGAGGCCATCGGCGAGTCGTCCGGCTTCCTCGCCGTCGAGGCCGGCGACCGCAGCGGCGACACGCAGGTCAGCAGATCCGAGAACCGCCATCGCCTCCAGCAGGTCCAGCGCGCCGCCCGACATGGTCGACACCCTGGAGAGCACTGAACGTGCGACGAGAGGCGAGGTCGAGGCAGCCAGTTGCTGTTCGGTCGGCATCGTGCCCTCGGTGCGGACCTCGTCGAGGGCCGAGAGCATGCGGGCGATCAGGAGTGGGTTTCCGCCGGTGATCCGGTGGGCGGCGTCGACAGCCCGGGGTGTGGCGGCGGCGCCGAAGTGGGCACTCATCATCGAGCCCGTGGACTCGGGGTCGAGCGGCTGCATCGTGAAGCGGCGCGTCGATGGATTGAGCACGAGGGGATCGTTGTCCGGCCCGCCGGCCCGTTTGGTCTGGGTCGTCAGCAAGAGGTGCACGGCCGATGCGCTCAGGCGTCTGGCGACGAACTGCAGCCAGCCGGCCGACAACGGATCGGCGAGATGCACATCGTCGACCCCGACGAGCGCGGCCCCCGGCCCGCTGGTCTCGAGCAGATGCATGAGGCCCTGATACGCGTCGACCGGATCGTCAGTGGAGTTCCAGTCACCGAGGAGGACGCGTCGAGCGAGTGCCGTGCCGTCTTCGACCGGTCCGGTCGGATAGGGCATGTGGCCGATCATCGACGCGAACACCTGACGCACAACGGCGAACGGTGTCGCTGACTCGGCGATGTCGCATTGGGCGCGACCGATTCGTAGCCCGAGGTCGCCACCCAACTTGACGCTGGCGTTGAGGAGCGCAGTCTTGCCTGTTCCGGGGCGACCCTCGATCACAATGGGGCTGCCGCGATGCTCCCAGGTGCCGGACAGCACGTGACGGATCTCGGCCAGCGCGGCCTCGCGCTGCAACAATCGCGAGCCTCGTCCGCTGGAACGCCGGGTGGATGCGACCGAGGCGGCCGTGGAAGCGGGGGAATTCACATCAAGTCTGCGCCGCCGGAACACGGGGGGTTGCGGCGACAGCGACTCTACTGAGTCGTCGATGCGGCTGACCCGCGGCTCGAACGAATGAGTCGAACGAACTATTGCCGCGATCGGCCAGCGTGCCGGGCCTGTGTTGTGGCCGTCGGCGCTGCAGCAGCGTTGACGTCGAGAGCAGTTCTCAGTTCGGCCCGATCGGTGATCCCCAGCTTCTTGTACACCCGGGTGAGGTGGCTCTCGACGGTCTTCACGTTGATGAACAACGTTCCGGCGATGGTGCCGTTGGTGTTGCCGGCAGCGGCCAGCTCAACGACACGACGCTCTGCCGCTGTCAGCGAATTCAGCCCGGACGTTTGCAACCGGCGCGGCCGGGCACCGCACGCCAACAGGCCGCTACCTGCAACGCCGGCCAGTCGCGTCACACCGCATCGTTCGGCTTGATCGGCGCCGTCGCGGAAGGCGAATCGCGCCGCGCTTTCATCGCCCGACCGATGTCGAGCAAATCCGAGATCGATCAGGAGTTGACAGCGCAGCAGCTCGGCCTTCGTGCGCGAAATCGTGGTGATCGCCTCGTCGAGGAGCAACACCTGCTCCGAGGGAGGGTGAAACTGGGCGACACCTGCCAGACCCTGGGCGATGGCGAATGGCGAACCGAAGCGACGAGCCAGCTCCAGATTCTCCCGGGCCAGTTCGGCGCCCTCCTCGATTCGACCGAGACCGCCCAGCGCTGCACTCCGGCCGACGCGCCAGGGGGCAAACGCCGGGTTGCACACTCCACGCTCCTGCGCTGCAGCGGCGAGCCGGTCGAAGCTGGCCAGCGCGGCGGTGTAGTCGCCGTCGAGCAGCTGTATCCGACCCGACAACTCCGTGTCGAACCATGCGGCCGAGGCTCCCAGCTCTGCGATCCCGAGTGCTGCCAGGGTTGGGACGGCGGACACACTGATTGGCTCGAGGCCGCCGCGCTCGCGCAGCGCTGCAAACCATCGCAGTGCTGTTGTCGCGCACCGTGTGATCACGGAGTCGTCATCAGGCAAGAGTTCGACCAGCAGCCGTTCGGCGGCCACGATGCGACCCTGCATGGCCAGCGATTCGGCCAAAACCACGGCGTAGGTCACGGCATCGAGCCCTCGACGGCTCGTGGTGGCCGCCGCAATCGCCGAACGGAGCATGGGATCGGCGATCTCGTACGCGCCCATCCTGACAAGTGCGCTCAACGACGCGGCAACGGTCGTCGTCTTGGCGAACTCGCCGCTCTCCAGCACGTCGGCCGTCAACAATGGCACCAACGTGTCGATCACCTGGGTGTGTGCGCCGTGCATCTGCGTGGCGTCGCGAACGGCGCGCACGGCGGCGATCAGCCGACCGGTCGTCGACTCGGCGAGCTCCGGCTCCACCGGCTCGTCGGAGCGCCTGTCGTCGAACTGATGGACGGGTGTGGGCAGCAACACAGCCTCGGCCAGCCGCAGCCGCAAGGCAATCTGTGGTTGCGAGACGCCGAGGCGGTCACGAGCGCGCCGGGCAATTTCGAGCAGTCCGACCGGCGACGAAGAATCCCGCTGTTGGTCGAGCATGTCGAGCGCGGTCTCGGCCAACCCGACGGCGTCGAGGCCAAGGCGCTCGGCTCGCTCGAGGTGAGAGGCTGCCGACGCGTTGCCGAGCCGGCCGGCGACAACGGCACGAAGCCTGGCGATGTCTGCGGCGAGCAGCGTGCCGACCGTTTCGCGGTCGGCACGTTCGAGGATCTGCGCTGCTGCACCGTTGTCACCGGCGTCGAGTTCGACTCGTGCGGCGTCGACCAGGAGCGCGGCTGCCCACTCGTCGTCGCCGGGTTCCGACCTCAGAAGGTGCTGGGCGATCTCGGCAACATGACGCTCGTGCGCAGCCAACACGCGGGCGGCGTGGGCATGGACGCCGGCGCGGCGCGCCGGCAGGATGTGCGCATACACGCTGTTTCGCTCGAAAGCATGTACGAACTGGATCGGCCGTCCCCACTGCAGCACCCCGAGGTCGGCGAGCGCGTCCACCAGCCGCCCGACCTCCGCAGCGTCGACGTCGGCAACCGCGGCGACGATCGACAGATCAGCTGATCCGAGAATCGCCGCTGCCTCGAGCACTTCATAGCCGCCGCTGACGGCCGTGGAGGCTACCGACATCACACTGCGCGAAACGACCGGCGACGCGAGTTCGGCGATGTGGCGATCGGTGAGCTCCACCGGCGGTGTTCCGAGTTCGTCGAGCACGTTGAGCATGCGGGCGATCAGCAGAGGCTTGCCGCGCGTCAGACGATGAGCAGTTGCCACGACGGATTCGGCGACATGATCGCCGAGGTGCTCGCGCAGCATCGCCGTCGTCGCCGCGATGCTCAGCGGGTGGGTCTTGAACCGCCGCGTCGCCGGGTCGAGCACGAGGGCATCCGCTGGACTGATGACACGCGCTCGCCTGACGGTCGCCGTCATGATGAGGTGCATCGACGACGCATTGAGTCGGCGGGCGAGAAACTGCAACCAGCCGGCCGACATCGGATCCGCTAAGTGCACGTCGTCGATCGCGAGCACGGTCGGGCCGTTGCCCGTCGTCTGCCGCAGCAGCAGCATGAGGCTCTGGTAGATCTCGACGGGGTCATCTGCCGGCTCCCCGCCATTGCGGAGCACTCGCCTGGCGAGATCGGTGCCGTCGTGTTGACCGCCGTCGTGGATCGCCGTTCGGTGAAGCAACGACGAGAACACCTGGCGGACGACAGCGAACGACGCCGTGGATTCGGCGATGGCGCATTGTGCCCGCCCGATGCGGTGTCCGAGATCTCCCGCCATCATCACACTTGCGTTGAGCAGCGCCGTCTTGCCGGTGCCGTGCGAACCTTCGATCACGATCGCGCACGGGGGGTGTCCAGAGGTGTCACCGAGCACCTGGCGCAGCGCTGACAACACCTCGGCACGCTCATGGAGGCGCGCCCGGCGGGCGTCGGTCGCGCCCGATCGCAATGTGTTCGTGCGAGGGTCGCTCGTTCCGCCGGTCGGGTCGCGCTCGGCGCCGCTGAACCGTCTGCCGTCCCTCGTCCCCTCCGGAATCATTGCTGCTCACCGCCCGTTCCCACTGGCCAGCCTCTATCTCCGAGTGAAGCGGTCCGAGCGGATCCAGTTCTAGGGCCGATGGTCCTTGGTGCGCGAACGAGCGACGGCACCGGTCACACTGCGAGCTGCCGGACCACCACACGTGGTGTCGAAATCACCCGTTGCGACAGGCGATGCGCGGCAGGGCGCCGAGCGATCCGCTCGACAGCTTCAAGATGCCGTCGAAGTTCGCAGCGTTGTCGGCCGGACAGATCTGGGCGGCCGTGGCCCCCGACGAGGTGTACTCCACTTGGAAGACCGCCTTGTTCGCGGCGATGTACACGCTGTAGCCGCCGCACTCGCCGAATTGGTTGCATTCCTCGTTCAATGCCCAGTCGGTGAACTGCACCATCGCCTGCTCGAACACACCGCCGGCCGACGTGCCGTTCTTGAGCCCGATCGACATGCCTCGCGCATGGGCCAGATCGGCGACCGCCTTGTTGTACGCGAGTTGGTGTTGCATCGTCAGCGGGAAGCCGGTGTTGTAGCCGCTGTAGGTGTCGTCGAGGTCGGGCTCGATCCCGTCGCATCCTTTGGACTTGGCGAGGTCGAAGCGAGCAGCGATGATCGGTTGCAGCTCGGCGATCTGGCGGATGTCGACGAGCCGCTCGTTCGGGAAGCCGCCCAGTGGATTGCCGAGCACGCTCGGTGGATAGCTGGCGGCGTCGGGGCGGAAGTTCTCCCAACTGCCGGTCTCGACGTAGCACACCACATAGATGCCCTTGGCGTGCAGGCGACCAATGGTGGCGCTGTCGGTCGTGAACATGTCGATGTCGTACATCTTCTTCGGATTGCTGACGCCGTCGAGCACCGTCTCGTTGATGGTGTTCCCATCGATCTGCCACTGCCAGGACGTGCCCGGTGTCAGCGCGCCGACGGGGCCAAAGGGGCTCGCGCGTGTCCATCAATCGAGCGGGAACCAGCCCGTCGAACGAGCCGCTGGTCGGGAACCACCCGAGCACATCGATCACCACATCCGCCGATGGCGCCGGCGTGAACAGTGAGACCCTGCCGCCGGTCCCGAGCTTCACGATCACCAGGTTCGGGACGGTCTGCCCACCGACGAAGTTGAGGTTCGACGACAGGGGACGAGCGCTGCCGGCCGGCCACACGGTGAGGAACGATGGCCCCACGGGGTTGGTGACGGTCACGTTCAAGACGACCGAGCCCGCACCGGCGGGCGGCCCGCCCGGTTGGCCGGTGATGGCGACGTCGGTCGTCGTGCCACCGACGATCGACGTGGTCAGCCGGGTGTCGAGCAGACGCGCTGGAACCAGGGGAGTGAACGCGCTGCCCGTCGGGAACCAGCCGAGCACGTCGACCACGACGTCGACACTCCCTGTGTTGTTGTAGATCGACACCTGTCCGCCGGCGCCGACCTTGGCGATCACCATGTTGGGGACGGTCTGGCCGGCCACGAAGTTGAGGTTCGAGGCGGTCGGTCGAGCGGTGCCGCTCGGCCACACCGTGAGGAACGACGAGCGCGTCGGGTTCGCCGCGGTCACATTGAGCGCCACGGCACCGACACCTGTTGACGGCACACCACCACGGCCCACGACCGTGACGTCGGTCGTCGTGGCCTGCCCGAGCTGACCGGTGTTGGAGAACCTGCCGTCGACGGTCGGGCTGTTGCGGCTGTCTGCCAGGCGCGCCGGCGTCAACCCCACATACGACTGGTTGTCGGGGAACCAGCCGACGACGTCGATCACCACGTGGACCGCGCCGGTGTTGTTGTAGATCGAGATCGTGCCGCCGGCGCCGACCTTGGTCAGCACGGAGTTGGCGACGGTCTGATCGGCAGTGAAGTTGAGGTTCGACGCGAGTGGACGCGGTGTCCCGGTCGGCCACACGGTGAGGAAGGACGATCCAGTCGGCTCGGTGACGGTCACGTTGAGCGCCACCGCGCCCACACCTGTCGATGGCACACCGGCCCGCCCGACCACGACCATGGTGGTCTCGACACCGGCGCCAATCTTGCCGGTGCCCGAATACAGGCCGTCGATCGTCCCCGGTCCTGCAGCTGACGACGGGGTCGCCGGGGCACAGATGGGAATCGTGATCAGGATTCCGATGATGGCTGTGCGGAGCCGTCTCAAATCAATCCCTCCGGTCGGGTTCAAGAATTCAACGATCCAGTGCCACGATCCGCCAGGGCGACGAGTCATGCTCGCACGATCGACACGCCAACTCAACGCGGGCCGTGAGGACCTGCGGGGATGTCGCGGCGGCTTGACATCTCCGGGGACCCTTGGTAACAACGACCGATGCGCCGATGGCTGGGGTTCGCTGCACTGGTCGGCGTGGGGGTCGCTGTGTCGATGGCCTTCAGCCCTGACGCAAGGACCTCGTCCTCCGGCGCCGACGCGTCGTCAGCGCCGCCCGACACCTTCTTCCCGACGTCGCGCTCGCCATCCGAGCCGAACCGATTGCAGTCGGGCGAGGCCGAGGCGATCGTGTCGTTGGGGGCAACCGGCGCAGGCATCCCCACGTCCGACCCCAACCACTCGCACACCGACGTCGTGCCCGAGGTTGCGCTGAGCGCGACGGACGCACCGATCTTCGACGCCCAGTGGAACGCGGCCCGCGACGCCATCTCGAACCACGACACCGAAGACAAGGCGGCCGCCCTCGGCTACGTCAGGGCGACGGCGCCCGCCGGGGGCATCGGCACGCACTGGGTGCTGTGGTCGCAGATCGCCAAGCCCTTCGATCCGGCGGTGCCCTCGATGCTGCTGTTCGACGAACGGCGAGACCCCGCTGTGTTGGTGGGCTATTCGTATGCATTGCAGTCACCGACTCGCCCCGAGGGCTTTGCCGGCCCCAATGATCACTGGCACCAGCACCGCGGTCTCTGCGTGGTCGACGGCTGGGTGGTCCGCGAACAGGCCTCCGGTCCCGATGCGTGCGGCGGCACCTACATCGCCGGTGGCGACTTCTGGATGCTGCACGCCTGGGTCGTGCCGGGCTGGAGCAACCGCAAGGGCGACTTCGCCCCCTTCAACCCCAAGCTGTGCCCGCCCACCGTCGGCACCCCCGATGTGAACCGCTGCCCCGCCTGACCAAGCACGCTTCGTCGAGGCCGGCCGGCAGCAGGGGCTAGGTTTGCCATCGAGGGTGACCGGGACGCTCCGACAGCGATGTCCGGAAGTAGCGATGTCCGGAAGTGATCCAGATCGAGGAGTGACACACGATGAGAGCTTCGTTGCGACGAAAATTGGCAATCGGTCTGACGGCAGTCGGGTTGACGGGCGGTGTTGTGGTGGCGAGTCCGGTCGGCCCGGTCCGCGCCGCGAGCCAGACGATCACCCTGCTCAACGTCAACGACTTCCACGGCCGGATCGACCCGGCGAACAACCTCACCACGAACTGGGCGACCACGATCGAACAACAACGTGCGCTCGACCCGACAGGCACGTTGCTGCTCGGCGCCGGCGACTTGATCGGCGCGTCGCTGTTCAACTCTGCGGTCCAGAACGACCAGCCGACGATCGATGTGATGAACGAGCTGTGCATGAACGCCTCCTCGGTCGGCAACCACGAGTTCGACAAGGGCTACACCGATCTCACCGGCCGTCTCGTCGGCGGCCCTGCCGGCATCGCACCTGATGCGTGCCCGGCTTTCGGGAGCGGTTCCACACCGGGGGGCACCAACGCGCGGTGGGCATACCTCGGCGCCAACGTCTACCTGAAGGGCACGCTGACGCCGGCGTTGCCCGAGTACACGATCTTCACGGTCAACGGCGTCACGGTCGGCGTCATCGGTGCAGTCACCTCGGAGACCCCGGCGCTCGTCTCGCCCGGTGGCATCACCCAGATCGACATCGGCGACCCGGTCGACGCAGTCAACCGCGTCGCCGCCCAGCTGAGCGACGGCAACTCAGCGAACGGCGAGGCCCAGGTGCTCGTGGCCGAATACCACGAAGGTGCGGTCAGCGGCGCCCTGACGCTGAACGAGAATCTTGCCGCGCCGGCTCCGAACCCATTCGCCGACATCGTCAACCTGACCAGCCCGGAGGTCGACGTGATCTTCACCGGTCACACTCACCAGGCCTACGTCTACGACGCCCCCGTCGTCGGTGGGTCGTTGCCGAACCGGCCGGTGCTGCAGACCGGCAACTACGCCGATCACGTTGGCAAAGTGACACTGACCGTCGACGACACGACGGGCGACGTCACCGCGTACACCGCGAGCAATCTCCTGCCGGCGGCCGCGCCGGACTACACCTTGCCGCGCGTCGCCAAGGTGAAAGCGATCGTCGACGCGGCGAAAGCTTTCGCCGACACGATCGGCTTGGACCCGATCGGGCAGCAGACGGCCGACATCAGCACTGCCTACACAGGAGGCACGTACACGGGCCCCGGTGGCACGTATGTCGGCGCCGGTCCGACACCGACCACGCGGGCGTGACGACCGCTCGAAGGAGTCGAGTCTCGGCGACCTCGTGGCCAACGCGCTGCGCGACACGCTGGCGCCGGCGGCAGTCGGGGGCGCGCAGATCGGCGTCGCCAACCCTGGTGGCCTGCGCGCCGAGTTGCTGTTCCGGCAGTCCGGCGCGGAGGGCGATGGCGTCATCACCTTCGCCGAGGCCAACAACGTCCTGCCGTTCGTCAACAACCTGTGGACCACGACGCTGTCCGGGGCGCAGTTCAAGACCCTGCTCGAGCAGCAGTGGCAGCGCGACGCCGGGGCAACATCCCCACTCGGCCCTACCTCCAGCTCGGTCTCAGCGACAACGTCACCTACACATACGACGATGCGTTGCCCGAGGGCTCGAGGATCACGTCGATCACGATCAACGGCGCACCATACGATCCGACGGCCAGCTACCGGATCGGAACCTTCGCGTTCCTCACCACCGGTGGGGACAACTTCCGGATCTTCACGTCGGGCACAAACGCGAAGGACTCCGGCCTCGTCGATCGCGACGGATGGATCTCGTACCTCAGGGCGCACTCGCCGGCGTCGCCCGACTTCGCCCGACAGGCTGCCAAGGTCACTGGCCTGCCCACAACTGTCGCGCTCGCCGGCAGCGTGCAGTTCGACGTCGCCGCGCTCGATATGACCAGCCTCGGCTCGCCTGCCAACTCCGCGCTTGCGGTCTCGATCGGTGGCGTCGCTGTGGGCACCGTCCCCGTCGCCAACGGCGCCGCAACAGTCAACCTGACGATTCCCGACGGGGTCCCCATCGGCGCCCAGACCCTCACAGCGGTCGCCTGTCCGAGCGGGACGACAATTGCCGTTCCCGTATCAGTCACGGGCACGCCACCGGTAACCGCGGCCTCGAGCCCCGCTGTGACTTCGTGCGGCCTCCAGGTCACCAACCCGGCGAAACGACTGCTTGACACGCGCGTTAGCCCGACCCAGCGGACTGAATTCGCTCCGGGCAGCACGTCGCAGGTGAACCTCGCCGGCAAGTACGGGATCGCAGCCGATGCCTCGGCAGTGGCGTTGAACCTGACGTCCGTCAATGTCACCACCGACGGCTGGATCCGTGCCTACCCGTGCGGCACCACACCCACGGATCTCACATCCAACCTCAACCCGGGCACCGGCCAGATCGTCGCCAACCTCGCGATCGTCCCGCTCGACAGCACTGGCTCGGTCTGCTTCGAGACGTCGACAGCGGGTGATCTCGTCGTCGACCTACAAGGCTGGTATCCGGCCGGAGCGGACTACCACGCGATCCAAGCGACGCGCATCGCCGACTCCCGCACGGGCGTCGGCATCGCCACTCACCTCGCGCCGTTCACGCCGGTCGAACTCACCGTCGTCGGCGTCAATGGCGTCTCGCCCACGGCGAGTGCAGTGGCGATGAACCTCACGGCCGTCGCCGAACGTGCCGGGTACGTCACGTCCTACCCGTGTGGTACCGCACCACCGCTGGCGTCCAATCTCAACGCCTGGAGCGGCCACGCGATCGCCAACTCGGCGATCACCGCGGTCGGCACCGGTGGCAAGGTCTGCTTTGTGTCGAACATCGACACGGACCTCGTCGTCGACCTCGAGGGGTGGTACCCAGCCGGAGCCTCGTACCACGCGTTCACACCGGTACGGGCCCTCGACACTCGCGACACCGGGCAGGTCGCCGTGGAACCGGGGACGACCACGACCGTGCCGATCATGGGCCTGTA
Source organism: Ilumatobacteraceae bacterium (assembly GCA_963805445.1). GTDB lineage: Bacteria > Actinomycetota > Acidimicrobiia > Acidimicrobiales > Ilumatobacteraceae > JAENVT01. Next base: position 170,488 of record CAWDUI010000055.1, on the reverse strand, counting down.
CGGTGTGCCGGCGACGGCCACCGTCGTGAGCCTCAACGTCACCGCCGTGAACGCAACCGGACCAGCATGGGTCAAGATCTTCCCCTGCGGTCAGCCGGCGCCCGAGACGTCGAACAACAACACCTCACCCGACCGAATCGTGGCAACCCAGGCTCTTGTTCCGATGGGGACAGGCGGCGCGGTGTGCATCGCCGCGAACTGGACAACCGACATCGTCGTCGATGTGGAGGGCTGGCAATAGCTGGCGGAGACGAGGTTTGCGCGGATACGAGCCCATGACTCGGCAGTTCGGCGTACTCCGATTCACAATCGCACGCTCCCTAACAGAGGCGTGTCGGGCCGTTGGTGGCCCAGGGTTCGGTGTGGTCGGCTTGGCAGCGCCCGGAGCGAAGATCGCACCCGGGCCACAGACATCGTCGGTCACCCAGCAGCACGGCGTGTCGGGCGCTACCGGTGAACAACCGGGCGCGGCGACCGAGGTCGATGACGACCCCGGCGGTGTCGAGCACTACCCGGCGTAGCTGGCCAACGAGGGCGGCGGCGAGCATGTCGGCGGGGTCGAGCTGGTGACCGGTGACGGTTTCGCAACGGCGATCATCGACGCTGGCCGGGTCGAGCGGCTCGACATCGACACCGCACAGCCGGTTGAGGTGGTGTTCGAGGGTGGTCTGGTCGACGATCACGTTGACCAACGGATCGACCCGGCCGACGACACCCGAGGAGGCGGCGGCATCGAAGATGGCATCGAGGGCGTCGAAGCGTCGCTGTTTGTTGGTGCGTTCCAACAGGGCCGGGTTCATGTTGTCGCCCCAACGCTGCACACCGGCATCCCAATCGGCGCGGAACTCGGCGGTACGCCCCCACCACGCCTACGGCTGAAACGGTTGAGTTTTCGAGCCACTACGAGTTGTCGACTGGCTTCAAGGCACCCAAGACCACGACGAGACCAGCTACGGTTTGGCAAATATCTGCATCGCCACGGTTGGTCCGCAGTGACTTGCTCGCAGGTCGGGACCCGGCAAGTCAGGGCAAGCACTCCGCGGATTTTGTAGGAACCGATGGCACAGTTGGCGTGTCAATAACTATGTGAGCACACAAGGCGCGCCGGTGGCTCTGTCCGGTTCCGGGCGATCCTTCGAAGAGTTCTTTGTCGAAGCGTGGCCGTGGGCGTTCCGGTTCGCGTCGTTCCTCACTCAGGACACGGCGGCTGGAGAGGACATCGCCCAAGAGGTGTTGGCCACGATGTCGCAGCGCTGGGCAGCCACTGATCATCCAGCTGCGTATCTACGCGCTGCGCTTGTCAACGCGAGTAGCAACTGGAACCGTCGGTGTCGGACCATCCGCGAGAAGCTGCCCCTTCTGGCCGGCTCCGACCGCGTCGAGTTGCTCGCTGAAGAACTGGACGACGCCATCGCCCGACTGCCCTTTCGTCAACGCGCAGTGATCGTCATGCGGTATCACGGCGATCTGTCCGAGTCCGAGATCGCCGACGCCTTGGATTGCCGCCGCGGAACCGTGAAATCCCTCGCCTCTCGCGCCCTGAAGACTCTTGCTAAGGAGATTGAACAATGACCGTGGTCGAAGATCGCATCCGGAAGGTCCTCGCCAGCCAAGCTGCAGCGATGCGCGTGCCCGACGCAAGTCCGAGAGAGCAGTTGGTACAGGTGACCGAATTGCCAACCTCGCGGCGTCGTTCGCGCCTGATCATGGCCACCGCCGCGCTGCTGGTCGCCGCGACTGGTGTCGCTCTAGCCCAACGCCGCACCGACGACTCGGTTGCGAACGGTCCGACCGCATCTGCCACCTTGCGCTTCGAGACCCCAACCGTGCTGCTGGAGGCAGCCTCGGTGGAAGTAACAGTTGCCGGCCAAACGTTTACACCGACCACCGATGTATTGATTGAAGGCGACCCGGGAACTCCGAACGAGTCCACCACGCTCGAGTTGACCTGGCACCAGAACGACATCGAGCAGCGAATCAACATCTACTTCGCGTCAGACGGGACAAACTGGTGGGCCAACGCGATCTGGACCTACGACGGCACCAAGACCCCCGAGTGGATCGAACGCCAAGGTGAGTTCTTCAAGAGCTCGCTGGGCAGCGCCTACACCGGCGATCTCGATCTTCCCAATCTGAGGATCCACGGCATGCACCTCGAAGCCTTCCGCCGGCCAAGTTCATGCGACAACCCGACCGCCCCGCTTGCGCTGATCGCCAACTTTCCAAAGATCGATGCCGGTGTGGGCCACTACGGCGCAAGCCTCGCGGTCCTCGACACGGCTACGTGCGCGCCGGTGGCCGTCAGTGCGTTCACTTTCGAATACACCTCCGACAACCCGGCGGTAGCCGCAGTCGCATTGCAGCAGGAGATCATTCCGAACTATCCCACGACCATCACCAGGGTTGATATTGATCTCGTTGCCCCCGGCGAAACCACGATCCACGCCGTCGCCAAGGATCAAACCGGCAACATCGTCGGCACGGCCGACATGCATGTCATCGTCGGGCCAACCGACGCGTCGGGCACGCTGGACACTGGTCCGCCACTTCCAACTACTGTGCCCGAAGCGTCCACACTCCCATAGATCTGGTGTGCAGCCGCCGAGCTGGGACGATTGGTGCGAACTCACCCGCCTTGCGACCTCGGCTGCGGGATTGTCGAATGCCAGTGCTTCGGTGACGCCCGACTGATGCGTAGGGCGGAAAACGTCCGAGGACCCAACCGTTCGGCGGGGTCCTCGTCGATTCTCACACCAGCGAGATCATCAGATCTGTGGAAGCGCGCTCGGAGTGACTCGAACACTCAACCTTTTGATCCGTAGTCAAATGCTCTATCCATTGAGCTACGAGCGCCTATGTCGGGAGCAGAGTGTAGTCCGAGAGTGGCGACTCCCACCCGGGCCAATCCACCATCTCCGCCACAGGTCTGGTCGAGCGCGGGATCGGTATGGGTGGTACCGAGAGCGCACCCGATGAGTTTGGTTGGGTTCGGTTTCGGTACGGCCGGTACTCACAGCGCGCCCGACAGGGCCGACGAGCCGCGGGATGGCGGGCGGTCAGGCGGCGGCGGTGGTGGTCGGGGTGGAGATGGCCCAGGGGGCCCAGCCGGAGTTGCGGTACAGGGCGTACGCAGCGGTGGCGTTGGTGAGCGGGTCGTACAGTTGGGCGGCACTGGTGATGCCCATGCTGGCCAGCCACGTGCGGTGCGCGGTGTAGTAGATCTGGAACAGCCCGTAGCAGCAGTAGTTGTGCACCGTGGGGATCAGGTTGCTCTCCCGGGTGGCGATGCGGATGGCCTCGTCCTCGAGGTCGTCGGGCCACACGTCGCGGATGATCTGGGCGACCTGGGCCTTGGTGTAGGTGTTGGCCGGCGGTGGCGGTTGGGTGGTTGCGGGCGAGGTGGAGACCGGCGGGGTGGTGACCGGCGGCGTCGCCGGCTGGGTCGTTGCCGGCTGCGTCGCGGAGGGCGCCTTCGTGGTGGGCGGCGCCGGGGTGGATGCGCCGGCGGGCAGGCAGATGCTCTTGCCCGCCAGCAGCACGGTCTTGATCGTCGCGTTGTTGGCCGCCAGCAGCGCTTTCATCGTGATCCCGGCCCGGTCGGCGATCGTCGACCAGGAATCGCCGTTGGCCACGGTGTACATCGCGCTGCAGGATTGGTCGGCGGATTGCGTCGCGGTCGGCTTGGGAACCGCTGCAACCGTCGTGGTGGCTTTCGCCGCCGCCTTCTTGACCTTCGGCGCGGTGGTCGGCGAGTCGGTCGGGGCGGCGGTCACGGCGGCGGTGACGGCGATGGCATCGGTGGGGGGTGGCGACGGCACGGGCGTGGGAGCAAGGCTCGTGGGGGCGTCGGTGTCGAGGGCGATGGCGGTCGGTGCCGGGGCCGGCATCTTGCCGACCAGGACGGTGTCGACGCCTTGGAGATTCGAGGCTTGGACCTGCGGCCGGTCGTCGCGCAGGCTGAGGGCCAACGGCACGAGCAACAGGGTGATTCCGGCCATCACGCCGATCCGCACGACGAGCGGGTTGCGCGGCGGGTGCAACCCGGGGACGGAGTTCGCCCGTTCGGTTCGTACGACCGGGACCATACGGGTGAGGGGCCGAGTGTCGCCACCGGTGTCGGCGTGGGAGCGTGTTCCGGCCTGCGTGCGTTTCAACTGCCGAGTGGGTTCGTCTTTCCAGAACCCAAATGGATCGTCGGAGTTGTCGTACTGCATCGTGGGAAATCACCTCTCCGGGGCGCCGCCGTGGGCCCTGAAGCTGTTCAGATGAGGTTCTGTCTACTCCGATCGTTACACAAATGCAACATTGGAGGCGCGTGGGAATCCACCCCGGGACCTGCTACGGGCCGGTGGTCGACCCACCGGCCCGTGATGGCGGAGAGGGTGGGATTTGAACCCACGGACCACTTGAAGGCGGTCCCCGCATTAGCAGTGCGGTCCATTCGACCTGGCTCTGGCACCTCTCCTGGCGAGGGCTGAGGCTATCGCAGCGATCGGCGGCGTCCCCACTGCGAATTCGCGGGGCCTCGGCTCGCCGCACCTTCCGCTTTGCGGACAGGGCTGTGCATCTGTGGAGTGACAGGAGGACGCGATGATCAGCGAGCGGCGACGAGAGCGCATTTGACGGCGGGGTTGGCCGGAGGTCATGCTCCTCGTTGGGTGCTAGTAGGTGAGGGTGGCGGAAATTGTGAGTACAACGCGCGCGGAGGCGTTTCGGCCGATGACTGCTTCAACGCGGGCCGGCTTCAGACCATCGTCGAGATCACGTGCCCGGATCGCAGTCGGCACGCTGCTGGCGTTGGTCGCGGTCGGGGTGGTCCTGCTGGTGTTTTCCACGGCCGACAAGCGGGTCGCGGTGCTGCAGGTGGTGCGAGATCTTCCGGCGGGAGCCCGGATCGGTGCGGCCGATCTGCGCTCGATCGAGTTGTCGACCGATCCGTCACTCGCCGTCATCAAGGCCAGCGACCTCTGCCGGCGTGGTCGGGCAGTACGCGAAGGTGCGCATCGTCACCGGAGGGTTGCTCGCTGCCGGATTGCTGCAGACCGAGCCGTTGGTGGCGCCGGGCTCGGCAGTCGTCGCGGTGACGATTCCGTCGGGAGAGCTCCCCGCCGGGCTGCGTGAGCGCTCGCAGGTGCAGATCGTCATCCCGACCAGCAGCGACGACACCCCGCCGCTGCCGGTGGTCGGCCGCGTCGTCGGGCTACCGGAGTCACCCGACGCAGTGACCGGGCAACTGTCGATCTCGTTCGAGGTCGCCGCAGCTGATGCGGTCGTGGTGGCCGGCGCCACCAGGGTCAGGGTCGTGCTGCTCGACCCCGGCGTCGACCTGTCGGGCGTCGCGCCATGAGCCTGGTCGCCGTGGTCGGCGATGGGTGCACCACGACCGCGCTCGGTCTCGCCGCGGCGTGGCCGGTGGGCGAGCCGTGCATGCTCGCCGAGTTCGATCCCGCTGGCGGATGCCTGGCTGCATGGCTCGACGTGCCGAGATCGCCCGGCCTGGCCGATGTCGTCGCCTCGGCATCTCCGGGCTCGTGGGCGACCGTTCGGATCGATGTCGCAGCGCTCGCAGTCCGGCGTCGACGTGCTGGTTGCGCCGACGAGGTCGGTCGAGGCGTCGGCCGTGGTGCTGGCGGCGACCACGGCCGTGCTGCCGGTGCTCTCCGGGCTCGATCAGCCGGTCGTGATCGCCGACGGAGGTCGGTTGCGGGGGCCGATGCCGGCCGTTGGTTCTCCAGGCCGGCGTCGTCGTCATCGCCCACCGACAGCACCGAGGCTCCGCCGCAGCGGCCGCCCTGGGCCTGGAGCGTGTCGCCGAGATCGCCGCGCAATTGGCGGCTCGCTCGATCCCGGCGGTCGTCGCCCTCATTGGCGACCGTGCCGTACGGAGCCGACGAGGTGGCCCGGTTCGTCCGCGCCGACGATGTGGTTGCGGTCGCCGACGATCCATGGGCCGCAGCGGTGTTGGCCGGACGCGCCGGATCCGCAACCCGCCTGCGCCGCTCACCGTTGATTCGTTCGATCGTGGAGTTGGCCGGCGTCGTGTCGCACCGCCTGCCTCGTGTCAGCCCCGCCGACGTCTGGGCACAGCCGTTCGACGACCGGCCGATCGGCGAGCGGTCGTGAACGTCGACCGGACGATGGTTCGCGACCTGACGGCGCGGCTGTCCAGTCGCTTGGTCGAGGCGATCGAGGGCGACACCACGTCGACCAGCAGCTCCGGGTTTGCCGCGGTCGACGTGCAGCGTCGAGTCGGGCTCCGCGAAGACCGAGCTCGCCTCGAGCTCTTGATGGGCCGATGGATGTCAGACGAGATCGCCGGCATCAATCAGGCGCGGCTGCAGCGCGGCGATGGCTTGCTCGACGAGTACACCGAACGCGAGTTGCGCGCCGCGGCGTACGCCGAGACGGTCGGCGCCGGCCCACTCGAGCCGTACATGCATGATCCCGAGGTCGAGGAGATCGATGTCAACTCCCATCGCGTCACGTGGGTCTCGTATTCGGACGGGCGCAAGGAGGCCCTCGGTCAGCTCTGGGACTCTGCCGACGACCTCTACGCGTTCCAGCGCCGGCTGACGCTGTCGATGGGTGTCGCCGAGTCCCGGCTCGACGAGCAGTCGCCGATGGTCACGCTGCAGGCACCCGATGGGTCGCGTGTCGTCATGGTGCTCGGCGGGCCGGGGCGCAGCGGCGTTTCGTCGGAGCCGCGAATCGCCATCCGACGCTTCACGATCCACCGGGTCGGCCTCGACGGACTTGGCGCACCGCGGCTTGTTCCCGCGCTGGCTCGTGCCGCAGCTGGAGGCCCTGGTGCAGTCGGGGATGACGATCCTGATCTCCGGTGGCCCCGGGGCGGGCAAGACGACGCTGCTGAAGGAGCTGCTGGGAGCGGTTTCGCCGCTCGAGCGGATCCTCACCGTGGAGAAGGGTCTGTTGGAGCTGCGCCTCGAGGATGACCCGCGTCATCCCGACGCGCCGGCGCTGTACACCCGCCAGGCCAACACCGAGGGCCGCGGCGCTGTGACGGCTCGCGAGCTCGTCGAGCTGACCCGTCGCCTCAACCCGGATCGGGTGATCGTCGGCGAGCTCGTCGAAGACGAGGCACTGGAGATGCTCGACGTTGCGTCGATGTGCAAGCGCGGTTCCATGGCGACCATTCACGCCCACACCGTGGAAGCGGTGCTCAGCCGCCTCGCCTTCTACGTGGCGAAGAGCAACACCAAGTTGCCCGAGTACGCGGTGTGGAGCCTCATCGCCGAGACCATCGACTTCGTCATTCACATCGACCTCGTCCGCAACACCGATGTTGGTGCGCCGCAGCGGTGCGTCACATCGATCGTCGAGTACGGCGGGCGAGGCGAGCACGGTGGCGTTCGCTCCACCGAGACGTGGGGGATGAACGAGCGCAGCCAGTTCGTGCAGCGCAATCCGTTGTCCGAGCGCCACATCCGCCGGCTGCGCCTGGCAGGCATCCCTGACGGCGTGTTCGTGCCGAACGATGGCCTGCCCATCCACGGGTTGCCGGTGACCGGGATGGTGTCGCGATGAATCGTGATGAGCTGCTGCTGGCGATCGCCGCCGTGTTGATGGTCGTTGGTGGCGGTGTCGTTTGGTCGGGCTTCCACGACGGGCCCCGCCGTCCTCGGCGGAGGTCGGCGCTCCGACTCCCGATCATGGCCGCGATCGCCGGGGGAACATTCGTCGTGGCGGTTTCGGGATGGATCATCCCGTCGGTCGTCGTCGGTGCCATCGTGGGTTGGTTGGCCAACGCGGGGCGCGCCCGTCGCGGGGGTGTCGACGTCGGCGTGGAACGGACCGAGGCGCTCGCATCGTGGGTCGAGAACGTTCGGGACGTGCTGCAGTCGGGCAATCAGCCCGTGGGCGCGATCGGGGCGACGACGGAGACGTGCCCTCCGTCGATCCGACCCCACGTGCGCTCGCTGTTCGCCCGGCTCTCTGCCGGTCAGCCGGCTGAGATTGCGTTCCGTCGGTTCGCCGACGATATGGATGAACCGCTGGCCGACCTCGTTGCCGTTGGTCTCCTCATTGCCGTGTCGCGAGGAGCCGAGACCGAAGAGGTGCTCTCCGCCCTGGCCACACAGGCTCGCCATCAAGCCGATCGGCGGCGCATCGTCGAGGCCGAGCGCGCTCCGATGCGACGCGAGGTGTTGATGGTGTCGGTGGTGATGTGTGCGCTGCTCGCCGGAGTGTTCCTCTTTGCGCGCAGCTCCTACCTCAACGCCTACGACGACGTGTCCGGGCAGGTCTTCCTCGCGCTGATCCTGGTCGGGTACGGAGCCCTGCTGATCTGGGTCGGCAGGCTGGCCACGTTCCCGCAGCCGTCGAGGTTCCTCACCCTTCGTCAGGTCGAATCGTGACCGACGTGGCGCGCTTGGTGGCCGCCACGCTCGCTCGGCGCGACCGGTGTGTGGCTCGTGGTCAGCGGCAGTGCTGCAGCGACGGCCCGGACTGGCGAAGATGTCGGCGCATCTCCGGCGAACCCCGACGTTGGTTGCCGTCGATTCGGCTGAGCGCCTGGGACCGCCTCGGGCAGGCCGTGGCTCGACGGATGAGACTCCGCCCCGACGTCGTCGCGGACCTGCGCCTCATCTGCAGGTCGCAAGACGTTCATGCGACGTACCTCACTGCGGCGGCCATCGCCGGCTTGTTCGGTCCTTCGTTGTTGCTCGTGATCGCTCAGACGATGGGCGTGATCTCGATCGGGGTCGCCATGCCGTTGGGCATTGCCGTGATCGGCGCAGTCGTCGCTCCGCTGGTGGTGCACTCGTCGATGCGCTCCGCGGCGGCCGCACAGCGTCACGACCTCCGCTACCAACTCTCCTCGTACCTCGATGTCGTCACGATGTTGCTGGCGGGCAACGTCGGCAACGAAGGCGCGTTGCGGCAGGCCGCGCAGGCCGGCGATGGTCGGCTGTTCGTCGAGTTGCGGCGCAGGATCCTGGTCGCCGAAACGTCGAACCGCTCGTTGGTGTCGGCGCTCGCCCATCTCGGCGACGACCTCGACCTCGTCGAGTTGCAACAGGTGTCCGCGTCGGCATCACTCGCTGCCTCGGCGGGTGCGCCGGTCGCCGAGAGCCTGGCGGCCAAGTGCGCGACGTTGCGCGGAGCGCTGTCGGCGGAGCAGGAGACCGACGCCCGCGTGCGCACCGGAAAGATCACGATCCCCCTGGTCGGCATGTCGATCCTGATCATGGCGGCGGTCGTCTACCCGGCCCTCAACTTCTCTCGATAGGAGCACGAATGAACATCGATCTGATGCTGTCAGCAATCACCCACCTGGTCTACGGCCAGCTCCGACGATTCACGTCGGACACCAGCGCCGAACACGACCGCGGCGCGGTCTCGCTCGAACAGGTGCTGTGGTTCGTCGCCGCCGGCGTGGCCGTCGCCGTGATCGCCGGTGTCCTGTGGGGAAAGGTCAAGACCGAGGCCGACAAGCCGATCCAGGCACCGACCGCGCCGTGAAGCCACGCGATCGCGGCGCAGCGTCGCTGACCATCGTCTTGCTCGCTCCCTTGTTGTTGGTGCTGATGTTCGCCGGCTTCCAGGCGGCGATGTGGAACCATGCGCGGACCGAGGCCAGAGTGATCGCCCGCGAGACCGCAGCGTTGGTTGCTCGCGATCATCTGCCGGCGCCACAGGCCGAAGCCGCCGCGGTCGCGTCGCTCGCCAGCGACAGTGTGCTGAGTGCCATCGAGGTGGCGGTCGATACGACGGCAACCGTCGTGACCGTCACGATCACGGGTGACGCGCCGGGAATGCTGCGAGGCACCTCGGCACCGGTACGCGTCACGGTGGCCCTCCCCCTCGAAGGCTGGGTGGCGCTGTGAGCGGTGGGAACGATCGCGGCGAAGCAAACGCACTCGGGTTGGTCCTGATGGCGCCGGTGGCGATCGCGCTGGCGGTCCTGGTGCTGTGGATCGGGCGACGAGTCGATACAGACGCCCAGGTGCAGGCGGCGAGCTCGGCCGCCGCTCAGTCGGCGGCTCGCCAACGCACTCCCGCCGCGGCGGTCGCGGCGGCGCAGTCGATGGCCGTGTTGATGCTCACCGACGTGAAGGCGTGCGCCGGCGGCCCGGCGGTCTCGATCGACGCGTCGCAGTTCAGGGCCGGCGGGGCCGTGACGGTCGTCGTGGCCTGCTCGCCGGAACGATCCGATCTCGGGCTGTCCGACCCGCAATCGGCCACGTTCGTCGCCACGTCGACGGCGTCGGTCGATGCCTACCGATCGCTGGGCCTTCCGTGAGCCGCGCCGATCGGTCGACGCGACCAGCGGGTCGGCGACGGTGTTGATGATCACCTTGTGCTTCACCTTCCTCGCCGGTTCGCTGATATGGCTGTCGCGTACCGTCGACCAATCACTCGACGATCGCACCAATGCCGCATCGGTCGCGTTCCAGGCGGCGCGCGCCGGTGCCCAGGCGATCGACCCGGCGGCGCTCCGCGCCGGACTGGTCATCGTCGACCCGGTCGCGGCTCGACTGGCAGTGTCCGCCACGACCGCTCGCCTCCTTGCGGCCAACGGCGACGTCGGCTCGCTGGCCGCCGTGTCGATCGAGACCAACAGGGTCACCGTCTCGGTGACCATCACCACGACCGGCCGTGCGGCCACCGGCACCGCGTCGGCAGCAGCGGTCGTCGGTGTCGACGCACCGCTGCCCTGAGGAGATCGCGATGCCCACCTCCACAACCGGCCCGACTTGCGGCACGACTCGCGGTGCTCGACAGCGACGATTGGCTCAGCCCTCGCTGTCGTGGTCGGGCTGCCCACGCTCCTCGCCGTCGTTGCCAGGGAGCGGTTCGGCCACGCCTCACCACTGCATGGCGTGAACGCCCCATGGCGATGGTCGAGCGACGACGTGCGCTCGTGGGCGAAGCTCCTGATGCACGGTCTCGACTCGTCGGCAGCGTTGGTCGATCTGTTCTTCCGCGTCCGCGTTGGTCATTGGTTGGGTGTGCGCGGCGATCTTGATCTACACGATCGTCGATGAGCTCGCCTTCCAGCTTCGCCGGGGCATGCCGTCGGCGCGTCGGCGTCACCTCGGTGGCCTTGGCTTGCTCGGCCGCAAGATGGCGACTGCCTTGATCGCCGTACTGCCGCTGGCGATCTCCGTCACGCCGACCCTCGCCGGCGCAGGTCCGGCACGGGCGGCAGTCGGCGTGGTCCACCACCGAGTCGCCGATCTCGATGCGCCGACGGAAACCGCAGTGACCCTCCCCGTTGTTGATGCCGCGATGACCGGTGCTTCCCGGCTTGGAAGCGGATGGTCGATGGTGGAAGTGAAGCGCGGCGACTCGATCTGGGCGATTGCCGAGCGGATCGCTGAAGGTCGCGACATCGCAGCCATCGCCAGGCAGATCGTCGCCGCCAACCTCGGGATCGATCATGAACGATGGGCACCGGTTCTCCACGCCGGCACTGATCGAGCCAGGTTGGATCTTGAGCGTCCCCGTGGACGTGATGCCCGAGGCCGACACCATTCCGGATCTGCTGGTGTTCCAGGATGACCATGTCGTCGTCGCTGGCGACTCGTACTGGCGGATCGCCGAGACCCACCTCGATCCGTTCGCCAGTCCCCCGGAGATCGCCGCCTACACCGAGGTGTTGATGGACCTGAACGCGCCGCTTCTCGGCTATGCGGATCGTCGCCTGATTCGGCCCGGCGACATCGTGCAGCTCGTCGCAACAGAGTCGCCGACGGCTGACGAAGCGCCGATCGTCACCGCCCCGGCACCCCCGATCGCCGTCGGGTTCCCTCCGCCGGTCGTCGTGCCGTCCAGCACCGCTGTCCCCGACCTTGCGCCGCCTCTGGCTCCTCCGGCGGCGACTCCGGACCCATCGCCAGCCGACTCGCCGACCTATCGTCCCGCCAGCGGTCGCATCGTTCTTCGAGAGCGAATCGAACGGCATCCCGTTGCAGCGCGGTCTCCCGGCGGCGCTCCTGCTCTCGGGCGGTGCGATCGCCGTGCTCGATGCTCGTCGACGCCAGCAGCTGCGATCGGCACAAATCGGCGCGCGCCTGCCGCCACCGACCCCGCAGGCGGTCGACACCGAGCGACTCCTCCGCTCGCTGAACCGTGCCGAGCAACTGGCGCGGGTCGATCTGGCTCTGCGCTCTGCAGCGCCCGGCCTGGTGCGTCAGCAGGCTCGCGTCCTTGCCATCGAGATCGCCGACGACGGCGAGATCCGCGTGTACTCCGACCGTCCGGCGCCGATCGTTGCCCGACACTGGCTGTTCGATGCCGAGGCCGGTACGTGGCGACTGCCAGCGAACGTTCCTCTCGTCGACCTGGCTGATGATGCGTGCCGGGTCAATCAGCCCTGCCCAGCGCTTCTTCACATCGGCGAGTCCGCCGGCGGGCAGCTGTTCGTCGATCTCGAGGCCGTGGGCATCCTCAGCATCGATGCTCCCCGAGAGGTCGCGGCGTCGATCGTTCTGCTGTGCAGCGGCCTCGCTGGCGGTGTCGCCGTTCGCCGAGTCCAGCCGAATCTTCACCGTGGGCCTGGAAGTCGACTCGCACCTCGGGAACCCGGCCGTCGAATCACATCGTTCGCTCGGCGGGGCCGTGGAGGCCGTCCGCGCCACTGTGGGCAGCATCGCCACGGCGACGAGCGGCAGCAGTTCGACGTTCGCCTTGCGCTCGACGGAACACGGCGGCGAAGCATGGGAGCCGTCGCTGCTGCTGTCGGTCGGAGCCGATGACCCGGCCGACCTCGCTTCGTTGAACGCGCTGGCACGTGGCGGCGGTTGCGGCATTGGGGTGATGCTCGATCGTCCGCTCGCCGGCGCGGGCAGCGGCGCAGTGCTTCGTGCGGCCGACGGGGACTTCGTGCTCGAGCCACTCGGGCGCCACCTCACGCCGGTCGGCCTGTCGCTGGCCGAGGTGTCGGCTGTCGACAACCTCCTCGACGCGGCGGAGCGACCGTTGCCGACCGACCCCATCGACACGACCTCGCACCCTCGGTTGCTCCTCGGGGCCGAGTTCACCGCTCGCCCACAGGCCCTGGTCGTGCAGGTGCTCGGCCACGTCGCCGTTCACGCCGCGGACGGCCAGCCGGTCGGCTTCGACAGGTCCAAGTCACAGGAGCTCGTCGTCTGGTTGAGCCAGCACCGCCATCACCCGACGAGATCATCGGCCAGAACCGCGTTGTGGGACGTCGCCGTGCGAGATGCCACGTTCTCGAACGTCGTCAGCGATGCCAGGCGGGCGATGGCCAAGGTCGTGCTGCCACCGGCTGGACAGGAATGGCTTGGCCGGACGATGAACGACGACCTGCCCTTGCACGATCTCGTCGTCAGCGACGTCGAACTCCTGGCCGAACGTGTGGCCGGCTCGCGTGGACTCGACGCGGCTTCGGCGATCGCGGTGCTGCGGCCCGGCGTCGCCCTGATCGAGGGCATGCCCTTCGCCGGCACGTCGTACCTGTGGCCCGACGCCGAGGGCATCACGTCTGCGCTGGTGTTGATGAGCACGTCGGCCTCGGCGGAGCTCGCCGAGCACTACCTGAGCGTTGGTGACATCGATGGCGTGTTCTGGGCAACCGGACAGGGACTGAAGGTGCTCGCCGGCCACGAGGAGTTGATCGCACTGCGGATGCGGGCCCACGCACTTCGCGGTGACCTTGCCGGTGTCCGCGGCGAATGGGACAGCTACGAGCGGGCGGTGCACGCCGACAGCTGGTCCGCCGCGGAACCGTCACCGAAACTCGTCCAACTCCGCCGCGAGCTGCTCTCGCCTTCGTTGGCGTCATAGCAAACCGGGCGAGCGGTTGACCCACCTGCAGTAATCTCGTGTCCCTCTCGAAGGGAACGGATGGTGCTGGTTCGGGTTCTCGGCCCCGTGGATGTCATCGACGGTTCGGGTACGGCGCGCCCTGTCGGCTCCTCACTGCGTCGAACGCTGCTGGCGCTCTTGGCGATCCACGCGGGAGAGGTGCTGACCGCCGACCGGTTGCTCGAGCTCGCCTGGCACGGAGCACCGCCCGACTCAGGTCTGCGGGCCTTGCGCTTTCACATCTCGCGACTCCGCCACGAGCTCGGTGAAGCCAATGTGATCGAGACGCGGCCCGGCGGCTATCGACTGGCGGTCTCGGCAGCTGAGGTCGACGTGCTGGCCGTCGAGGCCGCGGTGCGGCACGCGCGGCAGGAGACCGACCCGAGCCGTGCCGCTGACACGTACAGCGAGGCGTTGGCAATGTGGCGTGGCGAGCCGTTCGCCGATGCTGCTCCGTGCTCCGCGCTCGACGACGAGTCGATTCGGCTCGGCGAGCTGCGTCTTGTGATCACCGAGAACTACTTCCAGTCCCGGCTCGCCGCCGGTGCCGATCGAGAGGTCGTCGCAGACCTCAGCCGAGCCGCCGCGCAGCAACCCCTCCGTGAACGGCTGTGGTCGATGCTGATCACGGCGCAGTACCGGGGCGGGATGCAGGCGGACGCGCTGCGGAGCTACGAGCAGATGCGCGCCTTGCTCGCTGACACGGTCGGCCTCGATCCGTCGAGTGAGTTGCAGGCGCTGCAGCGGCGTGTGTTGCAACACGATCCCTCCCTCGACGGTGACGTCTCAGCTGGTCGAGGGATCAGTCGTCGAGGAGGCACAACCTCCCCGCGCTCACCACGGCGCGGATCGACGGCGGCGCCCGAATGCGTCGTGCTGCGGCGCTGCTCGGCGATCATCGTCTGGTCACGCTGACGGGGCCTGGAGGTATCGGCAAGACCCGCCTCGCCGTCGAGTTGGGTTGGTCGTGCCTCGACCAGTTCGGGGGCGGAGTGTGGCTGGTCGAGCTGGCCCCGTTGACCGCAGCCGAGTCGGTGGTTGCGGCGGTTGCCTCGACGTTGGCCGTTCGTACCCAGTCGAATTCAGGTGTCGTCGATGCGCTGGTTGACTGGCTCCACGGCCGAACGGTGTTGCTGATCGTCGACAACTGCGAGCATCTTCTCGACCCAGTCAGGCAACTCGTCTCAGTCGTGCTTGCTCGGTGCCCGACCGTCAAGGTCGTCGTCACCAGTCAAGCGCCGCTGGGGGTGCCTGGCGAGCAGGTGCATCCGGTGACCGTGTTGGATCCGGAAAACGACGGCGTCGCCCTGTTCCTCGATCGCGCTGCGTCTGCGGACACAACGTTCGCGATGACCGATGCCGAGCTTGGTGCTGTGGTCGACATCTGCAGACGACTCGATGGGCTTCCATTGGCCATCGAGCTCGCTGCGGCACGCGTTCGATCGTTTGCGCCCATCGATCTGCTGGCACGGCTCGACGATCGGTTCCGACTCCTCCATGGCGCACGCACTGGCTCCGATCGTCACGACACGCTGAGGGACACGGTCGACTGGTCGTACCAGCTGTTGACCGAGTCCGAGCGAGTGCTCTTCCGTCGGCTTGCCGCGTTCGGTGGCGATTTCGACCTTCGTTCCACGGAGGCAGTCTGCGCAGGCGGCGTGCTCGAAGCCGCCGACGTCGTTGACCTGCTGTCGAACCTGGTCGACAAATCGATGGTCGTCGCCGAGCGAATGCCGGATGGAATGCGCTATCGATTGCTCGAAACGCTGCGCGACTTCGCGACTCGTGAGTTGGAAGGCGCTGGCCAGTCGTTGGTCAACGTCCGTCGGCAGCACCTCGACCACTTCGTTGGTGTCGCCGAGCGCGCCGATGACCTGTTCCGTAGCGCTCGCCAAGTCGAGGGCGCCGCAGTGTTCGACCGCGAGTGGGACAACCTTCGCGCCGCTCACGAGTGGGCGGTCGCCACGGGCAACCTCGGCGCGGCCGAGCGTCTGCTGTTGGCGTCGCGGATGTATGCCTTCAGCCGAATGCGTTTCGAGCACGGCAATTGGGCTGAAGCGACGATTGCGATGACCAACGCGGACCGCCAGGCCGGAACCGAGTCGTACGCCCTGGCGGCCCATTGGGAGTATCGGCGCGAGCACATGACTCGGGCGTTCGAACTGCTCGACATCAGCATCGACCGCGCCATCTCGATGGATGATCCCAGTGCGGCGCTCTGTCTGTCGATGGGCAGGGACCATGATCACCCGAGGCTCGGTGATGATCAGATGAGAAAGTTCGAACTCGTCGCATCGAAAGTCGACCTCGACCGCGAGTGGTGGATGCTGATCGAGCTCGTCGATATGGCCGACCTGCTTGATCGCCCCGCCAGGCCCGGACATCGCGCCCGCCTGGAGGACGTCGCCGAGCGCGTCCGCGCGCCCTCGTTGATGGCGGCCGTTGCCAAGTACCTCGGACATGGCTGCCTGGACGAGTCCCCGCCGAATTTCGCGGCCGCCTCCGATTACTACAGACGCTCGCGTGAATTGGCAGCTGAGATCGGCGACGTGATCGCCGTGGGTGACGCAGTGCGCGGGATTGCGATGTGCGAGACCGGACGACACTCCATCGATTCATTCGGTGCATGCCGAGATGCGCTCGTCTCCCTGTACGCGATGCGTTACTGGTTCCGGATCTGGCAACTCTGCGAATCGATTGCCCTGTCGCTGGCCTCGAGCGGTCAGGTCGAAGCCGCGTCGCTGATCGTGGGATACCTGTCGGCACACCATGAGCCCTTCGGGATCGAGTGCGAGCTCGGATTTCCCGACCGAACGCTCGAGATCATTCGCATCCACCCCCAGCTCGAGGAGTGGATGGCAATCGGCGCGGCGATGGACCGCCATCAAATCGTCGAGCACATGCTGGAGTCGCTGTAGTGGGTGGATGAGCCGAAGTTGGAGCCGGGTGTGAGAATCGAACTCACGACATCTTCATTACAAGTGAAGTGCTCTGCCGACTGAGCTAACCCGGCGTCGGATCGGTAAATGGTAGAGGACTGCCCTCGACAGAACCTACGGGAAATCGTCCAGCCGCCAATTACGGCCTGGCGGATTCAGCCCATGAACTCCACAGACTTGGTCGCGACCGGTAGCACCGATTGCGTCGACTGGCGTGCCCGGTCGACTGATGCTACGTTGTAAACGTTATCGAGAACGATTGCAAGCCATTCGGATGCAATCATCACTGGGATCCGACCGTGGGGGGAGGTGAATCGGCAGATGCTCGACCAGCCAACTGGTAGCTATGGCGGGATGCTCGGCCGGGTCACCATCGGCGACGTCGCCGAACGGGCCGGCGTCTCGATCGCCACGGTCTCGCGGGTCGTCAACGGTCGGTACGGTGTCGCGCCGGCCACATTCAGCCGTGTTCAGGCGGTGATCGACGACCTCGGCTACGAGTCGAGCCTGATCGCCCGCAGCCTTCGATCGCAGCGCACCAATGTGATCGGTGTTCTTGTCACCGACATCGAGCCGTTCAGCGCTGAGGTGCTGAAGGGCGCGGCGAACGCCCTGCGCCGCAGCAACTACGAACTGGTTGTGTACTGCGGCGGTCACGGTGGCGGGCACGTCGGGTGGGAACGGCGGTACATGTCGCGCCTCAGCGGCACGCTCACCGATGGCACCGTGCTGGTCACGCCCACCGTCACCGAAGTGCCCACCAACCAGCCCGTCGTCGCCGTCGACCCGCACACCGGGGCATCGGCGTTCCCCACGTTCGCATCGCAGAACCTCGAAGGAGCGATGTCGGCCACCCGCCACCTCATCGAATTGGGCCATCGCCGAATCGGTTTCCTCGGGGGCCGCAGCGATCTCGAATCGGCACAGTTGCGCGAGCAGGGCTATCGCCTCGCCCTCGCCGAGGCCGGCATCGACGTCGACCCGGAACTACTGCTCGAGGGCGGGTTCAAGGAGGAGACCTCCGAGGCTCCGGCCCGCCAGTTGCTGTCGTTGCCCGATCGTCCAACGGCCATCTTCGCCGGCAACGACCTCTCGGCGATCCAGACCATGCGCACGGCGACCGCCATGGGGCTCGAGGTTCCCACGCAGCTGTCGGTGATCGGGTTCGACAACGTTCCCGAGTCGGCGCTCACCGACCCGCCCCTGACCACCGTCGATCAGTTCATCCAAGGGCTCGGCTACGAGGCCGTGTGTCTGCTGATCTCGATGATCGAACAACCCCGTGGGACCATCGCCGAACCCCGTCACGTCTCACTGCCAACCAAGCTCGTCGTCCGCGGATCCACGGCACCCCCACCACGGGCCCAGCGATGAGAGCCGAACACCGTTTGTTGAAATCGATTTCAATGCTCGTGTCGAGGCCACGTTTCCTATCCAACCAAGGTCGGAAGTTCCGACCGATCCCGTCCGGCAGCTGCCGGCACCACCACAACAGGCAACCCAACTGAGGGGGAAAACCACATGACAACCACCAGCACACGAGGGGGGCGGCGAGCTTTCGCAGCCCTCCTGAGCCTGGCCTTCGTCGCCGCGGCGTGCGGAAGCGACAGCAAGTCGTCGGACGCACCGGCGACGACGACCGCTTCGGTCACGCCAGCGACCGACGCCACAGCAACGCCGACCACCGGTGCCGAAGCGCCGAACACCGAGGCGCCGACCACCGCGGCGCCGAGCAGCGAGCCGGTCACCATCAAGTGGTGGCACATCCAGAACAACGACCCGGGCAAAGGCGACTGGCAGGCCATGGCCGACGCCTACACCAAGCTGCATCCCAACGTGACCATCAAGATCACCGTGATGGAGAACGAGGCGTTCAAGGCAGCAATTCAGACCAACATCCAGTCTGGTGACATCCCCGACCTGTTCCAGTCATGGGGTGGCGGCGGCCTGCGCGATCAGGTCGCCGCGGGCGTTGTGCGCGACATCACATCGGAGGCGTCCAGCTTCATCGGCAACCTCGGCCCGGCCGCAGCCAAGCTGTACCAGGTCGACGGCAAGCAGTACGGAATTCCCTTCGACGCCGGCATGGTCGGCATGTGGTACAACAAGGACCTCTTCACCAAGGCGGGGATCGACACGCCGCCCGCGACGTGGGACGACCTGTTGACCGACATCCAGATGTTGAAGACCGCCGGGATCACGCCCGTTGCCGTAGGTGCTGGTGACAAGTGGCCGGCGCACTTCTGGTACTCGTACCTGATGGTCCGCGAATGCGGTGCCGACGCGATGAACAAGATCGCCGCCGACAACAACTTCAGCGTCGACTGCGTCATCAATGCCGGCAAGAAGGTTGCCGATCTCGTTGCACTGCAGCCGTTCCAGCAGGGCTTCCTCGCAGCCGGGTGGGATGCACCCGACGGCGAGTCGGGCACGATGGCCAGCCAGGGCGCGGCGATGGACCTGATGGGTCAGTGGGCGCCGGGTGCGTTCCGCACCCAGGCCGGCATCACGGACGCTTCGCAGCCGCTGCCGTTCCAGCTCGGCTGGTTCCCGTTCCCGGCCGTTGACGGTGGCGCTGGCGATCCGACCGATGCGTTCGGTGGCGGCAACGGGTTCGCCGTCGGCAAGAACGCCCCGCCGGAAGCCGTTGACTTCCTCAACTTCATCACCAACGCCGACAACCAGCGGATCTGGGCCAAGGACAGCGGCTTGCCGGTCAACAAGGACGCCAAGGACGCGGTGACCGATCCCAACATGCAGGCCGTGCTGGCCGGTCTGAACAACTCGAAGTTCCTGCAGCTGTTCCTCGATCAGTTCTTCACGGCCGAGATCGGCAGCACCGTCAACGATGAGACCGCGCTGATGTTCGCCGGCAAGGCCTCGTCCGAGGACGCGGCAGCGGCCATCACCAAGGTCGCCCAGGGCTGAACACCCTGACCTCTTCGGGCTGGTGGGCGTCACGACTGTGGCGCCCACCGGCCTGGTCAGTTTGACTGGACGCTCACGTATGAACGCTTCCGCGCCACCGAGCACGCTCGCTCGCCCAACTCAACGTCGACTGGTGCGCCTGCCGTGGCCGATGATCGTCGCCTTCTTGACACCTGCACTGGCGTTGTACGGGCTGTTCGTGATCTATCCGATCGTGCAGAGCACTCGCTACAGCTTGTACGACTGGAACGGTCTCGAAGCGCTCAACAAGTACGTCGGCCTCGGCAACTTTCGGCGAGCATTCTCCGACCCCAACTTCAGGGACGCGCTGAAGCACAACTTCATCCTCATCACGTTGTCGGTTGGGTTGCAGATCCCGTTCGCGCTCGGTCTGGCCGTACTGCTCAACTCGCGGATCAAGGGGCGGGCGGTGCTCCGCACTCTCTTCTTCGCCCCCTACGTTCTGTCCGAGGTGGTCACGGGCGTCGTGTGGCGCCAGATCCTGCGACCGAACGGGCTGCTCGATCATGTGATGTCGGGCGTCGGCCTCGGCGCGGACACCCAGGGTTGGCTGTCCGATCCCACGGTCGTGCTGTACTCGTTGTTCTTCGTGATCTCTTGGAAGTACTTCGGATTCCACATGGTGCTGCTGCTGGCGGGTCTTCAGCAGATACCCAAAGAGCTCGGCGAGGCCGCCGAGATCGACGGCGCGACCGCGTGGCAGAAGTTCCGCTACGTCACCTTGCCGCTGCTCGGACCGACCATTCGGGTCTCGGTGTTCTTGTCGATCATCGGCGCACTTCAGCTGTTCGACATGGTGTGGGTGACCACCAAGGGGGGACCCATTGGGGCGTCGTCGACCATGGCGACCTACTTGTACGACCAGTTCCGCAAGAGCCTCTTCGGCTACGCCGAGCGCGGTGTCGATTGTGATATTCGGGCTCTCGCTGTTCGTCGCCCTGCTCTATCAACGGTTCGCCCTTCGCCGCGACATTCGAGGGACTGGTCTCGTTGGCTGAGGTCACGACCGTTGATCGTCCGTCGCCGATCGAGGTGCCCAAGCGCAGGTGGCGCCCGGACCGCCTGGCGCTGTACGTCCTGGCCATGTTCGTGCTCGGCATCATCATCTTGCCGCTCACCTTCTCCATCCTGGGCGGCTTTCGCACCAACAAGCAGCTCGTGCAGAAGCCAGTCGGGTTGCCCAATCCGTGGGTGTTCAGCAACTACTCCGGAATCCTGACGTCCGGATCGTTCTGGCGTGAGGTGTGGAACAGCACGTTCATCGCCTTGCTGACGACCTTCGTCGTGGTGCCAGCGGCATCGATGGCCGCCTTCGTCATCTCTCGCTACACGTTCAGAGGACGCGAACTGATCTACGGGCTGTTCACGTTGGGTCTTCTGTTCCCGGCCGCCGTCGCCATCTTGCCGCTGTTCATCACCCTCCGCCAGGTCGGCCTGCTGTCCAACCCGTTGGGCGTCGCCCTGCCGCAGGCCGCGTTCGGTCTGCCGATCGCCATCGTCATCATGCGCCCGTTCTTCCGGGCCATCCCGCAAGAGATCCAAGATGCCGCGGCGATCGACGGCTGCAGGCCGCTGCGCTTCTACTGGTCGATCATGCTCCCGTTGTCGCGCCCCGTGCTCAGCACCGTCGCCGTGATCACGATCGTCGGCAGTTGGAACGCGTTCCTGCTGCCGCTGTTGGTGCTGGTCGACCCGAGCCAGCACACCCTGCCCATCGGCGTCAACAACATCTCGTCGCAGTACACCACCGACTACGCACGGGTACTTGCCTACACGACCTTGTCGATGATCCCGGCTCTGCTGTTCTACGCGATCGCCGAGCGCCAGATCATCGGCGGCCTCACCGCGGGAGCGGTGCGGGAATGAACGACGAACGGATGCGACCATGACGGAAATGAACGTGGCTCGGTACAGCGACCGAGCGTCGAGCCCAGCCGATCGCGCGACCGACCTGCTGGCCCGCATGTCGATCGACGAGAAGCTGGCGCAGCTGGGCAGCGTGTGGGTGTTCCAGATCAGCAACGCGGCAGGGTTCGACGTCGATCGCGCCGACCCGTTGTTCGCCAACGGCATCGGCCACATCACGCGCGTGTGCGGCGCCAGCAGCTTCGACGCCACCACAGCTGCCGAACTGGCCAACGCCGTCCAGCGGCACCTCATCGAGCACACTCGGCTCGGAATACCGGCGATCATCCACGAGGAGATCTGCTCGGGGCTGATGGCCCGTGAGGCCACGGTGTATCCGCAGGCGCTCGGCGTCGCGGCGACATTTCGCCCCGACCTCAACCAACGGCTCGCCGACACGGTGCGCCTGCAGATGCGAGCCATGGGCGAGCACCAGGGTCTCTCACCGGTACTCGACATCTGCCGCGATCCGCGGTGGGGCAGGCTCGAGGAGACCTACGGCGAAGACCCATACCTCGTCTCGCAGATGGGTCTCGGGTTCATCATCGGGCTGCAAGGCACCGCCGACGGGTACGACCTCCGCGACGGCGTCATCGCCACGGCCAAGCACTTCGTCGGCTACGGGGCCCCGGAGGGCGGCATGAACTGGGCGCCGGCACACATCCCCGAGCGCGAGCTGCGCGATGTCTATCTGCGACCCTTCGAGGCTGCGGTCCGCGGCGCCGGCCTGGCGTCGGTGATGAACGGCTACCACGAGCTCGACGGCATTCCGTGCGGAGCGAATCGATGGCTGATGACCGACCTGCTGCGCCACGAGTGGGGCTTCGACGGCACGGTTGTGTCCGACTACTTCGCCGTCAAGCAACTGGCCGACTACCACCACATCGTCGAGTCGTGGGAGGGCGCCGCGGCCACGGCGTTGACGGCCGGGCTCGACGTCGAGCTGCCCAGCACCGAGTGCTACGGCGATGTTCTGCGCACCGCCATCGACCGCGGCGCAGTGGCGATGGCTGACGTCGACGAAGCGGTGCGGCGAGTGCTCGAATCCAAGTTCCGGCTCGGGTTGTTCGAACAGCCCTACGTCGATGTCGAACACGTCGCTGTGCACACCCGCACCAGAGAGCAGATCGCGCTCTCCCGCCAGATCGCTGCCGACAGCCTGGTGCTGATCCGCAACGACGGGGTGCTGCCGCTGCGCGCCGACCTGTCGGCGGTGGCCGTCATCGGTCCGAATGCGGCCAATGCCCGACACATGTTGGGCGACTACAGCTACATCTCCCACGTCGAGTCGCTCATCGAGGTGTTGCGCAGTGGCCGAAACGTGTTCGCCATGCCGATCGAGCACGGAGTCGACATCGACGATCGGACCACCCTCGATCACGTCGGCACCGTGTACAGCTCGCTCGTTCGTAGCTTGGCCGACGTCACTGTCAACTATGCGCTGGGTTGCGACGTCAACAGCGACGATCGGTCCGGTTTCGCCGCCGCTGTCGATGCTGCGGCGGCGAGCGACGTGGCCATCCTCGTGCTCGGCGAGCGGTCGGGTCTCACCGAGGACTGCACGACGGGCGAGAGCCGCGATGTCGCCTCATTGCGGCTACCCGGTGTGCAAGAAGAGCTGGTGCACGCGATCGCTGCGACGGGAACCCCGGTCGTGCTCGTGCTGCTCGCCGGACGGCCGATCGGCTCGCCGACCGTGCACGAGGCCGCGTCAGCCGTGCTCATGGCCTGGCTGCCCGGCGAGCAGGGCGGCGCGGCCATCGCCGACGCGCTCACCGGTGCGATCAGCCCGGGCGGCAAGCTGCCGATCACGTACCCGCGCAGCGTCGGCCAGATCCCGATCTTCAGCTCGCACAAGGTGTCAGGCGGACGTTCGCACTGGAAGGGAAGCTACGTCGACGAGTCCAACGAGCCGCTGTACCCGTTCGGGTTCGGTCTCAGCTACTCATCGTTCAGCGTCGTCGCCAACGGCGCGTCGCCGAGCAAGGTCGGTGTCGACGACACCGTCGAGATCAGCGCCACCGTCACCAACACCGGCACGCGCCGCGCCGACGAAGTCGTCCAGCTGTACTTCGGGGATCCCGTTGCGTCGATCACCCGCCCGGTGCGCGAGCTCGTCGGCTTCGAACGCGTCACCCTTGATCCCGGTGCGACTGTCACCACGGTATTCCGGGTGCCGGTCGCCGCGCTCGGGTTCACGGGGAAGGACTTGGCCTACGTGGTCGAGCCGGGCGACATCGAGTTCTTCGTCGGCTCGTCGTCGCAGCACCTGGTTCCGGCAGGCACCATCAACATCGCCGGCGACAAGCCGATGCCCACCATTCGCTCAACAACGAACAACGTGATCCACCGAGGAGAAATCTGATGACCGAGTTCTTCGACACCGTCGAATCGATCCGATACGAAGGAGCGCAATCCGACAACCCGTTGGCGTTTCGTTGGTACGACGCCGATCGAGTGGTGCTCGGCCGCACGATGGCCGACCACCTCCGCTTCGGTGTGTGCTACTGGCACACGTTCGCGTGGGATGGATTCGACATCTTCGGCGCCGGCACCCTCGACCGGCCGTGGCACCCGAACCAGAACCCGTCGCTCGACCCGATGGCGGCCGCGAGGATGAAGATGGACGCGGCGTTCGAGTTCTTCTCCAAGCTCGGTGCACCGTTCTTCTCGTTCCACGATGCCGACATGGCGCCGGCGGGGGCGACGTTCGCCGAGAGCTGCCGCAACCTCGACGAGATGGTCGAGGTTGCCGCCGAACACATGCAGCGAACCGGCACCAAGCTGCTGTGGGGCACCACGAACGCCTTCTCGCACCCTCGGTTCATGGCCGGTGCGGCGACCAACCCCGACCCTGCGGCGTTCCGCTACGCCGCAGCCCAGGTGGCCCACTGCATGAATGCGACCAAGCGACTGGGTGGCGCCAACTACGTGTTGTGGGGCGGACGCGAAGGGTACGAGACGTTGCTCAACACCGACATGAAGCGCGAACTCGATCAGCTCGGCAGGTTCATGAGTCTGGTCGTCGAGCACAAGTACGCGATCGGCTTCGACGGCACGCTGCTGATCGAACCCAAGCCGATGGAGCCGACCAAGCATCAGTACGACTACGACGTCGCCACGGTCTACGCCTTCTTGCAGAAGTATGGCCTGCAGGACGAGATCAAGGTCAACATCGAGGTCAACCACGCCACGCTGTCGGGGCACGACTTCCAACACGAGGTCGCCACGGCCGTCAACAACGGAATCTTCGGATCGATCGATGCCAACGCCGGTGACGACCGGCTTGGTTGGGATCTGGATCGCTTCCCCGGGTCGGTCGAGAACATGACCCTCGGCATGCTCGAGGTCCTCCGTGGCGGCGGGTTCACCTCGGGTGGACTCATGTTCGATTGCAAGCTCCGTCGCCAGTCGGTATCGCGCGACGACCTGTTCATTGCCCATATCGGTGGCATGGACACGATGGCGCGATCGTTGCTCGCCGCTGCGGCGATCATCGAAGAAGGCGAGCTCGACTCACGTCGCGCCGAGCGATACGCCCGATGGGCGGGCGAGAGCGACCTGCTCGACGGCAAGGTCTCGCTGCAGCAGATCCACGACGTGCTGCTGGCCGACACCGTCGAGCCGGCCCACACCAGCGGGCGCCAGGAGCTGCTCGAGGGACTGGTCGCCCGCCACATCGCACGCATTCGATAGCTCAGCGAGTCATGAACCATAGGGAGAACAGATGGCATCGGTCGTTCTCGACACGATCAACAAGGTGTATGAAAACGGATTCCAGGCGATCCACGACCTGAGTTTGACCATCGCTGACGGCGAGTTCCTGGTGCTGGTCGGGCCGTCAGGGTGTGGCAAGTCGACGGCGCTGCGCATGGTCGCGGGGTTGGAGGAGATCACCGACGGAGTGCTGCGCATCGGCGATCGGGTGGTCAACGGTGTCGCACCGAAGGACCGCGACATCGCCATGGTCTTCCAGAACTACGCCCTCTACCCGCACATGACGGTCCGCGAGAACATCGGCTTCGCGCTGAAGCTGGCCAAGATCTCGAAGGACGAGATCGATGCTCGCGTCCACAAGGCGGCCGAGATCCTGGAACTGACGCCGTACCTGGATCGCAAGCCCGGCCAGCTGTCGGGCGGGCAGCGTCAGCGTGTCGCCATGGGTCGGGCCATCGTTCGTCAACCGTCGGCGTTCTTGATGGACGAGCCACTGTCGAACCTCGACGCCAAGCTGCGTGTGCAGATGCGCGCCGAGATCGCCGCGCTGCAACGCACGCTGGGCGTGACGACGCTCTACGTGACTCACGACCAGGTCGAGGCGATGACCATGGGAGACCGGGTAGCGGTGATCAAGGACGGATACCTTCAGCAGGTCGACACACCGCAGAAGCTGTACGACCACCCGTCAAACGTGTTCGTGGCGGCATTCATCGGCTCGCCGTCGATGAACCTGTACGACGCAGTGCTCACCATGGCGGGCGATTCGGGGAAACTCCAGCTGGGGACACAGACGTTGGACGTCTCCCCGGCGTCACTCGCGGATCGCCCGGCCCTGCGCAGCTATCACTCGCGTCCGATCATCGTCGGCATCCGGCCTGAAGACTTCGAAGATGCCGCCATGGTGGCCGAACCGACCGATGGCCAGACGTTGACCGCGTCGGTCAAGCTGCTCGAATCGCTGGGCAGCGAGATCATGGTCCACTTCATCGTCGACGCCGCACGCGTCGACTCGGGCGACCCCGACGCCGGCCACGAGACCACTTCGACCAATGCGGCGAACTCGGTCGGCCGGTTCAATCCTCGCTCACGCGTGCGCTCCGGCGAGACGATCGACGTGGCAGTGAGCACCGAGAACCTTCACTTCTTCGACCACGACACCAACGCAGCCATCTGGGCATGAGCATCGACGGCCACAGATCGCACATCTGTCAGGGGTCGGGAACCGTCGCCGGTAGCTGGAAGATGGCGAACACATCGTCGTCTTGGAAGACGGTGAGGTGGCAGATGCCGTCGGGGCGCACGGTGAACACTTGCAACGTGTGGAGGTGGTAATCGCCGTCGGTCCCGCGCGCGTACGCGGCAACGGCCGGTTGCCCGTTGGCAGCGGTCGGAATCATCCGCCAGTCGAGGCCGCGCATGGAAAAACTGCGAGCGATGAACCGCCCGTAGTTCTCCGGCCCGCGGAACCAGTTGCGGATCGGCGGCATTTCCATCACGACATCGTCGGTCAGTAGCTGTGTCAATGCCGCGATGTCCGCCCGCTCGAACGCAGTCACATACCGGTCGACCATCGCACGCGACGCGGCCTCCGATGGTTCCGTCAGCTCATCAACCGCTAGGCCGATTTCGTCGATTCGCATGTGTGCGCGCTGCAGGGCGCTGTTCACCGCCACCGTCGTGGTGCCCAGTGCCTCGGCGACTTCCGCGGCGGACCACATCAGGACATCGCGCATGATCAACACGGCGCGCTGTCGCGCCGGGAGGTGCTGCAGCGCGGCCACGAAAGCGAGTCGTAACGTTCCTCGGCGCACCACCTGCATGGACGGATCGTGCGGGTCAGCCCACAGCAGCGAATCGGGGAAGGGCTGCAGCCACGGCACCTCGGCGCCGCGGACCAACGGTGCCTCCGTGTCGTCCCACGGCGCACTCATCTCGGACGGCAGCGGGCGCCGCTTACGCCCTCGTAGTGCCGTGATGCACGCGTTCGTCGCGATCCGGTACAGCCAGGTTCGCAACGACGCACGACTCTCGTCGTAGCGATCGAACGACCGCCAGGCGCGCAGCATCGTGTCCTGCAACAGGTCCTCTGCGTCATGCACCGAACCGAGCATCCGATAGCAGTGGGCGAGAAGCTCGCGACGGTAAGGATCCGTGCGCTGCTCGAAGTCAGTCGTCGCAATCATCACTGTCGCATCCCTTCAACGCCAGATTCGCCACCTGTCCGAGACATACATACTCCGCAGAGGATCAGGACTCATCGTCGCGATGACTTCTCCACCCCGCGCCGGTATGTACCCGTGACTCCCCGCCGTCCGGCGGGCTGTGATTGGAGAGATCATGCACACGCCCACAGACATCACGACCGACCCCGTCACCGTGCTGAACACGATGTACGCCGCATGGGGGGCCAACGACGCCGACGCCCTCGTGGCCCTGTACACGGCGGACGCCACCGTCGTGCGGCCCGGCTCGTTCAACGACGGGCGCGAGGAAGTCCGCGCGTCGATGGCCGCGGCCTTCGCCGGACCGATGAAGGATTCACGCCCGATCGAGACCGTCCACTCGGTGCGGCTGTATGGCGAGGACACGGCGATCGTGATCGGCGTTGCGGGTGTGCTGCTCGCCGGCGAGAGCGAGCTGCCGGCCGACCGGCTCCGGCGGGCGACCTGGACGCTGGTGCGCGAGGACGGGCAATGGCTGATCGCCGCCTACCACAACTGCGAGACGAGCTGAGCGGTTGACGTCCGGCACCGGGCATCGACGGTCTAGAGGTCGAACCGCCGCCAGTTCCCTTCCGAGACGACGTCGACGGCGCCATCGACCACGCGGATGGCGGTGTCGTCGTCGATCGCGTATGACGAGCAGTCGAGCATGGCCGCCCATTTCTCGGCGTTGGCCATGGTGTTGCTCGGCAGCATCGGGTGGTCGAGGTGGGGGTAGATGGCGAAGTCGACGAGGCCCAGCGTGTGGTCGTCGCCGCTGGGCGGCTGCCATCCCATGAAGGGCTTGCCGATTCGAGGGGTCATCACCATGCTCCCTGCGCTGAGGCCAACCCAGACCGTGTCGCTGAGCGTCGGCAGCATGTCGGCGAGTCCGCACTCGCGCATCCAGTGACACAGGTAGAGCGAGTCGCCGCCCGCGGCGAGCAGCACGTCGGTCTCGCGCACCAGAGGCACCCAGCGCTCCTCGTCGATGCTGGGGAGCGCGGTGAGCTCCAACAAACCGACTGACTTCCACCCCAGCTGGGTCATCTGCGACTCCTCACGTCCGCTGACGAACCCCCACGGTTTCACGCCGGGGCCGACGTGCGGATGGCCGTACTGCGCGGTCGGGATGCACAGTGCAGTGCACTCGTCGATCGGCTTGTCGAGCAGGTCGACCAGCGCGTCATGGATGGTCGGATTGTTGACTCCGGCCGAGGTGAGAAGTAACCGCATGTTTCCTCCGGGTGTGGTGACCTGCGTCCGCCGTGGTGTTGAACCACGTTCGACGACATCGAGAATCCGTCGGCACGTGTGGGGGACGAACGAACTTCAGCGCTTCGAGCGAGTGTAGTGAGCAACCACAATCGCTCTCCGACGGGAGACGACAGCTACGAGCCGAGCGCCGGCCGTCCGGGCCAGCGCCGCGACCGAAATTGCCACGCCACGCGCAGCCACTGATCGATCTCGACGGCCAGATCCAGGTCCCGTTCAGCGCACGACGCTCGGACCCATGACCGAACCATCGCCTCAGCGGCACCACTGCCGTCGGGGTCGATGTAGACGCATCCGATCACGTCGTCGCCGTCCAGCACGCTGTACGCGAACGCTTCACCAGCGACGAACTCACGCCGATGTTGCTCCAGATCGGCGAGGTTCTGGTCCAACGTCATTGGCATCGGCCAGTCGTCACCTCCCCAATCCAGTTGCGCAAACCCGGCTGTGGCCCGGATGTGCTCGATGCTCGACATCCACGCCTCGTAGTCACGTTCGTTGTGCACCGGCGCCAACATCTCCAACCGGAACCAGGGTGTCGTGAGCGCAACCGGTGGGACGATGACACGCTCGAACACATCCTCAGTCTCGCCGACCTTCGTCAGAGTCGTCCACACGAGCCGAGGGCGGATGACTACGTGCCAGCCACACCTTGCCGGGGGGTGCCCGCGCCCTGTTGGCGCGCCGGAGTCTCGGGCAAGATGGTCCTGTGATTGCTCGCCCGCCCGATCCGGCGACCGGTGCCTCGCGGGTACCGATTGCAGTCTGGACCCGTTCCGAATGGCGACGGCGCTGGGCGAGCCTTCTGGTCCTCGGCGTGATGGCCGGGGTGGCCGCAGGGCTGGTGATCGCTGCCGTCGATGGCGCACAGCGCAGTGGTTCGGCGTACCAGCGCATGCGAGAACACCTGGCTGCCGCCGACGCCGTGTTCTTCCCGAGCCAGGTGCGCGTGGGAGATGCCGACGTCACGAAGTTGGGATCGTTTCCCGAGGTTGCAGCCTGGGCGGGGTTCGCTCTCAACGAGAGTCATTTCGATGGGTTGCCTTCCGACGCCTCACCGCTCATCCCGGTTGGCCAGGACTGGTTCACCACGATCGAACGGGCCAAGGTGTTGGCGGGTCGCCTTCCGAATCCAGCGCGGGACGACGAGATGGTCGTCACTGAGCCGGTCGTACGTGCCGGGCTGGGCATTCGAGTGGGGTCGGTCTTCACCTGGCGCAACCTCTCGTTGGCGCAGGCCGCCCAATATCCGGACGGTACGCCACCGAATTTCGATTGGTCGACCGCGAACGGCCCGGTGACGCAGATGCGAGTCGTCGGTGTCGTGCGCCTGCCGATGGAGTCCGTGTTGTCGTTTGCCTCGGGTGGTCTGCTGCTCCCAGGGCCCGGCTGGGCCGACGCCCACCTGAAGGATGTCAGCGTGTTCTTCACGAATGCACTCGTCCGGCTGCGGCACGGAACCGCCGACCTTGCCGCGTTTCAGAGCCACGTTGCCAGCGTGTACGGGCGCTCCGACATCCCCGTGAAGGACCTCAGCAATGACATCAAACGAGTCGAGGGATCGGTCGATCTGGAGCGCACCGCGTTGATGTTGTTCGCCTCCGTCGCATTGATCGCGGCTGTCGTACTGGTCGGCCAGGCGGTTGTGCGTTCCGTCCGGGCGGGGCTCGAATCGGCTCCGACGCTGTCGGCGATGGGGCTGCCCGACAGGGCGATCGTCACAGGCGCCGTCGCCCAGCACGCGTTCACGGCGGCGGTTGCTTCCACCGTGGCTGTTCTGTCCAGCATTGCCCTCTCGGCACGATTCCCGATCGGCCTGTCGAGGCAGTTGGATCCGGATCTCGGCATGCATGTTCGTCCGCTCGCCGTGGCGGCCTCGGTTGCTACCGGTCTGGTCGTGCTCGCTGGGGTACTGCTGGCGGCGTGGGTGTCGCTGAGGGCCGCCCAGCGACGCCTCCGCGTGCCCCACAGCCGCGTGCTGGGGAGCGCGACCCGCGTGGGGCTGTCGGTGCCGTCGGCGGTGGGCGCCAGTCTCGCCCTCGACCGAGCCGCAGCCAACAACGCGCCGGTCCGTCCCGCACTTGTTGCAGCCGTCGTCGGTGTCGTCGGAATTGTGGGCGCGATGACCCTTGTCGGCGGTATCGACGATGCGCTCGAATCACCCGAGGGTCGTTGGAACGGTGTGGGATCTGGAGATCTCGCCCTCTGGGGACCAGAGCGATGCGGCCGTTGTCGCCCGCTTGAAGGCCGACCGGAACGTGGCCGACATCGCGCTCGTCGATCGCTTCGCCGCACAGGTCGGTCAGGTCGACGTTCCGATGTACACGATCCAGCCTCTTCAGGGTGCCCTGCAGTTCACGATTTATCGGGGCCGCGCCCCCGTCGGCAATGCCGAAGTTGCCCTTGGTCCCCGCTCGGCTGCCGTTCTCCATTCGCACATCGGCCAATCGGTGACCTTCGACGGTCAGTCGTATGTCGTCGTCGGCCTGGCGCTCCTGGCGCAGACGCCGCACTCGTCGTTCGACGAGGGCGCCTGGGTCACTCCCGACGGTCTCGACCGTGCGGGGGTTCCTCCCGATCAACGCGAAGAGGTCGGCGTGGTACGACTGGCCAAGGGGGTCGACCACCAGAAGGCCCTCGCCGAACTCGCCGACGTGGGGGCCAGCCCGCCGTCGGCCGTGCCAGACGTTGCCAACCTCTCGAACGTGAGGCGATTGCCGTTGTACCTGGCCGGTTTCCTGGTGCTGCTCGGACTCGGCGCCGTGGCCCACACCCTGGCATCGGGAGCGCGCCGGCGCACACGTGACGTTGCCGTGCTTCGAGCACTCGGCCTCACCCCGCGCCAGGCCGGGGCGTGCGTCGCCTGGCAAGCGACGGTCATCGGTGTGGTCGCCGTCGCAATCGGTCTTCCGATTGGTGTTCTCGTCGGCCGGCAGGTGTGGCGGCTCGTCACCAACTCGCTTTCATTTGTCTATCGTGGGCCGTTCGCGTCGGCACCGCTGTTGATCGCCGTGCCGGCCGTGCTGATCTCCATGGCGCTGCTGGCGGTCTGGCCGGCCCGGCTCACGGCTCGAGTTCGCACCGCCGAAGTGCTACGAAGCGAATGAGATGAGCCCGCGCAACGACAGCGAAACGCTGTTGACGGACGACGCCACCTGCGACAACCTCAGGGCGCTTCGCCCCGGATCGACCGACGTGCGGGTCCGGCTCCCCATCGTTCGGTAGTCCCAGCGGCGACTACGATTCGGCCGCCGTTGGAGCAACTCTTGAGGAGGAATGCGATGTTCGGTAAGGACGGGAAGCTGACCGAATCGGTCGTCGGGCTGGTTGGTCCTGATGAGGAGGTTCTTGCGGCGGTTTGCGTTCAGCCCAAGGGCTCGGGCAACGCAACGGCGTTGGGCGGCGTTGCCGGCGCCCTGATCAGTGGCCGCGGCGGCAAGACGACTCAGGAATCCAGCAAGCAGACCGGCATCGACGTCCCCCGTTGGGCCGCGCTGGCCGTCACGACGCAGCGGCTGCTCATCCTCAAGATGAACGCAATGGGCACGAAGGCGGATGCAATCGTCAGCGATGTGCCGATCGCCGAAGTCGACTCGATCGTCGCCGACAAGTCGATGCTGCGGCGGCAGGTCACATTGAATGCTCGCGGCGGCTCGTTCGAATTCGAGGCACACAAGTCGACGCCCGTCGAAAGCCTGGCCGTCGCCCTCGATCAGGCCCGCGCGGGGTAGGTCGTAACTGGCCGGTCGAAGACGATTGCGCCACCGCCGTGACAGCGCGAACCACGTTCAGCAGCAGGTCGACTTCTCCGTCGGCCAGCGAGTGGCCTCGTCGTCGTCCGCATAGGACATTGTCGCCGCATCACCCTTGACGAAGTAGAACTCCCAGTCGTTCTCCGGGCCCCTCACCCAGGTCTTGTCCTGGACGGCAAAGCAACACGACACGTCTTCGCGGACCTTCTGATCGAGACCGGAATCGCTGGCGTGAGCAATCACTGCTTGCACGGCCTCGACATCTTCGACCTCGACTCCGATGTGGTTCAACGAGCCGGGTTCCCCCATGCCGCTGAACAGGATCAGCTTCAACGGCGGGTCGGCGATCGCGAAGTTGGCATAGCCCTCACGGATCTTGGCCGGCTCGGTCTTGAACAGCTTGGTGTAGAACTCGATCGAAGCGTCGAGGTCGGCCACGTTGAGGGCCAGTTGAACACGGGACATGATCTCCTCCTGAGAAAGCAACGCCAACATTACATTGACGATTGTCGATGTAGTGACGATAGTGAATATATCGACGAATGTCAATGCTTGTCTCGGAGATCGTCTATCGACTATCGTCGATTGTCGATGAATCCGCGCTCTCCGAATCTCACAGCGTGAGTGGCGACCCCACGATCCGAGCGATGTTCGCTGACGACTGGCCGGCAGTTCGAGAGATCTACGAAGCAGGCATCGCCGCTGGTCAGGCCACGTTCGAAACCGACGCACCAACCTGGCAGCACTGGGACGGGACCCACCTCGGCGAGCACCGGCTGGTCGCCATCGTCGGCGGCAGGGTCGCTGGTTGGGCAGCGTTGTCAGCGGTATCGGACCGATGTGTGTATGGCGGAGTCGCCGAGAACAGCATCTACATCCACCCCGACCATCGCCGTCATGGCGTCGGCAGGACGCTGTTGACTGCGCTGATCGCGTCGTCGGAGGCGGGTGGGATCTGGACGGTGCAAACCGGGATCTTCCCCGAGAACACCGCCAGCGTGGCGTTACATGTGCGATGCGGATTTCGGGTCATCGGCACACGCCACCGCATCGGCCGGCTCCGTGGCGTGTGGCGAGACACGCTCCTCCTCGAACGGCGCAGCACCGTCGTTGGTTGCTGATCGGTTGCCGGCGCTGCGAGACCGATGCCGGCGAACTGATCAATCGACTATCGTCGATGTTCGATGAATGTTTCGCGCGAAGACGCCACCGAATGGGCGTCGTGGTTCCGGTCGCTCGGTGACCCGACCCGCGTCTTGATCCTCAACCTGCTGGCCAGCGAGGCGAGACCAATGAGCGTCGGCGAGATCGTCGAACACCTCGACGTCGGTCAATCGACGATCTCACACCATCTGAAGATCCTCGGCGACGTTCGCTTCATCCTCGTCGAACGGGTCGGCACGAACAGCTGGTGGCGGATCAACGACGCCTGTCTCGACTGCTTCCCGAGCGCAGCGGAACTCGTGATGGGCCGGCTCCCCACCAGCGCCCCGTGGGACGACCCGCGGCCCGCCCGGCAAGCGAGCTCCTGAACCCGATCGGGCGCGACTCGGTACCACCGGTACTCACACGGCGCGGCGATCGTATGATCGGCGGCGACACCGTCTCGAGGAGAAGGAGCTCATCAGTGAACGATGAACGAAGCCCGGAGATCGGTGTCGCCGACCCTCATCATCCGATTCTTCTGAGCGGCGGCATGGTCTTCGACGGCAGCGGGCAGCCGCTGTATGCCGCCGACGTGCTGATCGTCGGCAACCGCATCGAGGCCGTCGTTCCCGACACGGAATCGTGGGAGCCACCCGCACACGCGATGCGTATCGAGCTCGACGGCCGAACCGTGATGCCCGGCCTGGTCGAAGGCCACGCGCACATCTCGTTCACCAACGTCGCCAGCTTGATGGACCTCGTGCTGATGCCGGTCGAGGAGAACCTCATCGCCGCGATCGCCAACGCAGCGCTGCTGCTCGACCACGGGTTCACCAGCCTGGTCAGCGCTGCGGCGTCGAAGCCCAGGCTCGACGTGGTGGTGCGCAACGCCATCGACGCCGGTCAGATCCCGGGTCCGCGGATGTTGGCGGCGAGCCAGGAGATCACGCCGACCGGCAATCTCGGTGACCTCGACCAGGCTCACTTCCCGATCCCGGAGGCGGCGCGGTTCGCGTGCATCTGCGATGGGCCCGAGGCGTTCCGCCTGGCCGCCAGGCGCTTCGCCCGCGAGGGCGTCGACATCTTCAAGGTCAACGTGTCGGGCGATCGCGACTGGGGCGACATGGGCGCGGGGGCGAACACGACGTTGATCGACGACGACGAGCTTGCGGCGGTCGTCGATGTGGCCCACGGTCGAGGGCGCCGAGTGGCCGGCCACGCCACCAGCGCGGGTTCGGTCAAGATGTGTGTGCGGCACGGCGTCGACATCATCTACCACGCCGCTCTCGCCGATTCCGAGGCGCTCGACATGATCGAGTCGGTCAAGGAGACCGTGTTCGTCGCTCCGGCCGTGGGCTTCCCGTACGCCTATCTGCACGAAGGCGACAAGTATGGCCTCCACCTCGGCCGGCAGGCTCGCCGGGACCTGGAGGAGGAGCTGGAGATCACCGCCGGCAACATGCAGGAACTGCACAGACGCGGCGTGCGCGTCGTGCCAGGTGGCGACTACGGCCTGGCGTGCACGCCGCAAGGCCGCAACGCGCGGGACCTCGAACTGTTCGTCACGCTGTTCGGATTCTCACCGACAGCGGCGCTCGTCGCGGCCACGAGCCATGGTGGGGCGATGATGGGCCGCGGGCATGAACTGGGGGAGTTGCGCCCTGGTTGGCTGGCGGACGTGATCGTGGTCGACGGCGATCCGCTGACCGACATCGCTGTGCTGCAGGACCGCGAGCGCATCGACCTGGTGATGAAGGACGGCGTGATCGTGCGTGACGACATCTCGGCCGGCGGGCGCGCTCGATGAGCCCATCGCCATTCGACCTGTCGGGTCGCATTGCGCTGGTGACCGGTTCGAGCCGTGGCATCGGCCTGGCGCTCGCTCGTGCGCTGGGCAACGCCGGCGCCGAACTGATCCTCAACGCACGGACCGAGTCGGTGCTCCTTGCGGCCGCCGACGACCTGCGAGCCGACGGCCTCATTGTTCATTGCTGTGCATTCGACGTGTGCGATCCCGATGCCGTCGTCGCAGCCGTTGATTCGGTGGAACGCGACGTCGGGCCGATCGACGTGCTCGTCAACAACGCCGGGCTGCAGAAGCGAGCGCCGCTGCTCGACTTCTCGGTCGACGACTTCCGCCGGCTCGTCGAGGTCAACCTGGTTGCTGCCTTCACGGTCGGCAAGGCAGTCGCCGCGCACATGGTGCGTCGGGGCCGGGGCAAGATCGTCAACATCTGCTCGGTGCAATCCGAGCTCGGTCGACCGACGATCGCGCCCTACACCGCAACAAAGGGTGGACTGAAGCTGCTGACGCGTGGGATGTGCGCCGACCTCGGGCCGCTCGGCATCCAGGTCAACGCGCTCGCCCCCGGGTACTTCGCCACCGAGCTGACGTCGGCGCTGGTCGCCGACGAGCAGTTCTCGGCGTGGGTTGCGCAACGCACGCCCGCCGGGCGATGGGGGCACGTCGACGAGCTGGGCGGGGCGATCGTGTTCTTGTCGAGCGAGGCGTCGAGCTTCGTCAACGGCCAGATCCTCTACGTCGACGGTGGCATGACCGCTGGTGGTCTGACGTACCAGCGCCAGCAGCAACTGGATGGCGGGTTCGTTCTCGCCACCGCACGGAATGATCACGTCGGCGTGACGCTTGCTCGGTTCGATGAACTGCTCGTGGCCGGGTCGCACCGTCGTCAGGTACTGCTCGATGATGCTGTCGGGTGTGCGGCCACGCGCCACGACATCGCGTTGCAGCCGGCGGATGAACCGCAGGTCTGCATCGGCGTCGACGTAGACCTTCAAGTCGAGGTGCTCGCGCAGCGCCGGGTCGTGCAGCACCAAGATCCCTTCGACGACCATGACCGGCGCCGGGTGCAGCAAGGTGACTGCCTCGCTGCGATTGTGGACCGCGAAGTCGTAGGTCGGCGACATCACCGACTGGCCGGCGACCAGCAAGGCGAGGTGCTCGTTGAGCAGTGCCCAGTCATAGGCATCGGGATGGTCATAGTTGGTGGCAGCCCGCTCGGCCAGCGACTGCTGGGTGTGGTCGACCTGGTAGGAGTCCAGCCGGATGAGCAGCGAGTTGATCGTCACCCGCCAGCGTGGCCAGCCGCTCGCAGATCATGGTCTTGCCAGCGCACGTTCCACCGGCCACGCCGATCAAGAATGGACGGCTTGCCGAGGGCATCGGCGAGACATTAGTAGGGGGGTCCTTGTAATGACCCTCCTCCACCGGCAAGGCTTGGCGCCGTGACTGACGGAACTCCACACATTGAGCGAACGCGATCAGGCGATCATCCGCTTCGAGTCGTCGTGGTTCACGCTCGACGAGCACCGCTACGACGCCATCAGGGCGCGCTTCGCCTGCTCGGTCGAGGAATACAACCTCGAGGTCAACCAGGTGATCGATCACCCGGCTGCATTGGAATTCGATCCGCTCACGGTCCGACGCCTCCGGCGTCATCGCGAGCGTCGTCGCCGTGAGATGATTGAGGGCGCGGCCAGTGGTGACTAGCCGGGGGACCATGAGGGGGAGCACAGATGAGTAACGAACAGCCGAGCCGTCCGCCGAAGCGCTCGGGCAGCGGTGCTTCCCCGATGGGCTCGACGCTGGCCATCGTGATCGCGATCGCCGCGGTCGTGGTCGGGTTTCTGATCCTCAAGAACATCCGCAGCGACGACGGCGGCACCGCGGCCACCACCCTGCCGGCTACGACGTCGATCGATCCGTCGACAGTGACCACATTCCCACCGCTTCCGACCGAGCCCGAGGTCCACGGTGTTCACTCCGACGACCACCGGGGCCAAGGTGCTCGTGGCCAACTCGTCGCATCAGAACAAGGTCGCCGCGACCCTCAGCACCGCGCTCGCCGGCAACCAGTTCACGATGGGTGAACCAACGAATGGCGCAACCAAGGAACCGATCACCAAGATCCAGTACCTCGACGGCGATGCGCAGGCCCAGGCCGTGGCCCAGTCGGTCGCTCAACTGATGGGTGTCGCCTCGATCGAGATCATTCCCACGCCGGTACAACTCGCCGATCCGACGCTGCTCGCCGACAACACGGTCGTCGTGTTGCTGGGCGACGACAAGGCCGGCAAGACATTGGCGCAGATGAGCCGGCACCGACACGACCGCAACGACACCGGCCGGGGCCTCCTCGTCTACCGCTTCGCCGTGAGCCGCTGCATCAGCGTTGCCGCGGCGCGCTCGATGCACCACAGCGGCTCCTGGTGTGCCCGCTCCGAGCCGTACTCGTCGACCAGGCTGATGTGGTCGATGCGCGTCGCCACTTCCGGCGCGGCATCGCCAACGATCGCCCCGACCGGTTTGCCGGCCTCCACCGCCAGCGCTTGCACGCCACCGACGACCTTGCCCTCGAAGCTCTGTTCGTCGAGGTAGCCCTCGCCGGTGATCACCATGTCGGCGGCGGCGATCGCGTCGTGCAGGTCGAGTTCGTCGGCCACCAGATTCGAACCCCGGTAGCAGCTGGCCTCCGAGGGCGACAAGTGCTCCGGCGATTCCACCGGCTGCACCGGTGCCGTCGATGTCGCGCACATCGACGCCGTAGTCGTGCTGGTAGATCTGCGCCAGCCGGCGCAGCCGACCGGTCAGCAACTTCACCTGCGCCGGCGAGGCCCCCTTCTGCGGGCCGAACACCTCGGCCGCATCGACGAATCGGGTTCGAACGTCGCAGGCCACCAGCAGCTTCACGCCGCGCAGACGATGCGGGGCATGGATCGCCCGCAGCGCGCCGTAGCCGCCGTCGGTGGTCGCCGACCCGCCGAGGCACACGATGATCTTCTTCGCACCGGCGTCGAGTGCCATGTCGATCAGCTCGCCGGTGCCGATCGTCGAGGCAGCCATCGCGTCGTTGTTCAGCGCCCCTCCGACCAGCGTGAGGCCCGAGGCCCTGGCCATCTCGATGACCGCGGTGCCGCGCGACATCCGCCACTCGGCGATCACCGGATCGCCCAAGGGCCCGGTGACCGTCGACGACCGATTCGGGCCGCCGAGGGCTTCCAGCGTGCCTTCACCCCCGTCGGCGACCGGGAGCTCGACGCAATCGTGACCGAGCTCCCAACACGCCGACCCGACGGCGGCCGCCACCTGTGCGCCGGTCGCCGTGCCTTTGAACTTGTCGACCGCTGCAACCACGCGCACCGCCGCAGCCTAGGGTTGCCCGCCATGGGAATTGCCAATGACCTCGCCTCTCTCGACGCCACCGCGCAGGCCGAACTGGTTCGCAACGGATCGGTGTCGGCCACCGAACTGGTCGAGGCC
This sequence comes from Ilumatobacteraceae bacterium, assembly GCA_963805445.1. Taxonomy (GTDB): domain Bacteria; phylum Actinomycetota; class Acidimicrobiia; order Acidimicrobiales; family Ilumatobacteraceae; genus JAENVT01. The sequence continues at coordinate 131,526 of CAWDUI010000055.1, read as the reverse complement.
GCCGTCGAGGCCGCGGGCCGCGTCAATCCTCAGATCAACGCGATCATTCACCCCCGCTACGAGGCCGCAGTTGCCGAAGCAGCGGGTGCCAGAGGCCCGTTCGCGGGTGTCCCGATGGTCGTGAAAGACCTCGGCTGCATGATGAAGGGCGAGCCGTACCACCTCGGGTCGCGAGGCTTGAAAGCCGTCGATCACCGCGGAACGGTCGACTCGGCGTTGTACCGACGGTTCCGCGCAGCGGGTTTCGTGGCGATCGGGCGAACCAACGTCCCCGAGTTCGGCAGCACCATCACCACCGAGCCGCTGGCCTACGGGCCGGCACGCAACCCGTGGAACCTCGACCACTCGACGGGCGGCTCGTCGGGGGGCTCGGCGGCCGCCGTGGCGGCAGGCATCGTTGCCGTCGGCGCATGCAACCGACGGTGGCGGGTCAATCCGCGTGCCGGCGTCGGAGTGCGCGCTCGTCGGCCTCAAGCCGAGCAAGGGCCGGGTCAGCCACGCGCCGTTGATCGGCGAGACGTGGGCGGGGGCGACGATCGAAGGGTGCCTCACCCGCAGCGTGCGCGATGCGGCAGCGGTGCTCGACGCGATCTCCGGATACGAGCCGGGCGACCCGTACACCGCGCCGCCGTTCGCCCGCCCCCTGCTCGGTGAGGTCGGGGCAGATCCCGGCGCGCTCCGCATCGGCGTGCTCGATCGCTCGCCGCTCGTGCCGTCGCACCCTGACTGTGAAGCAGCCGTTGCCGCTGCCGTCAAGTTGCTGGAGTCCCTCGGCCACCATCTCGACGAATCGTCGCCGGCAGCGCTCGCCGACCTCGAGTTCCAGGATCGCTTCGTCACCGTGGTGGCCGCCAACACGGCGCACGATCTGCGCATCATCGAGGGCTGGCTCGGCCGGCCCATCGCCGACGACGACATCGAGCCCGACAACGCGTTCTTCGGTGAGATCGGCAAGTCGCTGTCTGCCGCCGACTACCTGCTCGCTGTCACCGCGCAAGCGGCGTGGTGCCGTGAGGTGTTGTCGTGGTGGTACCCCGCCGATGGCAGCGCCGGCCACGACCTGTTGCTGACGCCGGTGATCGCCACCCCGCCGCCGCCCATCGGGTATCTGGCGGGTCCCGAAGGTGGCATGCGCGTGCGTGAACTGCTGCAGTTCACCGCACAGTTCAACGTCACCGGCCAACCGGCGATCAGCCTGCCGCTCTACTGGACGGCGGAAGGTCTCCCGGTCGGTGTGCAACTGGTCGCCGGGTTCGGGCGTGAAGATGTGTTGGTGCGAATTGCCGCTCAGCTCGAGATCGCCCAGCCATGGGCGACTCGGCGGCCATCCGTCAGCGCTTGATGGAAGCAAGTCTGGGGCGATCCGCGTACTGCGACGCCGATGTCTTCGTCGACGAGCAGCGGCTGGCGATGGCGACGTCGTGGGTGTGCATCGGTCGCGCCGACTCGATCGCCGGCCGGCCCGGCTCGTACCGGCTGGCGTCGGTGGCCGGCGAGCGTGTGTTGATCGTGCGCGATCACGCTCGGCGCGCTCCGTGCCTTCGCCAACCGGTGCATGCACCGCGGCACCGAACTGGTCGATTCCACTGCATCGGTCACGTCAGCCTGCTTCGAGTCGGTCATCCGATGCCCCTACCACTTCTGGGCGTACGGGTTCGACGGGTCGCTGCGCGCATCGCCGTGGGTCGACGACATCGACCCCGCCGAGTTCAGCTTGCATCGATATGGCCTGGAGGAGTGGGGCGGATTCGTCTTCGTGCGCCTGACCGGGGATGGCGCATCGTTCTTCGACGAGCTCGGCCAGGTCGCCGATCGGGTGCGCCGCTTCCCTCTCGATCAGTTGGTCGTCGGCCAGTCGATCATGTACGACGTGCACGCCAACTGGAAGGTGATCGCCGAGAACTACAACGAGTGCTACCACTGCGGCCCGGTGCACCCGGAGCTGTGCGACCTCGTTCCCTCGTTCCGTGTCCGCGGCGGCGCGGCGCTCGACTGGGAGCACGGCATTCCGCATCGGCCGGGCGCCGACACGTACACCGTCTCGGGCACCAGCAGGCGAGCATCATTTCCCGGGCTCAACGACGCCGAACAGGTCAACCACTTCGGTGAGCTGATCTACCCGAACCTGATGCTGTCGCTATCTCGCGATCACGCGGCCGCGTTCATCCTTCAACCGGTTGCCGCCGACCGCACGGCGATCGAGTGCCAGTTGCTGTTCCATCCCGACGAGGCGGCCAAGGTCGAGTTCGATCCATCCGACGCCGTCGACTTCTGGCACATGGTCAACCTGCAGGATTGGGCGATCTGCGAGCGGGTGCAGCGGGGAATGGCCAGCCGATCCTTCGACCACGGTTGGTACGCCCCGATGGAAGACCCGAGCCTCGACATCCGCCGCTGGTGGACCACCAAGATGAACGGCTGAATGGACAGCGACCGTTTCGTTCTCGACGGGAATGGGTAGCCAATGGTCATGCTGACAATCTTGTTGATCATCGTGCTCGTCCTGATACTGACCGGCGGAGGTCTGGGCCTCAGCCGCCGTCGCCGCTGATCTGACCGAGAATTCGGGCGTGATCCACTGCGTCTGACGCAACGTTGGTAACCCGGCGCCCCGTAGCGGGGCGTGCCGCGCCCAACGTCCGGATCGCACGAGCGCCGAACTCAGCGAGGCGTGATTGCCGCCAGGATCTCGTCGACGCGACTTGCGAGCGCAGGGCTGATCCGCAACGAGCCCCACCGGTCGGCGTTGTCGGTCGGCCAGGCCAGGTTCACCTGACCATTGGTCAGAGTGATCGCGTAGCCCTGCACTCCGGCGATGGTGCGCTCCACGATCGACGCCGGCGCCACATCTGCCAACTGTTGAGCGAGACCACCGGTCGTGACAGCGAGCATGAGGTGCGATCCATCGAGGATCCAATCCTGGGCGATCGACTCGAATCCGTCCTCTGCGGTGTTGAAGCCGATGAACGTCATCCCTGGGTCGGGCAGAATGAATGGCAGCCCCGAACCAGGCTGGATGGCGAGGGTCAAGGCCTTCAAGCGATCGGGAGTGAGGCCGAAGTTGCTGACGACCCACAGCCGACCGTCGTCGCGCCACCACATCACACGGGTCGCGCTGCTCAACGACTCGAACCCGTTGTCGGTCACGAGGTAGGCGTGACCTTCCGGAACGTCGAGGCTGACAGATGTGACGTCACCCTCCGGCGTGGTTGCGATCGGTGCTGATGAGTCGGTGAGCGTGAGGTATCCGTCGGTCACGCCGGCGGTCGTCGACCACACGGCGACCAGCGACGTGTCGCTACCCGTGTCTGTCCGCTCTGGACCCCCACTCGGCGCCAGGCCCTCGACTCCCGACAAGGTGTACGCCAAGTTCAGCGAGGCCGCCGCACTTGTCGTTGTCGTTGTCGATGTTGACGACGTGGTCGACGAGGCCACCGCCACCGTGTCGGCTGATCCGGATGGAGAAACCGAGTCGTCGGTTGGACAGCGTCACGATGATCAGACCGACGATGACGAGGATCGCGGACGCGCCTGCAGCGATCGATGATCGCACGATCCGTTGCCGACGACGTGCGGCCTCCAGGCGGGCGACTCCGTCTTCAGGCGCGGGTCGCCGAAGCGCGGCCCCCGCTCGGCGCGCCAGTTGCTCGAACGCGTCATCGGGCTGATCGGGATGGTCGGTCATGGCTGGACCCCCATTCGGCCGAGCATGAACGAGCGAGCACGGCTGAGATCGCTGCGCACGGTCCCTTCCGGCACGTCGAGGATGCGTGCAACCTCCGCCACCGGCCGGTCGCCTGCGTAGTGGAGCGCGACGGCGAGACGGGGCCGCTCCGGGAGTTCGCGAACTGCCGACCAGAACGACATCACGTCATCCGACGGCGCCGGTGTCGACGGTTCCTCTCGTCGCAACCGAGCGAGGAACCTCGCTTCGGTCACCCGTCGGCGCCGTCTGCTGCGACACAGGTTGACCAGCACACGATGGCACCAGCCTCCCGGTCGTTCGAGACGCCGGACCTTGTCCCAGTTGACGATCGCCCTGAGCATCGCGTCCTGCACGAGATCCTCGCCGTCGTACCCCGACAGCGCAGTCGCGACAGCGATCAATCCCGGATACTCGTGGCGATAGAGATCCTCGAAGCTGGTGACGATGATCGCGAGTTCGGTGGGTTCGGTCATATGAGGGCCAAGTCGTGACGTGCTGGTGGTGAGCATCAACGACACACACGCACCAGCGCACAGCCGCGCTGCAGACAATCGCGGGTTCCTAGACCAACCAGTTTGCTTCCCACGACGGGTCCGTCAGTGCCGGCCGGTCGAGGCGGAAGGGTGTGAGGTCGCAGCCGGGTCGCCGCCCGCGGCCAGAGCGGCGAGTGTCTTGCCGAACCAGGCCACGAACTTGTAGCCATGGCCGGCGCCGAGCGCCACGTGAATGTTCGGATGGCTCGGCAGCGCGTCGACGACGAAGTCGCGATCGGGTGGCAGGGTGTAGAGGCACGTCGTGGTCGACGTCGCCGGGCCGAGCCGGGCACCGAACGCCTCGGCAGCGAACGCATCGGTGCGCGCCAGGATCTCCGGGTCGGGCTCGTAGCCGCGACGATCGGGGTCGACGGGCTGCCCACCACAATCCTGGGCGATCTTCACGCCCGGCCGGCCGAACGTCGGGAACCCGTAGAACGACGGGTCGTCCATCCAGATCCACACCGGGAAGTTCGGCCCTGCCCGAACAGTTGCGGTGAATCGGTGCCGTAGTACGTGACCTGCTCGCGGGTGACCGTCAACGGAAGGGCGACGCCCAGCGGCGCGATCAACGGGGCGGTCCAGGCGTCCGCCGACACCACCACATGCGCGGCACGCACGGTGTTGCCGCCTGCTAGGAGGATGGTCACGCCGTCGTCGTCGGGCTCGATCGCCATCACCGTGGTGTTGCCGCGCAGGTCCGCTCCGCTCTCCGATGCGAGGCGTTGCAGCAATGGGACGGTGGCAGCGGGCGAGACGATGCCGGTGTTGGCCTGGTACAGCACCTCCGTATCCGGTGCGACGTGCCAGGCAGGCCAGCGAGCCATGACCTCCGCCGGCGTGAGCTCGTCGAACTCCACGTCGCAGGCCTGCATCGCATCGTCGATACGTCGCGCTGTCGATCGCCGCGGCGTGGGGGAACAGATCGATCCCGCCGGTGATGTGGACGCATGTCTCGCCGCTCTCCGCCTCGGCTTCTCGCCACGCGTCGTAGGCCAGCCGCGTCAACTCCACGTAGTGGGCGGTGTGGTAGCTGTGCCGGATGATCCGGCTGTGATCGTGCGAGGCGCCGTGATGATGGCCACCGAGGTCGAATCGCTCCCATCCGACCACGGATTGGCCGCCGCGTGCGGCGAACCATGCGGTGGCGCTGCCGATGCCACCGAGGCCGACGATGGCGAGGTCGTAGCGCTGCACGGGATGCACCGTAGGCGGTCGCTGTACTGTCGGCGCGATGAAGCAGCAGCGCCCCCGCCCGCGGGACTGCGGCATCGAGATCGGCACGTTGCCGACCGGTGAGCACAACGCGATCACCGACGTGGACGGACTCCGTGTCGGTCATGCCACGATCGCCGAGCACTGCACCGGTGTGACGGCGCATCGTGCCCGACACGTTGGATTCGCTGTTCCATCATCCGATGGCCGCCGGCACCGCCGTCCTGAACGGAGCCGGCGAACTGACCGGTTCGCTGACGATCGCCGAATGGGGCACGTTGGAGACGCCGATCGTGCTCACCGCGACGATGAGTGTCGGCATGGCGTACCAAGGGGTCGTCGAGGCCACGCTGAGCGACGTGCCCGGCGTGGTCGACGACGTGGTCATCCCAGTGATCGCCGAGTGTGACGACTCGTGGCTCAGCGACCCGTCGGCCATGGCCGTGCGCCCACACCACGTTGCCGAAGCGTTCGCCGGCGCTACTGGAGGGATCTTCGATGCCGGGGCGATCGGGGCAGGGTCAGGCATGACCTGCCTCGGTTGGAAAGGCGGCATCGGCACGGCCTCCCGGCTGGTCGACGGCCATACGGTCGGCGTGCTCGTGATGACCAACTTCGGCGCGTTGGAGCGGCTGTGCGTCAACGGTTCGCCCGTCGGGCGACGCTTCGCCGAACTCGGTCGCAGCGGGGAGCGCGAGGCTCCCGAGGGCAGTTGCATCGTCGTGATCGCCACCGATGCCCCGATCCTCCCCGCGCAGTGCCAGCGCGTCGCCCGGCGCGCCGGGCTCGGCCTGGCCCGCACCGGTTCGGTCGCCACGCACGGCAGCGGTGAGATCTTCCTGGCTTTCAGCACGACCAGCCGCCTGCCTCGCGACGGCCGTGGGCGCGTCAGCCGTGAGGTGTTGTCGGACCGCGATCTCAACGGTCTGTTCGAGGCTGCGGTCGACGCGACCGAAGAGGCCGTGCTCGACAGCCTGTTCCGCGCAACCACCACGACCGGTCGTCTCGGCCGCGTCGCCGAGGCCCTCCCCATCGCCGAACTGCTGGACCTGATGTGAACGGGGGCCACCTGTCGATGCCCGTGGTCGTGGCTCCCGACCACGTGCTGCACGACGTGGCCACGGGGGTGTGGTGCGGAGTCACCGAGGCCAGCGATGAGTTGCCGGCCCGAGCGGAGATCCTGGCGACGGCGTGCGCTGCGGCAGGTGCCCCGGTCGTCGCAGCGGTCGACCACGGCCTGGAGTCGTTGCTACGCGTCCACGACCTGCAGTTCCTCAGGGTCATGCAGACGGCGTACCAACGGTGGGTTGCCGATGGTCATCTCGATCCGCCAGCAGGCATCCCGTACGTCACCCCCTACTTCTTCCCGCCCGTTGCGGGTCCACGCGGGGGAGTTCGTGGTCGTGGCGCAGCGACCATCCGTGCCGAGATCGGGTTCTACGCGATGGACACGATGACGTGCATCGGCCAGGGCACGTGGTCGGGCGCCAAGGCCGCAGCCGACGCCGCAGCGACGGCGGCGGACCTCGTTGTCGGCCAACACGCAGCGGCCTACGCGGTGTGCCGCCCGCCGGGGCATCATGCTGGCCCGGCGTTCTTCGGGGGGAGTTGCTACCTCAACAACGCCGCAGTCGCCGCCGCCCAGCTCCGAGCCAACGGTTGCGAGCGTGTCGCGATCGTCGACATCGACGCCCATCACGGCAACGGAACACAGGCGATCTTCTGGAACGATCCCGCCGTCTTCTACGGCTCGGTGCACGTCGACCCGGCAGCGGGTTGGTTCCCGCACACTGCCGGTCACGCCGACGAGATCGACGACACCGGCACCAATCGCAACGTTCCGGTCGATCCCGGCTCGGGCGACGAGGTGTGGCTGGTCGCCTGCCGGTCGCTGTTGGCCGACGTCGCGCAGTTCCGGCCCGATGCGGTCGTGGTGTCGCTCGGGGTCGATGCGGCAGCGGACGACCCCAACAGCCCGTTGCAGGTCACCGACGACGGGTTCGTCACCGTTGGTCAACTGCTGGCGCACCTCGATCGCCCGACCGTATTCGTACACGAGGGCGGCTACGTGTTGGAGACGTTGGCGCAGCACACGATGGCCGTGCTCGAAGGTTTCGAATCCCGACCCGGTTGGTAGGCTTTCGTCCATGTCCGTGAACGTTCGAATCCCCACCACGATGCGCCCGATCGCGGGCGGTGCGTCCTCCGTGCAGGTCGAGGGCGTCACCCTCGCCGACGTCTTGACCAACCTCGACACCGCCCATCCGGGGTTCCGCGAGCGCCTCTTCGACGACACCGGTGCGCTGCGCAAGTTCGTCAACGTGTTCGTCGCCGACGACGATGTTCGCTACCTCGACGGTGTCGACACCAAGGTGCCCGACGGCGAGACCGTCAGCATCATCCCCGCCGTAGCCGGCGGCTGAGCACTTCGTCTCGATCGCCGTTCACGCGACTCGGGCGCAAGACGGAAAATGACGAAGGCCCCGAGCCGAAGCCCGGGGCCGTTCGCCGAATCGATGTGGCCGGTTCGGCCGGGGGACTAGAAGTCCTCCATGCCTCCGCCGCCCATACCGCCTGCGCCGTTGTCCTTCTCGGGCTTGTCGGCGACGACAGCTTCCGTGGTGAGGAACAGGGCTGCGATCGATGCTGCGTTCTGCAGCGCCGAGCGGGTCACCTTGGCAGCGTCGATGACGCCGATCTTGACCAGGTCTTCGTAGACGCCGGTGGCCGCATTGAGGCCTTCGGCCCCGCTGAGGTTGCGGACCTTCTCGACGACGACGCCACCTTCCATGCCGGCGTTCTCGGCGATCTGCTTCAACGGTGCCTCGAGGCTCTTGGAGACCAAGCGAGCGCCGGTGGCCTCGTCGCCCTTCAAGCTGTCGGCAACGGCGTTGACCGCAGCCTGCGCACGCAGCAGGGCGACGCCGCCGCCGGGCACGACACCCTCTTCGATGGCTGCCTTGGTCGTCGACACGGCATCTTCGATGCGGTGCTTCTTCTCCTTCAGCTCCACCTCGGTAGCGGCGCCGACCTTCAGCACGGCAACGCCGCCGCTGAGCTTGGCGAGACGCTCTTGCAGCTTCTCACGGTCGTAGTCGCTGTCGGTGTTGTCGATCTCGGCCTTGATCTGGTTGATCCGGCCCTTGATGTCGTCTTCCGAACCGCCACCTTCGACGATGGTGGTCTCGTCCTTGGTGATGATGATCTTCTTGGCGGAGCCGAGCAGATCGAGGGTGGTGTTCTCCAGCTTGAGGCCGACCTCTTCGCTGATGACCTGACCACCGGTGAGGATGGCCATGTCCTGCAGCATCGCCTTGCGGCGCTCGCCGAAGCCAGGAGCCTTGACGGCTGCCGACTTGAACGTGCCACGGATCTTGTTGACGACCAGCGTCGCCAGCGCCTCGCCCTCGACGTCTTCAGCGATGATCACCAACGGGCGACCACCCTGCATGACCTTCTCGAGCACCGGCAGCATGTCGCGTACCGATGAGATCTTCGACGACACGAGCAGGAGGTAGGGGTCGTCGAGCGACGGCTTCCATGCGCTCCATGTCGGTGGCGAAGTACGGCGAGATGTAGCCCTTGTCGAAGCGCATGCCCTCGACGAGATCCATCTCCATGCCGAAGGTCTGGCTCTCCTCGACGGTGATGACGCCGTCCTTGCCGACCTTGTCGATGGCCTCGGAGATCATCTGACCGATCTCGTTGTCGGCCGCCGAGATCGAGGCGACCTGGGCGATCTGATCCTTCGAGTCGACTTCCTTGGCCAGATCCTTGATCGATGCGACCGCGGCTTCGACGGCGGCCTCGATGCCCTTCTTCAAGGTCATCGGGTTGGCGCCGGCGGCGACGTTGCGCAGGCCCTCGTGGACCATGCTCCATGCCAGGACCGTTGCCGTCGTGGTGCCGTCACCGGCGACGTCGTCGGTCTTCTTGGCGACCTCTTTGACCAGCTCGGCGCCGATCTTCTCGTAGGGATCCTCGAGATCGATCTCCTTCGCGATGGACACGCCGTCGTTCGTAATGGTGGGTGCGCCCCACTTCTTCTCCAACACGACGTTGCGGCCCTTCGGCCCCAGGGTGACGCGCACCGCGTCGGCGAGCTTGTTCATGCCAGCTTCCAGTCCGCGACGAGCCTGCTCGTCAAATGCGATCATTTTCGCCATTGCTTGTGCCTCCACGATGAGGGGTTGATGTCATTCGCACTCACAGTGCGAGAGTGCTAGCACTCTAGACCGTCGAGTGCTAATCCGGCAACCCTGCTGTGAGTCGGCCCTCGATCACCTCCGCTTCGCTTCGGCTCCTCGGCCTGGGCCTTCGGCGCGTCCAGACGCCGCGGTCGGCACGGACCCCTCCGCTTCGCTTCGGCTCCTCGGCCTGGGCCTTCGGCACGTCCAGACGCCGCGGTCGCACGGACCCCTCCGCTTCGCTTCGGCTCCTCGGCCTGGGCCTTCGGCACGTCCAGACCGCCGCGACCCTCGCCGCTTAGTGTGAGGCGATGGAAGTGGCGGTCGTCGGCGGAGGTGTCGCTGGTCTCGGCGCGGCCCTGGCGTTGGCGCGGCGGGGGCACAGCGTGACGGTGTTCGAGCGCGACGACACGCCGATGCCGAACTCGGCCGACGAGGCGTTCGAGTGGGATCGCCGTGGCGCACCACAGGTTCGGCACAGCCATGCGTTCCTGGCCCGGCTGGTGGGGTTGCTGAAGACCGACTACTCCGACGTCTACCAGCAACTGCTCGACGAGGGCGCGACCGAGATGCGCTTCGGTGACGATCTCCCGGCAACGATGGTCGATTTCGTGCCCGAGCCCACCGACGACGAACTGTCGATGCTGGCCTGCCGCCGCACGACGTTCGAATGGGTGCTGCGACGGGCGGCGTTGGCCGAAGGTCGCGTCGAGTTCCGTACCGGCGTCGCAGTCACCGGTCTGGTCACCGAGCCCGGCGAGGCGAACGACATACCTCGCGTCACCGGGGTCCGGCTGGGCGATGGCGGCGAGGCAGCAAGCGACCTGGTCGTGGTCGCCACCGGACGGCGCAGCGCGCTGCCCGAGTGGTTGACCGAGATCGGCTGCGCGCCGACCGCCGACGAGATCGACGACACCGGGAATCGTGTATTTCAGCCGTTTCTACCGATTGCGCGAAGGAGTCACGTATCCGCCCCGCACCGGCCCGATCGGGGGCGATCTCGGCTACCTCAAGTACGGGGTGTTCGTCGGCGACAACCGCACGTTCTCGGTCACGCTGGCGACACCCACCGACGACAAGGAACTACGCACGCGGCTGATGGAGCCGGAGACGTTCGACTCCTGTGCTCGTCAATTGGTCGCCACCGCCCCGTGGCTCGACGGCCGGGCCGAACCGATCACCAAATCAGTTCACGCGATGGCCGGCCTGGTCAACCTGTGGCGACCGTACGTTGTCGGAGGGCGACCCGCGGCGACCGGGCTCATCCCCATCGGCGACGCAGTGCTGTGCACCAATCCGCTCTACGGCAGAGGTTGTGCGACGGCGTTCTGGGGCGCGCATCTTCTCGTCGCAGCCATCGACAGCCATCCCGACGACTCACACAAGATGGTGCTGGCCTACGACGCGGCGCTGCGTGCCGAGATCTACCCGTGGTATCGCGCCGGGGTCGAGCAAGATGCCGAGGGCCGGCGCGTCGCTGCGGCCCTGCTGGCGGGTGATGACCCCGACGGCGACCCGACCGATCAGCGCAGCTTCATGCGCGCCGTGTTCCGCGATGGCCTGCTCCCGGCACTGCGACGCGACCCGGTCGTGTTGCGGGCCTTCTTCCGGGCCCTCAACCTGCTGACGGCGCCCAACGCGATGATCAAGGATCCCGATGTCGGCGCCCGCGTCCTGGCCGTGTGGCAGGACCGCGACAACCGCCCGCCCGAACCGGCGCTGGGACCCGAACGACGGGCTGACCTGCTGGCCCTGCTGGCCTGATCAATCGCCGAGGTCGTCGATTCCGTGGGCGATGTTGCCCAGCACGTCACGAAGTTCCGCCGCACCCGGCAGTTCGACCAGGTCGGTGTCTTCGAGTCGGGCATCGTCGAGCATCAACCACACGACGACACCGACCACCGCACCGATCATCGGGAAGATGATGAACGCCCACAGCTGCTGGAGTGCCTCGGTGTGGGAGTCGGCGAACAGCGCCGTGGCGAGGCTGCGGGCGGGGTTGACCGAGGTGTTGTCGACCGGGATCGAGATCAGGTGGATCAAGGTCAAGGTGAGCCCGATGACCAGCCCGCCCATCCCCGTGGCGAACTTCTTGGTCGTGGTGAACAGCACGACCATCACCAGCAGGCCGGTCAGGATCACCTCGACCACGATGGCCGAACCGAGGCCGTAGTACTTGCCGGACCACAGGTTTGCGGCGAACTGACCGCGGTGGAACCCGTCGCGCCCACTGGCGATGCCGAAGACGATGGCGATGCCGCTGATGCCTCCGACCACCTGACCGATCCACGAGTACACCGCTTGGGTGAGATCCACCTTGCGAGCCAAGAGCATGCCCAGCGTGACAGCCGGGTTGATGTGGCAGCCGGAGATCGGTCCGATCACGTACCACATGATCAACAACGAGAGGCCGAACCCCAAGGCGATGATCAAGACCTTCAGCAATCCTGCACCGGTCGACGCATCGCCCTCCGGCAGCAGTCCCAAGGTCGGCAGCAAGACGGCGACGCCGGGCCCGCCGAGCATCAACACCAGGGTACCCACGAGCTCCGCAGCAAGGATGCGACCGTTGTTCCTTGGTTCCATGGACCGAACCATATTCGCTCGCACATCCCCGAATGATCGATCGTCGGGTACCTTCCTGTGTCATGGCTCGTCGTCGCAGTGAGTCGCTGCTCGTCACCGTGTACGAAGATGGTTCGTTGAAGCGCAGGCCCGACGAGTTGATCGTCGAAGAGCCGATGACCATCCAGCTCGACGGCGCCATCGTCAGCACGACGATGCGGACCCCCGGCAACGACTACGAACTCGCCGCCGGCTTCTGCTTCAGCGACGGGCTGCTCGGCGGTGCGCGTGTGACGGGCGTGAGGTATTGCGCCGATGGGGCCGCCAGCGAGAGCCAGTTCAACGTCGTCACGGTCGAGACCGGGGGCAAGGCGCCGGTCCCGACGCCACGCCTCGGCACGACCACCAGTAGTTGCGGACTGTGCGGCAACGACGCCATCGAAGCATTGTGCGATCGGCTCGAACCGCTCCCCGCGACGCCGGCCATCGCCCTCGACGTTCTGGCCGACATGCCATCGATCGGCGCTCGCCGGTCAGGGATTGTTCTCGACCACCGGCGCGGTGCATGCCGCTGCCGCGTTCACACCGAGCGGCGAGGTGCTGATCACCCGCGAGGATGTCGGGCGCCACAACGCGGTCGACAAGGTGGTCGGGCGGATGTTGCTCGACGGCCTGTTGCCGGCCACCGGCCTGGGATTGTTCGTCAGCGGTCGGGCGAGTTTCGAGCTGGTCCAGAAGGCCTGGTCGGCCGGGTTCGGCACCTTGGTCGCCGTCAGCGGGCCCACCGCTCTCGCGGTGCAAACCGCCAGGCGAGCTGGGCTGACCCTGGCCGGTTTCGTTCGCGGTGAACGTCTCAACGTCTATGCGCCGGAGCGAATCCAGCCCTAGCCTGAAGCGCATGAAGAGCGAACCTGTCTCGCCGTCGACCGGCGTTGGTGTGCTGCACCTGTTCTGCAAGACAACACCCGATGTTCGAGTCCGAAGCAGCGATCGCCGCAGTGAAAGCGGCCGAGGCCGCCGGCTGCCAGGTGGTGACGATCGCGATGCTGGGCCACAAGTGCGACGTGGCCGTGATGGCCATCCACGAGAACCTCCGCGAACTTCGCGCGCTGCAGACTGCGGTGCAGCACGCCGGGCTCGAGGTCGTCGATTCGTACGTCAGTCTCAGCGAGGTCAGCGAGTACGCCGCGCAGATGCCCGAGGCGATGAAGCAGCCGCGGCTCTACCCGACGATCCCGCCGAGTCACGTCGACTACGCGATGCCGGCATGGTGCTTCTACCCGATGAGCAAGAAGCGCGACCCCGACGCCAACTGGTTCACGCTGCCGTTCGAGACGCCGCAGCGAACTGATGCACGAGCACGGTGCCAGCGGCCGCAAGTTCGCCGGTCGCATCGCCCAGTACATCACCGGTTCGGCAGGCCTCGACGACTACGAATGGGGTGTCACCTTGTTCGGCGTGCATCCCGACGATCTCAAAGAGGTCGTCTACACGATGCGATTCGACGAGGCGTCCGCCGTGTACGCCGACTTCGGCCCGTTCTACACCGGGATGGTCACACCGGTGGAAGAGGTCATGTGCAGTCTCTGAAGCTGCACCGCACGGTGCCGATGTTGATGTCGCGTCCCGCGTCGTCGAACCCGAAGAGGTTGAACACCGCCGCCAACCAGATCGCCGTTGGCGCCGAGAGTCAGTGTGCCGCCGGGACCGTCGTAGTTGATGTTGCTGCCGGCGGCGATGTCGTCGCGGCAATCGACGAACGAGGTGCACGGCGAACCGCCGTCGCTGACCAACGGGATCTGGCGGGCGATCACGTCGGGCTGCGTCGAACTGCCGGCGAGCGCCGCGAGGGCGATGAGGTTGACGCAGTCGTACGCGTTCGCCGCGTACGGGCTGGGGTCGGCGGGGGTTGCGCCCAGTTGGGCGAGGAAATGCGGGTCGCTGCTGTACGCAACGGGCGAGACGCCCTTGACCCGCGACGCCAGCGAGGCGCCCATCGGTTCGGCGGAGGCCGTGGGGCGCCGCATCGCGTCGTTCACGACGTATTGCGGCAACACGTTGCCCTCCTGGGCGTCGATCTCTCCCAACATCACCGGCCCCGATGTGGCATCGCCGATCACCACGATCACCCCGGTCGCGGCCTCGACGACCTTCTCGGCGGCAGCCTTGATCGACACGTTGTCGGCCGAGTACGGAATGACCGCCTGTTGCTCGATCCCCTTCGGCGCCAGTGCCGCCTTGACCGAATCGGCGAAGCCCTGGCCGTAGTTGTCGTCGATGTACGTGACCGTTGCCCGGCTGGCCCCGGTGCGATCGACGGCCTCGGCGATCGCCAACGCCTGCATCGAGTCGGAGGGGATGGTGCGGAAGAACAGGTTCTTGTCCGGGTAGTCGTCGAGCAACCGAGCTGAAGCGGTGGGCGAGCACGCCACGACACCGGCATCGACGATCTCGCCCAATCCGGCGAGGGCGTTCGCCGACGAAGCGGGACCGACGATCGCGTCGACTTGCTCGCTCAGCAACTTGGCGATGGCCGGATCGATCCCGACTCCGGCGACGCCCTCGTCTGCGGGACGCAGGACGACGTTGCGGCCGTTGTAGCCGCCGGCCTCGTTGATCGTGGCGACGGCGAGGGTGACCGCGGCGCGGATGGATTGGCCGATGTCGGCGTTGGCGCTGCCCTGTGGCGTCAGCACGCCGATCGTCAACACCCCGTCATCGACACGCACGACCCGTGTCGTCGTGGGCGAGGGGATGGTCGACGGCGCGCTTGTCGAATCGGAGCTGCACCCGACCACGGCAAGCAGCAGCCCGACGATCGCCAACGCGGTGAACGGAAGGCGCGGCGAGCGGGGCATGGTCGGATTGTAGAGGGGGCCGAGCGGCCGGCGTTCTCGCCCGTGACCGACTGTGCGCGGCACAATGCTCGGGTGATACTCGCCGCACGCGAACGATTGCTCGCTGACCACACCCTGCAGGGTCGGGCCTGGTGCGAGTCGTGGACGGCCGAGATCGACCACTGGCTGGTCGACCTCTACCGCAACGTCTTCGGCGATACACCGGGCGTGTGCCTGCTGGCCGTCGGCGGTACCGGCAGGCGCGAGATGGCGCCACGCAGTGACATCGATGTCATGGTCGTGCACCGCGGCAGCGCAAAGAAGATCGAGTCCGGCCTCGCCGACCTGTGGTATCCGATCTGGGATACGGGCATCCATCTCGGGCACGTGGTGCGCGCCGCCGACCAGCAGTTGTCGGTGAGCTCCGATCAGCTCGAGACTGCCACGAGCTTGCTGGTCGGCCGCTGGCTCGCGGGCGACCGACAACTGGCGGCCGATGTGCTCGACGCTGCAAGCGCGGCCTGGAAGGCCGATGCAGCGGCCTGGCTGCGGCTCCTTCGAGATCGCGGGCTCGATCGCCACCGTACCGATGGCGAGGTGGCCTTTCTGCTCGAGCCGAACATCAAGGAGGGGCGGGGCGGACTGCGCGACATGCACGAGTTGCGTTGGATCGACGCCGCTGGCCGCGGGATCGTCGCCGAGACACCTGCGGCGCTCGCCGCCGCCTACGACACGCTGCTGCGGGCGCGGGTCGCGCTGCATCGTGTGATGCCGATCGCCGGAGAGGTCATGCGTCTGGAGGACCAGGATGCAATCGCCGCGGCCGGGGGGTTCGGCACCGCCGACGAGCTGATGGCAGCCGTGTCGTCGTCGGCGCGCACGCTGTCGTGGCAGTTCGATCGGGCGTGGTACGCCGTCGCCCGCGCCGCCAAAGCGCCGGTGAAGCCGCGACCGTTGGCCTCGGGCGTCACGCTCCGCAACGGCGAGGTCGAGTTGGGTGTCGACGTGTGGCCGGAGCGCGACCCCACGCTGATGCTCCAGGTCGCGGTCGGTGCGGCGCGCACGGAGTCGCCGATCGCGACCCGCGCCCTCGAGACCCTGCATGAGCGCACACCCGAGTGGCCGACGCCGTGGCCCACCGGCGCCGCTGAGGAGTTGGTGGCCCTCCTGCTCGAGGGGCCTCGGGCGATCCCCGTGCTCGAATCGCTCGACCAGGCCGAGCTGTTCACTCGGATGCTGCCGGAATGGGAGCCGGTGCGCTCGCGCCCGCAGCGGAACGCGTATCACCGCTACACCGTCGACCGCCATCTGTGGGAAGCAGCGACGAAGGCGGCGCTGCTGGCCGATCGGGTCGCCCGTCCCGACCTGCTCGTGATCGGTGCGCTGCTGCACGACATCGGCAAGGGCTATCCCGGCGACCACACGGAACGAGGCGAGGAACTGGTCTCGGTGATCGGTCCGCGCATGGGGTTCGACGAACGCGACACCGGCCATCTGGTCGGACTGGTGCGCCACCACCTCTTGTTGCCCGATGTCGCCACGCGGCGCGACCTCGACGATCCGGTGACCATCGACATGGTCGCCGAGGCGGTGGGCACCGCAGGGTTCCTCGATCTCTTGCACGCGCTCACCGAGGCCGATTCGCTGGCGACCGGCGCGTCGGCATGGAGCCCGTGGAAGGCCGAACTGGTGGAGGAACTGGTCGAGCGGGTGAAGCTGCGCCTCGGCGTCACCGAGGGCGTCGGCGGTGGGCCCGAGCGGAGTTCGCCGTTCCCGACCGCCGACATCTTGGCCATGATGGGCGCCGGAGAGATCGCCGTCACGGTCGATGGTCCCCGGATCATCGTCGTCAACATCGACCGGGCGGGCACGTTCGCGCGGCTCGCAGGGGTGCTCGCGTTGCACGGCATCGATGTGGTCGGCGCGAGAGCGCACAGCGACGAGCAGGGCATGGCTGCGTCGCTGTTCCGGATCGCCGAGCCATCGCAGCGCACCGACTGGGCCGGCGTCATCGCCGACGTTCATCGGGCGTTGTCCGGCGAGTTGGCGTTGTCAGCCCGCCTCGCCGAGCGCGCCCGCACCTATCGGCGCCGTCGGCGGCCGCGCGGCGGCCTCGGTGTCGCCGCCGTCGGTGACGTTCGTCGATGCAGCCAGCAGCAACGCCACGGTCATCGAAGTGCGCGCCACCAACTCGATCGGACTGCTGCATCGGGTTGCCACCGCCCTCGCCGAGATGGGTCTCGACATCCGCCACGCGACGGTGCAGACCATCGGCCCGACCGTCGTCGACAGCTTCTACGTCCGTACATCGAATGGCGCCACCGTCACCGATCCGTACCACCGCGCCGAGATCGAACGTGCCTTGCTGCATGCCGTAGGGTCGCCATCGTGAGCGATGCAGCGCCCAACGATTTCACCAGGGAACTGGTGCGCTGGAGCGAGTCGTTGGCGGCCATTGCCCGCACCGGTCTTGGCTTCACGGAGAGCCTCTACGAGCGAGAGCGGTTCGAGGAGATCCTGCACGTCGCAGCCGACATCAAAGCCGCGGCCGACGAAGCCTTGGAGATCCGCCGCGAACGCGATCACTTCGTGCAGGAATGGATGGAGTCGATCGGGGAGGGCGTGCCCGGGTACGTCACGCCGAAGGTCGCCGTCGGCGCGGTCGTCGGCAACGAGGCAGGCGAGATCCTGCTGGTGCAGCGAGCAGACAGCGGCGTCTGGCTCTACCCGACGGGCTGGGCCGATGTCGGCTACTCGCCGTCGGAGGTCGTCGTCAAAGAGGTGCACGAGGAGACCGGCATCCAATGCGAGCCGGTGCAACTCCTGGCGGTCATCGACGGCCAGCGAATGGGCTTCACCCGGTTCGCGATGTACCTGCTGCTGTTCCACTGCACGGCCGTCGGCGGCGATCTGGTCGCCCATCCACTCGAGACGGTTGGTGTCGGTTGGTTCAAACGCGACGAGTTGCCGTGGCCGGTGGCCGGCGCCAACTGGTGGGGGCCGATGGCATTCGCGGCCATCGACGGGCACCCGGTCACGACGGCGTTCGAGGCGCCGCGCTCGCCGATGTGGCGAGGCCAGCCGACCTGACCGTGAAGCGGCCTACGAGGCGCTGCCGCCCTGGTCGCGCAGGAAGCGTTCGACCTCGGCCATCAGCTCATCGCTGTTGAGCCGAGTGTCGTCGATCGGCTCGTTGCCGCCGACCTCGTCGTCTTCGTCATCATCGTCGAGTTCGCCGCTGTCGGCCAGCGACTCGAGCCGCGACACGTAGCCGATCAGGTCGTCGTCGTCACCGACGAATGCGGAGACCCTGGCGTCGTACTCGCCCGCATCGGCGAGCAGGCGGGCAGTTGACGCCGGGCATCCCAACATCTCGCAGGCCCGCTCGACGAGAGCCAGGGCTGCTTTCGGGGAGGGCACCTGCGAGGCGTACGCCGGCACGGCGGCCCACAAGGAAGCCGACGCAAGATCGGTATGGGCAAATGCGTCGTGCAACACACCGACGATGCCGGTGGGGCCCTCGTAGCGCGACCGGTGCAGATCGAAGCGATCGATCATCGTCTGGTCGGTGGCTGTTCCCATCAACTGCACCGGTCGCGAGTGCGGGACGTCGGCCAGCAACGCGCCGAGGGTCAGCAGCATGCGTGGCTCCGAACCGTTGGGCGACGGCGACGATCTGCTCGCCGAACAACCGCCAACGAAGCGCTGGCTCGGGGCCGAGCACCAAGATGACATCGCCTCCCGGCGTCGAGGCGCTCCACAAGCCGACCGTCGGCCAGACGATCGAACGGCTGATCCCATCGCTGAGCCGCACATGGGGGCGCACGGTGGCGAAGTCGGTGAACTCCTCCGGGTCGATCTCGGCCAGGGGCTGCGCGTTCCACGCCTCGATCAGGTGTCGCACGCTGTTGCTGGCCGCGTCGCCAGCGTCGTTCCACCCCGTGAACGCGGCGATGATCGTCGGTCGTTGCAGAGTCGGTTGGCCCATCCAGCGCACGTGCTCCATTGGCGACAACACTACCGAGGTACGACTCGGTGCCCTACCGGTTGCTCAACGCGTCAGCGGCTCGGGTATCACTCGGTGGATTCCCCGAGGCCGCGAGCGTTTGACTCGGTACATGGCCGCATCGGCGGCGGCGATGAGGGTCCCGGCATCTCGCCCGGAGGTTCGCGTGTCGGCCACCCCGACGCTCGCTCGGCACGACAATGCCAACGTGGGACTGATCTCGATCGGCAGCGACATGGCGTCGTCGATGCGTTGAACGAGGTGGTCGGCGCTGGGGTCGTTGGGCTCGTAGGCGATCACGAACTCGTCACCACCAAGGCGGGCGACGACGTCGGCGCCTCGAACGATGGCCAGCAGACGGCGGGCCGTCTCGCGCAGCACCACGTCGCCGGCGTCATGGCCATACGTGTCGTTGACGCTCTTGAAGTCGTCGAGGTCGAGGTAGGCCACGGCCAAGGGCACGCCGGCGCGATGAGTACGTGCGAGGTCGGCGTCGAGCAACTCGTTGAGCAGTCGCCGGTTGGCCAGGCCGGTGAGTGGATCGCGCAGAGCCAGTGCTACGAGACGTTCCTCGAGGTCGCGAAGTGCGGTGACATCGCGTCCGACACCCTGCAGCCCGCCGTCGAACGTTCGAGTCTGCATCTCGCCGATGACGGTCGAGCCGTTGGCGTGGCGGAAGTGGAAGTCGGAACGCTCGGGAAAGTGCTCGCCACGGAACACCCGATCGATCATGGCTCTGTCCTCGCTGCTGAGGATGTCGAGGAACTGGTTGAAGTCATCGAGGAAGAACGAGGGCGGGTAGCCCAAGATGTTCTCGACAGACGGGCTCATGTAATCGAAGTGGGGGTACGGCTGCAGGACGAAGTGCCAGATCACATCGGCCGACTTGTCTGCCAAGTCACGGAACCGGGCTTCGCTGTCGGCCAACTTCGACTCGGCGATGTAACACGCTGTCACGTCGCGACCAACTGCCAGCACCTGGGCGCCGTCGGCGCCCGGCAAGTACCGGTCGACCCATTCGACCCATTGGCCTGGCGCGTTGGGGGCTTCCCGAATCACGACATCCGCGACGAGCGGATTATCGGGTCCGAGCTTGCCGAGTTGGGCGTGGAGACCTTCCAAACCATCCTTCGACAGGAACTCGTCGAGCTTGCGGCCCACCATCTCGGTGGGAGTGCCGTTGTACCAGGCCGCCCACGACGAGTTGCAGTACACCGATGGTTCGGTCCGGGAGCCGATACCGCACGACCTGCTCCGGCAACGCATCGAGCATGTCGACGAGTCCCTGCATCTCGCCGGTGAACTGGGTCATGGTCAGCGGGGCGCCTCGGTCGTGGCACGACACGGTATGAGGATCTGCTCTTCGAGCGTGGCGGCGTCGAGCGGTCTCGACAACAAGAAACCCTGGGCCTCGTCGACTTGCTCGTTGCGCAGGTGATCCATCTCACGGGTCGTCTCCACGCCCTCGGCGAGTGTCCGCAGCCCGAGGTCGTGGCCCAGTTGCACCAGCGTCCGAATGAGTGCTTTCGACTCCGGCGAGGTGGTGATGGCGTGGGTGAAGGCGCGATCGATCTTGAGGCAGTCGACGTCGAACTGTTGGAGGTAGGCGAGTGACGAGTAGCCGGTGCCGAAGTCGTCGATTGCGATCCTGACGCCGAGCGCCTTGATCGCCTTCAACCGCACCGCGGTTTCCGTCGCGTTGCGCATCAGTGCCGTTTCGGTCACCTCGATGATCAACGAGCCGGGCGGGAGGCCACTGACCTCCAGGGCCTCGCGAATGTGATCGACGATCGTGTCGTGGTCGAGTTGACGGCCCGACACGTTGACCGAGATGTCGATGACGTCGCCCTTCGCATGCCATTCCGCCATCTGCATGCACGCCGCGTTCAGCACCCAGCGACCGACCTCATCGATCTGTCCGCTCTGTTCGAGGATCGGGATGAACTCGTCGGGCTCGATCACGCCGGCAAGCGGGTGCTGCCAGCGCAGCAGTGCCTCGACAGCGACCAGCGAGAGGTCGTCGAGGTTGTAGATCGGTTGGTAGACGAGGAAGAACTGGTCGCACTCGACCGCCGACCGCAGGTCGAACTGCAGCTCGATACGGCGACTGATCTCGGTCTGCATCTCCGGGTAGAAGATCTCGTAGCGGTTCTTGCCAGCGGCCTTGGCCTGGTACAGCGCGACGTCGGCGTCGCGCAGCAGGTCGCCACCCGTGTCGCGATCACCGACCGCAATTCCGATGCTGGTGTTGACCGACAACGGCATCGAGCTCTCGTCGAGGTCGAACGGCTGGCGCATCACGTCCAACAGCCGCTCGGCGATCAGTTCCGGCGTCACCTGGGTTGCACCGTCGATCAGCACCACGAACTCGTCGCCGCCCATGCGCCCGATGGTGTCGGCGTCTCGCAAGGCACTCGTCAACCGAGCAGCCACCGCCATCAGCAGCCGGTCACCGGCTCCGTGACCGAGCGTGTCGTTGACGTTCTTGAAGTCGTCGAGGTCGATGTACAGCGCCGCGCCGGTCGTTCCGTGGCGCCGGTTGCGAACGAGGAGTTGCTCGATGCGGTCCATGATCAAGAACCGGTTGGGCAGCCCGGTCAGCGAGTCGTGGAGAGCCTGATGGCGGAGCTCGCCCGTGCGCTCGCCGACCAGACGCAAGGCTGCGGCGCGGCCCGTTCCGAGGACCAGGACGAGTGTTGCGAGGATGATGCTGGCGGCGATCCCGATGAGAAGCACGGTGAGTGCACTTCGATCGTCGAAGATGCTGGCGCTGTCGATGGCCGCGAACGTCTCGACCGTCCACCCGTTCTGCAAGTCCTTCGTCACGCCGATCGCTCCGTCCGGCGCATCTCCACGACTGAACTGCGCATCGGACAGCGAGTCGTGGAAGTGGAGGATGATCGCAGTGTCCGGGCGGTCCTGCAGCGCCCGGGTCAGCAACACGTTGGGGTCGAACGCAAGGCCGACCCACCCGGCGAATGCCGCATGGCGGGCATCGACGGTCGTCGGTGTCACGCCGCCGGTGTAGAACGGCACCTGAACGGTCAGTGTGGAGCCGGTGCCGACATCGACCGCCTGATAGCTGCTGAGTCCGGAGTCGCGGGCGGCGAGAATGGTCTGACCGGCGCTGCCGGCGCAATAGTCGTAGCCCGGGGCGACCCCGGTGTCGGTCGTGCGAGCCTGGCCGGCGACGAACAGGCAGTAGAACGGCCTCTCGCCAGGGGGAACGAGCTCGAACGTGCCCGAGACGACGCTAGATGGGTCGGCGGCCGCCACCGCCAAGTATGCCTGCAGTTGCGCCGAGGTGATCATCAGCACATCACCCCAACCGAGCAGTTCGGGATAACGCTCCATCGCCTGCACGGTGTTGGCCCACTCGAGGAACTGGTCGTTGGTGGCGAAC
Organism: Ilumatobacteraceae bacterium; assembly: GCA_963805445.1. Taxonomy (GTDB): domain Bacteria; phylum Actinomycetota; class Acidimicrobiia; order Acidimicrobiales; family Ilumatobacteraceae; genus JAENVT01. Next base: position 109,074 of record CAWDUI010000055.1, on the reverse strand, counting down.
GGTGTTCCGAGGAAGAAGCCTGCGGCGCTGACGGCGAGGTCTTCTTCGCGCTCGATGGCCAGCCGCAGGGTCGAGGCGACCTCGACCGACGAGAGCTCGAGGGCATCGCGTTGTCGCTGGGAGTTTCGTTGCGTCACTGATCGCGCGGCCAGCACGGACCCGAGTACGCCACCGGCCAGCAGCACCACGGCCAGGACCACTGCAACCCAGATGGGGTTGCGCTTCGGATCGGCATGCTCGGGCGATGACTGGTGCAGCGCGACATCATCGGCGAGGCTCGCAGCAGAACTCGAGATGGTCCGGGTTTGTAGCAGTCCGGCTCCGGTACCTTCATCCTGTGCGCCCACCCTGCACCTCCTTCGGAGGTTCGTAGCGCAACCCGGGTCTTGAGTCACACAGATCTACGAGCGTTCAACAAACGCATCGATTTCAACAATAGTGGGCCATCCCGGCACGGGTAAGGGCCATTCGGCCCCGTTGCTCCGCTGGGGCCACCTTGCGTCAGTTGTCTACAGTTGGCGACCTGTGACAGCGACCATCGAGATCGTCGAAGAACCCACTGCCGAGGTGATCGAGGCGCTGGCGCGCCTCCTCCCGCAACTCTCGTCGGCCGCTCCGCCCGACGCGGCGGGACTGGCCACGATCCTTGCCGGCGGCAACACCATGTTCATCGCTCGCGTGGACGGCGTGATCGTCGGCAGCCTGACCCTCGTGCTGTATCGGATCGCAACGGGGTTGAAGGCGTGGATCGAGGACGTGGTCGTCGATGAAACGGCACGGGGACACGGCGTGGGTGAGGCACTGAGCCATGCCGCGCTCGACGCCGCACGGGCCCACGGCGCCAAGGCCGTCAGCTTGACCAGTCGGCCATCACGGGCAGCGGCCAACCGCCTCTACCAACGCATCGGGTTCTCGCCACGCGACACCAACGTGTACCGCTACGACCTGTAGCCGGAACGGACTCGATCGGGAAGTGTGACGCTCAGGCCCGGTGGAAGAACAGTTGCAGTTCCATCTGGCCGTGATCGTCGACGGACAGCACGATCGGCGCCGTCGGCGCAGAGACCCCGAAGTCGCTGAACGCGACATCGAGCGATCCGACGACGACGATCGTGTCGCCGGTGAGTTGGGCCTCGAGCGGGATCTGGACGCTCTTGGTCACACCGTGCACGGTCAAGTCGCCGGTGGCGGTCACCGCTGTCTTGGCGCCCGTGGTCGCAGCATCGCCGAGATCGACCGGCGACGTCAGCACGAACGTGGCGGTCGGGAACTGGCTGGTTCCCAATGCCTCTCTGGCGGGCCGGTCTCGGCGTGAGTTGTTGGTGGTCAGCGCGGTCATGTCCGCGGTGATGTTCGCGGCCGTCAGCTTCGTGCCGTCGATGGTGATCGTGCCGCTCACCGCAGGGGTTCGCCCGACAGCGGTGGTCGATCCGATTCCGCTCAACTGCTCGTGCACCCGGAACCCGACGAACGTCCCGGTGGAGTTCTCGAAGTTGAACTCGCCGACCGACGTGTCGACGGCCCAGTTGCCGTCGACTCCCTGGGCGGATGGTGCGCTCCCGGGCTGTGCTGACGGCGCCGACTGCCGCATCGAGGTTGACCGCGGCCGGCGAGTCGTCGCGGAGGAACCACCACACCCCGGCTGCACCGAGCGCGACCAATGCGACCCCGGCGGCGAGCACCCACTTCTTCCAGCGGGCCATGCGGCGCTTCGGCTTCGGCGACGTGGGGGTCTCTCGGACTGCGGTGCTGTTCATGGGTGCTCCTCGAATCAGGCTGTCGGGTGTCGTGGGCGATCGCAACGCCCGCTCGGGAGTTACTACGCCGGCAGCAGCAGAACGGTTCCCTCGGAAACCTCGGGTCCACGAATTGCCACGTTGCCGCCGCTGACACCGAGCAGTTCGACTGTCAGCCACTTCGTCGTCCCATCCGGGGTCTGGGCCTGCACGGCGTAGGTGCCGTCGAGGCGTGAGACCAGCGCCGCGGCGGGGCGATCAGCACGCCCGTGTCGTTCTGCAGCGTGAGGGTCACCTTGACCGAGGTGCCGTTTGTCGCGTTCTCGATGGCCGTGGCCGGCGTGATGACTGCCTCGACCACCACGGCGCCGTTGCGATCCGCCGAGCGCAGTCGCGAGACCGTTCCCTGCACGTTGCCGATCCCGACGCTCAGGCCCGGGACCACCTGCGACTCGTCACCTGACGGCACATCCACCAGGATCTGCTGTGTCGGACTCGACAGGGTCAGTACCGCGTCGCCATCGCCCACCGTGTCGCCGACGGCCCTGGCGACGGTGCTGACCGTGGTCGATGTCGGGAGGAACACGACGGCCCCGAGCGTCACCGTGCCGGTGGCTTCGACGCCGAGCCCTTGCTGCCAGGCCTTGACCATCGTGCGGGTTGCCGAGTCGAAGTGGTTGTCGACGGTGACCTTCAGCCCGGGGTCGTACCCCAATGCCACCAGCGCCGCTTCGAGTTGGGCGATGTCGGCGCCATCGGTGGACGATGTCGACATCGACCGCCACGCGGGCAATGCTCCATCGAGGGCAACGACGGGAGCGCCGTCGACCGTGTACAGCACGTCACCCTGCTGGATCGTCGCGTTCGGGGCGATGATCGAGGTGATGGTCTGCGTGACGCGGTGACGACGCTGACGACGCTGACGATCCACTGGAGCGTGAAGCCGGACTGCGTCGCGCTCGTGCGGCCGGCCCCGGTCGGACCGTTGCCGCTCCCGGCTCGCCGGGCGGCGTGTTCGTGGTGGGTGGGGTGGGCTCGGTCTGGGTCGTCGTGGTGGTGGTGGCGCATGGGTCGGGAGCGGGGCGCTGACCGTCGGCGGTGGCCCGGTCGGTACGACCTGGTGGTGGTGGTCGTCGTGGTGGCCGCCGGCGTGGTGTCGGGCGTCGTTGCCGGTGTGGTGTCGGGCACCGTCGTCGTCGGTCGGCTGGGACCGTCGTCGTGGTCGGCGGGACCGTCGTCGCCACGGTGGTGGTCGACGAGCAATCCTCGACGAGTGGCGACGTCAGCGCGGCGGGGTTCGCGGATGCGGCCCGCGTGGACGATGCGGCCGGCGTGGACGTCGGGGTCGACGCAGACGGCGTCGAACTGGAACTGGTCTGGCCCTCGATTCGGTGCAGCACCGTCAACGTCGACGACAACTGCACGGTGCCGTCGATCTTCTCGGTCGTGGTCAGATCACCACGTTTGACGTCGGCCGTCTTGAAGATCGACGTCGCGGCAACGGTCGAGGCCGACTTGGGCGAGCGCACTGCGATCACCACGGCGGCACCACCGGCCACGGCGAGGCAGACCAACGCGGTCGCGATCACGCGGCCTCGGTGTCGTTTGGTGGAAGCCATCTCAGTTGCCTCGCAGTGCTTCCGTCGGTGGCAGGCGTGCCGCTCGCGCTGCTGGGTACAGGCCGGCGATGGCGCCGATGGCCAGGGCCGCGATCACACCACCACCGATCGCGATCGGTGGAACGACGACCTTCCAATGCTTGGTCGACGAGTAGATCGCGGTCACCGCCGCGCCGAGGCCCACCCCGACCACCCCGCCGGCGCCGGCAAGCAGCACGGCCTCGGTCAGGAACTGCCGGCGGATGTGCGCCTTGGTTGCGCCGAGCGCCCGTCCGCAGGCCGATCTCGCTGCGCCGTTCGATCACCGCGATCACCATGACGTTGGCGATCCCGATCCCACCCACCAGCAAGGCGACCGCGCCCGAGGCCGAGGAACAGCGACGTGAACGCGGTGCTGGCGGCGTCCTCGGCAGCCAGCGCGTCGGATGGCCGCGTCGCTTCGACCTCCTCGGGGGTCTGCGGGTTCACGGTCGGCGGCAGCACGGCGCGCACGGCGTCGATGGCGCCTTCCTGCGTGCGTATGTAGATGCGCTCGGGGGCGATGTCGTCGCCGACCACGTACGTCTCGGCGGCGGCGATGCCGATGATGGCGCCGCGGTCGAGGCCTTCGGCGGCCGCGACCGGGTTCAAGATGCCGATCACGGCGAACCAGTCGTCGCCGATCCGCACGCGCAACTCGTCAGCGACGTCGACGATTCCCAGCTTCTGCGCGGCCACCGAGCCGAGCACGACCGCCGGGTAGGTGCTGGTGGCGGCGTCGAGCCACTCACCGTCGGCCAACGTGGCGTTCAGCGTGGTGAGCAGGCCGCTGTCGGCCGCAAACACGGTGATGCCACTGTTGATGCCTTCGGAGATTGCGTCGGTCCGGCGAACGGTGGCGTTGACGGTGGCGATCGAGCTGACCGCGGTGACCGGCCCGATCCGGCTGACCATCTTCACCGCGTCGGCGGGCAGCGTCTGGTTGCCGCGGCCGAAGCCTTGGCCTGCTTGCACTTCCAACAGGTTGGTCCCCAGCGCGCGGATCCGGGTCTGCAGCTCCTCGCGCGACGAGGCCGACAGACCGAGCACGCCGACCATCGCGGCGATTCCGATGGCGACGCCGAGCGTCGACAGGCCGGTCCGCAGGCGGCGCGTACGCAAGCCGAGCGCACCGACACGCAAGATGTCGGTCGCCGCGCAGGCGCGACCGGTAGGTGGCGGCGACCACGCTCATCGTTCAGCGCCCCGACGGAGACCGGTGGCGAGAGCTCGACCGCCTCGATCGAGCCGTCGCGCATCGAGACTCGGCGCGGCAGCGATGCCGCCAGCTCGCGGTCGTGCGTGATGATCAGGATCGTCCGGCCTTCGGCGTGCAGCTCGCGCAGCAGTTCCATCACGGCCTCACCCGACCGCGAATCGAGGTTGCCGGTCGGTTCGTCCGCCAGGACGATCGACGGACGGTTGACGATCGCTCGGGCGATGGCGACGCGCTGGCGCTCGCCGCCCGACATCTGCGACGGGGTGTGCGTCAGCCGTTGACCGAGCCCGACACGGCGGAGCGCCTCGGCGGCGGCGTCGCGTCGATCGGTCAGGGCCTTGCCTCGATACAGCAGGCCGTTGGCGACGTTGTCGATCGCCGTCATCCCTTCGAGGAGGAAGAACGACTGGAAGACGAAGCCGATGAGGTGCGAGCGCACGCCCGACAGCTGGCGATCGCTCATCGTCCGACGTGTCGACGCCGGCGACGCGCACGATGCCGCTGGTCGGACGGTCGAGCGTGCCGATGATGTGCAGCAGCGTCGACTTGCCCGAGCCGGACGGGCCGACGATCGCCGCCAATTCGCCGTGCTGCACCTCGAGCGACACCGAGGCAAGGGCCCGGACCGGCGGCTCGCCGGGGTACTCCTTGACGACGTTGATCAACTCGAGCGCCAGGCCGTCTCTCACTGGGACGTTCACGACGGCACGACGACATCGATGTCGGGCTTGAGGTCGCCGTCGACCTGCACGAACCCGTTCGTGAACAAGCCGGGCGTGACGCCGATGAGCTTGGTCTGATTCGTACCGTCGGGGTTCGAGCCGGTCACCTGCTCGACCGCGTAGCCACCTTCCTTCAGCGCGACCAGCGCGCTGACGGGCACGACGATCGCGTTGGGGACGCTGGCCGACACCACCCGGAGCGTGACGGGGATCTCGACGAACGAGTCGACGCTCGTCGGGATGGTGTCGACCCCGATCGTGATCGTGACCGATGGGTGTGTCACCAGGTGTGCCCGTCGTGTTGGCGGCGACGTTGCCGACGTTGACGACCGTGCCGGTTTGCACGGTCCCATCCGGGAACTCGACGTCGATGTTGGCGCCGAGTGCGAACGTGGCGTCGCCGATCGGCGCCGTGGTGGTGACCTGCCTCGCCGGCGCCGTCAACGACATCACCACGCTGTCGCCCGCCAGCACGGTGCCGTCGGGCACGATTGCGGTGCCGATCGACAGCCCGGCGGGCACCACGACGAACGATCCAGCCGGAACGACGAGGGTGGCCGGGTCGCTGTCGACACCGAGTGATGCCAACCATGCCGCGGTCGCCGTTGCGGTCGCCGCGTCGAAGTGGTCGTCGACCGTCATCGTCGAGTCGGCGTTGAACCCGGCTGCGTTCAGCGCCTGCTCGAACAGTTTGACGTCGGCACCGTCGGCCACACCGTCGCTGAGCGCCCGGGACAGCACCGGCGTCGCCGTCGCGTCACCTTCGATGGCGATCACGGGCAGACCGTTGCTCCAGAACAGGACCGTGCCCGTCGCCACCGCGCCGCCGGAGGCTGCCTGCCGGTCGATCGTGGCACCGGCGAGCCCGGCCACGAGGTACTTCCGTTCTGCCTGACGGCCGACGACGAGGGCGGAGCCGGCGCTGACCGAGCCACCGACGGTCGCCGAGACGGTGTCGACGAGCAGCCGACCGGGGATGAACACGAGCTCGCCCTTGGTGATCTTGCCGTCGCCGGTCAGGCCGAGGCTGTCTTCCCAGGCGGTGACGGCGGTCTTGGTGGCCGAGTCGTAGTGCTCGTCGATGACGATCTTGTGCTCCGGGTCGAACCCGAGCTGCACGAGGTTCAGTTCCAGCTGTCGGATGTCGGCGCCGTCGCTCGACGCAGTCGACAGGTCGCGATACCCGGGGATGTCACCGATCATCGCCACGACGGGTGCGCCGTCGACGGTGGCGACCACGGTGCCGGCGTCGACGATGTCGCCACCGGACGACCACGCTGGTCACCGTTCCAGCGACCGGTGAGCTGACGGTCGCCGACGTGGTGAACCCCAGCGTGGCCGTCGTCTCGTCGTAGGTCGTGAGGTCGAGTTGTTGCACCTTGGCGGTGCTCAGCTTGACGGGGGCTTTGGCCACCGTGGTGGTATCGCTGTGGCGGGATCCGATCAGGTACCCGCCGCCGCCACCTGCAGCCAGTGCCACGATGCTGAGCGCCGCTGCCGACGCCCGCCTCACGGCGTCGTCGCTGTCGTGGTGGAGGTCGTCGGTTGGAACGCAGTGGTCATGATCGGCTCGCACTTGGCGAGCGCAGCCGTGACCGTCGGGTCCGTGTCGTCGAGGCCGAGGCGCTCGATGATGCGAGCGGTCGGATCGAAGCCGGCCCTGCCGGGACCACCTTGGCCGCCGTTGGCCGGGACGCTGCCATCCGGGGGAGGTCCACCGAAGCCGCCGCCCTGCCTGCCCGCGCCGGCAGGCACCGAACCGTCGGTCGCAGCCGCCAGGGCCTCCGGTGCCGTTGCGAGGCGGTCCGAACGTGATGTCGTCGACCTGCACGCCCTCGTCGCGCAGGCACGCGGTGAAGTCGTTGAGGCTGTTCTGGATCTGTTCCCGATCGACCGGGTTGCGGCCGCGGCCGCCGAACTGCACGCCCTGCAGCAGGTCACCGCACGCCGTTTGCGCCGTCTGGAACTCCGTCGACCGCGGGTCGATGCCCGAGCCAGGTCCGAAACCGCCGCCCGTGGGATTGCCGTCGGCGTCGAACGTCGGGTCCGCCATGTCGATCCCGTTCTCGCGCATGCATGCTGCGTACTTCAGCAGGGCATCTTGGGTGTCGACCGGTGACGTCGTGTCCGGTGTCGTGCCGGCTGTGGAACCGAGCGAGGCCACTTGGGCAGCGGCGTTCTTGCCGGTTCCGCACGCGGTGGCGAGGAGGGCGATCGCGATCCCGAGGACCGCGATCGACTGGCGGGATTGCAGACGATTGTTCACGGGCCGATCGTGGCCCCTCCCGGCTAAGGCCCGCTGGGGTTATTCCTAGAATTTGGTGAGATTCGGGATTCAGGCGTTGGCTGCCCGCAACACGTCTTCGGCGGCTTGGCGCACCTGCCAATCACGATCGGCCAGTGCGGCCTGGAGCGCCGCGTCGACCTCATCGCCGTCGAACGGCGCGAGCGCCAGCACCGCCCGGCGGCGCACGGCCGGCTTGTCGGTGCATGCGTGCAAGATGGTGCCCAAGCCACGCGGGTCGCCGATCGCGCCGAGCGACGCTGCGCAGGCCTCGCGTATCAGCGCGTCACTGGAGGTCACGCCCAGATCGATCAGCACGTCGAGCACCTCGTCGCTCACCACCTCCTGCTCGCCGCAGGCCCATGCCGCGGCTTCGACGACGGTGACGTCGGGGTCGTCGAGGGCGGCTCGCAGCGACACGCCGCGACGTTGCCCGGCGAGCATCGCTGCACGTCGGCGCACAGATGCGGCCGGGTCGGCCAGCGCGACGCGCAGGTCGGCATCGGTCAACACTCCCAGACGCAACGTTGCGCCGAGCGCCAGCTCGCGGGCGACGGCGTCGTCGTCGGTCAGCGCCTGGCGCGCCATGGCTGCGTCGCCGGTGTGGCCGGCGACGGCGATCTCCCTCCATCGCGACGTCACGTCGGGCGTGTCACTTCTTGAGCATGTGCGACAGCGTGATCACGATCCACGATGCGCCGAAGCCGACCAGCGTGGCGGCGATGATCCCGGTGATGACCGCCATCGTGCTCCCGGCGGCCAAGGCCCAGATCTTCCTCCACCACTCGATGCGGCGGTGCAGCGGTACCTCGACCTCGGCAACCGGCAGGCCAACCCGGGCGCGTCGGGGGCGGAGGGCGCGTGCCGGATTGGCCGTCGCTCTGGCAGGCTTGCGCCAACCTGCCGCAACGAGTGCCACAATGGCAAGGACGGCAATCCAAGCAGTAGCGATGGTGAGTTCCCTGGTCGACACGCAACAATCAATGGTAATGGAGCCACGTGCGGAGGTGCGTGCGCCGGACCGCCGCCAGCTCCTGTGGGCCATCCCGCTCGCCCTCGTGGGCTTCCTGGCCGTCGGCGCCGTGGCGGCGGCCGCCGTGCTCCCCAGCACCCTCGTGGCGCGCAAGCGCGACTGCGTGACGCGCGATCCGTCGAACGTGTGCACGAAGAAGGGACCTGAGGAGAAGGTGCAGTTCGCCTACGTGCCGGCGGATGCGCAGCCCGTCGAGCCTCGCCTGACGATCGAGGGGCCGACCACGTACAGCAGCACCGGCCAGGTTCTCTTCGTCACGGTTCGCACCCCCGAGCTCAGCATGTTGGAGTGGTGGGTCGGACGGGAGAACCTGGCCGTCGATCCGAAGAGCTATTCCGATCTGTACGCCACCGAGACGCCGCAGGAGCAGACCACTCGGGGCCAGGTCGACATGCGCACCGCCAAAGAAACCGCTGAGTACGTCGCGCTGCACCGACTGGATCTCGGCGCCAAGCTGACCCCGGGCGAGGTGGTGATCGACGAGCTGGTGTGCCTCGAGGCCAGTGACGACGGCCGGAAGTGCATCGAGTACGCGCCCTCCGACAAGCTGCTCGATCCCGGCGACAAGCTGCTGGAGGTCGACGGTGTGCCGCTGAAGGTCGTCGACGATCTGGCGCCCATCCTGGCCAAGCACAAGCCGGGCGACAAGGTGCCGGTCGAGTACGAGCGTGACGGCAAGCAGGGCAGTGGCGAGGTCGAGTTGATCGCGGCGCCCCAAGAGCCGGAGCGCACGATCATCGGCTTCCTGCCGAGCGACACCGCAAGCGTGAGCCTGCCCGACGACGTGTCGATCACGATCGATACCGAGTCGATCGGTGGGCCGTCGGCCGGCTTGGCGTTCACGTTGACGCTGATCGACCAGCTGTCAGAGGGCGACCTGCTCGGCGGGAAACGGGTCGCGGTGACCGGCACCATCAACATCAACGCCGACGTCGGCGCTATCGGGGCGCTGTCGTCGAAGGCTTCGGCAGTGTTGCAATCGGGCGCGAAGTACTTCCTGGTCCCCACCGCGCAGGGCCCGGCCGACATCGCCAAGGCCCGCAAGGTGGTCGGTGACGATGTCGAGATCATCCCGGTGGCCACGCTCGAGGAGGCGTTGGCCGCGCTCCGCCGCATCGGTGGGGACGCTGTACCCGATCAGCCCGTCGACGAGACGAGCACCGCGCCGGCCACGGTCCCGACGACCGACGATTCGACTCCATAGCGGAGACATCGCGTCGCGTCAAGCGATTGCCACGAAATCGCTCGCCCCCCGACCTACGCTTGCGCTCAATGGCACTTTCGTTTTCACGTCCGGATCCTTCGTCGCCCGACGCCGTCGCGTCGGCGGCGTTTTCGACGTCACGACGCGGCTACGACCAGAACGAGGTGCGCGACCTGCTTCGAATGGTCGCCGCCGAGATGGCCCGCCTGCAGGAGCGTGAGAAGTTCCTCGAACGCGAACTGCGCACCACGCAACGCGGCTCGGCGAACTCGGTCGTGGCACTCGACGAAGAAATCGTCACCCGCATGCTCGGCGAAGAGGCGGCGCGCATCCTGCAGACCGCCCGCGAGGCAGCGTCGCAGATCAAGATCCGTTCGGAAGATGGCGCCTCGCGAATGTTGCGCGAGGCCACCGACGAGGCCCAACGGCTTCGCGAAGAGGCCGAGGTCGAGGCGGCCCGCCGCCGTCAGGACGCCTCCGCGGACGCCGAGTCCGAATTGGTGATGGCCAAGCAGCAGGGCCGCGAGATGGTCAACGAGGCCCGCGCCTATCGCGAGCGTGTGCTCAGTGAGCTGGCCCGTCGCCGCGAACTGGCTCGCCAACAGATCGAGCAACTGATGCACGGTCGTGATCGTCTGTTGCAGGCGTTCGAACGGTCGCGCCTCGTCGCCGTCGATGTGATGGCCGAGCTCACCCCGCTGGGCGAGCCGAGCGAGTACGTCAACCTGGCGCCGACCACTGGGCCCGTGCCGCTGATGGTCCCCAACCAGCGACCGACCGACGAACACGAGCAGTCGCCGATAGCGATCACGGTCGTCGAGCCCGACGAGAACATCGCCGAGTCAGACGCCGGCCGACGAGGCCGACGTTGAGGAGGTCGTCGTCGATGAGGTTGTCGTCGACGAGCAGGCCGATGTCGCGGACGTCGCCGATCCGCCCGCCGCCGACGACAACGACGGCAACGCCGACAACACCGTGTTGCGCATGCGCGACGCCCACGAGGTGCACGACCACGACGAGCGCGACGACGCCCGCAGAGTCCGCTCCGGTGGTGGCGCTCTTCGGTGGTGACGACGATGAGGAGTCGGTCGACGAGGCGCCCAACGCCTCGGTCGACGATCTCTTCGCCCGGCTCCGCGCGTCCCGCGCCGAGTCCGTGGTCGAGCGGGCCCAGCAAGCGGATTCCGACGAGACCGACGAAGCGGTCGACACGCGATGCGACCGTGTCGCTGACGATCATCGAGGACCTCGCGGTGTTCCAGGCGTCGCCCGAGGCGCCGGCGGTCGAAGAGGCGCTCGACGACACGCTGTTCGGCCAACGCGACGCATCGCTGACGCCGGTCATCGTGGCCTGCGCACGCAAGCTGAAGCGGGTGCTCGCCGACGAGCAGAACGAGATCCTGCACGCACTGCGACGCAACGAGCCGGTGCGCACGATCGACACGATGCTGCCGTGGCAGACCGAGCAGGCGGCGCGCTACGCGGCCGCCATCACCGCCGAGCTGGAGAAGGCAGCACTCATGGGTGCGGCCAGCATCGACAACGGCACGATGAAAGAGCACCGCGCCGACATCACCCGGGCCGGCGCCACGAAGGCGGCCATCGAGGCACTCGACCGACACCATCGTCGTCCCGTTGCGCGAGCGCCTCGAGCGTGCGGTCGCCGATGCTGCTGGCGACAACACCGAGCTGGCCAACACCGTCCGCGGGCTGTACCGCGAATGGAAGACCCAACGCATCGACGAGCACCTCGACGACGTGGCTCGTGCTGCGTTCGGCCGCGGGGCGCTGGCCGCAGTCGTGCCGGGCACCAAGGTCTGTTGGATGGTCGATCCGAACGGGCCGGCGTGCCCGGATGCCGAGGACAACGCCCTCGCCGGCGAGGTCCCCGCAGGCCAGCCGTTCCCCACCGGTCACGCTGGCGCCCCCGCTCACGAGGGTTGCCGCTGCATGCTTGCGGTGGCTCCCCGCTAGTCTCGCCAGGGTGCGGAACCCCTCCGATCTACCACCCCGTGGTGCGCCATCGATGAGGACCAGTCGATTCTCCGACAAGGGCCGCATTGCCCTCATCGCTGTCGCGGTCGTCGTCGTCGGCATCTCTGCTGTTCGGACGGTTCTTCGCCGGCTTCTACATCGACTACCTGTGGTTCGACTCCGTCGGCCGGGCCGGTGTGTTCTCGACGATGCTGCGGTCCAAGCTGCTGATGTTCCTCTTGTTCGGCGGCACGTTCATCGCGTTGGCGGTGCTCAACCTGGTCATTGCCGATCGTCTGGCGCCGTCGGCGTTCTCGGCCAACACCCACCCGGTGGTCGAGCGGTTCCACGAGTTCTTCGGTCACCGGCTGCGCACGTTCCGCATCGCCGTCGCCACCGTCGCCGGCCTGTTGTTCGCTGCCCCGGCGGTCGGTCACTGGCAGGACTGGTTGATGTTCCGCAACTCGCAGAGCTTCAGCATCGCCGACGCGCAGTTCGGTCACGACGTCGGCTTCTACATGTTCCGCCTGCCCTTCATCGCCTTCGTGCTCGACTGGCTCTTCGCCGCGGTGGTGTTCATCACCTTGCTGGTCATCGCCACCCACGTGCTCAGCGGCGGCATCATCATCCAGCCGCCGCGCCCGAAGGTGCGCAAGGCGACCAAGGCGCACGTGGCCGTGCTGCTCGCGGTCTTGGCGGTGCTGAAGGCCGGTGACTACTGGCTGACGCGCTACGAGTTGACCACCGATTCCCGGGGCTTCGTGCGCGGCCTGTTGTACTCGGCCGCCAAGGCCCAGCTCCCTGCCGTGATGTTGCTGATGTTGATCGCGCTGCTCGTCGCCGGTCTGTTCTTGTCGACACTGCGCACCAATTCGTGGCGCATCCCTGTCGTGGCGTCGGCGTTGTGGGCAGTGATCGCGCTGGTCGGCGGGATCATCTACCCGGCGGCGATCCAGGCGCTGGTGGTCAACCCCAACCAGCGCGACAAAGAAGCCCCGTACATCGTTCGCAACATCAAGGCCACCCGTCAGGCGCTGGGGATCGACAACGTCGCAGTCGAGCAGGTCGGGTTCGTCGACATCAGCGAGCGGGCACTGGCCGACGACATCACGCCGTTGAAGAACGTGCGCCTGCTGAAGCCCGAGGCGATGGTCGGTCGTTTCCGCACCGACCAGAGCCAGAAGGCCGGGTTGACCATCAACGATCTCGACCCCGACCGATACGAGCTCGACGGGCGCGTGCAGCAGGTGGCCGTCGCGGCCCGCGAGCTCGACCTGTCGGCCATCGCCAACAAGTCATGGCAGGGCCAGCACCTCATCAACACCCACGGTTGCGGCCTCGTCGAAGCGCCGTCGGGTCAGATCAAGGACCGCCGTCCCGACTACCGCGAGATCCCGCTCGTTCGGCCGGAGATGTACTACAGCGACAACATCTCCGGCTACGCGATCGTCGACACCGGCGTCAACGAAGAGGTCTGTCCCGGCTATCCCGACCCTGGTCCGTACTCCGGTTCGGGTGGCATCAAGCTCGACTCGGTGTTCAAGCGAATGGCCTTCGCCCTGAGCTACCTCGACTACAACATGATCGGTTCGGGCGCGATCGGCAACGACTCGCGGCTGGTGTCGATCCGCCGTGTGGAGGATCGTGCCAAGAAGCTCGCACCCTTCCTGTCGTTCGACAACGACCCGTACCCCGTGGCCCTCGATGGCCGCGTGTTGTGGGTCATCGATGCCTACACGACATCAGACCGCTATCCGTACGCGGAGAGCGGCGATCGCAAGCAGCTGAACGCCGGGAGTGGCCTCGACCATCCGTTCAACTACGTGCGCAACAGCATCAAGGTCGTCGTCGATGCCTACAACGGCACCGTCGACTTCTACATCATCGACTCCGTCGATCCGATCGCCAAGGTCTGGCAGTCGGCCTTCCCGGGATTGTTCAAGAACCGCGATCAGATGCCGAAGGGCCTCGACGCCCACCTCCGGTACCCGGAGGAGCTGTTCCGGGTGCAGACCGCGGCGTACTCGAAGTACCGCGTGCAGGACCCCGAGGCGTTCTTCGGTCGCACCGGAGCATGGTCGGTGGCCCAGGCGCCGATTGCCCGGCCGCGGGCCGGCGGCGCAATCGTCACGTCCAACAGTGTCGCCGGCGACGCCACCGTGGCCGAGGCCGATCTGGCCATCGAGTCGACTGCCGAGCGGTTCGTTCCCTACTACTCGATGCTGCGCTCGCCGGGGGAGACCCAGGCCTCCTTCAAGCTGCTGCGTCCCTTCGTCCCGTTCTCGACCGACGACAGCAAACGCAACCTGCAGTCGTTCATGACTGCCAGCAGCGATCCGCAGGATTACGGCGCGTTGGTCGCCTACGACGTGACATCACCCGAAGACGGGCCGTTCACCGTGTCCAACACGATGAACACCGAGGCGACGGTCTCTCAGCAGATCAGCCTGCTCAACATCGAAGGCACCGACGTGGTGTTCGGTGATCTGCAGATGGTGCCGGTCGCCGGTGGCCTGTTGTGGGTGCGGCCGGTCTACGTGCAGCCGACCGTGCCCAACACCATCGACTCGCAACCGACCATCGAATTGGTGTTGGTTTCGCAGAACAACCACGCCGCATTCGGCAGCTCACTCAGTTCCGCCTTGGCGAAGTTGTTCCCCGGATTCGAGGGCAACGTCGGCGATGTCGTCGGCGGCACGCCGGTCGACAACGGCGATAACGGCGACAACGGTTCTGCGAACCCACCACCCACGACCGACAAGACGCCGTCCGACCTGCTCGACGAGGCCGAGGCCTTGTTCGCCGAGGCTGACCAAGCGCTCGACGATCACGATCTCGCCACCTACCAAGCGCGGGTCGAAGCGGCTCGGGCGTTGGTGCAGCAGGCGTTCGCGGCCCTCAACCAGGGCTAGGTCGGCGGCGCCGAGCGCGCTCAGCCGTCGTTGTTGCCGCGGCCGCGGCGGAGCTGCTCGGCCAGCGAGGCGAGGTCTTCACGGAACGCAATCTCGTAGCGGGCTTGCTCGTTGGCCAGCTTGACCTGCCCGCCGCGCAGCGCGTCGACGACCTCGTCGCTGACGGTGCCCTCGGCCACCTCGGGGATGCGCTGGCCGAGCCCGTCGATGTCGCGGCCGAGCTCGCTGAGCTGGTTGGCGAGCTCGGTGCTGACATTGGTCAGGCGTTGGTCGAGCATCGCCATGTGCTCTCGCACGGCTCGCGCCTCGGTGTCGTTCGAACCGGACGCGCTCCATCAGTTGGCGCACCTGCGACTGCAACTCGTCGGTGCTGCGCAACCGCTCGCCGATCTCTTGCAGCTGCAGACGGATGTCGTCGTCGCCGCCCCGCGGTTGCTCGCTGAGTTGGCCGACACGATCGCGCAGCGCCGACAGCTGTCCGCCCAGCTCCGCCTGCGCAGCGACGCGGGCGTTGAGCTGCTGGAGCTGCATGGCCAGGCCGTCGATGCTGGCCAGGCGCTGGTCGACGTTGTCCATCTCGCCGACGCGGTCGTGCAGCGCCTCGACGCCGGCGACGCGCTGCTGCAACGTGTCGATCTCTCCCATCCGTTGCTTGAGGTGGTCGATCTCGCCGAGCCGGTGGCGGATCTGGTCGAGGTCGTTGATCCGCTGCTGCACGGCGGCGATGCGCTCGAGCGTCTCCGGGTCGGGCCCGCTCGGTGTGGGGGCCGGTGGTGGCACGGCCGCGGCCTCGGCAGCCGCCGCGGTTGCGGCCTCCAGCTCGCCGCGCAGTTCGGTGAGCTGGGATTCGAACTCGGCGATCTTCGGCGCATGATCCTGCAGGCCGAACAGCCGGTTCTGGAGGGCATCGACCTTGGCCGACAACTCGTCGTGCCCGCCCTGGTTGGCGTTGCCCGACGATTCGCCGTTGCCGGTCGGACGCTCGGCGAGTTGCTGCTGCAGTTGGATGACCATGTTGGCGACATCGCTGATGTCGTTGCGCTCGGTGGTGAATGCCGACGTCGCGGCATCGAGCGACCCCAACCGGGCCTCGACGATCGCTCGCGCCTGCTCGCTCTCGTCGAGCCGCGCCTTCATGTCGATGAGCTCCGCCCGCAGCGCCAAGAAATCGGTCACGTCGACAGCGACCTTCTTGGCCTTCTTGGAAGGCTTGGCCGGCTTCTCCGGCTTCGGCGGCGGGTCGAGTTTGGGTGGTTGGACCAGTTGCGGCAGTGGCTGCGGCAACGGCTCGACCATCGGCAGCGTCTCCTCCAGCCGATCCATCGCCTTGTCCTCTGCCGCGGCCTTGAGGTCCGGCCGCTCGACGATGATCGACTTCGGTTTCTTGCTGAACAGACCCATCGACGGCTCTCACTTCTTGGGGGTTGTGATCGAAATGGCTGTTCGCTACCGTACATGGTCTACTCCGACGCGGGGTGGAGCAGCTCGGTAGCTCGTCGGGCTCATAACCCGAAGGTCGCAGGTTCAAATCCTGCCCCCGCCACTCGAGAGAAGGCCTGGACACTTCAAGTGCCCAGGCCTTCTTCGTTCCTCTGCCGCGTACTGACTTTCCAGTGCGCAGTGTGGCGGCTTCGGAGCGTCCGCTTACAGCGCCACGAACCCCGACCGAACAACGCTGAATGTCACCCGTGTATTAGGCGATATGTGCACCTTGGGTGAGCCTGCTGGCGTACTCGTTCGGTGGCTCAGCTGCCACCCGTCGCCGCGTCGACCCAGGCTGCATTGCGCACTCGAACCGACTTCGACAGGGTCGTCGTCAAACCCTGAGCGATTTCGGCGACCGTCACTGACTGCAGCTCGTCGCGCCAGGCGGCGTTCGGCGCGTTGCATGACGGCGGAGATGCTGCACATCGGGGTGTACTTCTCGGATTGGATCGGGCCGCGCTTGCGGATCTCTTGCGCACCGGAACGCGGGGGCGTCGCCCTCCACGGCGAGAACGATGTCGAGCAGCGTGATCTTCTCCGCCGAGCGGGCCAGGCGGTAGCCGCCGCGGCGGCCGGCAGTGGTCTCGACTAGGCCTCCCCTCGACAGCGATTGGAGTGCCTTCGCTAGGTACGCACCGGGGACGCCGTGGTACTCGGCGAGGCGGGCGGCCGGCATGGCTCGGCCGGGAGAGAGGTCGGCCAGCACCACCGCGCAGTGGAGGGCCCATTCGACAGGTTCGCTGATTCGCATTGCGGACAATTATAGTCCGGATGTATTGTGTCGGCATACCACATCGTCACATCTGACAAGGGAGTCACCGATGAGCGCACACCGCATCGATTACAACACGTTCAAGCCTGGCCTCGACGCCATGTACCGGCTGTCGAAGGCGCCGAGCACTTCGACGCTCGAAGAGTCGCTGCTCGAACTGGTGCGGATGCCGCGCCTCGCAGATCGATTCGTCCGCGTACTGCCTCGACATGCACTCCAAGGACGCACGCGCCGCGGGCAAGACCGAGCAGCGGCTCTACGGCCTCACGGCGTGGCACGAGGCGCCGTACTACACCGACCGCGGCCGCGCCGCGCTGGCGCTCACCGAGGCGGTCGCCCGCGTCGCCGACGGTGGCGTGCCAGACGATGTCATCGCCGGCGCCGAACCGCACTTCACGCCCGAGGAGCTGTCGGCGCTGGTCTACACGATCGTCGCGATCAACTCGTGGAACCGGTTGGCCATCTCCGCACGGTCACTCGCCGGCAGCTACGCCGTCGACACCCATTGACCGTCCGCGTCGGGCCGTTGAGGGCGATTTGTCGGAACACGCAGCAACACACGGATCACATCGAACAACCGGTACACATCACCGGCGTCCTTGGCGTCGCGCCGCTCGGGCTTCTCGAGTCGGTCGGCCCAGTTGCAGACAGACGGCCGGTTACAGACAGGACTTCTGACGGAACTTCTCACGGACTTGACCGGACCGCCTCAACCGCCGGGGAGGATGGAATCATCTGGCCTCACGGAAGGGCCGAGCGCGCGCGGTCCGAAGCTGTTCCGAGCGATTCTGCGTGTCGAAGTGCGGGCCTCGTTGTCGCTGTGCTGGCCTTTGCTGAGCCGATGATTGCTGAACGTGATGTTGCGCGCACGGGTGACGCGTTGAGTTTCAGCCTGGATGCCCACCGCGTACGGCTGGCGCGTTGAGGTCCTGCCGTCGACGCCGAAGAAACGATCGCTCCGATCCGTTGGTGCTGCACTCGATCGCACGGTTCAATGCGGCGGCTGCGTCATCGAGACGGTCGAGTTGTGCCAACACGTCAGCTCGAGCGGTATGGAAGTACAGGTAGCCGCTGACGTCACCGGTGAGGTCGTCGCCCTGCGGGATCGCGTCGAGCGCGACGAGCGCAGCGGCGGGTCCGTGCACGTGGTCGACGGCGATGGCCCGGTTCAGCGCGACCAGCGCGCTTGGCTGGCGCTGCAAGAGCACGTCGTAGAGGCGCAGGACGGCTCGCCATTCGGTGGCCTCAAAGGTGGGCGCTGTGGCGTGCAATGCGGCCAAGATCAAGACGACACCGGCGTTCCTCCTCCGCCTCCTCGGGCGACGCAACCCAACGATCCGCGAGCTCGTCGAGATGCTCTACGAGTTCGACCAACCCTTCATCGTCGACAGCACCAAGGCCACCGACGTGCTCGGACTCCAACCCACCCCACTCGACCAGGCACTCGCCGACACCATCACCTGGTTCCGCAACCAACGACAAACCACCTGATCAGAGACGAGCGGCCGATGACGAGTTCCGCCTCGGCGACCACCGATCTCCACGCACCACCAAGGACAGTCCTCCACTTCGTGGTCCACTTCGACTCGTACCGCCAAGCAGAACGCAACATCACCCGCGTCTCCTCGGTCACCGGACCCGCCAGCGGGCCGGCTCGGTCCGAGTCTGGGGCAAGCTCCGAGGCCTACCGGTCGCGCCGACCGGCAGGACATCACAGTCGAGCGTTTGAACGAGCGCTTGCGTCCGAGCGCAAGCCCCCTCGTTCCTCCTACGGGAGTCCGCAGCCTCGAGTAACGCTGCAACCCGACTGCAACCCACGTGGCGGATCAGGCCGGCCTCTGGCGGCGCCTGGCGGTCACTGAGTTCCGCACAAACCAGCAGCTCACGGCGTCCACCGGGTCATGGCGGTCACAGTTGGAGCCGCAATTCGTTGCGCTCATTACCCGAAGGTCGCAGGTTCAAATCCTGCCCCCGCCACTAAATTTCGAGGGTCCGATCCGAGAGGATCGGGCCTTCGTCCTTTCCCCCGCCGGTGGTCCAAAATCCCCTGTGATCAGGCCAACAACCCGACGGATACGTATCCATCAACGTTCCGCTGTTCGCGGTCAGCGGGTCGTGGCAGCCACCGTGCGCGCAACGACTACGCATCGCTCGGCACGCTCGACGGCTTTGGCAGCGACTGATGGGCCGACGTCATCGGGCTCGTACTCGGTCTTCGTCTTCAGTGGCAGGAGTCGACGCAGGTCCGCTTCGATCTTGGTGCCGTCGGGCCCGGCTTGTCTGAGGAGGTTGAGGACTTGATCGTGGTCCTCGCCGGCTGCTCGCATACCGAGTCGCGCGCCGCACACTGCGTCGGCGGCATTGATCGCCGCATGAATTGCCAGGCTGGTTGCGGCGACGAAGCGCCCCAACGCCAGTTCGTTTGCTGCTGCCGCGGCGTATTCCTCGGCCTTGCCGGCGTAGGCGCGCACCTGAGCAGCTGCCACTGGCTTGGTGCGCATCGGCTTAGGCATGGACCGACTCCTTGAGCTCACGAATACCCAAGCCGTACACGACGATCCCGTCGCGCTGGACATCGCGCCATAGTTGCTGCTTGCTGGCCAGCTTGGCGTGGATGTCGTGATGTCTGACTTCGATGACTTCGACCGGGTTGCCGGCGATGGCCCGGGTTTCGTTGCGCCACGATTCGATCGAGTGCGCCCACTTCTCATCGTCTTCGCCGACCTCATCTGGCCGAATGATGACGACGTCGAGGTCGCTGTCTGCTCCCGCCTCCCCGCGCGCAAATGATCCGAAGACGATGACGCTCGTCGGAGGACTGGGCAATGCCGCGGCCCCGCTGCCAATCCGCTCCAGTACGAGGTTGCGTGATCGACCCAGCTCGATCACGGCCCGAGCGGCGACGTTCGAGCGGACAAGCCGGAATTGGGATGAGGGTGGCACTTCGCGCCGCTCGACCATGCCCAGTTCCACCAGCTTGGGGAGCACGCGCGAAGCCTGAGCGAGACTGACGCCAGCGAGACGAGCGATGGTCCGAAGGTTCAGCTCGGCGGTTGTCTCGACGAGTACGGCGAGAACGCGGCCCTGCGCGCCGGGGATCACAGCCTCGACGGGATGCACGAAGTCCATGGTCGAACCCTAGCAAATATCACTCATAGATGGAACAACTGTTACTAATATGACGGCTACGGTCTCACGTCGAGACATGGCTGCAGGGAGGCCTACAAAGAGGGCAGGACTCAGTTGCCGATCGTAAAGTCGGCTACGGGACGCCCATGGTCGTTATAGGTTCTGCCCGTGAGCAGTGAGCCGAACGCACTGACGCCCACGGAGGCCGCCGTCGAGCGGACCTTGCGCGGCTGGTGTGCCGAGCTCGACACAGGCCGCAAATTCTGGTGGGGTGACTGGAACAGCATCATCCGCGACGTGTTCGTCGCCATGCGCACCGGAGAAGCCGTCGTCTACGACGACGACTGATCAATGGAGCCAGACACGCTCGTTGCCCTTCATCCAGGCGAGCAAACCTTCTCCTTCGGACGGCATCGGGCCGGAGCCGGTGAGAAGGCGCCGGCACTGCTTCAAGCGGCCACCGAACTAGCCGGAACACCGGAGTATGAACGGCTCCGAACGACGCTTCTCGAGCGCGGAGCGCTGTAGAACTCGCAATGGCGTGGCCGGCTACGTCCAGGTGTTGCTGAGCCTGGCCTTGGAGTAGATGTCGTCGACCGCATCTCCGTCGATCGCAACCGGCAGGGACTGCAGCCACTTCACAAGTCGGCGCCGGGTGGTGACGTGTACATCCGCTGGCATCTGCTTCACGGTGAAATCGTCGAGGTCGACGAACACGACCGCTGCGACCGCGGCCACAGGCCGGCCGCATGCAGCGGAGAGCAGCCGAGAGGCGCGTTGCGCCTCGAAACGTGAGTTCCTCAGGTAATCGGTCTTCTGGCCGTTGACCATCACCATGCGCTCGCCGACCCACGCCTTTCCGCGAGGGTGGCGCTTGGCGTTCAGTGTGATGACGCCGGGCGGCCCGATGACGATGTGGTCGATGTCGCTGCCGTGCTGGCCTACCTCGACGGCATGCAGCACGCGCCAAGCAGGGCTGAGTTTGGCGAGCTCGTTCGCTACCTTCTCCTCGCCCTTGGCTCCGACGCGCCACGCCGCGCTCGTCGGTCTTCACTCCGAGCACACGGGCGACGAAGTTCAACACCGGCGCTTCCGCGTTCACCTCGTTTCGCTTCGCGCGAGCTGCCGCACCGGCGACGTTCGCCGCGAGGTCGCGAACGTCTTCGTCAGTTTCCCGCAGTTCGATGTTCTCCGGCTCCGGCGGCTGCGCCACGGCTGTTGGCTCTGTCGGTGGCGAGCGGGATCGGCGCCTCGATCTCGGCTTCCTGCCTGGCTGCCTCAGGCGTGCTCGTCCAACGGATGAGGCAATCGTGCAGCTCGGTCGCGTAGTCCGGCGCGTTGGCAACGACGATCCTCGCGACGAGGTCTACGTGGCCGACATCGGCGCCGTCGGCCGTCTTCACGTACACGCGATCTTTGCCGTAGCGCGTCCAGCGGGTCTCGATCAGCTGAGTCACGTACTGTGTATCGGCCGGTTCGAGAACGACTGAACCGATTCGCCCTACATCGACCCTGCCACCAGCGCAGCGAGTTCCCGGTCGGGGAAGCCGTGCCGCTTGTGGAGCGGACCCATCGGCGTCTGGGCCAGCCGGTCCTCGAGCCAGGCCAGATCTGGTGGTCCACCCTGCCGTGCGCGGATGTGGCCGGCGAGGTGGACGTACCCGTTGAGCACGCCGAGCATGCTGCGGCTCGCCGTCGGCAGGCACACGGCCTCGTTCATCTTCGACAACTCCTTGTCGATGAACGCCCCCGGCACCTCCTGTCGACGAAGGACGTCAGCGAGCTCGGCAGGGAGGCGGCGGATCAGGGACGACGCCGGCGCGAGCGGCACGAACACGGGCAGCAACGTGGTCTCGCCGACGAACAGGGCGACCTGAGGACGCCAGAAGATGACGGTCGCGTACCACTCGCCCAGCGATGGCAGATCAGGTCCGGCCGGCACGTCGTCGAACCCGCCGAGCCGTTGGGCGAGCTTCTTGGTCGCACGGACGATCAACACGTCCCCCATCTTGCCGAGCGCCACGAAGGCGACTGTCACTGCTCGGTGGGTGACCAGGTCACGTCGAGGGCCGGTAGGTCGAGCACGATGCAGCCCCGTGCGGTGTCACCGTCGCATCCGAGCCCGACGACGCGCGTCGAGTCCCATGTCAATTCGCCCGACCGCTCTGTGGCTGCGCGGTCGATCCAGCTGAGCTCCGACTCGTAGCCGTGGTGCCAATGACCATGGACCAGCAGTTGCGGCGAGGTGGCCACCGTTGCCTGAGCGACCAGCGCACGAACGTCGTCGGCGCGGACCTGATCCTCGGCGGGCAACTTCCACGATGACAACAGCTCGATACCCGCCGGAGCGTCATGGGCGATGAGGACATCGAGCCGCTCGGTGCCGAGGCGCGAAACATCGTCGGCGTCGGTGACCTCGTGGTGCCACCAGTCGATACCGGCCGTGCGGTCACGCCAGTCGACAGAGAACGCCCCACCGAGGAAGCCGAACGTACTGTCACCGAATTGGAGGCGTGTCCCTCGCGGGAGGTAGGTGACGTGCTCGGCGACGTGCACGGGGACGTGCCCGTGTTCGAGTTCGGCGAGTGAGGTGTGGTCGTCGTGGTTCCCGTCGATGAACCACAGCTCCACGTTGTTTGCCGCGCAGGCCCGGTCGACGTCGGAGATGAAGCGCGGCCCGTCGCGGTGATCGGGGAAGTAGCCGAAGTCGCCGACCTGGATGATGACCGGGCAGTCACTTCGGGCAGCGACACGTGTGAGGTGCTGGACCCACTTGGTGTTTCCGTGGGTGTCGCCGGCGATGAGGACGCGCCGAACGTCGTCTCGATAGGTGAAGGCGCGGTCCATGACCACGATTGTGACCGTTCGGGTAGCCCCGCCGCCGCCCGATTTCACCTGTGCTCGATTACAGCGCGCCCATGAGGTCGCCGGTCAACGTGATGAGGGTGAGGGTGAGCTCCTCGGGGTCGATGATCGCCCTCGTTGCCCGAACCGCCAGCTCGATGCCCGCGCCAGATCGGGCGCCGAAGAGGACCCGGAGGTGATCGATCGCCGCGGCTGTCACTTCGCCCGCCTCCTGCGAGTCTCGGAGGCGGGCGAGTCGTCCTGCGAGGTCGTCGGTCGGGATGGCTTGGAGCAGTCGGTAGACGTCGAGCGCGTCCTTGTCGCGCACTCGATCGTCGTTCGTCGTTCGCTCCCAGATCTTGTGGGCCTTCGCCACGATCAATGCACCTGGGCCGGCGACGTTCATTGTCACGCTGCGATCGTCGGCCGCGTCGAGCGATCCGATGGTGTGGAGTTCGCGATCGACTCGGGCGCCTTCCAGCCCGAGCGCGCGTCGTGCCACTCGACGTCCGTGTGCACCGAGGTCGGCGCCCCGGGTGCCAGGTCCGGCGAGGGCTTCGGGCACCATGATGTCGACGTACACACCGGCAGGGGTACGCCATCGACCGGGATGCTCTGTTGGCGTGAAACCGCGCGCGTTCGAGCAGTTCGGCCAACAGCGGCTCGTCGCTCAGCAGAGCGGGCTCGACGCTGAAGTCGGCGTCGGTGGTGAACTCAGCGACGACCAGATCGGCCGCGCCCGTGTGGAGGTAGATGGCCTGGGCACCGACCAGGATGATCGAATCGAGCTGAGGCGCTAACGCCTCGGCAGCGTCGAGCAACGCGGCCCGAGCGCGGATGTACTGCTCATCGAGTTCGCCAGGCACGTTCGTTTCCTTTCATCCATGCGAGGAGCTCCTCGCCTTCCGACGGGTCTCGGCCGGGGCCTGTGAGGAGGTCGACGGCAAGCTGGGTCGGACTCACGCAGACGACGCCTTCCCGGCTCGCTGTTCGATCGAAGACGACGTCGTCGTACGGCTCGAGCAGCCAGACGTTGGCGCCGCTGTCGGCGGGTCGCAGGTCGAGCCGTTCCGACCAACCGACGACATCGTTGACGTAGATCGCTGCGAGGCGAGTTGGCGCGACGGGGGAGAATCGCTGGGCGGCGAAAGCGCCCGTTGTCGCGTATCCGCGTTTCAGCTTGCCGAGCTTGGTGGACAGCGCAGGGAGGCCCCGCGGCTCCAGAAAGGTGTTCACCTGGTTCGTGGAAGTGACGTCGTAGTCCTTGGCCCACCGCCGGATGACCCCCTCCCAGTCGAGATCGGTGATCGGGCCCCGTCCATCTTTGGAGATCAGCCCATCGCGGTCGAGCAGGTCGATCGTTCGTGACAGGGAGCCGAGTGGCACCTTGGCCCGCGCGGCGATCTCGCGAAGGCCATACGGCGGCTGGAAGTCCAGCAGCGCTCGCAATGCTCGGCCGGCGCCTCGACCCTTGAGGGTGCGAAGAGTCTCGTCGGAGGGCCAGGGATCTTTCGTGGCGCCGCCCTGCTTGATGAACAGGGCAGGCCGCTGCGCACGGATCAGGATGTTGCCCGTGCTGTCGATGTAGTTCGCGTCGAGCCTGGCGATCTGTTCTCGTGCCGTCTCGCTGAGGAATGGGGCGACCACGACGAGGGTGGCGTCCTTCAGCCCGGCCTTCTCGGCGTACGAGCGCAGCTGCATTACCGCATCAGCGGCATCGCGAGGCACGAGCGTGCGCTTCGCCTCCACGATGAGTGACGCCTCGGCACCGTCCGGACCCTTCACGACGGCGACGAGGTCGGGACGACCTCGTCCTGCCGGCTCGGCCAGCGTCGTCATCGTCCAGTCGCTCGGGAGCAAGGCTTCGATATTGCGCACGACCTGACGAAGCAGGCGTGCTTCAGTTGGTCGTGGTGTTGCCATGATGAGTCCTTGTCGAGGTTCGATCTGCTGTTCCATGAGTGTACGTGTTCCGGTACAGCCGGAACAAGACTATTTCCGGAACACTTCTAACGGAACTTCTAACGGACCAGGTGACACAGGGTGTTATCCACAGCCACCAGGTGACATATCGAAATCGCGAAAGTCCTGCTAGATGGCACAAAGTGACACAGGGCATCACAGGGCGACAGCACCGTTCTACGGCTCATAACCCGAAGGTCGCAGGTTCAAATCCTGCCCCCGCCACCATGAAATAGCAGGTCAGAGGCTCTTTCCGCTTGGCGGAGAGGGCCTCTCTACATGTCGCTTGTCAACGGTTTGTCAATACGCCGCTGGCGTAGGCGGTCGTCGGCGCCCAGCAACGCTGGTGGGTGCGCTCCTGCCGGCATTGGCGGTCGTCCCACTTGTGGAGCACGTCGTCGACCGGACGGGAACCACCGGGTGCCCACGACCGCCGACGAGAGCCGCCGGCCTGGACTGATGACGAGCTACTGCGGGTCGAGAACCCGAAGGTCACGGCGATTGGTGATCGGAAGCTCTCGGGACTGCGCGTCGTCCACCGCGGGATCGTCAGGGCTGACGGTCGGCGCCGAAGTTGGGGTGGCGGCTCTGGTGCAGGACCGCCATGACCAGAAGCCGATCATCCAGGATGCGATAGCGAACCGCGTACGGGAAGTCGTTGGCTGGGACCTTACGCTCGATGATCTCATCGTGGTCGTCACGAAGGACGGGCCTGCCGGCGTTGGGCCAGCGCGACGCCTGGACGACGGTTGTGTGGATTGCGCCGAGGAAACGGTCGCCGAGCCCTACTTCCTGATTCTCGTACCAGGTCCATGCGTTCAAGAGGTCGAGGTCGACGAGGTCGTGGTACTCGACGCGAAGGCTCACGCGCTGCGCTGTGCGCGGCGTTCGGCGAATCGCTGCTGGATTTCGTTCCAGGTGAGTGTGCCTGCGTCGCCGGATTCGAGCATCGCTGCTCGTCGTTGCGTCTCGGCCGACCACAGCTGGTCGATCTCGTCTTCGTCGACGGCTTCGCTGTCGAGGCTGGCGAGCAGGTCTGATGCGATCCGCGCTCTCTCTTGGGCGGGGAGCGCGAGCACCTCCTCGCGCAGGTCGTGGGCGGTCTTGGCCATGTCGACATCGTACCCGAGCTCGCCGCGCCGCTGACGTGCGCTGAGCGTCAGGGCAGACGAGCCCGGTCGAACTCCTGCTGGAGTCGCGGACGCCGCCGGTGGATCTCGCGCAAACCGGCGATGAACGCGTCTACCTCGGATGCTTGCTCGGTACCGGCGGCGAGCTTTCGCATCGTAGCGAGGCGCCGTGCTGCCAGCCGGTAGTGCTGCGCGTCGGTGGTGACCAGTTCATGTTCGACGAGCCGCTGGTGGACCGGGAGCACGGCGAGCGGATCGATCTTCTCGTACGCCTTCGCGAGCTCAATCCAGACGAGGTCGTTGTCGAGCCCGAGCGCGTGCGCCTGCTCCCAGGCGAGGCGAGGATCGTGGAGCGTGCCGATCGAGAAGAGCACGGACTGATCTGGCCTGGTGGCCAGTGTGGCGATGACCTCGTCGTGGAGGTCGGGCCACGAGGTGCCGGTGGCGCGGTGAAGACGTGTCGCGGTCGTGGCCGGCGTCGCGCTTACTTTTTCGACTCGCTGG
Organism: Ilumatobacteraceae bacterium; assembly: GCA_963805445.1. GTDB lineage: Bacteria > Actinomycetota > Acidimicrobiia > Acidimicrobiales > Ilumatobacteraceae > JAENVT01. The sequence goes on along the minus strand of CAWDUI010000055.1, from coordinate 82,527 downwards.
GCGTTGTCCAGGCCAGGACGCCGCGCATCGGGTCGTGTATGTACTCGCGTTCGTCACGCGAGTTCGGTCGTCGCCGGCTCGCTGTAGTGGTGGCGGCCATGCTCATCGAACTCGAGCATGGTGAGGTGTCCGGGCGCAGGCTCGGCGTCGGTGCGGAGGGCGACGGGCACTTTCTGATAGTTCCACTTCATGACGTCGAGGCTCAGCTCGAGCAGTTCGGGGTCGGTGAAGTGCTGATGGAGCTGCCGCTTCAGTTCGCTGGAGATCTGGCCTGGCTGGGTCATGATCGCATCGGCGACGCGCAGCGCCACCTTGTGTCGTTCTGGGAGGTCGCTCGTTTCGTAACGGTCGATCTTCGATGTCATTGTCTCGTCGACTCCTGCATCGCGACCGGTCGTAGTGCGCAGCGACTTGCACGTACGGCAATCGTGGTTCGCAGCAGCCCGCAAGCGGACCAGCTCGGTCGTCACGGGATCCATGCGATCGAGCAGCACCACCGATGCCTGCCACTCCTCGAGCGCATGCTGGAGTGACGCAGCTACCCGGACGCCGGGCGGGATTCGACGTTCGTGGCTCATGAGGTGTGCTCCTCGCCGAACAGTTGCCCCCACGCCAGGTGGAGGCGCAGGCGTTGCTCGATCACCAACAGTGCGCTGACGAAGTCGACCAGTCCCTGGACCCCGAGTTCCGCGCTGATGGCTTCGGTCTCTTTCGTGGTGACGTTGGCGACGTCGATGCAGAATTGCTCGCAGAAGGCCAAACACGCGCGCTCGCGCGGCCCGAAGCGGGGCGATCGTGGCCATGCGGACAGTTCGAGAACCATCGATTCGTCGAGTCCGGCCGCCACTGCGACTGGGGTTCGTCGAGCGAGTTCAGTTGTGTCACCGAATAGTTGTGCGAGGCGCAACCTGCACAACTCGAGCAGGATCGGATCGACAGCGGCCCACGCGGCCACGTGCGCCGCCTCCAAACTCGCAGCAACTCGAGGATGCTCACTGAGCGTGGCAGCGATGAACTCGTCGGTCGTGGTGGCGACCTCGAACGTCATGTGCACACTCTTTCACTCACTGGACGCACTGACAAGTAACCAGGGTGGCGATGGGACGTCGATCTGCGAAAGCGGCGGGACTCAGGATCCGGGCTGCTCGATCAGGGTCGTAGAACGAGAGCGTTCTGGGCCTGAATGAGGCGCCCGCCCTCGTCGATCCGTCCGAGCTCGATGGGCGCGAAGCAGAGGTCGCGAGCGGTTGCGCGACTACGCCACTCGCCGCGTCGCTCTTGCTGGAGATGAATACCACACGCTTACCGTGGGCGGACGGCACCTCTGCCGAAAGCACATTGGCAGGTAGTTGGTTGAATGCCTTGACGAGGGGACAGAGGTCGTGACTGAACATGGCCAATGGTCGATCAACGGGTCGGCAAGAGAGATGACCAGAAGCGCTGCTCGGCCGTCCGTCGTAGACTCCGGGCATGGAGCAGTCGCCGTCGATCGAAGACGCACGAGGCGTCGACGTCGGCCAGATCCAACGGCAGCTCCGGATGACGGTACCCGAGCGTGTCGAGTCGATGGTCCACGTGGCCAATGTCATGATGTCGATTCAGAAGACGGCCCAAGCGTCGATGAGACGCCAGACCACGTGATGTTCGACCCGGTACGGATCTGCCAGATACTGAACGAAGAACGAGTCGAGTACATCGTCGTCGGCGGCTTCGCAGCGGTGATTCATGGATCGTCGCTGCCGACGCAGGACATCGATGTGCTACCGGCACGTTCGATGGACAACCTCGATCGCTTGTCTCGCGCACTGAAGAGGATGAACGCACAGATCCGAACATCAGGTGATCCTGTTTCCGCTCCACTCGACGGCCCGTTTCTCGCCACCATGCCGTTGATGGTGAACCTGATCACCGAGTTGGGCGAACTCGATCTGACCTTCTCGCCTTCCGGTGAGCTGGATGGATTCGACGGCTGGAATGCTCACGCGGTGATCGTCGAGATCGCCGAGGGCCTGACCGTCGCGGTGGCAGCTCTCGACGACGTCATCGCGTCCAAGCGGGCCGCGAATCGCCCGAAGGATCAAATGGCGTTGCCGTATCTGGAGTCGTTGCGCGATCAACTCGGCTGATGCCCCTGAGCCAGATCATCTGCGCTCGTCCGGCTTGGGTGGTCCAGTTGTGTGCCCCGGCACCTCCTGTCGGCGGAGGACGTCAGCGAAGGCGGCAGGGAGGCTGCGGGTCAAGGACGTCGCCGGTGCAAGCGGCACGAACACGGGTGGTGAGGGCAAGGTACGAATCCGCCCCTCGTCGTCGTCTCTCGACGGGGTCCCGAGACGGGATCGTTCGTTCCGCTGATGTGGGGCTCGGCCGCCTGGTCAGGACGGATCGAGGGGGGCGCCGAGCAGCGCCATAGCCAGTGGTCCGCGGGTGGGGGCGAAGGCGACGATGGAGTAGGTGGCGGCGCCGGCCTGGACGAACGGGTCGGTGGCCACGATGTCGTCGAGACGGTCGCGGTCAGGGGCGTGGGCGACGATGACACCACCGTGGCGGGGCGACTGGGGCCCTGAGGCGAGGAACTCGCCCGACGCGTAGAACCGGTCGAGGTAGCGCACGTGGGCAGGAAGCAGCGCATCGATCCGCTCGAGCGGAGCGGTGTAGGTGACAACCAGTAGCCAGACGAGATCGTGCGCGTGCGGCTCGAAGGTGGTGCCGGTGGTGGTGGTGGTGGTCATGGGTGCTCCGCTCGGTCGTGGTTCGTCCGGTGCTTCGAGGATCTACCTCGAGTCACCAGATGTCCAAGACATCTCCACACCGATGACAATAAGCTAGCCTTATGATCGAGTTGCGACAGTTGCGCTACTTCGTGGCGGTGGCGCGGCATCGGCACTTCACCCGTGCGGCGGAAGAGCTCTTCCTCGCACAGCCGGCGCTTTCCCAACAGGTGCGCAAGTTGGAGCGGGAGCTCGGGGTTCAGCTGTTCGACCGAGGCCACCACTCGGTCACGCTCACCGCCGCCGGGGCCGCCTTGCTCGAGCGGGCCGAGCGCATCTTGGGCGATGTCGACGTTGCACTCGACGAGGCCCGTTCATTCGCCGGTCAGATCACCGGTCGGGTGCGTTTGGGCGGCTGGCAATCGATGGAGATCGGGTTGCCGAACCTGCTGGCATCCTTCCGGGCCGAGTATCCCGGGGTCGACGTGGCGGTCACCGAGATGGTGTCGGATGACATGCTCAGCGGAGTGCGCAACGGAAGCCTCGACGCGGCAATGATCGTGCATCGGCCCCGCCTCGCAGTCGCCGAGCTCGAGATCGAGCCGTTCATCACCGAGCCATTCGCGCTGGCGGTCGCGCCCACCCATGCCCTGGCCCGCCGCCGCCGCGTTCGTCTGGCCGAGCTGGCCGAAGAGCCGTTCATCACCCATCATCCCGGCTCGGCAGTACGCGAGATCATCCTCGACGCCTGCGCCGAGGCCGGGTTCCGGCCTCGCATCACCCTCGAGACCGGGGAGATGAGCGCGGCCCGGGCCTATGTGGCCGCCGGCATGGGCATCACGATCCTGCCCAGGTCGTCACTCGCCAGCGTTGGGCCTCACGTGGCCGTTCTCGACATCGGCCCGCCACCGATCACCCGCACCTCGGTCCTCGTCTGGCCCACCCGACGCACCCTCGGCCCAGCCGCAGCCGCCTTCGTCGCTTTCACCCGCGATCACCTCGAACTGCTGCGGGAGTGAGCCGCAGCGCACCCGTCGTGTTTGGTCCGCCCGCAGAGCGTGACGAGCGTCAGGTCTGACGCGACTTGCGCTCGCTCTTGGGCTGGGAGCGCGAGCATCTCCTTGAGGTCGTGAGTGGTCTTGGCAATGTCGACATCGTGCCCGAGCTCGCCGCGCCGCTGATCAGCGCTGAGCGTCAGGGCAGACGTGCCCGGTCGAACTCCTGCTGGAGCCGCGGTCGCCGACGGTGGATCTCGCGCAGACCGGTGATGAACGCATCGACCTCGGCCAGCTGGTCGGTCCCAGCGGCGAGTTTTCGCATCGTGGCGAGCAGCACGAGCAATCGACGACTCGCGTCACCGATGATCCCGCTGGAATCGTCCCTGTTGCGTGTCGTTGCGATGCCGAGGAGATCGTCGAGAAGGATGGTGTCGGTCGACGAGCCGAACTCGACAGCGGCCTCCATCGCGGCAACGTTGGCGACCACCTCGATCGCGATCCGATCTGCGTCGCCTCCCTGGGCGAGGATTTGCGATGGCGGCGATATGGTCGTCGTCAGCGCCGTGTAGCGCCTCGGGACCGCTGTCCCCGGTCAGATCCAACGATCGACAGGAGAAGCGTTCCATGCACAGCTATCAACCCAGATGGCCGGACGATCGAACCGACTGGAAGCCGCCGAGCCCGGCGGACTACACGTACCGCGATGCACGTGACGTAGCGGAGTTCGCGTCGATCGACGCACTCACTACGTGGCGCACATGGCCGGAGGTGTGGCATCTCGACTACACCGGCCGGTGGTGCTGTTGCTCCAAAGGCTCGAGCCTCGACTCGGTGCGTCGGTTCGCCGAGACGCCGGAACATATGTTGGAGTGTCGGGCTCGAGTCGACCGGCGAGCCATGTCCCGATTACTGGGTCGTCCTCGAGCCTCGACGGAAGTGGCATCCAGATCGACACGAGGTCACCGAGGAGGACGCTCATTCGTTCAGCGTGTTGCGTCGCTCGCTGGAGCTGTTCGGGATCACGCTGCTCGACGTGGTGATCTTTCATGAAGACTTCCGGTGGTGGTCGCTGCACGAAATTACCTGTGGCAGCACGGCGTGGACTTTCGAGCCCCTTCGTCGCGCCGAGCGGCGGCAGCACTAACGCCGCCGGTTGCGCCGGTTGCGCCGAGGATCGGGGACGTCGTCCGACCCGGTGGCGTCATCAGAGCAACAGTCTGGCGGACGTGGCACGACCCCGTGCTCCACTCATTGTTGGCGTTAGCAGCCGGGGCCTTCACGTGGCTCACGGCTCAGCCGTCGGCTGTGCGGGTGACGGTGATGTACGTGATGAGCCTGTCGTCGATGATGGGCGGCATTCGGTCTGGGTCGCTGGCGAGTACGAACTCGACGACCGTGATGGCGGTCGCCGAAGTACAGATCGCTCCTACTCGTTCGCCGTGGATGTCGAACAACGAGATCGCCGGCGAGCTCGTGATCTCTCGCTGCACTGTCGAGAGCCACCTCGCTCGGATCTTCCGCAAGCTCGGCATCCGCACCCGCACACAACTGGCAACCATCTCACTCGATCGCGAACCCTGAGACAGCGACGAGGCGCCGGACTCAACCTGGCTCGACGGAGGTGCAACCCGACTGCAACCTGAGCATCGCTCACGGCGCCCAATGACAGTCGCTGGTCGCGACGCGTATCGCCCATTGATGCTGATCACAGTCGAGCCCGGGCGCACTGAGGTCACTGAAGGACAAGCCTGTCGTTGCGTTCATAACCCGAAGGTCGAAGGTTCAAATCCTGCCCCCGCCACCCTGCCCCCGCAACCAAAATTCGAGGACGTAAGCCTCGATCATCGGGTCGTCGAGCCGCTACGGGATTTCAGCGCTCGAGCGTTTTGTTGTGCTCGACTATGGCGTGATGGACGACGGCGTAGACCGTTGAGCGAGTGTGTCCCACAACACGTCGAGATCGAGCTTCGGGGTAGTCGTCGCACGACCTTGTCGCGGATTCCCTTGACAGCTTTCCAAGGGACACCGGGTATCGAATCGAGAAGTGTGTCGTCGATACCTTTGGCGGCCTCGCCGATCTCGCTCATGATGTTCTTCGCTGCTCGGATCAGCAATGGATCAGACACGAACCGTTGATGGCCGGCTTCCACCAGTCGGGCTGCGTCGGTGGTGGCAGTAAGGATGTCGGCAAGGCGTTGCTGCCCTGTTCTCACAGGGGCACAGCTTCATCGGCGACGTGTGCGAGGCGTCCGCGGACGGCGCCCGAGGTGAGCACATCCACGTTGTGGCCGAGCAACTCGACCAATTCATCATGGAGCGCGGCAACATCGAACAAGGTGCGCCCCGGCTCGAGGTCGACCAGGAGGTCGATGTCGGAATCGCCGCCGGACTCCCCTTTGGCCACCGAGCCGAACACCCTCGGCCGGGTGGCGCCGTGTCGCATGCACGCTGCTTCGATGGCCCGGCGGCGCCGTCGAAGCGAAGCCAACGTGACCTTCCTCGGGTAGCGGACCGGGGCGAATGAGACGTCGAGAGCAACCCCGGCTGCCTCTGCCAGTCGAGCGAGCGTGGTCAACGACGGCACCTTGCGACCGCTCTCATAGTTGGAGATCGCCGACTGGGCCATCCCGGCGCGGACGGCGAGCTCGTGCTGCGACAGCCCGGCGTTCGATCGAAGCGATCGCACCAGTGCTGCTGGATCCACATCCTCCATATACAAAAGTATATGTCAACGCCCAAGCTCGTGTCACGGGGCGACACGGGGCATCACAGAGCGGCAGCACCGTTCCACTTCGTAACCCGAAGGTCGCAGTTTCAAATCCTGCCCCCGCCACCCTGCCCCCGAAACCAATGCCGTGAGTCGGGACGTAGAAACGGGTCTCTCCAGACATAGGAAACGATGTCGCGGGTCATCCCTCACGGTTGTCGGCATGTTGTCGGCAGGCGCGGCGAGCCTGGCTCCGGCTGTCCGGGTCAGACGGTGACGTCCTGCCGGGCGCGGGCGATGATCGCTTGCGCCTGTTCTTCGCTCATCGGCGGCCCGGTGGGTGCCAGATCGTGATCGTGGGCGACTCGACCGAGTTCTTCGATCGATGGGAACTTCGGACTCGGCGGTGGCACGCGTTGATCGGTCGGTTCGCCGAGTTCGGCGACGAAATCGAGGAATGAGTGGTTGTCGTGCACGACGATGATCCGCGCTGGTCGGTCGCCGACCACTCGAAAGGCGTGCGGCACGCCGCGCGGCAGCGACACCCACACGCCCGGTTCGGCGACGTACTCGCTTTCGCCGCAGCGCAACGCCATCTGGCCGTCGATCACGTACCAGGTGTCGTCGATGTCGTCGTGCACGTGCATCGCCGGGGCGTGGCCGACGGGCAACATCATCTCGAACACGACGCTCTGCATGCCCGGTGCTCGCCGGTGCTCGATCACCAAGGTGTCGAGAAACCACCAAGCGTTGGCTTCGGTGGTGTTCGGATCGTCGATGACTGCTGTGTTCATTTCGTTCCCCTCGTGGAAAGTGTTGCAAAGAACCATTGGTCAGGTTTCCTGACAATAGGAAGAGTAAGGTAACCTGACGAATATGTCAAGCATCACTGTTGTTCCGCCGCCCTACATCGGTTTTGAGATCCGCGTCGTATGGCAATGGGTGTGGGAGCTGAACATGGAGGCCGCTACCCGGGCCGGCTACGACGACGTCACGGCGGCACACGTCAGCCTGTTCGCTACCCCGGACTCGACGGTTATCGCCTGACCGACATCGCCCAGCGGATGCAGATCACCAAGCAGTCGGTGCACGAGCTGATCGGTCACCTCGAGCACCTCGGCTACCTCGTGCGCGAACCCGACCCCACCAACCGTCGCGCCCGCCTCGTGCGGCTGACGCCAAAGGGCAAAGGACTGCAAGAGGTGATCCGACTCCAGGCCCAAGCCTCCGAGCATCAGATCGCCGAGATCCTCGGCGCGGTGCCGCTTCGCCCAGCTGAAACAAGCCCTCGCAATCCTCGTCAACGAGATCGACAAGGACGACGCCTACGCGCCAACGCAACATGTCTGACACCACCGCTGTCACGTAACCCTGCATGATGGCCTCCTTGAAGTGCCGGCGACATCTGCCGGTCGGTGGAGAACCTCGGTTGATGAACGACGAGGGTGTTGGCAGCCGTGCGATCGACTACGCCATGGAGGACTTCGCCGGTGGATCACGCCGCTCACGCCGAGCGTCGAGGCGACCTACGCTGCTCGCCCAAGCTCCAGATGAGCCGTCGTCGTCACCCACGCCCAACTTGGTCTGGTGAAACGATGGGTTAACGAGGTGGGCGGGTTGCGGTGTCAGGGTATGACGACGAGTTTTCCGGTGGCGCGCCCGGCTTCCATGTCGGCGCGCGCTTCGGCGATCTGGTCGAGGCGGTAGGTGCGGTGGATCGGCACGACGGCGTCGCCGGCCGCGGTTGCGAAGAACTGAAGTGAAGCGATTTATCATCGAACGAAACATCCCCAACGCCAGCGAGTTGACCCAGGAGCAGTGTCTCCGAGAGCGTCCGGCCGCCCGCGTCGTCGCCCTAGCGGGCCAACCATCGATCGGCATCCACGTATTTCGGTGAGAACGGGACCCCATGGCCTGGCTTCTCGACGACTTCGATCCTCTCCCATCGGGTGGAACCGGCGTCTACATCGACTGCGGAATTTGGCGCACGACCGCCGATGGTCCCGGTGTCGCTGACCGTGATGAAACAGCAATGACCGCTGGGTGCTCGGTGATGCTGCTCCAAGCTGAGGAGCACCCGGGATCTTCGGGCCATGAAGCCGAAGGTCGCAGCCTTGCCCCGACATCTGTACATGGCGGGACGCCATCAGTTCTTGCTGAGGTCCTGGGCGAACATCATGAGGATGCCGCTGGGGCCGCGGACGTAGGTGAGCTTGTAGATGTCACGTAGGTCGCCACGCCGCGCAGCGGCTGGTAGCCGTGTCTCGCCGCGATCTCGAGGGCCTCGTCGATGTCGTCCACCGAGAACGCGACGCGGTGCATCCCGATCTCGTTGGGTTGGGTCGGGTCCGTCTCGATCGCGTCGGGGTGGATGTACTCGAACAGCTCGAGGCAACCGTTGCCGTCCGGGTCTGCAGCACGGCGACCTTGGCGTGGTTGCCGTCGAGACCGACGGCGGTGTCGGCCCACTCGCCACTGACCGTGTCACGGCCGAGAACGGTCAGACCGAGATCGGTGAAGAACGCGATCGTCTCGTCGATGTTGCGAACGGCGATGCCGACGTTCTCGAACTTGATGGGCATGATTCTCTCCTTGGGTTTGGTGCCTTTGATTGCGTTGGAACTTCGTCGAACCAGGACGTGGCCGGCCATCTGAGGCTCGAGGGCCCCGCGTTTCTGAGGACGCCGGCAGAGCGCACTGCCGGTGCGTTGAACTCGACGAACTCGGACGGCATTCGAGTCGCCAGCGGCAAGCGTCCGTGAACCGCATGGGGGCTGTCGTCGTCGATGTCGTTAGGCGACCGTGTGGTCGGTAAGTGAGGACGCGTGAAGGGTTTGACGAGGCGACGTACTGGTGGCGTTGTTGAGGCCGTCGCTGGCGTTCATTTCGCCACCTAATACCTAATATGGTCTTGAGGTAATGAGAAGCGCTGATGGGTGAGGTCATCTTACCTCGTGTTGTTGGGCGCGCTCGCCCGGAGCGAGGGGCAGGTTCGCACTGATGGCATGGCTGAAGACGCACACGGACGGTGCCGTCGATCTGCCCGAGGGTCGGGTGCCCGGCGTTCGGACCGCTTGAAGATGCCGGCCGTGACGAGTTTCTGGGGGGTCGAGTCCGGTCGGCGTCGCCGCTACTACCGGCTCACCGTTGACGGCACCAAGGCGCTCGCGTCTCAGCTCGGTGAGTGGCGTCGCCTCGTCAGCGCGGTCGACGTGGGGCTTGCCGCTGGCCCTCCCGGGTGATGCTGGCGTGAACGACGACCCGATTGAGCGCTACCTCGACGAGTTGTTCGTCGAGCTTCGCGCGAGTCCATCCTGCGATGCCCGGTCGCTGTTGGCCGAAACCGAGGAGCATCTCCGCGACCTTGCCGCTGCAGCCGAACGCGAGGGCCTCGACGATGCGGCCGCTGCACGTCGCGCTGTTGCGGAATACGGCGACCCGGTGCGCATCGTCGCTGCTGCCGACATCCACCGCACCACGACGCCGTTGTTGGTGCGGATCGGACTTTCGGGCTGGCGGCTCGGAGCGATCGGCGCCATCGCGGTCGGGCTCAGCGGCATCCTCGCCGGGCTCGCTCATCTTTTCGGTGCCAGTGACACGGTCCTCTCCGTGGACACCTCCACCACACACCTCGCCGCCGCAGATTGCGCGCGTCTGGCAGGCCATGTACCCGAATGCTGCGACCTGTGCGCAAGCCGCACTGCGCGACTGGACCGCCGAGACGATCTTCTACCGGATCGCCCTCGGCCTCGTCGGCCTCGTCGCGCGCGCTCGCGCTCGTCGTGGTGCGTCGCCGCTCCATTCGTGCCCGTCTCGCCCGTCCCTTGCCCCACGTCGTGTCCAATGCCATCGCGACGACTGCGTTCGGCGCCGCCGGGATTTGGCTTGCCGGGCTGGCATCGACGCGATGTTGGTCCGTTCCGGGGCGCCGGCGCCGGCTTCTGGCTCAGCGCCGCGCCCATCGCACTCGCGGCCGCCGCCATTTACGGACGACGGCTCGTTCACGACATCGGTAGATCGTCGACGCCGGCGACAAACGCCCGAATCGTCCCGTCTCTGCTGTCCGAGGACCTGCACCGCTTCCGTTGACCTCACCACGTTCGTTCAACGTCGGAGATCCATCTCGGCCTGATGGCTGTCGATGACCGGTTGCAGGATCTCGACCAGCCGCTCCCGATCATCCGCCGTGAGGTGGCGGTTGAAGTGTTGCTCGATGCCGTCGAGGTACATCGGTGCCGTCCGTTTCAGCTCGGCCCTCCCCTTCGGCGTCAGCGTGGCGAGCCACGCTCGCCGGTCGGCTGCGTCGGCCCGGCGTTCGACGTACCCAGATGCTTCGAGCTCGTTGACGATCCGGCTCACCCGGGTTCGGGACAGCACCGCTCGTGCCGCGAGATCTTGCATCCTCAGCTGCCGCTCGGGCGCTGCATTCAGCTCGAGCAGCACGTCGTACCAGCCGAGCGAGATCGCCCCACCTGTGTCGAGGTCGCGCTCGATCGCCCGAACCACGCGGCTCTGCGTCAGGAGCACCGCCCGCCAGGCGGCCACGTCAATCGGAGTGCTCATGAAGGAGAGCCTATCCGAGTTGCGTGCGAGTGAACGCAACTGTAGTATGCGTGCATTCACACGCATATTGAAAGGATCACTGCAATGTCCCCTACCGCTACCCGCACCCTCCACGGCATCGAGCTCCCGGCACCCGGCACATGGGCGATCGATCCGGGTCATGCCGAAGTCGGCTTCGTCGGCCGTCATTTCGGGCTCACCAAGGTCCGTGGCCGTTTCGTCGATGTCCGCGGCTCGGTGACGATCGGCGACGACCCGAACGAATCCAGCGTCGATGTCACGATCGGCGTGGCATCGGTCAACTCCGGCGACCAGAGCCGCGACGACCACCTGCGATCGCCCGACTTCTTCGATGTCGCCCACCATCCGCAGGCAACCTTCCGATCGACCGAGGCCGTGTTCGACGGTGCAAGCGGCTCGCTCGTAGGTGAACTCACCATCAAGGGCATCACCCGGCCGGTCACGCTGCGCGTGGACTACGTCGGCCACGCCAGCGATCCGTCGGGCAACGAACGAGCCGTGTTCAGCGCCAGCGGGAAGATCAACCGCGAAGACTGGGGCCTCACCTGGAACATGCTTCTCGAGACCGGCGGCCTCCTCGTCTCGAAGGAGATCACCATCGAGATCGAGATCGAACTCGTCCAGCAGCCCTGAGCCTCAGCCCACGAGGTCCTTGTTCTCCGGCACGAACTGGCTGGCGACGAACGTGGCTCCCTGGGGATCCTTGATCACCACCATGCGCGTCCACGGTGCATCGAGTGGACCGTCGACGATCTCGGCGCCGAGCGACTTCGCCTTCGCTGCGATGGCCTCGACATCGTCGACGGCAAACGTGACGTCCCAGTGCGCCGGTGTGCCCGAGTCGTTGCCGACGATCGGGTTGACCGCGGCGACTACGTCGATGAACCCCGCGGGCGCGCCCATCTGCTCCATTCCCTTGCGAAGGCCCGGATTGGCCTGCTCGAGGTGGTCGCCGTAGCCGGGCAGCGTCCACATCACGCCGGATGGCAACGGCAGCGTCTGCCAGCCGAACACTGCTCCGTAGAACGCCTTCGCTCGATCCAGGTCGCGGGTGGCGAGCACGTTGAAGTTCAGCGAGCCGTGCTCGTTGACGATCTGCGCGCCGAAGGTCTTGTTCGGTTGCCACACGCAGAACACCGCCCCCTCGGGATCGCTGGCGACGGCCATCCGCCCAGCTTCGAACACGTCGAAGGGCTCCGCCGCGGACCCACCTGCGTCGCGGATCTTCGCTGCCGTCTCGTCGGCGTTGCCGACCGAGATGTATGTGTTCCACATCGCCATCGGTGGTGCACCCTCAGGGACCGGGCCGACGGCGGCGACCGTGCCGCCGCGAATCATGGCCATGAGGTAGCTGCTGTCGGCGCCCTCGGGCATCGCGTCCTCGAAGGCCCAGCCGAACAGCTCGCCGTAGAACTTGACCGCGGCCTTGGGGTCGGGCTGGCTGGTATCGACCCAGCACGGAACGCCAGGGATGTAACCGTCTCGCTCGGGCATGATCACTCCAATCGTCGATGTTTGCTTACCCACACCGTAAAGAGATAAATCGGTCATCTTGTGACCGGTTCAGACGGATGTGGCGGCCCCAGGATTCCGTTCTGCTCCGAGTTCTGGGTGCCAATCGATGGCAGAGAAGCTGACGTCGCTTGGTTTCAAGGTGCTCGTCATTACACGGGATCGCCGGCAGCACGAGGTCCTGTACTCGACGCTGCGCTGTCGGTCGACCGGCTACCACTAGCTTCGCGTCCGTGACCCCTACGCTCTCTCGCCTCCGCATCGCCGCGGGGATGGTGGTGCTCGTGCTGGTCACAGGCACTATCGGCTACTTGATCCTCGGGTTGTCGTTGATCGATGCGTTGTACCAGACGTTCACGACGGTCTCCACGGTCGGATTCCGTGAGGTCGGAGAGTTCGATACCGCAGAGAAGATCTTCACGATCGCGCTGATCACCGTCGGTGTCGGCACCGTGCTGTACACGTTCACCCTGGGCGTGCAGATGATCGTCGATGGACAATTTCGAGAAATCATCGGGAGGCGACGGATGGACAGGACTATCTCCGATCTGCGAGGGCACGTCGTGTTGTGCGGGTGGGGCCGTGTCGGTCGGGCAGTCGCGGCTGACCTCGAGCGTGAAGGCCGCCACGTCGTCGTCGTCGACAGCGACCCGACACGAGTCGCCAATGTTCCGACGCCGACGATCGTGGGTGACGCCACGCTCGACACCACGTTGCGGGCCGCCGGCATCGAACGGGCGCACGCTCTTGTCGCCGCGCTCGCCGATGACGCCGACAACCTCTTCGTGACGCTGTCGGGGCGGTCGCTCAATCCGGCGCTGTTCATCGTGGCGCCGCGCCCGGCAGGACGACAGCATCGGCAAGCTCAGCCGCGCCGGCGCCGACCGTGTGGTCAACCCGCAGGAACTGGGTGCTGCCCGCATGGCCAGCTTCGTCGTCCGCCCCAACGTCGCCGAGTTCGTCGACGTCGTGATGCACGACCGAAGCATGGAGTTCCGCATGCAGGAGGTCGAGATCCCGGATGGGTCACCACTCGATGGTCGGACCCTGCGTCAGGCCCGACTACGCGACGACTGTGGCGCGCTCGTGCTGGCTCTGCGCAACATGGACGGCAGCTTCACGACCAATCCCGACCTCGACACCGTGTTGCGCAGCCATCACATCGTGATCGCGGTCGGCACTGAGGCGGACCTTCGTCAGCCTCGTCGAACTCATCCGACCCGCCTGATGCCGGGCGTGGACGGCGAGATGACGTGGCTACGGGTCCCGAATGCACGGCTTGCCTACGACAGCCGTCGACGTGAGTGGACGCTGTACTTCATCGACAGCAACGACAAGGTTCGCCGCTACCCCGACTTCGAGCCGAGCGCCGAGATTCAGGACCTGCTCGACGAGGTCGACGAAGACCCGACATGCATCTTCTGGGGCTGAGGCCGTTGGCAACCGTCGAGGAGAGTCGGCTCACTCTCGTCTGTCGCGTCGCTGACGCCACCCGATCTTGACGTGTGCGAAGATCGCCCGGTGCCGCCTGCAGAGAGCCCGATTCTGGATGAGTTGGTGCTGACCGTCGTAGTCGACAACGAGACCGACACGTTGTCGAGCATCGATGCGGGTGTCGCCCAGGTTCCGGAGATGGTGTCGTTGTTGGGGCGCCTTGCACCGACTCGCGAACATGACGGACACGCCGGCGTTTGCGTGTTCGACCAGCTCTGTGTGGCCTGTCATGGGTTCTCTGTACTCGTGACGGGGCGGCGTGGCTCGGAGACCCGGACGGTGTTGTTCGACGTCGGCCCGTACGGCGATGTTTGGCTCGACAATGCCGAGCGGCTCGGCATCGATCTCGCATCGATCGAGGTGCTGTTCTTGTCGCATTGGCATTCCGACCACAGCGGCGGTTTCCCGACCGTGGTCGAGGCGATCACTTCGGCGCGTTCTGCGAAGGGTTTGCCCGCTCTGGTCGTTGATCTGCATCCGGACCGGCCCGATCAACGCGGTGTGCTGTTGCCCTCGGGAACGATCGCGCTGCTGCCACCGGAGCCGACGTTTCTCGAGATCGAGGCGGCCGGTGGACGAATCGTCACGAACGATGCGCCGCACGAAGTCGGAGGTCTCTTCGTGGGCAGTGGTCTCATCGACCGGGTCACGGCGTACGAGACCGGTCTCGTCGGTCACCACACGTTCCGGGGTGAACGATGCGAACCCGATCCGCTGATCCTCGACGAGCGATTCCTCGCCGCCCACGTTCGCGGACGCGGCGTCTCGGTACTGTCAGCGTGCTCGCACGCCGGTGTGGTGAACGCGTGTCTCGGAGCGATGGCTCTGTTTCCCGAGGTCCCTATCGACGTCGTGCTCGGCGGCTATCACCTCGCCGGCGCGGCGATGGAGCAACGGATCGGCGACACTGTACGAGACCTCCGCGACTTGGTCCGTCCCCGTATCGTCGCTCCCGGACATTGCACGGGCTGGCACGCCAAGACCGCCCTGGCGTCCGCCTTCGCGCCGGGCCATTACGGGCCCAGCTCGGTGGGTACCCGCTATCCACTGGTTGCAATCGATCCTGCCGCCCCCGAGTGATCGTTCCCTCCGCGTCACCGCACCGCTTCAGAATCCGTGATCGGTCTCGGGTCGACGCGCACCAGAACTACTGCACCACAAACCTGACCAGCCGACCGGACTGTGGCGTGTCGTCGACCACGGGCTCGGGTGAAACCGGGGTGTCAACTTGAAATCGCGCCCACAATCACCGTGCGACCGGGGCGAGTGGCCCTGCTTGACACGAAATCGTGGCTCAGCGCACACTCGCCGTCTGGGCGGGCGCCGCGGCTGTGCAGCGCCCCAGATCAAAGGGGAAGCTGATGAGGCGCAAGTCGTTGTTCGCGTGTGGAGTGGTGGTGGTCGTCGGCGTCACCGCGGCCGGGGTCGCCTATGCGGCGATTCCCGGAGGCGACGGAACGATCCAGGGTTGCTACACCAAGATCGGCGGCATCCTCCGCGTCGTCGATTCCGCCAGCCAGTGCAAGAACTTCGAGAACCCTCTGGCGTGGTCGCAAAGGGTGAGAAGGGCGATCCGGGCACGAACGGCACGAACGGCACGAACGGCGCCCCGGGTGTGAGCCCGACGGTGAAGCAACTCACGGCGGGCGACCGAAACTGTCCGGCCGGCGGCGCGGCCATCACCGACGCAAGTGGCTCGACGGCGTATGTCTGCAGTGGCGCCGACGGCAAATCCGGAGCGGACGGGCAACCGTTCTCGGGAACGTTCACCAGTCCGAACGGTCAGTACTCGATCAGCGTGACGGACACGGGCATCACGATCAAGCGCGATGCCGGCCCGCTGATCACACTTCTCGGTGATGCCATTACCGTTCGCGGCGGCACCGTCTCGGTTCAGGCGAATACCAACGCCGAGGTTCGAGCGGGGCTCAACGCCACGGTCCTCGCCGGTGGCAGTGCCACGGTGAAGGGATCACAGGACACAACGATCACTGCTGGTGCCACCGTGACCCTGGAGGCTGGTGGCAACACCAATATCAGCGGGGGGCTCGTCAAGATCAACGGTGGTGTGACATGCCACCCAGCGGCCCGTGTCAGCGACACGGCTGTCGGCGCCGCCCCGAACGGCGGTGGCGCCGTGGTCAGCACCATCCTCACCGGTTCCTTCAGCGTCTGCATCGGCTGACCAGATGTTGGGAGGGTGAGGGCCCCCGCGGGTCCTCACCCTGCGTGGCGATCAGCTGAGCTCGGGTAGGTTCACCGGGTTCGGCCGCGGGTGGCAGGCGCCGCAGAAGACAGCGTCGTCGACCACCAAGGCCCGCACCGGCTCGGATCGTTCGAGCAGCTCCAGGATGAACGGTCGCGTCGTGACGTGGTTCTCGCAGACCGCACGGCCGCAGAAACGGCAGGTCGCCACCGCTGTCTTCCGACAATGCCAGCAGTTCATCCGAGCGCTCCCTTCACGCCTGCGCACGCTATTCGCGTTGGAAGGCAACGCGGTGCGACGCTGTCTCGACGCGGTCTTGGAACGCGCTGGCGACGAGGTGCTGAAAGCCGCTGCGGTCGAGCCGGAAGACGCGTGCCGGCGTCAGGCTGCGAACGGTGGCGGCGCGAGGCGCGTCGGCCAGGAGAGCGAGCTCACCGAAGTGGCCACCTGCTTCGCACGACCCCACGTTCCGGTCGTCGACCAGAACCTCGAATCGCCCATCGCCCACGGCATAGAAGGCGTCGCCGACGTCGCCCTGCTCGACGACGACGGTGCCGGGCGGGATGTTCAGCCAAGACCCCTGCTCTCGGAGTCGTCGCAGCTCGCTGGACGGCACGTTGGCGAACGGCGGCAGCGCGCGCAGCGCGGCGAGCTCGTACAACGTCGGCGCGATCTCCGCGAGCGTTACGTGATCAGCCAGCAACCGGTCGAACGTCCCTTTGTCGATTGCGAACAGCTCCGTACGGCAGCGAGCACGCACGGTCGCGTTACGCCGCGCTCCTCGCACGAGACCGACCTCGCCGAACGATTCCCCGGCGCCGAGTGTCTGCAGCACCCGTTCTGTGCCGTCGACGTCCTCTTCGATCACGTCGAGTGTCCCCGAACGAACGATGTACAAGGTGTCGGCGACATCACCCTGCCGAACGACCACGCTGCCGCGAGCGACGCGGTGTCGCTCGACGCGCCCGGCAATGTCGTTCAAGACCTCGGCGGGGAGATCGTCGAATGACGGCAACACATCGACGAGCGCGGCCGCCTCGATGCGCCAGTGGCGCTGAGCCCGGAACCGGCTTCGCTGAAACCACGTTTCGATTCGGCGGCCAACCCCCCGGGCAAGCAAGACGACGCCACGGATGACAGGCGCGCCAAGGAACGACACGAGCACGACGAGCGCCACGACTCCCGCCGCCCCCGCGTTCCAGAGCGATCCGATGAGGCCTCCGAAGGTGCGCTGCCAGAACCAGAAGGTCGATACCAGAACGAAGACGGTGAACGCGACGCCGATGGTCCCGAACAGGAGCAGTCCGACGTCGACGGACGAGAACCGTTCGCGTCGGCGGAGCTTGGCCCACAAATCGTGGCGCACGAACGCCAACGACCGAGGACGCAGATCGGGCACGCGTATTGCATCCGACAAGATGAAATAGCCGTCGAGCTCGAGCATGGGCGTGAGGTTGATCAGCAAGATGTAGTAGTTGACGACGACGAAGCTGAACAGCACTGGCGCGAGAAAGCCGTGTGGCCACCCCCACAAGGCGATCGCGGCGACACCCGATCCGACGAGCTCGAAGTACGGCCCGCCGAAGGACTGGGCGATGCGCGCCTTGCGATCGAGCATCAACGCATCCGACGAGTCCACGAAGAACGCTGGCGCACCGAAGTAGATACGGAAACCGGCGCTGCGGACACGACGCCGGTAATGGACGAGCACGGCAGCGTGGCCGAGCTCGTGGATGAAGATGAGCAGGAGATTGAGCGCGAACAGAAGCGCCACCCAAGCACCCAACGACCGCGTCTCGTAGGCCAGACCGTGGCGCGCGACCACTGCGACGAAAGCGACAAGGCCACCCACGGCAAGGAGCGACGAGATCGCGATCCCGGCCGGGCGGAACAGGTGGCGGAGCCCGTGCCGATAGCACCACTGCGTGAGCTTCTCGGCCCCCGACCAGTCGATCGTGAGCGTGCGGGCGAACTTACCAAGCCGAGCCTGCAAGCCCGTCGGGGCGATCGCCTTTCTCACTGCGGCGTCGACGTCGACAAATTCGTCGGTGAGGAAGCCGCCTGAATGCAGCGTGCGAACGAGGTCGACGATGGTCGCCGCGTCGAGCTCGCCCGACGTGTCGAACCGGGTCACGACGACCTCACCGAGCGTGCGTGTTCCATCGAGCAGCGGCAGGAGGTCGAGCTCCGCCGCCGTCAGGCGGAAGTAGACGAGATCGCGACGGTTCGCCACGATCGCGTAGACGTGGCCGCCCCTGGCCTCGAATCGTTTGACCTCTACCCACGAGGCCAGTTCGGGCCGCCAGACCCGGCCATCGACCTCTGCAGCGAGCGCCTCCCAGACATCGGTCGTTGTGCTCATCGAGTCGTCGACACTGAACGTCGCCCGGTTGACACAACCAATGTCGGCTGGTTGACAGACGAGGCACGGCGAATGGTGTTGAGTATCACTTACACCACCCAATCCACTTGGAGGCACGAAATGAGCGAGAAGAAGATTGATCCGAAGAACCCGAGCACCTCACCGAAGCTCGACGCCGGCAAGAGCCAGGCCGAAGAGAGCCGCACATCGCAGCGTCTCGCCAGCCGCAAGGTCGCACGCAGGGTGTCACGGAAGGTGGCCAAGAAGGCCGTCTAGCACCATCGAGGAGATGGACGGGAAGGCAGCGCTCGGCCGGGGTTCGCCCCGATCGAGCGCTGCTTGCGCGTTTGCAGCCGGATGTGACCATCAGTGGCACCGGCGGCGGATCTCCTCGGGATCGAGGATTTGGAGCCGGCCCCGCTCGATGTGGAGCGCCCCATCCAGCTGTGCTTTGGCCAGCACCTTGTTGACCGTTTGCCGGGTCACCCCCGCAAGTTGGGCGATCTCGTCCTGACCGAGGGGCACGCAGGTCGTCTCACCGCCTCGATACAGCTCGGCGAGCTCGTGGACACGCCGCAGAACCCGCGTCTCCACGGGAAGGTACAAGGCCTCGACGAGAGCGGCGGAGAGCCGTCGTACCTCTGCCACGGAGGCGTTGATGAGGAAATCGTCGACGCTCGGGCGTTGCTTTCGAAGTGCAAGGAACGACTCGCGGTCGAGCACCATCGTCTCGGTGGGCTCGAGTGCCGTGACGGTTGCTGCCCGCGGACCGGGCGAGATCAACGCGAATTCGCCGACGATGTGATCGGGACCCAGCACCCGCAAGATCGCCTGATCGCCGCGCGGCGTCGATGTCTTGACGGACACATGACCCTTGACGATGTGGTGCAGGGAGTCGGCAGGGTCACCCTCGTGGAAGATGATCTGGCCGCGGGCGAACCGACGTCGCCGCATGTGGGCCCACAGGGCGCGACGGGCATCATCGTCCAGCCCGCCGAACAGCCCCTCATCCACGGCGGCCATTCTTGCAGGAGCCGCGGGCCGACATTGACGGACCGCCGTTGCGATCCAACGGCGCGAGCACGCCTGGATATTTCGCCTTCTCGGGAACCGACACCGGAGTCTTAGG
Source organism: Ilumatobacteraceae bacterium (assembly GCA_963805445.1). Classification (GTDB taxonomy): domain Bacteria; phylum Actinomycetota; class Acidimicrobiia; order Acidimicrobiales; family Ilumatobacteraceae; genus JAENVT01. The sequence goes on along the minus strand of CAWDUI010000055.1, from coordinate 62,827 downwards.
CCCTGGGTCCAATACCCCTTTTCGCAGAGATCACCGAACTGAAGATCACCGCCAAGGGCGGGGAACTGAGGGTGCAGCAGCTCGTCGTCACCAGACCCGACTGATCCCTTCGCGGGCCGGCACGCTGCGCGACATTCTTGACAAAGTCTTAAGACTATTGGCTTATTGAAATGGTCCTCCTTTCCTGAATTAACTGTCCCGACGCACCACTCGTAGTGCGTCAAGAGGGACGGGAAAACAAATGACAATCGTGAACAAGACGGCTGCGGCCGTGTCAGATCAACGCGCCTCGAATGTGGATGGATTGTTTCTCCACGCTTCGCCGGGCACCGAGTTCGATCGCCGCTCGCGGGGCATGCGGGTGCGCTCCGGCCTTGCCGGCGCAATTGCAGTTGCTCTGCTCTGCGTGTCCTGCAGCTCCGATTCGAAGGGCTCGGTCGCTGACGCAGCGACGATTCCGACGACGACTGCGGCCGCGGCACCGGCAACGACCGCGGCACCGGCCACCACCGAGGCTCCGGCGACCAAGTCGCCCGAGGCCGAACTGGTCGCGTCGGTTCGCCCGACGATCGACGTCCTCATCGCAGCGCTCGGCAAAGGCGACCTGCAGGCGTCGAAGGACGCACTCGAGGCGTACGACGCAGCGTGGAACGGCATCGAGGTGTACGTCAACATTCGTTCGGTGTCGATGTACCTCAAGCTCGAGGCCGATCTTCAAGGCGACCTCGAGGACGGCATCGGCGGCGACGCACCGCCCGACTTCGCTGCTCTGAAGGCAAAGGCCGAGGAACTGGCGGCGCGCTACGACGACGCGATCCAGATGTCGAAAGATGGTGCACCGCTCAACCCGCTGGTCGATGATGTGACCAAGTTGCGCATCATTCGCGCCGATCTTCGCCTCACCACGTCGGCCCTGTCGGACGGCAACCTCGACAAGGCGAAGGAGCACTACGCCAAGTTCAAGGCGAACTTCGACGCCGACGCCGAGCCCATGCTGGGTGAGCGCGATGCGGACAACGAGAAGGCCACGGAAGATGCCGTCGACGCTGCCGCAGAGGCCTTTGCCAACGCCGCCACCTCGATCGACGACCTCAGCAAGGCGGTCGCCAAGGTCACCTCGAACTACAACTACGGCGTCAGCCTGTGGAACGCCGCGGCTCGCAACGCCGACGACACCAAGACCGAGGTCACTTCGGCAGACCTGATGCACCTCACCCAGCTCCACGACGTGAGGATCCAGCTGGTCAAGAGCATGAATGCGTGGACCGCTGGCAATTTCGAGCGTGCCGGTTCGGTCGCCGCGGTTGCCGGAACGACTGCATTCACTCGTGTCCAGCCGGCTCTGGCCGCCAAGGGGGCCGACGCTGCCTTGAAGAAGCTGATCGACACCTACACCACCCTCGCCGGCGCTGCTGGTGATCCGAAGGAAGTTGGCGACGCCAACCTCGCCGCCATTCGTGGCGTTGCGGTCGCTGAGCAGGTCCTCCTCGGTCAGTTCTGGAGCCAGGACGTCGTGCAGTCGTACATCGACCAGCTTCCCGAGATCGATCCGCTGGCGACATGAGTCATCGACGACCACGGCTTGTGACCGCCGGCCTCGTTGGCACATTGCTGCTGACCGCCGGCGCGTGCAGTTCAGACACCAAGACCGGCACTGCCGCCGCTGCCGGCAACACCGTGGCAGCAGCCACGACTGTTGCGCCAACGGCTGCACCGGCTGTCGCCGACACGTCGCCTGCGCCGGCGCCACCTGGGGCCGCCACGGTTCCAGCGCCAGCGGCCACACAACCGGCAACCGACCCCCCAGCCGATCAGGCTGGGGGGAAGGTCAACATCAACAGTGCCGACATCGGCGAACTCGAGGCGGCCTTCAAGGCGGCGGGTGTGAGCAATGCCCGCCGTTGGGCCCAAGAGGTCGACGAGTACCGGCCGTACGCGACTGACCCAGACTTCGCCAAGCTCCGTCAGGAGCTCGGCAAGTACAACATCGACCCGGCCGTCTTGGAAAAGATCATCGCCACCTTGGAGTTCTGATGTTTCAAAAGTTGCGTCCAGTGTCTCGACTCGTGAACGTCGCCGACACGGCGACGATCCTGCGGCGTTCGATGTTGGGATTGGCCGCCGCAGGCATCGTCGCCACCACGGTTGAATTGGCGACGCTTCGGCACTGGACCACCGCGACCCAGCTCATCCCCTGGCTGGTACTCGGTGTGTTGGCGATCGGCGTGCTCATCGTGGCCCTCGGTGGATCTCGGCAGATGATCCGAGTGGTCAGGATGATCGCGCTGCTCGCCGCAGTCAGCGGCATCTATGGGCTCTACATCCACGTCAAGGCCAACTACGACGCGGCGATCCTCGACTACCACTACACCGACCGGTGGCCACAGATGTCGTTGATCTCGAAGCTGTGGGCGGCGGGCAGCGGTCAGGTCGGCCCATCCCCGGTGATGGCGCCGGCGGTGCTGTCGCAGTGCGCCGTCTGCCTCGCGCTGGCCACCTTCCGCCACCCGAAACTGGCTGCGGTCCGCGTGCGACGGGCGGCGACAACGGAGACGTCGACGGCAATGATGAGCGACCCGGTCGAATCGTCAATCTCCAGCCGGCCCGAATTCCCTCCCCGGTGGAATAGCGCGACCACTCATCGTCGAAATCCTGACAAAGACTTAAGACCATCGCACTATTGTCAAGACAATAGATGTGCTCCACTCTGCTCGGACGCACCAATGTCGTGCGTCTCGGGACGGAGGAAAATAATGAATGTACGCATTGCCAGCACGGCTCCGGCCGTGTCCACGTCGGCTGACACCATCCTGCGGGGATTGGGTGCGGTGCTGTTGCTGGGTGTGGCCCAGATCCACTTCCTCGACGTCTTCGACAAGTTCGAAGAGAACGTCGCCCAGGGTTGGATGTTCGCCGCGCTCATCGTCGGCTGCCTCGCCGCCACCCTTGCCCTCGTGCACAAGTCAAGTCTCTTGGTCTGGATGCTTGCGGCCCTGTGCGGGCTTGCCCCGCTCGGCGGATACATCATCAGCCGGTGGGTCGGCTTGGCCGGGGCAACAGATGACATCGGCAATTGGACCGAGCCGTTGGGACTTGCTTCGGTCAGCACCGAGGTGTCGCTGGTGTTGATCAGTGCCTACGCGCTGCTCTACCGCCGTCAATCGCCTGCGTCGGCCGAGCAATCCTGACCGTTCGATGGGGTGGCCCGGCGCGCACCGCCGAGCCATCCCAATCGGCTGGCACGCCGATCTGAAGGGCGCCTCGCGTTTGCGGTCCGTCCACGAGTACCTCGCCTTCGCTCAGTAATCTCCGCAGATGCTGGCGACTCAAGTTCTGTACAGCGTCGAGATGGGCCTGTTGCTCTTGGCGGCCTGCGTGTTGATCGGGCCGGTACTCGCCGAACGCGTGCGGGTGCCGGGTCTGATCGGTCTGATCGCGGTCGGGATGCTGCTCGGGCCGAACGTGCTCGAGTGGCTGCGACGCGACGGGTTCGTCGCCACCGTCGGTGTGGCGGGCCTGCTGTACCTCATGTTCATGGCCGGGGTGGAGCTCGATCTCAAGACCTTCGCCGCCAATCGCACAGCGGCGATCACGTTCGGGCTACTGACGTTCGCGATCCCTTTCTCCCTGAGCTTCCTGGCCGCTCACTACGTCCTTGATTTCGATGCCAGCGCGGCGGCGCTGGTGGGGGCGATGTGGGCGTCTCACACGGTCGTCGCTTATCCGGAGGCGAAGGCAGCCGGGCTCGACCGTAACCGTGCCGTGTCATCGGCGGTCGCCGCCACGGTGATCACTGATGTGTTGGCGCTGGTGGTGCTGGCAGTGGCGGCATCGTCGTCGGCGATCTCTGATGAGCCGGGCGCCCATGCCGCCGAACCGCATCCGGCGCTCCCGTTGTGGGCGGGACTGGTGCTGGTGGTCGTGTTCTGCCTGTTCGCGTTGCCACGCGCGACGCGCTGGATCTTCGCCCGTGTGCTGCACTCGCGCACGCAACGCTTCGTCTGGTTGTTGGGCGGGATGGCGGCGGGCGCCATCATGGGCCTGCTCGGAGGCGTGGAGGGCTTGGTCGGTGCGTTCCTCGCCGGGATCGGCATGAATTCGTCCGTGCCCGCCAAGGGCGAACTGATGGAACGCGTCGAGTTCGTGGGCAACGCCTTGCTGGTACCAGCGTTCCTCGTGTCGGTCGGGCTCTCGATCGATCCGGGGGCGTTGGTGGAGCCGGCCACGCTCGCCAAGGCGGCGCTGTTCACAGGTCTGGTCGTGGTCGGCAAGGTGTTGCCGGCGTTGATCGCCGGGCGCGCGTTCGGGTTCGAGCCCGCGGAGATCGCGATCATGGCCACGCTGACGATCGGACAGGCCGCCGCCACACTGGCGATCGCCCAGGTCGGGGTGGCGACCGGGTTGTTCGATCAGCAGATCCTCAACGCCGCCGTCGTCACGGTCGTCGCGACCGTGCTGATCACATCGTTCGGAACCCGGATCGCGGCCCGCAAGGTACCGCGCCCTGACGACGCCGTGACAACGATCGGCGAGCACGTGATCGTCCGGGCCGGCGCCCGATCGACCGCTCCCAACATGGCCCGACTGGCCTCGGCGATTGCGCGGGCCGATTCCGGTCTCGTCACGCCGTTCGTCGAGGCACTGGAAGGCGAACCGGGCGACGATCGATTGTCGGCGTTGGCCGACGAGCTCACCCGTCTCGGTCACGACACCCATGCCGTTACCCGGGCTGCGGAGTCGATGCCGGCTGCGGTGTTGTCGTTGACGCGCGAGCTGCACGGTTCGATGCTGTTGGTGGCGGTCGACGACCTGAGGAGCGTGATCAGTCAGCCGCTCGCCACGGAACTCGACGTGATCGGCGCTGACTCGACGGTGCCGTGTGCAGCGGTGTGGCTCGCCGACCGACCGTGGAACCGGATCGTGGTGATCACCGGTCGCAGCGCTGACGACGCGGCCCTGCGCGGCGACCTGGATCTGGTGGCCAGTCTCGTGGGCCGACTGTCAGACGATGTGGGCGGCAACGTCGTGGTGTGCGCCGACCAATCGTCGCAGGCGTCGATGGCCGAGCGTTTCCCGCGGGCAACCGTCGAACTGTATGTGCCCGGCTCGGGCGATGTGCTCGCCCGTCTGCAGCCCACCGATCTCGTGGTGGCCCCGACTCACGTGGTTGCCGATGCCGGGTTGTTGGCACGTCACCGCCTGCGCGCCGCGCTCGAGCCGCTCTCGGTGGTGGTGGTCGGTGGCCCAGGGCGCCTGCGCACATCCTCCGGCCACCGTTCACGACAACTGTCGGGGCTTCCCAGCCGAGACCGCTGACGAATTCATCGGAGGGTGCCATGCACTGTGGGCCCCGGTCGCTAGCGTCTGGACGGACTGGCGGTAAGGAAGCCGCGGCGGCCGGTGACCCGCGACGTCAAGAAGCACTCGGCCCGGTCAGGCAGACGATGGCCGAGATGTTCGAGGGTGAGCCGAAGTTCACCGACATGGACGTCGTCGTCGAGCGGTCCTACTGAGTCATAACCGACTCGTGTGGCAGCTTGCGGAGCATGGTGGCCAGATGGTGCGCCGCCCCGCCGAGCAGTGGGTTGTCGTCAAGATCTCGCGTGACGAGCGACCACGAGATCGGCGGCGGGGCCGGGTCGAGAGGGATCGTCACGATTCGTCGGCCCGCGGGCACCGTCCACCGCGGTAGTACCGACGTCCACACGCCGGTCGCGACCACATCCAGGAGGACCGAGATCGACTCGATCCGCAGTATGCGTCTGGGCCACACTCGGCACGCGGCGCGAAGAATGTTGCGTGCTCGAACCCGGCATGGGGCGTGGTGCTGTAGGTGACGTAGTCGGCGTTGACGAAGTCGTCGGGCGTCAGTGCCGCCCGTTGGGCGAGCGGGTGCGAGGTCGAGACCACCGCGACGAGTCGATCATCGAACAGTGGATGGAATCGGGGCGCAACTGCCGAGACGTTGGGCGCGATGACGGCGTCGGCGCGGCCTTCGAGCACCATCGTGAGCCCGTCGCCGGCGAGGCTGCGGACAAGTTCGATGCTTGCCGCTTGCGGATCTCCGTCGAGTTCGGCGAGCACGGAGGGCAGCCACCAGCAGACATCGTGAACGTCCACCGCCAGTTGAAGGGCCGGCTCACGTGCGCTGCCGATCCATCGAGCGTCGGCCTCGGCGGCCTCGAGGGCGCGCTCGCTCGCATGAGCCGCTTCTACCAGGAGTCTGTGCGGCCGGTGTCAGGGCGACCGTCCTCCCCTGGCGCGTCGTCAGCGGGAAGCCGAGGCGCCGTTCTGCCTCCCGCAACCGCTGGCTCGCTGCCGATTGGGTGATGAACAGTTCGGTCGCCGCGGCGCTGATCGTTCCCCGGCGATCCAGTGCAAGCAGGAGTTGGTAGTGCGCACGATCCAAGCTCGACACAGTAGGAATACTACTGAGATATCGCACTGAAACTCTTGCTTGTCTAATTGGTTGTGCACACAGATACTGCAGGTCATGACGATCTGCAGCGCAGTACGACCCTCGTTGGCGGCGATGGTGGACACCGTCGCCTATCCGTTGGATCAACCCGACAGCAGCCGCCTCGTGGAGGTCATCGCCGACGTACGCACGCAGCTGGCGGCTGTCGGGTGCGTCACCCTGCCTGCCTTCATCCGGCCCGAGGCACAGGAGGCTCTCACCAGCGAGACGGAGCGCGTCGCCCCTCACGCCTACCGAATCCGTCAGGAGATCACCCCCTACGGGGACCACGGCGAAGGTGAGTGGCCGGACGGTCATCCGCGCCGGAGGGTTGGCACGATGACCAACGGGTTCGTCGGCAAAGATCTGATCCCAGACGACACGATGATCCGGGCGCTGTACGACCACGAGATGTTTCAGCGCTTCGTGGCCGCCTGCCTGTCGATCGACCGGCTGCACCAGTTCGCCGATCCGATCCGGGGGTTGGTGGTCAACGTCATGGACCACGGCACCCAGATGCCGTGGCACTACGACGCCAACGAGTTCATCGCCAGCCTGATGACGAAACGGGCCACCGCCGGCGGTGTCTTCGAGTACTGCCCGGATCTCCGCAGTCCCGGCGACGAGCGCTACGACGACGTGCGCGAGGTCCTCGACGGCAATCAGCGATCGCGTTCGCCGGCTCGACCTGGAGGTTGGCGACCTGCAGCTGTTCAAAGGTCGTTACTCGATGCACCGGGTGACCCAGACACACGGCGAGCGACACACCGTGCTGTTCGGATTCTCGGAGCTGCCCGGCTACATCGGCGGTGTCGAGAGCACCCGCATCGGGTACGGCCGGGTGACACAGGCACATCTCGACGCGGAACAGGGCCACGCCGACGGTCTGGCCGGCTGATGCGAGGGATGGATCAATCCTCGACCCGGCCGATCGTGCCCGACTTCTGCCTGCCCGTCGACGTCGACCGCACAGCCGCACGCGAGCGTCTCGCCCGACTCCGCGCAACCCTCTGCTGCGCACGACGTCGGCGCAGCCATCTTCTTCGACGCCGTCAACATCCGCTACGCATGCGGTGTTCGCAACATGCAACTCAACACGACGCGAAACCCCGGGCGATACGTGTTCGTTCCCGTCGAGGGACCCGTCGTGCTGTTCGAGTACCGCGGCTGCGCCCACCTCGCCGAGGGCTACGACACCGTCGACGAGATCCGCAGCCCCCGCGGTCTGCACCCGTTCTATGGCGGCGATCACTACCGCAGACACCTCGCTGACTTCGTCGACGACATGGGCGTGCTGATGACCGGCGTGCGGCCTACGGGGTCAGCGACTGGGAATCGAGCGCTCACCAATCGAAGCAGTCCCGGCGTTGATGGCTGCCGGGTTCGACATCGTCGACGCGTCACCGATCATCGACCGTGCCAAGTCGATCAAGACACCCACGGAGCTCGACCTCATCCGCGCCTCGGTTGCCGGGACCGAAGCCGCCGTCGCGTTCATGGAGCAGCACCTGGTGCCGGGCCGCTCCGAGAACGAGGTGTGGGCAGAACTGCACCGGGCCCTGATTGCCGGTGGAGGCGAGTACCTCGAGACCCGACTCTTCAACTCGGGCTCGCGCACCAATCCCTGGTTCCAGGAAGCCGGGAGCAAGATCATCGAAGCAGGCGAGCTGGTCTGCCTCGACACCGACGCCGTCGGCTGCCACGGCTACTACACCGATCTGTCGCGGACGTTCCTCGCCGGCGACCAACCGCCGACCGGGCAGCAGCGAGACATCTACACGCTTGCGTACGAACAGCTGCAGCACAACATGAACCTGATCGAAGTCGGCATGTCGTTCCGCGAGTTCGCCGAGAAGACGTGGAGCTTCCCCGACGAGTACGTCGACCGTCGCTACCTCGGTCCGGTACACGGCAACGGCATGGTCGCCGAATACCCGATCATCCTCTACCCCGACTCGTTCGATGAGAGCGGCCAGGACGGTGTCTTCGAGGCGAACATGACGGTCTGCGTCGAGAGCTACCTGGGCAGCGCACGTGGCGGCGAAGGCGTGAAGCTCGAAGAACAGGTGCTGATCACTGCCGACGGCGTGGAATGCCTGACCACCTATCCGTACGAAAGCAGGCTCCTCGCGAGATGATCAACGCGGACACGGATCATCGACGCAACGGACGGCGCGGCACGTCAGCGATCGCCGGGTTCGCCTTCGCCTCGAAGCGGGGTGTCGCGGTGCTGGCGGCTGTTGCGCGGCTCGGACTTCGTCTTGGCGTCGTTGATCTGACGGCGTAGATCGTCGCGCACCTCGTTGAGTGCTGCGTGCACGTCCTCGAGAAAGGAGGTTGCGACGAGCCGGGTCATTCGGGCGATCCAACACTCGAGTGTGACCTTCTGGCCGGGATGATCGCGGTCCTTGATCGACAACTCCATGTCGACATCGACTGCGGCGAAGTGGAGGAGGCGGGAATCGAGGGGCGCGAAGCGTCGGACGATTTCTGAATGCTCGTCCTCTCTGAAACCGGCGCCGATGCGCAACTGCGCCGCGACCGTGGCTGAGCCACGGTCGGACTTCGATTCCTCGAGAGGCACATCTTCTGCTTCAGCGCCCGGGCGGCTGTGTCCGCTTCGTGAGGGTTCTGGTCGGCCCATGACTTTCTCCTTTGTCAGAGTTCGTATGTTGCGTCGACTGTCGGAGTCGCTCGCGGGTCCTCCTCATCTTCCCGGCGAGGCAGGAACGACAGGGAACGTTCGATCTCCGGCCAGCGAGCACCGGAGGCATCCGTCGGTATCAGAACCAACGTGCGCTACCAGGGTCTGGAGCAACGCCCCGACGGCACCAGTCGGCGACGTCCACGCGTCCCGGGTTGATCGGACGAGTTGACGTCGATTTCAGCGCGCAGCTCGCACTTCGGGTCGGCCACGGCGTCACAGGCGTGGCCACAACTCACTACATGTTCGTCGGGCGGCGGCAAGTAGGTGACGCTGTTCGGGGATGCTCGTCGCTTGGCGGGCGGCGAGGAGGTAGGCGGCGCGTGCGTCGTCGGTGCGGCCGGCGAGCTCGAGGAGATGGGCGTGGACGGCGTGCAGGCGGTGGGTATGTCGCAGCCGCCGGTCGTCGAGCAGCGGCTCGATCAGCTCCATCGCGGCCAGCGGGCCCCGGGCTTCGGCCACGGCAACGGCGCGATTCAGCGTCACGATCGGTCCGGGGGCGATGCGCTCGAGCATCTCGTAGAGCTGCTCGATCTGCGCCCAGTCGGTCGCTTCTGCGCTGACAGCCTCGTCGTGGACGGCGGCGATGGCTGCCTGGAGCTGGTACGGGCCGACCGGCCCCGACGGCAGCGCCGCCTCGACGAGCGCGACGCCTTCGGCGATCTGGCCGCGGTTCCATCGCTCGCGGTCCTGCTCGGCGAGCGGGATGAAGGATCCGTCGGTAGTGGTGCGGGCGCCGCGCCGGGCATCGGTGAGCAGCATCAGGGCGAGCAGGCCAGACACCTCGCTGTCGTCGGGGAGCGACCGGTGCAGCTCGCGCGCCAGGCGGATTGCCTCCGCGCCGAGCGACGGGGCCGTGAGGCCGCCTCCGGTGGTCGCGGTGTGCCCTTCCGTGAACACGACGTACAGCACGTGGGCCACCGCGGCCACGCGCGCGGGCATCTCGGCGACGGGCGGCAGGCGGAACGGATCGCTCACCGCCTCCAGCCGCGCCTTCGCGCGCACGATGCGTTGCGCCAAGGTCGACTCGGGAACGAGGAACGAGCGGGCGATCTGCGCCGTGGTGAGACCGGCGACGGCACGGAGTGTGAGTGCGACCTGCGATGGCCGGCTGAGCGATGGATGGCAGCACAGCAGCATCAACGCCAGCGTGTCGTCGCGCTCCACCGATGCGTCCTCGGAGGCCACCCCGTCGAGCCGGCTCGTCGCCGCGCCTCGGCCGGCGCGCTCCTCACGCCGCGCTCGGGCCCCGTCGGCGCGCATCCGGTCGACGAGCCGGCGCGATGCCACCCGGATCAGCCAGGCCTTCGGATCGTCGGGCATGCCCTCGTCGGGCCACTGCCGAGCGGCGGCAACGAGCGCCTCCTGCAGAGCGTCTTCGGCGGCGTCGAAGTGGCCATAGCGACGAACGAGCGCACCGAGCACGCGCGGTGCGCACGCCCGCCAGACGACGTCGAGGCTCGGGTCGCTCACGCGTCAGGACCGCCAGGCCACATCGCCGGTCGCAGCTCGATGATGTCGCCCGGATGAGCGAACGCCGCGGCGATCTCCTCGGCCCGCTCGCGCGATTCGACGTCGACGAGGAAGAACCCGGCGAGGTGCTCCTTGGTCTCCGCGTACGGCCCATCGGTGGCGACGTGGGCGTCGCCTGCCCAGCGGTAGATCGTCGATGACGCCGGATCGGCGAGCGCCTCGCAGACGACCAGCTCACCAGCGGCCGCCATGGCCTCCATCAACTCGTCGAACTTGCGATCCATGGCGGCGCGCTCGCGTTGCGTCGAGCCGGCGGCCCTCGTCGGTGAAATGGCCGGTGGGATGTCCCCATGGGTTCGGGTTGGCGTGGATGAGGATCACGTACTTCATGGTCAGCTCCTGTCGGGCGGTCACCGACGGTGCGTCGGATGCCGAGGACGTCGTAGCGGGTGGCGCGATCTCGACATCCTGCCAGCGAATGTCGATCCTGTGCGTTCTACTCCGACGTCATCACGGTGCTGTCCCCACTCCGCCGAGCGTCGCTCTCGCTACTCGAGCCGGGCGACCACCGGTATCGCCACGACCGGCCGCCCCAGCCCAGGTCTACAGGCGGGTCGGTGATGACTACGCTGAATGGGCGTGTCTGGTGGGTCTGAGCAATCGGCTCCCCGGCGGCGGGGTCGACGGATCCTCGTCATTGCCGGGATCGTGGTGGTCGTCGTGGTCGCGATCGCGGTCGTGGTGACGCGGTGGGTGATCAACGACCGGTCCGAGGCCATCCCGACCGACGAGGTGATCGCCAGCTTTCGGAGCTCGACATCCCAGGCGGCGGAACCGTCGTCGTCGGTGACGCACGACGAGCCGACGACCGCCGCCGCCGGAACGACGTTGGCCCCCGTGTCCTCGGTGCCGGCAACCGCGACGACGGCGTCGCGTGGACCGGTTTCCATGCCGGCTCCGGGCGTCTACCGGTACGTCACCGACGGGTTCGAAACGGTCGACGCGCTCGGCGGCGCGCGTCATGACTATCCCGGCGAGACGACGATCACGGTGACGCAGGCAGGGTGCGGGGTCCATCTGCGGTGGGATGTGCTGCGCGAGCGGCGCGACGAGTGGGCGATCTGCGGCACATCGGACGGTGTCGTGCTCCAGCCCGATGGGGTGCAGTACCACGAGTTCTTCAAGCAGCCCGATGAGGAGACGGTGACGTGCACATCGACCGTGCTGGTGGTGCCGGTCGATCCCGCGGCGTTGCCGACCAGCGATCAGAGCTGTGTGCTCGGTGGAGATCCGTGGAATCCGAGCTGGGAGGTGCTCGAAGAAGACACCCGGACCGTGGAGGGCACCGAGGTCGCAGTCACGCATGTCCGCATGACGGTCAAAGACGACGATGCGCATTGGGAGCACACGACGATCGACTGGTTCCTGGCCCCCGATGGTCTGCCGGTCGAGGCGACCGGGACGAAGGAGTCGAGTTCGCCGTCACCGATCGGCGACGTGATCTATTCCGAGCAGTTCCACATCGAACTGGTGTCGTTGATCCCGGCGACGTAACACGGCCGGCCCGCCCCGCCGCTACGGCGCCGTTCGGCGCGGCTCACCCGGCTCGCCGTGCGACGACGGTTGGGTGTGGGCGAACGGTGGGGCCGCCGGCAGTGTGAGGGCGACGACAGACCCGGGGATGACGGGCAGCCAGAACGCGAACACGCGATGCGCTACCACGCCGAGGAGGGCTGCCTCGAGTGGGACACCCACGGCGTGCAGCGTGGCGGTGGTCGCGGCATCGACGCCGGCGGTCGCGATCAGCGGGATCGGCAGGGACTGGGCGAGATAGCCGGTCGCGTAGGCGACGGCCAGTGCAGCGGGACCGATGTGACTGTCGAACGCCCGGAGTGCGCCGGCGAGGCTCACCAGATCACCAATCCAGTACAGCCCGGCCCACAGAAACAGGAGCGGGTCACCACCCAGTCGGTGGCGGGTCCACGCTGCGGCGCCGACACCGATCGCCAGCAGGTCGCGGATCCGGCCCGCTGTCGGCTCCGTCCACCGGGCGACGCGCCGCGGCGCGGTGAACCATCCGGCAGCGACGACGAGCATCGGAACCGCGACGATCCACGGAACCGTCATGCCGGCCGGGGCGGTGCCGGCACCCAGCGCGGCGACCCCGGCGACGGCGGCGACTGCGCCGAACACCAGGTAGACGGCGGTGTTGAGACCGATCAAGGTGACGAGCGCATCGCGGTGATCTCGGCCTTGACGACGGAACGTCCAGTACAGCAGGGCCAACCCGCCGACCCCTCCGAAGGCGAACACCTGGGTCGCGGCGAAGCTCGCCAGCACGATCCGCACCGATCCCCAAGCGGTCAGCACCGGACTGTCTCGGTCCCGATCCGTGGTGGCGTGCCGGACGGCGCCGGCGTAGCCGGAGAAGACGACGAACTGGCCGATGACACACAGCACCAGCCATCGGGGGTCGGCATCATCGAGTGCGTCGGCCAGTTCCGAGAATCCCGTCACGCGACCGAACGCCGACACCACTATCACGGAGGCGAAGACGGCCGCGACCACAGCGACCACCAGATGCCGAGCCCGCAGCACTCGTCCGCCGTCGACTGCCGGGCCGCTCACGTCGTGATCCACCTGGCGACACGCCGGGCGACAGTCCCGAGCGCTGCTCCGGCGACGACGTCGGCGACGAAGTGATTTGCGGTCGCGACGACGACGACCGTGACAGCGGCCGGGTACGCGCGCCAGGCCAACCGTCCCGCTCTGGTGCGTCGCCTGGCGGCGAGACCCAGACCGGTGACGGTGGCGAACGCGAGATGGTGGCTCGGCATCGCCGCGATCGGGTTGTAGAACCGGACGAGTCGCGGATCGTCGAGCCCGCGACCTCGGCCGACCGAGACGTCGACGAACCCGTCGAGGGTGCGCGGCGGGGCCGTCGGGAACCAGGCGAACGCAGGGAGGGCGCCGGCGAACGCCAGCAGCGCAGCGGTCCGTTCGAGCCGGAACACCGGATCGCGCCGGTGGAACAACACCAGCAACCAGCCGACACTCAACATCACATTCGCGGCGGCGTAGGTCGCGTTCAGCGCAGGAACCGCACCTGGCGCCCGCAGAGCCAGTTGTTGGACTCGGGCTTCGACGTCGACCCCGAGGCGTGCCTCCGCTGCCGAGATCCGTCGGGCATTGAGCGCCGCTCGGCGTCGGCCGGCATCGGTCCACACCCGCCGACGAACGGTGAGATAGGCGGCGTAGGCCCCGAGGCCGGCGGCGACTTCGCGTGCCGGTCGGAGGTCGGCGGTCCTGCTCGTCACGCCGACGGTTCCCAGTCGATCGCAAAGCGCGCCGCCCACAGGTCGGGGTGGGCGCGGATCACTGTCGTCCAGCGATCGGCGAGGCGCTGCAGCACCGCCGGTTCGTCCCCGACGGTCGCGGGCGGGTCGATTGGCGCGCCGATCGCGGCGCGCCATCGTCGCCGGGCGAGTGGGAGCACGTCGAACGTCACGATCGGTGCCTGGGACAGCCGGGACAGCACCACCACACCCGCGGGCAGGCGCGCCGGGTGACCGCACAGCGCGACGCGGTGGGTGCGCGTGCGCCCATCCAGGGCGTGGTCGCCGAGCACGAGCAGGCATTCGCCGCGGCGCAAGACCCTCAGCTCTTCGAGAGTGCGGTCGGCGCGTACCGTCGTCAATCCGACTGCACGACGACGATGATCGATCGCCCACGCCAGCCAGTCATCCGCGGTGATCACCGATGTCGCCACGGGAACGACGGCTCCCGGCAACGGAGTCGCGACCTCCCAGCCGCCCAAATGAAGACCGACGAGCAGCAGTCCGCGACCTCGGGCGATTGCGTCGTGGATGTGCTCGACGCCATCGATCTTCGTGGCCGCCAAGAACGCGTCCGGGCGTCCGACCGACCACAACAGGTCGGCGGATCGGTGGGCCTCGTTGACGAACTCGCGGCGGACGAGCCGCCGAACCGTCCGACCATTCGCGGGTGCATCGACGGCGCGAGCCAGGTTGTTCGCCAGCCGGGCCCGCAACCGCGGCCGGGCCGCCCACTCCAGGTGTCCGCCCAGCCATGCCATGCCATGCGCCAGCCAGGCCGGAATCCGACAACCGATGATGACGGCGACATCGATGACGCCGCTCAGCACACGAGCGGCAAACGGTCCCCTCCCGAACGGCGCGCTGCTCCCGCGATGTTGCTCAGCCCCCACGAGACCGCAGGCTAGGCGCCTCGTCGACCCGATTTTCGAGTGTGCGGCGACGCAACGCAACAGTCCCCGCCCGGAAATCGATCGAGTACGGTCGGTGCGTGGAGATGCCCGCAGTTCAGTTCGTGAATTGCGATGGGCTCTCCATCGCGTGGCAGCAGTGGGGTGCGGGGCCGAATGTGCTGGTCGTCCCGCCGTTGGTTTCGAATGTCGAGGTGTCGTGGGAGCACGAGTTCAACCGGCGTAGCTTCGACGTGGTCGGCGAGTATTGCCACGTCGCCCAGTTCGACAAGCGAGGCATGGGGTTGTCGGACAAGATCACCGACGCCCCGACGCTGGACGACCGAATCGGTGACATGGTTGCGGTGCTCGACGCGGCCGGTGTCGAGCGCACCTCGCTGATCGGCATCTCCGAAGGTGGCCTGATGGCGCAGTTCTTCGCCGCCAAGCACCCCGGGCGAGTCGACAAGATGGTGCTCGTCAACTCCGCACCGGGCACCACCATCTATCAGCAACTCGATCTGCTGAAGCAATCCCGCGAGATCATGAGCAAGTTCAACACGGTCTTCGCCGACTGGGGTCGCGACGCCCGAAGTTTCGTGGAGTGGTTTTCGCCGTCGAACGCCGACAACGAAGCCTTCATCCGCTGGCTGACCCGCTTTCAGCGGCTGTCGTCGACAGAGGCTGAGATCCGACGGCAACTCGGCAGCATCGTCAAACTCGATGCCTACGACGTGCTCCCCGACATCGCCGCCGAAACGTTGGTGATCAACAGTCGCGGCGATCAGGTCATCCCGTCGGCAACGGGGGAGGCGCTCACCGCACGCATCCCCCATGCGACGCACAGGTTCTTGGAGTCGGACAACCACTTCTACTGGCTCGGCGATGGGTGGCGCGAGGCGCTGACGCCGGTCATCGAGTTCGTGACCGGTGCGAGCGTGGAACGCGCATCTCAGCGATGTTTCGCCACGGTCGTCTTCACCGACATCGTCGGGTCGACGGCCGCAACGATCGAGGCAGGCGACGACGGGTGGCGCGAGATGCTCGACCGTCATGACCGGCTCGCCTTCGACATCTGTGACCACCACGGCGGTGAGATCGTGAAGAGCACCGGCGATGGGCTGCTGGCCCGGTTCGACGTTCCGACCGCCGGAGTCTCCTTCGCCCGAGACTTCCGGCGACGGGTCGGCGACATCGGGTTGGCCATCCGCGCCGGCGTTCACAGTGGGGAGATCGAGGTTCGATCGAATCGTGACATCGCCGGCGTTGCGGTGAACCTTGCGGCGCGAGTCGAGCAGGCGGCCCCCGATGGAGCAGTGTTCGTTTCTTCCACGGTGCGCGACATGCTGCTGGGAAGCTCGATCGACTTCGAGGATCGTGGCAACCACGAGTTCAAGGGCTTCAGCGATTCGTGGCACCTGTACGCGTTGGCAGACTGAACGAATCGACTGCGTCTCCGCATTCGAATCGGCTGCGGCGATCTGATCTCGCACGAGCGGGATCGTTCAGCGATGATGGCGCAGGGCCACGATGGCGGCGGCAGCGACCTGAGCGAGGCCGACCGGTACGAGGACGAACGTCACGTCACGGTTGTCAGCCGCGAGTGCCACCAGTTCCACAACGGTTACCGCCAGCGTCACGATGGCGAAGGTCTGCAGCCAGCCCTGCGCCCAGGTCTTGCGTCCGGCGATGATCGCGGTCGCGGGTCCGATTCCGAGCGCCAACGAGGTGATCACCCAATCGATCGTGCTTCCGGCGAATCCGAATGCCCGGGCGAGCGTCAACACGTCCTCGCCGCCGGCATGGGCGGGCGCGATCACCACGACGAAGGTCATCATCAGCACCAGGAACACCGGCATCGCCCCGGCGGCCGCAGTGAATGCGAGCCGTGACACCTGCGCCCAGATGCTCGGCGGACCCAGACGTGACAACAGCATGCCGCCGAGCGCCAGGAGCGGGAAGCCGACCAGCCACACCGACAACGCCGTGACCAACTGGGTAGTGCTCCCTGCGATCTGGTCGAGGTGCGTCGACAGCTCCGAGCGCGATGAGCGTCTCCATGCCGCCGAACAAGTCGCCGTCTGCGAGTTGCATGAGGATCGCCCCGACGACCGAGAGGGCGACGGCGATGAGACTGGCGATGCCGGCGGTTCGGGCCAGCATGTGGCGGAGCCGTGGCGGACCGGTGATGCGGCGGAAGCGTGTTCACGGATGGTGGTTGCGGACATGCGGTTCTCCCGGTGGGTCGAGGTGGGTGTACCATTAGTACATGAATTGCACTTATTATGCAAGATAGTATCCGAAGCGTGCTATGATGTCGGTCATGGTCGATTCGTTGCGAGACCGTCAGAAGCAGGTCGCTCGCGAGATGATCCTGCAAGCCGCGTCCGATGAGATCGTCGAGAAGGGTCTCGAGGCGGTGTCGCTGCAGGCCGTCGCCGACCGGGCCGGCGTATCGAAGCGAACGCTTGTACAACTACTTCGACAGCCGAGAAGCGTTGCTGGCCGGAATCGGTGAGTGGTCCGACCAGCTCACGCTCGAAATGGGCGGATACCTCATACCCGAGGGCCTCGACGTGCTTCCGGACATGGTCCGTGCGGTCTGGCGAACGTGGGAGGCGCAAGGGACGATCTACGAGGCGGTGATGTCCGATCGGTGCGGCGTCGAGCGATTCCGCCCCGTCCGGGCGGTCGCAAGCGCCCGACGCGCCGCGCTGTCCAGCGCGGTCGCCGACGTGCGTCCCGACCTCAGCGTGGCTCAATGCGACGCGCATCGCGTCGCTCCTGCA
Source organism: Ilumatobacteraceae bacterium (assembly GCA_963805445.1). Classification (GTDB taxonomy): domain Bacteria; phylum Actinomycetota; class Acidimicrobiia; order Acidimicrobiales; family Ilumatobacteraceae; genus JAENVT01. Next base: position 45,179 of record CAWDUI010000055.1, on the reverse strand, counting down.
CGCTCTGTTCAGCGCGCCGGTGTATCGGCGTCTCACCATCGAGGACGGACTCGACGTCGATGCCGCCGCCGAACTGGTCGCATGGAACCTGGCCGTCATCCGCGAGCGCGTTGCTCCGCGGCAACGACCCATTCCCGAAGGAGGAACCATGACCGATCACCGAACACGGCCGACCGGGGCACCTGTCACGCTGGGAGGCTCCCGACAAGGGGCTGTGGTCGTGCGAGACGGCACACAGCACGCAGCGTCAGCACGGTTCCGATGCGCGCGCACATGGAACGCAGCTTCGCCGACGGGTTTCGATCGTCGTTTGCCGGGCTCGGCGTGCCGCTCTCACACGTCGAGCTACGACACGTCAACGGCTGGCCGTACGTCAGCTTCTTCCTCCACGACGTACCGCGTGGGCCGGGCAAGCCGCCGCCGGCGTTCGTGCTCAAGGCGATCACCCGGCTGCACCCGGGCTTTCGCAAGCGCACCAAGATCGCCGCCGCTGCCATCGCCGACGGACGAGCACTGCGCATTCGCCCACGAATGGGAAGCCGAGCGAGCGTCGTGGATCGCCCGCAACCTGCGAGCTGCAACGCGTCGACACCGACCATCTCGACGACCACGCAGTTCGCCGAACACCTCGCCCGCGTCACCGACAGCAGCCGCCGAGGGTCTGCAACGCCACTTCGAGCTGGTCGCCGGATGCATCCCGCTCGGGGCGTGGCTGGCCCGTTGCGCCGAATGGGACCTCCCCCGCGACGCGACTCGCCAAGCCGTGATGCATTCGACGCCGGTCCACGTCGAGGCCGCGAGCGTCTGACTCGGATCGCAGTCGCCCTCGACGGCGCGTTCCCGACCGATCTCGACGGCGTGCGTGCCCACAGCAGCCGAGGCCGCAGCGGCGCTTCGACGACTACATCGATCACCACGGATGGTGGGGCACCGAGGACACCTTGAACGCCACCCGGGTGATCGACCATCCGGCCATCGTCCTCGCCGCGATCACGAGCCCATCGCCCCGCCGCATCGACGCGACCACGAGCACGGATGCACTCGTCGCTGCTCGCCGAGCTCCGTGATCGTGTCCCCGCCGCCGATCGCGCCGAGTTCGATCGGCTCGCCGCCGACGCCCACCGAGCGCACAAGATGCTCGACGACAACTCCGGGATCCTCGCCAGCTGGCTCGGCGGGCATCGCCGGCGAGACCTATCCGATCGGCGGGCCGTCGACTCGTCGAGCGAGGGCAGGATTCGACGACGCCGACGACATCTGGGCTCTCACCTCCGACGACATCGTCGGCACTGCTCGACGGCCGATCGGCACCTGAGCATCGACGACGTCGACGCGATCGTCGCCGACTGGCGTGCCCAAGGCGAACTCACGCCACCACCGCATCTCAACGGTGAGCCGTCGCCGCCGCCCGACCCGAGCGTCTTCCCAGCACCCGTGGCGCAACTGATGACCGGCCTTCGGAGCATTCCTGAACGACAAGTTCAACGGATCACATAAACTAGCATGTCCGGCGACTCGAGGACGATCGCATGGGCCAAACTGATGACGCTTTCGTCGGCCGCGACAGCGAGCTTGCTCAGCTGGTCGCCGCGCTGGACGATATCCAAGGTGGAGCCTGCAGCTTCTTCGCTGTGACGGGTGAAGCCGGAATCGGAAAGACGCGCCTGTTGCGCGAGTTCGCCGATGTTGCATCGGAGCGCAATTGCCTCACCGTCGCCGGCCGCGCATCTGAGTTCGAACGGGACTACCCCTTCGGTCTCTTCGTCGACGCGCTCGACTCCTATCTCGCCACGCTCGACGAACGGTTGCTGGAACGCCTGGCGATGGACCGCCTCGGTGCGCTCGCCGCCGTGTTCCCGTCGATGCATTCGATCGACTATGCGGTGGACCGACCCGGATCGACGACCGAACGTTTTGTCGTTCACCACGCCGTTCGAGACCTGATCGAACGTCTCGCCACCGGCCGCCCGGTGGTGATCGTCCTCGATGACCTCCAGTGGGCCGATGGGGCGTCGCTCGAACTCGTCGCGTCCCTGATCCGACGCCCACCGCAGGCTCCCGCGCTGATCGTCGTCACGGTGCGAACCGGACACGGTGACGCGGCCACCCTGCAATTGCTCCGGGCCGTTCAGCAGATGTCCACGGCGCGGACGATCGAACTCGGTCCGCTCGACCCGGCGGATCTTGCGAACCTTCTCCAGACTCCGGCTCAGATCGATATCGATCGCCTGCACCATCAAAGTGGCGGTAATCCGTTCTATGCGATCCAGTTGGCGCGTTCGCCGACCGACGAAGACGGGCCCGGTCGAAATCTCGACGGCAGCGTGCCGGCGGCCGTGGTGCGAGCGATCACCGCTGAACTCGAGTGGCTGTCGGTCCCGGCTCGGGCCTTTGCCGAAGGCGCTGGGGTGGTCGGCGATCCATTCGAGATCGAACTCGCGTCGTCGACCGCGCAGATGGACGAACAGCTGGCGCTGGCGCAACTCGACGAGTTGATCGCCCGCGACCTCATCCGAGCCACTGGCGTGCCGCGCCGATTCCAGTTCAGGCATCCGCTTGTTCGAGCGGCCGTCTATGAGGCAACTCCACCCGGATCGCGGTTGCGTTACCATCAGGCGGCGGCTCGGGCCCTCACGGCGATGGGACGCGATGCGGCCACCGTCGCCCCGCATGTCGAACAATCGGCTCGGATCGGTGACGACGAGGCCATCGCGATCTTGACCGCTGCCGGAAACCAAGCACTACATCGAGCGCCCGCGACTGCCGCCAGATGGTTTTCCGCCGTCCTTCGACTGCTGCCGGCTGACGCACCGACCGGAGATCGGGTGGGTACGTTGATCTCGATGGCCGGTTCGCTTGCCGCGATTGGTCGGTTCGACGAAGCCCGTGCTGCGCTCGAACTGTGCATCGATCTCACCGACGCGTTCGGCACGGAGACCTGGGCACAGCTGGTCGTCGGATGCGCCGGCCTCGACCAGTTGCTCGGCGAGCACCATCGTTCACGCCACCGATTGCTCGCGGCCTACGGCGCACTGACCGACCCGGCATCGTCGGGTGGTGTCGCACTCCTCCTGGCGTTGTCGTCGTCGTGCTTCTTCAGCGGAGACTTCGAAGGAGTGAGCGATTGGGCCGAGCGGGCCGTATCGGCGTCGATCGAGCTGGGCGACGAGAACCTCCGCGCAGAGTCACTTGCCGCACAAACGCTCGGAGCCGCGTGGGCGGGCCATATCGCTGTCGCTCGCGAACTCCACGCGGGCTGCATCGCACTGGTCGACCAGATGGACGACGATCAGCTCAGGTTTCGATTGAACGCCTTGACCTCTCTGGCGAGCGCGGAGTTGTATCTCGACCTGTTCGCCGAATCGTGCACGCATGGTGAGCGCTGCCTCGAACTCGCCCGGGCGACAGAACAGACCCAACTCATACCCGCTCTCGTTCCCATACTCGGAAGCTCGCTGTGGGTGGTCGGAGAAATGGAACGCTCGGCGACATTGCTCGATGAATCGATTGACGCTGCGCGACTGGTCGGCAACACGCAGGCGATCTCTCTGAGTCTCTTCGACCGGTCGTTGTCAGCGCTGATGGCCGGCGATCTCGACACCGCGCTGACGTGCGGCCGTGAAAGTGTCGAACTTGCTGAGACATTCGATCGGGGATTGGTCTCGGTGTACGCCGGCGCGATGTACGCGCTTGCCTTGCTCGAGTCTGGCGATTTCGAGGGCGCGTACGATGCGCTGCTGGCGAGCGGAGGCGGACACGACCTCTCCGCACTCGCCGGGAGCTGGCGATCGATGTACCTCGAGGCACTGACTCGTTGTTGCCTCGAACTCGATCGACGCGACGAGGCGATGGCGGCGGCCGATCAGGCGCTCGCGGAAGCGGATGCACTGGACTTGATCCTCCCGCGGCTGATGGCATGGCGGGCGCAGGCCGCGGTCGCATCTGCCAACGGCGAATCCGGACGAGCTTTGGCGCTCGCCCGTTCCGCCCTGGGCGCGGCGACCGAACTCGGCTCGCCGATCTTCATCGCCAGCACCTACGAACTCGCCGGTCGAATGGCCGCCGCCGACGATCGGCAAGACGAAGCGGTCGCGCTGCTCACGGTCGCCGCCACGGAATTCGATGCTCTCGGCGCCACCCGGTACAAGAGCCAGGTCGAACGGGAACTCAGGCGACTTGGGCAGAAGACAACAACGAGGCACCGACCCGGCGACGGATCTCGAAGCGGCCTCCTCGTCGCTTTCGGGTCGTGAGCTCGAAGTGGTCGAGCTCATCACGAATCGTTACACGAACCGGGAGATCGCCGCGGAGTTGTTCCTCGGAATCAAGACGGTCGAAACTCACATCCGCAACATCTTCAACAAGTTGGGTGTCTCGTCTCGACTTGACGTCGCCCGCATCCGCGAAGGTTCAGCGGTCACCTCGAACGTGGAACCCTGACGGGGACAAGCCACTCGCAGCCCTCGGTGCGCGCGACGTGCCGCCGGGCCGGGGGGCGGCTCGGCGGCACGTCGGTCTGGGCAGCGATGGTGTTGTCGGCCTACTCGGCCGACAAGGCGTTGAGCACGTCGAGCCGGGCGGCTCGGCGAGCCGGCGCAATCGCCGCGATTGCACCGGCGACGCAGGCGATGACGGTGATCACCACGATGTTGCCGATCGGGAAGGTGAACTGATCGATTCCTTCCGGAGTTGAGCGCTCGCACGCTGGCCCATCCGAAGAACGAACCGACCGCGAGGCCGAGCGTGGTTCCGAACAAGGCGATCATGATCGCTTCCCACCTGATTGTGGTGCGCAGCTGGGATCGGATCATCCCGACGGCTCGGAGCAGTCCGAGCTCTCGGGTGCGTTCGAAGATCGACAGCGCCATGGTGTTGGCGATCCCGAGCAGTGCGATGATCACTGCCAGGGCGAGCAGGGCGTAGATGACGCCCAGCATCATGTCGAGCTCACCGGTCGCTTGGTGCAGGAACTGGTCGGCATCGAGCGTTTCGGTGCTCGGGTAGGCGCCGGCCAGTTCGCGGATCGTGGCGTCGTCACCGATCGCGTAGACCCTGAAGTCGAGCTGCGCCGGCTGGTACGTGTCGAAGGCACTGATGTCGACGAACTCCTTGCCGAGCCACTCAGCCGGCATTGTCGAACGTCGCTCGCACGACGAACGTCTGCTGACCGCTGGCGAACGTGACCGGCACTTCGGTCCCGATCGTCCAGTCGTTCTTGGCGGCGGTATCGGCGTCGACGGCGAGGCCGTTCGGGCCGAGGTTCGACAGATCGCCGACGACGGTGCCGAGGTCGAAGATCTGATCAATCGTCGAGGCGGTGAAGCCGTACAGCTGCTTCTCCGAGCCGTCGACGACGGCCGTACTGACTCGGCTCTCGCTGACGACGTCGACGTTCGGGTCGGCGTTCATGGTGGATGCGAGTTCGTGGCTGAACCCGCCGAGCCCGTCGTACGCACCGGAGTCGACGATGTGGCTGCCGGTGAACGTCTCCTTCAGGTTCCCCCCGAACGATGTCTTCGCCGACGCTGCGAGCACGGCGATGAAGGCCACCAGTGCCACACCGATCATCAGCGACGAGGCGGTGCGGGCGGTGCGCTTCGGGTTGCGACGGGCGTTGCGGATTGCCATTTCGCCGCTGACGCCGCGGCGACCGACTACGACGCCGAATGCGCCGATCACGGGGCGGGCGAGTACCGGTCCGAGAATGGCAACGCCGAGAAGCGACACCAGCGCACCAAGTCCGACGAGTTCGATTCCGGCGCCACCGAGACCGGCGAGCAACAACGCGACACCCGCAGCGGTCACGCCCGTACCGATGATGGGACGACGCCTCGACGTACCGGTACGATCCACCGACAGTTCGCGCAGCGCGGCGACCGGTGGAACCCTGCCGGCACGGCGGGCCGGCAACCACGCCGAGACGACCGTCACCGAGATCCCGACCGCCGCCGAGATGAGCATCGATCCGGGCGAGATGACCATTGGACCCTCCGGCAGCTTGACGCCGATCGCGACGAACATCGCCCTCAGACCGGCGGCGATCCCGATACCGGCCGCGAGCCCTGCCGCGGATCCGGCAACACCGATCGCCACCGCTTCGGTCATCACCGAGCGCAGCACCTGGCGGCGGCTTGCGCCGAGGGCCCGCAACATCGCCAGTTGCTTGGTGCGCTGGGCGACGGTGATCGAGAAGGTGTTGTTGATCATGAACGCTCCGACGAACACGGCGACGAACGCGAACACCAGCAAGAAGATCTTGAAGGGTCCGAACGACTCACTGAATGCAGCCTTGTCCTCTGACACCAAGGTCGCACCAGTGACGACCTCGAGATCGGGCACGGCTGCGGACAGGCGGGTGGCCATCTCTTCCTGCGAGATGCCGTCGACTGCTGCGACGGCGACGCCGTCGACCTGACCGGCCGACGAGAGGTAACGCTGGGCGTCGGCGTCGGTGAACAGCACCGCGGTCGCCCCTCCGGGCGAGTCGGCGGTGCCGAACTTGGCAATGCCGACGATCGTGAACTCGACAGGCGCCTCCTGCGTCAACACCGTTGCGGTGTCACCCACGTGGAAGTGGCCCTCGTCGGCCGAGGCGCGATCGATGACGATGTCACCATCGGTTGCGGGCGAGCGTCCGACATCGATGACGAATGGGTTGAGTGCCGGGACGTCGATCCAGTTGAACCCGAACGCCGGTGCCTGCTCTTGGTCGCCGACGGCGGCGCCGTTGGCATCCACGAGCTGCGCGTATCCGGTGACCTGGAGTGCAGCGTCCTTCACTCCATCGACGCCACGGATGGTGTCGATGACTTCGGCATCCATCCGGGTACCGGTCTGCCCATAGGCGACGTCGACGTCGGATTTGGCTCGCACCATGGCGTCGATGCCGGCGCGAGCGTCCTCGAGGACGCTGTTGGCGCTGGCGGTGAGGGTGTCGGTGAAAACGAGGGTGCCGGCCATGAGGGTGACACCGAGGAGCACCGCGAACACGGTGCTGAGCAGTCGCATCTTGCGTGCGAGCAGCTCCTTGATGGTGAGCGTGAACATGATTAGCCTCCGATGTATCGCATCTGGTTGAGGACGGAGTCCGGGGTCGGTGCGTCGATGTCGGCGACGATCCGGCCATCGGCGAGGAAGACAGCACGGTCCGCATACGAGGCGGCGACAGGGTCGTGGGTGACCATCACGATTGTCTGTCCGAACTCGCGCACGGCGTTCTGCATGAAGGTCAGCACCTCGCTGCCGCTGTGGGAATCGAGGTTGCCGGTCGGCTCGTCCGCGAAGATGATCTGCGGCCGGGCGACCAAGGCACGAGCGACCGCAACCCGCTGTTGCTGGCCACCCGAGAGCTCCGACGGGCGGTGCTTCAACCGACTGCCGAGACCGACGGTGTCGACGACGTTGTCGAACCAGTCGGCGTCGACCCGACGGCCGGCGAGCCTCGCGGGTAGGCCGATGTTCTCCGCAGCCGTCAGTGTCGGAACGAGGTTGAACGCCTGGAAGATGAACCCGATGCGGTCACGACGGAGCTCGGTCAACTTGCGGTCGTTGAGGCTCCCGACGTCGACCTCGCCGATCCGTACGGATCCGGACGTGAGCGTGTCGAGACCTGCGACGCACTGGAGCAGCGTCGACTTGCCCGATCCGGACGGGCCCATGATGGCCGTGAACCGGCCCATCTGGAACTCGACCGAAACGTGGTCGAGGGCATGGATCTCCTGGTCGCCGCGCCCGTAGGTCTTGACGGCGTCGACGACCGACGCTGCCGATGTGGCGACCGGGACCGGCGACTGGCTGCGCCAGTCGACAGGATGGCCCGACTCGGTGATTGTGTTGGTGATGGTCATGGTGTTCGGCTCCTTGTTTGGACTGACGATGAGGGTGGCGAGATGCCGAGGGGCGGTGTTCGTCACGGAGCTGATCGTGGGCCATTCACGATCGACCGACATCGGGGTCGAACCCTGATCGTCACCCTGATCGACCCAAAACCGCGATTGACCAGGATGTTCGCGATGTCCGAAGGAGCGTCATCCGTCAGCCTGGCCTGTCAGGAGCTCACTTCGAGCCCGTCCGACAGGCAGTTCAGGCCCCGTGAGTCGAATCGTTCTCCGGGTATCAGGGAACAGCAGCCCAAGGACTCAGGGCGGTGAAATCAGGGTTCGCCCCCGATGTCAGCGAGCCGGGCTGCGAGCACGATTCGATCATGAATCACTACATGCTCTACCACCGGCACGCACCGAGCGATTGCGCCGCGAGCTTTGCCGCCTGGAACGGGTTTTGCAGCGACCTGCGTCGGACAACTGCCCCGTCGACGTGTGCGTTCGGTGGTCATGAGATCTGGTGGTCGGTCACCGCAGCCAGCGATCGCGAGGCGATCGCCTTGCTCCCGAAGTACGTAGCCGACCGGACACTGACCATTCGGTGCTCCGACGTCGACGTTCCGTGACGTCGCCTCCCAACGCCGGCGCGGGGAAGTGCGTACTTTCGGAGTACACAGGTCGCGTTGAAGGTACACACTTCGCCCCAACGGGGTTCGGAGCGTTCGCTTTGGGCGGGTTGGTCGTTTCGACGTGGTGGCGGCGGGATCACCCTGGGGAATCGTCATTCGCGGGCGAGAGAGCTTCCAGGTCGAAGGCATCGTCGAAGAACCCGACCACGCGTGCTTCGTACTCGGCTGGGCGGGCGCCAAGCCCATCGGTGTGCTCGCTCTCTGGAATCTCCCAGATCGTCTTGGGGGCCCCAGCGAGGTCGAAGTAGCGCTGGTTGAACCATTCGCCGCCGATCCCTCGTGGCGTCCAGATCAACATGATCGGTCGCGGTGCGATCTTTGGGATCAGGTGGTCGAGTCGCTCCGGTGGCAACGAGTCGCTGAACACGGCAGCGGCTGCAGTCGCAACCGACATGAATGGCAACTGCACGAGGTTGGACGGAAACGGAGTGTGCAGGTCATCACCGACCCACCGACTTCCGGCGCCCTCCGATACGACAGCCGAGAGGCCATCGTCATGCGCTGCCGCTGTGAGCATCATCTCCCCGCCGCTCGACAGGCCGATTCCTCCGATCCTGGAAGGATCGACCTCATCTCGTGTCTGCAGATAGCGAACGGCCGCGCGGATGTCATTCTCGCCGGACCACCCGAGCATGTTCGGGTCGCCGTCGCTCGCACCCTGTCCGCGCTCTTCGAGCACCAGAGCGCCGTAGCCATGGGCAACCAGCATCCGAACCCGGGTTGCCACGTGATCTCCGGCCCGGCCCGGAAACACGATGATCGCGGCACGATTCTGCGACGGGACGTACGAGGCTGCGATCCGCAGCCCATCGGTGGTCACGAGCGTGATGTCCTCGTGCGGGCGGCCGAGGTCGGCGACCGGGTGGGTCGAGCCGGTGCGGTTGGCGATGATGTAACCCATCCCGACCGGGACCGCCACATAGAGAACCAGTGCGGCGCCGAACAAACCACGAGCCGCGCGTCGGCCCCACCGGCGCCAACGCGGGCCACCAGCTCGACGGGATCGGAACAGTCGGACGACACCGACTCCAACGAGGATCGCGCCGGCGAAGGTGCCGACCGCGCCGGTGATCGTGCTCACATGGACGTCGCCATCGATGAGCGACGCGACCGGTGCGCCGGCTCCGCCGACCATGATGGCAATGCCCAGCAGCGCGAGCATCGTCACCGTCGCGCCGTTTCGGCGCCTCACTGCGACGGCAGCGACAAGGCCCAGCGAGAGGAGTGGAATACTGCCGCTCACGAGGTGATCGATAGCCGAGGTACCCGGTCTGAGATCGAGGAAGGAGTCGACGACCAGGTGCGTTCGCGACAGCAGCCAGGCTCGCCCACACGATGCGGGTCGTTCGACGGTCACCCGTCAGGCATCGGGTCTGACCGCTGTCAACTTCGCCAGACTGCTGGTCGGGCCACGCGAAGGATTCGTGCTCCGCGTCGCGTGGACCGACAACTGATCCAGTGGTGTGTGTCATGAAGCGATGATGAGCCGGCGCGGGCGAGCGAACATCGGGGTGCCACCCTGATCCGACCCTGATCGTCAACGACCCGAGCGCACGGCCGGGCTGACGAGCGGCTGGGCGATGCAAGCCGCGAATGATGGCATGATCTCGGCGATCGCCCGGGCGGCGCCCTCGGGCGTGAAGTGGTAACCGTCCTGATACCAGTTGCGCGTCGGATCGTCGCGAATGATCGTACGGAGGTCGACGGAGCACCGCCGCCGCATCATCACCGTGGCCAGTGCATCCGCCGATGCCCTGCTGGCGACCGCGGCCTTGGCGTCGCTCGGAAGGGTCTGGTAGTCGAGCCACAGCACATGAGTTCCGTACTTCGCGGCCATGTTCTCGAACTCCGCCATTCGTCGGGCGAGCAGTTCGTCGAAGTCGGGTTGCCCGATGTGGGCAGTATGGCCGTCGGGCATCTGGTACTCCCACATATCGGTCACCCCCCACGACACGATGAGGATGTCCAGGTGCATCTGGGCCAGGGCGGGCGGTATCCAGAGATGCCAGTCGCAGGAGCTGACCGGCATCGACGAATGGAGCTTGGCCGTGTCGAAGAACCCGCCCTTCCAGTCGGTGGTCGGGCGGATCTTCAGGTCGTAGATCAGCGGGCACCCTTGGCGATCGATGCCACCTTGCGGCCCGTCGTGGGGCAACGGACAGGCCCGCACCGACGGCGACGTCGCGGATCCACGAGTCGGCGCCCGAGGTCCACGGGGCGATCGCTTCCGGCGGCGTCACCCAGGTGACGGCGTCGGGATACTTTGCCGTCCACGCCTGCCATGCCGCGTCGGCGAACATCTGCGTGGAGTCGCCGGCGCCGGAGATTCGAATGGGCCTCGGCGGAGGGGTCGCCATCGTCGTCGGAGGAGCAACTGATGCCGCAGGTACCGGTTCCGGCACGGGCTGGCTCGTCGGGCTGACCGTTGTGAGGACCGGCGCCGCCGCCTCGACCGACGCCGTCGCGAGGAACGACGGGGTCGAGTCTTCGGGAAGGGCGATGACGACCACGGCCGTGATGCTCGCCAGTGCCATCGCCGCCATCGCTGGAGCGGTCTTCAACGTGCGGCGAATCGGGAACTCGACGAGGTGGAACGACAGGATCGTGGCGGCGACGGTAACGGCGATCCGGATGACCAGCTGGTCCGAGATCAGCGCTGCGAGTGGATGCCAGAGATACAAGCCATAGCTGTACGTGCCGATGACAACGAGCGGGCTCGCCGCGAGAACCCGTGGCCGGCCGGCAATGACCACGCAAGCGAGTAGTGCGACAACGATGTGGGGAGGAGAGACAGCTCCGACGAAGACCGCCAGGAGGCCGGTCAGCCCGACGACGCCGAGCCACGACGGAAGCCGGATCCCGACGAGTGCCAACACCACGCCGGCAAGGAGCTCGCAGGCTCGTGCCCCGGTGTGGAAGTACATCTGCGGGTCGTGGCGGTGCAGGTACGCGAACGCGGCGGAGGCGATGAGGCAGATGGTGGTCAATGACGCGAAGAGTCGCTTGCCGAGCGGAAGCATCAGGATGCAAACGATGGGCAGCAACAGGTAGAACTGCTCCTCGATGGCCAACGACCAGTAGTGCTCGAGCGGCGCGTACGTGGTCCGTCCGTACGAGTAGTGACTCGTGTATCGCTCGACGTTGGCCCAATAGGTGAGCGCGGCGACCGCTTGTCGAAAGATCGATGGTCGTTGCATCGCTCGGCCCACGAGCACCGTGGCGATCACCACGATCGTCGAGGCGGGAAGCAGCCGCCGGAGCCGGCGGACGTAGAAGCCGCGCAGGTCGATGGTGCCCCGATGCTCGTGCTCGCGAAGCAGCACCGTCGTGACGATGTAGCCCGACAGCGCGAAGAACACGGTGACGCCTGCACCGCCGTTGATCGATGCGCCGAAGTGGTAGGCGATCACCGGGATGACGGCGATCGCTCGCAGGCCGTCGAGCTCGGCGATGTGCCCCCGGCGGTCGTCGACGCGGACGAGCGGGGTCCCCCCATGAGCGGTCACGTCGAGCACTCGCCCGAGCCCACTACTCGGTGGTGCTCATACCATCCCATGCCAGTCCTTCAGCCGTCCTCGATGCAGCCCGTGATGGGAGTCAACGTGAACTCCTCCTCGCCGCTGTTCGAGAACACGCCGAGCGGGGTCTCCACCGAGCCCTCGCCCTGGCTGTGCATCGAACCCGGGTTCCCAGGTCCGTCGGGCAGCGTGATGGTGTACGTGCCGCCGCCCGTCGCATTGAACGGGCCGGTGTAGCTGTGGCTGCCCGACAGCCCACCGGTGTAGGACGCCGTGAAGCCGCCCCCCGAGAGCGTGAACGGTTTCATGATGTCGCAGACCGCATTGTTGACCTGGAAGTCGCCGGCGCCACCGACGATCTGATACGAGGCCGGCCCGCGAGTCTCGAAGGTGATCTCGGCCTTGGCGACACCGCGCTTCGAACGTGCCTCGAACGACACCGTGCCGTGGTTGTTGGGCTCGGCATTGGCCGTGTATGTCATGTTGGCGTCGGCCTGCACCGGGGACGCGCTCGGGTCGACGCTGGAGCCGCCCGACGTCAGCGTCGCCGTGACCGTGCCACCGGTCGCGCTGCCGTCGATCTTGCTGCGTGGCTGGGCAGTGATCTCGGCTGTGCTGCTGGGGATCATGTCCTTCGGGGCCGGATCCGGGGTCACGTTGAGCTGCACGCAACGGCCCGATTCCCAGCCCTTCTTCGCAGCCTCCTCGAGGAAGTGCTTCAACATCACCGCATAGAGCATTCCCCCGACGACCGCCGACCCCGTCAGCTCTGCGGTGACCGCGCCGCCCGTACGGTTCACCGTAGAGGTCGATCCACCTGCGGCCGCCAGCCCGACGGAGACGTCGACGAAGGCACCCGATCCACCGCTCGTCTTCGACCACTGCATGCGATAGTCGAGGTCGGAGCTCACCAGTTGCGCGTCGTCGTCCACCTGTCCGGCGATGTTGACCTCCAGCGTGCCGTGCTGGCTGGCCGAGCCTTTGGACGCAGTGACATCCATCTCGCCGCTCGCTTGGAACTTGCCGTTGACGTCCGGGCACGGCACCACCGTGGCCCGTGCCGCGAGCTTGGTCGTGACTCCGGTGTCGGAGTCGGTGTGCGTGCCCGAGTAGGTGAGCTCGGCACTGTTCTGCGAACCGGAGACGGTGAACCCGTTCCCGCTCGACTCGCTGACGGGAGGACCGGGCTTCAGATCGTTGGTCGCCCCGACCGCCGCTTCGGCGCCGAGGGCGACGAGCAGCGCGCCGCCGAAGAGGCCCTCTCCCAGACTTGGCGCCTCTGGAGCCGATCGCCGAAGGCCGAGCGAAATCGGGATGGTGCTGGTGGACTGCGCGGCGATGACGAGTGGATTCCATGCCGCGACCAGCGCCGCCTGAGTCTGCTCCCGACCACCCAATGCCTCTTGTAGACCGGACTGCTCGGCAACGAGCAGCTCGAGCTCCATGCCGGCCGTGGCCAAGGCTGCGTCGCGATCGGCCTGGCCCATGGCCAACACCTCCGATGCCCGCGCAGTTGCAGCGGCGTCGAGCTTTTCGTCGCCGGCCGCCTCGGCAGCGGACGAGTCGGCGGACGATGCTGTGCCGTTGTCGACCGATCTGGTCGACGACACCGATCCGCTCTCGCTGCAGGCCACCAGCAGCGCCAGTCCACAGAGTGCTACAGCTCGCCGACTCGATCTCATCACGCGACACTACGTGGTGTGACCCGATTGTGACATGACTGCAACAGCGCTTGGTTTCGGTTGCGGAGAAATTGGGCACTGTTCCGGTGATGGCCGCAGCGTGCTCCGATCCGGCAACGGGGTCGTGATGGGCTCGATGACATCCCACGATGATCTGCGGGCCGTGACCAAGGAGTCTGATTGGTTCGTCACGATCACGATTCCGACGCCGAGCAGTCTCGACGACGCACAAGCTCGATTCGAGATCGAATGGCGAAACGCTCGACGCCAGTTCTCCGACACCTGGGACGACGACGAGCTCGAACAACTCGACGAACTCGTGCGGGGCCAGCGCCACGGCGACAGTGCGTCGCTGGTGATCGTCCATGCTCGCCACGGATCGACGCTGATCGATGCCCTCGACGAACCGGTCTCGGCAACGACCGTTCACGAAGGGCCGTTGCCTCGGTGGGCCACCGTGCTCGAGGCCAGGCAACGGGTCATTGCCCATGTCGTCGTCGAAGCCGACCGCACCGGCGCCGATCTGACCGCCTTTGACGGCGGCACTGTGCTGGCAACCGAAAGCGTCGACGGAGCGACCGTGCACATCCATCGCGGTCGGGCCGGCGGATGGTCCCAGCACCGGTTCCAGCAGCGCGCCGAGAACACCTGGGAGGACAACGCCCGCCAGGTCGCCGATGCCATCGCAACGCTTGCCCGCAAGGTCGATGCACAACTGATCGCGGTGGCGGGCGACATCCGCGCCCAGATGTTCATCCTCGGATCGCTCCCTGCCGACGTCGCCGGGATCACGGTCAGGATCGACGCCGGGTCACCGGCGGGCATCGCCGGCGAGGTTGTCCGGCTGGTTTCGACGATCGTCGCCGAGCGGGTGACCGCCGCCGCCGAACTCGTCCGCGCCGGCAAGGCCAACGGCACCGCATCGATCGACACGGACGCGATCGTCGCGGCGCTCCGTCAAGGTCGCGTCGACACCTTGCTCGTCCACGACGACGCAACGTCGGGACATCAGGCCGACCCGATCTGGCTCGACGGTGCTCGCCTCGTCGATCGAGCAATCGTCACCGCCCTCGCCACCGACGCCGAGATCCTCGTCGTCCCCAACCTGGCGATGATGGAGGGCCCGTTGGCGGCGACGATGCGATGGTGACTCGAGCAGGGCGCCGGTGAACCTGCGCCTGAGCTCGCTGCTCGAGCGTCTGCGCTCGAGCCTGTTCTTCGTCCCGATGCTCGCCGTGATCGCGGCCGCCGTGCTCGGCGTCGTCGGACTTGCCGTGGATCGTCACGTCGACACCACACTCGACAGCCTCCCGCTCGGGTTCACCTCGACGGTCGAGAGCGCCCGCACCCTGCTCGGTGTGATCGCCGGGGCGACGATCTCCTTCGCCGGGATCGCCTTCTCGGTGTCGCTGCTGATCATCCAACTGGCCTCGAGCCAGTACTCGCCACGCGTCGTCCACACCCTGTTCCGCGACCCGTTCAACAAGCGGGTGATGGCGCTGGTTGTCGGAACGTTCACCTACTGCGTCGTGGTGCTGCGCTCGGTCCGCTCCGCGCTCGATCCCGGCGGAGACCCCGTCATCCCGAACATCTCGGTCGCGGTCGCGGTCGTGCTCGGCATCGCCACGATCCTGGCGATCGTCGCGTTCATCAACCACAGCGCGCACGCCATGGACGTCAGCGAGATCCTCGAGCGGATCCGCCGCGAAGCCACCGAGCAGATCCGTGCCGAATGGACACTCGCCGAGCCCGACGCGATCGCCGACGAGGCGGTCCCGCCGCCGCCCGCCGATCCGACGACCGTGATCCGGGCCGACCGTTCCGGATGGGTCCAACAGATCGACACCGCACGCGCTGCTCGCCGGCCTCCCAGACGGCTCCACCGCACGCGTCGAGACGTACGCCGGCCGCTATGTGATCGAGCAGAGCCGTCTCATCACCCTCTCGCCGGCGGTCGACGTCGCCGAATTCGAGAGTCGATCTGCGCGCCGTGTTCGTGATCGGCGAGACCCGCACCATGCAACAGGACGTGACCTACGGTCTCCGCCAGCTCGTCGACGTCACCGTCAAAGCGCTCTCGCCGGGCATCAACGACCCGACCACCGCGCAGGACGCGATCTTCCACACCGCTGCCGTGCTGTCCGAACTGCTTCGCCACGACCCGCCGCCGGCGGTGCTGATCGACGATTCCCGCTGCGTGGTGATGGCGCAGCAGCCGTCGCATCGCGAGCTCATCCAGATCGCCTACGACGAACCGCGCCGGGCCGGCGCGGCACACCCCAGCGTGTGCCTGTACCTGCTGGCCACACTCGAGTCGTTGATCGAGTCCCTCGGCGCAGCGGGCCTCGAATCGCGAACGACCGAGCTGCATCGGCAGGCCCGCCTCGTCGCCCAAGGGTGCGGAAATGCCGGCGTCCTGGACGACGACATCCAGCACGTCCGACAAACCTATGACGACAAGTTCGATCGCCAACCGTCGCGTCCGTGAAGCAATCCGATGCTCCGGTCACCGCCTTCGCAGCCCGATCGCTTGCAGCACCTCCTCCGGTGCCCGTTCGACGAGTGCGTCGTCGGGGCTGGCCCCGAGGGAATCATTGACCATCGAGAACGTCACCCGGAGCACGACGAACACGGTGAGGGCGAAGATCTGGTCGTCGGAGAACCCGGCCGCGCGGAGCAGATCGATGTCGTGCTTGGTGGTCCCTGTCGGGTTGTCGACCACCTTGCCGGCCCACTCGGCCAGCACTCGGTCCGGGTCGGCGAGTAGGTCCTGTTCCTTGCGGAGAACGTTGGTTGCCACGTCGACGCCGGCGTTGCCGGCGAGTCGCGAACCCCACGCCAGCGAGCAGTACGGGTCGCCCAGGCTGGTGGCTGTCGCGGTGACGAGCACGGCGCGCTGCCGGTAGGTGAGCGACGCGCCACCAGCGGCCATTTCCATGAGGTCGAACAGCGACTGCTTGGCGTGGGGCAGATGTGCCCACAGCCGGGTCGCGTTCATGACGAAACCGAGGCGCTCCTCTTCATTCCGTGCCTCCTCGTCGAAATCGGTCGACGGCTTGGCAGTCGGGAGGTATCCGGTGCCGTTCATCTGCACCCCACTCCGGTCGAGGCGAGTGCTCGCGGCCATGGCCCGAGCTCCGCGAGAACGGAAACTTCATCGGCCATTGCCGTGCTCAGCGAGCGAAGGATGCCACCGATGTCTTCGTCGGTCCATCCCGGTGTCGCCATCCGGTCGGTGATGGTGAACAGATCGCTCGACAGCCGGTTGCGCAGCTCGTGGTAGGAGCGCATCCAAGATCTCTCGTCGGTGGTCTCGACCGCGCCGAGCGAGCCGACGATGGCGCCCGCGAGCAACTCGGCGTCGCGCAGCACGTCGGTGATGCCGTGGGCGCTGATCGGGTCCTTCCAGTAGCCAGCGTCGCCGACGAGGGCCCAACCGGCTCCCCATGGTCGGCGCATGAAGCCGGGTCGGCCGAGGAACTGCCGCGTGCGGCCTTCCGGTCGGCCGGCGAGGACACGGCTGGCCACGGCAGGTGAAGCCTGCGCCAGCAGGGTGCTGTACACGTCGGGCTCCCGGGCGGCGACGCGCTCGGGCGTCGAACCAACGAACACGCATGTGAGTCCGGCGTTCGTGGGGATCACCCCGGCGGCAGCGCCCGGGCGGAACACCCATTCGTAACCGTCGGTGTCGACACCCGACCAGTAACGGTACAAGTAGCCGCCGGCGCCGTGGCCGGTGCGCTCGACCGGGGCATTGACCTGCTCGGCAACGACAGAGTGCAGGCCGTCGGCGCCCACGACGAAGCGGGCGCGGATCGTCGTGTGCCGGCCGAGCCGGTCGGTGCCCACCAGACCGGTCACCCGGCCGCGCTCGTCACGGAGGAGGTGTGTGACCGTGAACCCGAACCAGACGTTGGCGCCAGATGTCTCGGCGCTGGCCGCGAGGAGCGGGTCGAGCACGGTGCGGCGCGGTGCATAGAGCGCGTCGATGCCATCACTCGGGCTGATGTCGACCACCGTGCTCGCCGCTGCGTAATGAAAGGTGGCGCGCCGCACTGCCGGGGTGCCGGCCGCCTTGACGTGGTCGAGCAGTCCCCAGCGATGGAGCTGGATGACCCCGCCGCGCATGAGCGCATGGGTCGACAAGGTGTCGCTGCCCTGGCGGGAGCGGTCGACGACGGTCACGTCGAGACCGGCCCGAGCCAAGAGCATCGCCGTGGCCGCGCCGGCGGCGCGGGCACCGACGACGACGACGTCGGTGTGGTGGGTGTTCATCACGCACCCCACTCGTCGGGACGCTCGGTCGACATTCCGAGCGCGAGTCGTCCGGCGTGGACGAGGGTCAGTTCAGGGTCGAACGGGTGGAACTTTGCGGCGCGCACGTCGCGATAGGCGCGCTCGATGGGTGAGCCGCGGTCGAAGCCGTTGCGACCACCCACGTCCATGGCCAGGTCACACACTTCGATCGCAGCAAGCGCGATCTCCCGCTTGGCAGCCATCACCGCGGCGACCGTCTCCATGGACGGCGCAGGATTGTCACCAACGACGGTCAACGCGCCCTGCAGTGCCCAGTCGGCCACGCGCAGGCGATGCGACATGAGGCCGACGCGCCGCTGTGTGAACGTGGAGGGCTGCGAACCTGCGATCGACGCGAGCGCGTGCTCGTAGGCACCCTCGGCGATTCCGAGGTACACCGCGCTGATGATGATGAAGCCGATGCTCGAGATCACCTGCAACGGGCCGTCGAGCTCGCCGTGGGGACGGTCGGCGAGAACGCGCTCGTGTGGGACGAACACGTTGTCGAATGTGACGTCGTTGCTGGCTGTGCCGCGCATGCCGAGCGTGTCCCAGTGCGTCTCGATGCGCACGCCGTCGCTGGCGAACGGCACCGACATGTTGAGCACCCGCAACCCGCGCTCGGGATCGTCGTAGGTGAACATGGTTGACATCACAGTGCCGGCGGGCGACTGACTCACGAAGGTCTTGCGTCCGCTGCACGCGATAGCCGCCCTCCACCTTGAGCGCGGCTCCGCGGGGATGGGTGTAGTCGCCACCGCCGGTGGAGACGACCACGATGCCGTCCTCGGCGATGCGGCGCAGCGTCGCCTCCGCGCCGGGGAGCCCGCGTCCGTACCGCCAGGCGGTGAAGGCGGTGACGTGCTGATGCATCGCCGACGCAAGGGCAGTCGACCCGCAGTACTTGGCCAGCTCGCGCTGGACGAGGGCGACCTGACGGATGGTTGCGCCGTCGCCGCCGAGCTCAGTGGGCACGGCGATCGCCAGCAGGCCTTCATCGCGGATGTGCTCGAACGACTCGTGCACCCAGGTGCCGTCCCGGTCGTGACCAGCCGCGTACTTGATAAGGGTCGGCCCGCAGGCGGCGGCTCGTTCGATGAGTGCGCGATCGATTTCCGGACCGCTGTCGATGGCCGCTGGCGCTTCGGTGATGGTCATGGTGACTCCTTGTGAGGGCCCGCGCGTCGGGCGGGCGATGTCACCACAGTGCAGGAGCCGGGGCGTGCGCCGCATCGGTGGTGCCACGCAACGTGCCAGCTCGCGCCGGCGTTCGATTGGCGGCGTACGCGTAGCGGTCGCCGGCTCAGTCATCTGTTCTCAAGGTTGGTTGGGCGGCGATTCGGTACTCCCACTACCGAAATCGACCCCGTTGCCCCTGGTTGGGTGAGGTGTGAGTACCGGGCGTACCGAAATCGCGCCCGACCGATCTCTTGGTGGGTGCATCGAACGCCGATCGGCGCGCATGTGTGCGCGCCCCGGACATCAACGGGCGCGGCGCGGGGCGAACGTTGCCGGACGCGACCTAGTTCGTCGCGCCGAGGAGCATGGCGACCGCCGCGGTGCGGGCCGCCTTCCCACTGACGCCCAGCTTGAGGTAGGCGTTCTGCAAATGGCGCTCGACCGTGCGTGCGCTGATGAAGAGCTCGCCGGCGATTTCCTCGTTGGTGCGGCCGTGCGCCGTGAGTTTCAGCACGTCGAGTTCGCGCGACGACAGCAACGACGCCACGTCGACAGATGGTGCGCCAGCCGCTTCCCGATCGGGTTCGAGGAACCTCGTCACCTCGTCGACGAACACCGGCCAGGCGGGTTCGTCACCGAGCACGATGTGGTTCGAACTCTCCAGGGAGACGAACCGCGCACCGTCGATCGCCGAGGCGAGGAAACGACCGTCGGAAAAGTTGTTCATTCGGTCACCGCGAGCGTGCAGCACGAGCGTCGGCACCCGCAGTTCGGGCAGCAGGTCGGCAGCGTTGGCCTGCGCTCGTTGCCGTCGCGAGACGACGGCGATCTCGGTGGAAGTGGAGACCCGCTGCAGCTCATCGAGCCACGACATCTGTTCGGACGTGGCATCGGGGATCATCAGCGACGTGAAGACCCGGCGGAACTCCGAGTCGGGCCGTGCCCAGCCGACCTTGATCAATTGCTCGAACGCCTCCTGCATCTCCAACTCTTCCGGCGTGGCGTTGTGCAGGGCCCCGGCGTAGCTGCCGTAGAAGAGGAGGCGAGTAACCCGCTCGGGGTGACGGTGTGCGTAGGAGATGGTCACCGGCCCGCCCTGTGACATGCCCATCAGCGCGAACCGGTCGATCTTGGCGTCGTCGATCACGGCTTCGAGATCGGAGATGCGTGATTCGAGGCTGTGGTCGTGTACGTCGCGGTCCGACAACCCGAAGCCCCGCTCGTCGTAGCGGATGACGGTGGCGACCTTGCCGAGATCGATGAGGAAATGCCGCCACACCGGGCTCTGCCAGTCGAACTGGAGGTGGCTCAGCCAGCAGGTGGAGATCACGAGTGGCGGCCCGCTGCCGTGCACCGCGTACGCGATGTGCACCCCGTCACGGGCGGTGCAGAAGCGGACCCGTTGCGTGTGCTCGACGTCTGTGCCGACCTCTCCCACGAAGGTCCAGGCTAGTAGGGCGTCAGCACGAGTTACATCCCGTCGACCTGGGGCATGATCTCTTCCCTCAGTTGCTTGAGGTCGTCGAGCGTCTTGGCAACCGGTACGTCCGCGAACGGCGGCCACAGGAGCGGCATCGTGAGACCGGCCTCCTTGTAGCGCTTGAGGTTGTCGGTGATCTGCGTCGCGGTTCCCGCAAGCAGATTGCTGCCCTTGCCCAGCGGCGCCTGATCGGTCTCAGCGTCGGTGATGACGAACCAGATCATGCTGCAGATCTCGAGATCGTCGATCGAGCGGGCACTCCCGAGCTCCTCGAGCTCTCGCTGGATGGCGCCGCGCCACTGCTGGAGCTCCTCGGGCGAGTCCTGGATGCCGATCCAGCCCGAAAGGCCGTACTTGGCGATGCGGCTTGCCGAGCGCTTCGGGTCCTTGAGACCGCTGAAGAAGATCGGCGGGTGGGGCTTTTGCACCGGCTTGGCGCCGAAGCCGCAACTGTCGAAGTCGGCGAACTCGCCGTGGTACTCGAACAGGTCGTTCGTCCAGATGCCTTGCATGATCTCGATGGTCTCGCGCACGTGCTTGTGCCGCTTCGGGAAGATGTGCGAGGCGCTCGCAGCGGCGAATTCCTCGGGCATCCAACCTGACCCCAGGCCGACGTTGATCCTGCCGTTCGACAGCTGGTCGACGGTGGCGATCTCGGCAGCGAGGACGCCGGGCGCTCGGTATGGCGTGTCGGTGATGCTCATGCCGATCCGCAACTTGGTCGTCTTCGCCGCGAGCCAGGGGATCAGCGGCCACCCTTGGAGAAACTCGCCGCGTGCCGACACCGGTAATGCCTTCGGGAACCCCTCGATCATGCCGAACGAGTACTGGAGCTCCTGGCGATCGGATGCTTCCGGGACGACGATCCGGTCGAGCGTCCACACGGAGTCGAATTCGAGTTCCTCGGCCACCCTGGTGAGATCTTCGAGATCCTCGACGGTCACCTTGTCGCGGAAGTTCGGCAGGTACAACGCGAGCTTCATGAGAGAGGGCCTCCTCATCATTCGTCAGTTGGTCCCACGGCCTAGGGCGAGGTCGAGCGACACGCGTCCGGGTCCCCCGACCCTGACCGGGGCCGACGCTAACAGGTCGCTCGAAGGCTCAACGCGGCCCCTACTCCTCCGCTTCGGCCCGGAGTTGATCGCGCAACTCGCGCTTGACGACCTTGCCGTAGTTGTTGGTCGGGAGGGCGTCGACGAATCGGTAGTCCTTGGGTCGCTTGAATCGGGCGATGTGGTCGAGGCACGTCCGGTCGAGGTCTTCGACCGGTGGAGGAGCGGCGCCGTCGGCGGCCACCACGAATGCCACCACCGTCTCGCCCCACTCCGTGTCGGGCCGGCCGACGACTGCCGCGGCCTGCACGCCGGGGTGGCGAAGCAGCGCCTCCTCGACTTCTCGGGGATAGACGTTCATACCCCCGCTGATGATCAAGTCCTTGGACCGGTCGCGCAGCGTGAGGTACCCGTCGCTGTCGAAGCTGCCGATGTCGCCGGTGTGCAGCCAACCGCCCCGTAGCGCCTCGCCGGTGGCCTCGGGCTGCTTCCAGTAGCCAGCCATCACCACGTCACCGCGGACCACCACCTGGCCGACCTCGCCGGCGGGGAGATCGTGGTCCGAGTCGTCGACGACGCGGACCTCCACGTCGGTGCGAGGGACGCCAACGCTCTGCAGCCGGTCCCGCCACCGGGGATGCTCGCGGTTGGCGTGATCTGCCTTGGACAGGGCGGTGATCGTCATCGGCGTCTCGCCCTGTCCGTAGATCTGGGCCAATCTGGGGCCGAAGACGGCGAGGGCATCCTCCAGGTCTGCGAGGTACATCGGCGCGCCGCCGTAGATGATGGTCTTCAGGTGCGTGAGGTCGGCGCCGACGACGGCCCGGTCGCCGGCCAACCGCTTGACCATGGTGGGAGCGGCGAAGAACGACATTCCCGGCCAGCGCCGCAAGAGGTCGGCGATCTCGTCGCCGTCGACGCCGCCCGAATGCGGCACGACGCTCACCGCTCCCCGGGCCACGTGGGGCAGCCCGTAGAGCCCCGAACCGTGCGACAGCGGCGCGGCGTGGAGGATGCAGTCCTGCGGCATCACCGGGTCGATGTCGGCGAAGTAGCTGAGCGACGCCATGAGCAGGTTGCGGTGCGTGAGCGTGGCTCCTTTGGGCCGTCCGGTGGTGCCGCTCGTGTAGAACAGCCACGCCGGATCCTGCGGTTGCCGGTCGACGAGCGACGCTGGCGTCGACGCGGTCAGCAGGTCCCACCGCTCGCCGGGTGCCACCACCGCCACCCGCAGCGACGCGACGGTGCCGATCAGCGACTCGACGTCGCCGGCATGGTCCGCGTCGGTCACGACCACGGCCGACTCGCTGTGGTCGAGGATGTAGGCGATCTCGTCGCGGTGGAGGCGGGCGTTGACCGGCACGGCCACGAGGCCGGCGCGCCAGATGGCGAACAGCGCCTCGACGTACTCGGGCCGGTTGCGCATGACGATGGCGACGCGGTCACCGGGTGCCAGGCCGAAGTCGTCGCGCAGCCCAGCGGCGGCGCCGGCCGTCCGGGTGGCGAACGCACCCCAGTCTGGCATGGACGCGCTCGCCGTCAGCCACCGCCGGGTCGTGGGGTCGCGTGATTCCGTTGCGCTCGACCCACACGGCGACGTTCATCGCACCGTCGCGGCCTCGAACGAAACCATCACGTCCTGGGAACGCGATTGCTCGACCACCGCCGGAGCGTAACGCCGGTCGGCATCGGCCGCCGAAGACAGCGCGTCGTTTCACGACCTACCATCACACGATGAGGCTTGCCGAGAAGGAGGCGTGCGCCCGGCTGGCGGCTCACGACCACGGGATCCTGTGCACCGTGCATCCTGAGCGGGGCGTCGATGCCGTGCCCGTCGTGTACGTGGTGGACGACGACGGCTTTGTGGGTGTGCCCGTCGACCGGGTGAAGCCGAAGACGTCGTTCCGGCTGCAGCGGGAGCAGAACCTGGAGACCGACCCGCGGGCCACGCTGCTGGCCGAGCACTGGGATCCCGACGACTGGCTGCGGCTGTGGTGGGTGCGAGCCGAACTGCGTTGGCAGGGCGACTCCGACGCCGGACGTTCGGCGGCCCTGGCGACGCGGCTGGCCGGGCGGTATTCGCAGTACCGCGACCAGCCATTCGCTCGAGTGCTGGTGCTGCGTATCGTCGGCGTGTCCGGGTGGGCCGCCGCGGCGAGTGCGTAATCTGGGTTCGGATGGCTGCGACGACCTATCGCCAGGCGATCAGAGCCGAACTCGACGTCGCGATCGAGTGGGCGGCCGCGGAGGGCTGGAACCCAGCCCGCACTATCGGCGTGTTCAAGTTCCTCGAAGCGGGCGAGCGCGGCATCTCCAGATCATCGAGATCGTAGATGTCCATATGGCGGACCAACCGGTCGTGGACGTGGTTGACAATGAGGAAGTGGTGCTCGCCGAGATCGCCGACCGCTGACAAGCGCCACAGATCATTCGAGTCGGCTCCCCTGCCAGTCTCGCGAGCACGGTCGACAACGGGAGGCAAGTCACGGAATCTCCGGTGCAACCGGACATCTCGTGACTCGCTTCGTCGGCGGTGGTGAATCAGCCCGCAGACCACTGGGGGTCGTGGCCGGTGAACGCGATCAGTCGGTCGAGTTCATCCGTGTCGTCGGTGATCGATCGTTCATCGTCGTAGCGCTGTGGCACTCGCAGGGTGGTCATGTCGGCGCTCGGGATAGTCGGCGAGGATCAACGACACGACATCAGGATCGAAGTGCGGCTCGATTCCTGCCCGCTGGCGATGTCCCAGGTGTGCACGAAATTCCGCACAGGGCGACGCCCGGTCCCACGCGCTCGCCGGCACGCGAGCCAGCGTCTGCTCGAGACCGAACATGACTGTCGTGTACAGGCGGAGGTTCTCGCTCATCGAGCAACCTCACCGGGCGATCCCTGCGAGCGAATTGGGCGTGGCATGCCGGGAGCGACGGTACGGGCGAGGATTCCGAGGGTCGCCCTCAAGTAGCTCTCGGACAAGATCGGGAAGATGGCTCGTTCCCGCCACACCGGGTCGATCCGTGACCAGTCGTAGTAGGAGGTGACGGATGTGCCACCGTCGAAGGGCTCGAGCGTGTACCCGTAGACGTGCCCGATCTGCGGGTTGAGGAACGTGGAGAGGATCGTCCATTCGATATGTCTGTCTGCTTCGAAAGCGGTGATGCTCACAGTCACGTCGTACAGCTCGAGCGGCACGTCGTGCAGCGCCTCGCGGTCCATGTGGACTACGAACGTGTCCCCGACCGCGGACACCGGCCCGCCTGTGCTCGACATCAGCATCCCCGAGCTGTCGATGGCGACCTGCCCGGCGGGATCACTCAGCACCTTGAAGATCGCGTTGGCACTTGCCGGGATCAGTCGGTGGACTTCGAATCTCTCTACCACGCTCGATCTCCTCGCTCCGACGTCGCAGACACGGACGGCGACTACTCTGCCACGGGTGACGGGAGGCAAGTCACGGAATCTCCGGTGCGACCGGACATGCCGTGACTTGCCTCGACGATGGAGGGTGGGCGGTCAACCGCTGGCCGTCAGGTCGAAGACCGGCTCGCCGAGCTGATCCTCGATCAAGACCATGGCCAAGCCCGGCTCGTCCGACTGGGGGACGAGGAATCCGCCGTGCCGTGAAACCGGACCGCTGACCGGCGACGAGGTGACCCAGTTGCCGAAGTCGACGGAGTGGGCTCGATAGCGAGTTGGGGTCGACCCGTTCAGGTGGGCGAACGCCATGGTGACGAGGTCGCCTCCGCCGGCGTCCTCGATGGTGACGGCGATACCCGAGTTCGACCGCGACGTCGCGCATGAGCTTGGCCGGAGTGATCCCGCCGACCCGAGCGAGCTTGATGGTGATGCCGTCGACGACTCCGGAGCGGTGGCCGGCCAGGAGCGCACCGAGCGACACCATCGACTCGTCGAGCACCATCGGCCCACCCCAGATGCTGCGCAACGCGATGCAGTCATCGATGGTTGCGCACGGCTGCTCGAGATGGATGCCGGCGCCGTCGGGCCCGAGCGCCCGGACGAACGCACGAGCCGCGCCGAGCAGGAAGCCGCAGTTGGCATCGGCGTAGATCGGCACGTCCGGCCCGACGACGGCGCGCACCGCGAGGACACGAGCCGCATCGACCAGTGGGTCGTCGCCGACCTTGACCTGCAGGCGCGGGTAGCCCTGAGCGATACGTTCGCCCGCCTTGGTCGCAGCATCCTCTGGCGTTGCCCCCTGGACTGGACGGTAGAGCGGAGTCGCCCCAGGATCGTCACCGCCGAGGAGTTGCCAGAGGGGAACGCCGGCAAGGCGCGGCGGCGAGATCCCAGCAGGCCATGTCGATGCCGGCCTTGGCGTAGGGGTGACCGGTCAGGGCGCGGTGCATCGACCTGGCGACGGACTGCGGCGATTGCGGATCGCAGCCGATCACTCCCGGCCCCAGCAGGTCGAGCGCGGCGCGCTGCCCGCCAGGAAACGCAGCGTCGTACGTGACGCCGATCGTTCCGGACTCGCCGATTCCCACCGTGCCGTCATCGGCGACGAGACGCACGACGAGTGCGTCCATCCCAGTGGTGATGCGGTCGCCCGACATCCGGTAGGTACCCTCGACGTAAGGCAGGTGGACCATCCACGCGGTGATCCGTTCGATCGTTCGAGCACTCATCTTGTCGACCGTACCCTCGGCATTAGCGTGGTCCGCATGCGAAGTCGCAGAGGCCTCGGCCGTTGATCGACACCTCGTCGACCACGTTGACGCTGGACCAGGTCGAGGCGCTGAGCTCTCGCGTTCTCAGGGCCGCCGGCGCCAGCACGGCACAAGCCGGTCCGACGGCCCGCAGTATCCGCGATGCCGAGGCCGACGGAATCCGACCGGTTGGTCTCGGGTACCTCCCGACCTACTGCGACCATGTCGCCTGTGGGAAAGTGGCCGGCGACGCCGTTCCGCTCGTGACCACTCCTCGGCCGGCAACGGTGCTGGTAGACGCCCGTCACGGCTTTGCTCATCCGGCATTCGAAGCCGGCCGCAGGCCACTGGTCGACGCGGCCCGAACCTGTGGGATCGGCATCCTCAGCATCTCCCATTCGTACTCGGCCGGCGTACTCGGGTGGTTCGTCGAGCGTCTGGCCGACGAGGGGCTCGTCAGCGTGATGTTCGCCAACTCGTCGGCCGCGATGGCGCCCTACGGCGGCGCGGTTCCGTTCTTCGGCACCAACCCGATCGCCTGGGCGGCGCCGCGCCAGAACGGCGCGCCAGTCGTGGCCGACCTCTCCACGTCGGCCGTGGCCTGGGTCAAGGTGAACGCGGCCGCGCAAGCAGGGCAAGACATTCCCCTCGGTTGGGCGCTCGATGCTGCGGGTCGTCCGACCACCGATGCGCACGCTGCGTTGGCCGGATCGATGGCCCCGGCAGCCGGTCACAAGGGCTCGGCGCTGGCATTGCTCGTCGACATCCTGGGTGGTGGCGTGACCGGCTCGAACTTTTCGTTCGAGGCGTCGGGATTCGGCGGCAACGAGGGCGGTCCACCCGACGTCGGTCAAGTGATCTTGGCGATCGACCCGACGGCGACGACTGGCGGCAGATTCGTTGATCGGTTGGAGGTCGAGTTCGCCGCCATGGCTGCCCAGCCAGGCGTCCGCCTGCCGGGTGATCGCCGGCTCGCCAATCGTCAGCACGCTGAGCGCAACGGTGTTGATGTTCCGGCGGACCTGATGGCGGGGCTCGAGCAGTGGGTTGTCCGCGACCAAGGTTCCGCGTAGTTCCCCGACAGACGCTCATCTTGATCAAAGCGGTGCGAACTGCGACTCGCCGGCGATATGTTCCCGGCAGCGCCGTGCTGCGCCTCGGGACTGCGGTCCCCGTCAGATCCATCGATCGACCAAGGGGCTGCTCCATGCACAGTGATCAACCGCATCTGCCAGAAGACGACGACCTGCCGGAGGTGGTCCGATGAGCGTCTGCGAATGGTGCAATCGGGAGATGATGACGGCCGTCTCGTGCAGTGTCGACGCCTTCCATCGGCAGGGGCGTCGGTTCCTCATGGTTCCCTTCGGTGACGAATCCGGCCCCAAAACACGCAGCGCCCAGTGCGGGGACTGCGGCGTCCGCCGCGGGGGCTGGCACCATCCCGGTTGCGACCTCCAGAGATGCCCGGCCTGCGGCGGCCAGACTGCTCTCGTGCGGGTGTCTGTTCGACGAGGACGGGCCCGACAGTGACGACGGGCTGCTCACCGAACCGATGGGTGTGGACGGCAATGGGTTGCTCATCGAACGGACGTGGATCGATGGGCACGAGGTCATCATCCATCGTGACGACATCCCGGAGACCGACATCACCACGGTGGACGGCCTCCCATGTACGACTGCCTTGCGCACCGTCATCGACTTGGCGCCCGAGGTCAGCGCGGAGCACCTGGAAGAGATGGTGCGAGATTGCCTCGAACGCGGACTGTTCTCCGTCGAGCAGGCCTCACGACGGGTGGACGATGCAGACATGGTCGGCCGGAATGGTGCTGCGCTCCTTCGCCGAGTGCTGGCGACCTTCGGTGGCGTCCGGGATGTCCCGCCCACCTCATGACGTTTACGCTGGATTTGTGAGCACGCGCAAGAATCGTCGACTGGCCTTCGTTCGGAGCGGTGCTGTTCGATCTCGACGGGGTCGTCACGCCGACCGCCGAGGTGCACGAGCGGGCCTGGGCCGAGTTGTTCGCGAGGTGGGGCTTCGACAACAGCGACTATCTCAAATACGTCGACGGCCGGCCACGCTATGAGGGTGTGCGTACGTTTCTCGCCGCACGGGGTGTCGACCTGCCGTGGGGAGATCCGTCCGATCCGCCGGGCGACGACACGATCTGTGCAATGGGGAACCGCAAGGACGAGACGTTCAACGCCGTGCTCGCCCGCGAAGGGATCAAGCCGTACCCGGGAACGATGAGGGTGGTCGACGCGCTCGACCGCGCCGGCGTTCCGAGCGCGATCGTGTCGTCGTCGAAGAATGCCGTCTCGGTGTTGCAGGCGGCCGGCATCGCCGATCGGTTCGACACCGTTGTCGATGGAGTCGTCGCTGTCGAGCAGCATCTCGACGGGAAGCCGGCACCCGCGATGTATCTCCATGCTGCCGAGCGGCTGGGCGTCGCACCAGCCCGGGCCGTTGTCGTCGAGGACGCCATCTCGGGGGTCGCTTCCGGGCGCGCCGGCGACTTCGGCCTCGTGCTCGGGGTCGACCGCGGCGGCAACCGGGAAGCGTTGTCCGCAGCCGGGGCCGACATGGTCGTCGACGATCTCGAAGAGACCCTCCCATGACGCGCCAGGCCAGCACGATCGCGATCGACCGCGAGCGGTTCCCGATCGACGCGTGGCGGCTGGTGGAGACCAGCCTCGGTCTCGACGACGGCGGCCTGACCGGCACCCTGTTCGCGACAGGTAACGGCTATCTCGGGTTGCGTGGCGATTGGGCACCCGATCCGGAGTCGTCGGGCACGTACGTCAACGGGTTCCACGAGACGTTTCCGATCGTGTACCCGGAGACAGCATTCGCGTTGGCTCGCACCGGCCAGTCGATGCTCCATGCGCCCGAGGCGAAGGCGATCGAGGTCACGGTCGGTGACGAGGTGTTGCGTCTGGCGCCGGATCATCCCGATCGGTCGCAGGTGAGCGACTTCCGGCGGGAGATCGACTTCCGCACGGGGGTGTTGCGTTCGGAGCTGATCTGGCACACGCGCGCCGGTGGCCGGGTGCGGGTCGTTTCGCAGCGGCTCGTCAGCTTGGAGCACCGACATCTGGCGGTGCTGCGCCTGTCGCTCGAACTGCTCGATGCTCCGGCGGCGCTCACCATCGCATCGCAGCTCGTCAACCGCCAAGACGTCGCCACCCGCGCCGCCGGACGGGAGAAGGCCGACCCGCGAGGCGGGCGCATCTTCGATCGGCGCGTTCTCGAGCCGGTGCTGCAGACCCACCCCGACGCCGGCTCGGCGGGTGGCGGCACGGTCTCGCTCGGCTATCGCTGCGTCGGCAGCGCGATGACGATCGTGGCCGCGTACCGCCACACGGTCGCCGCTGGCGGCGAAGTTGTGTCCGCCACGGAGGTCGCCGGCGATCGCGCCGCGACGACGATGCGTCTCGACGCCACGGCGGGCGACACGATCACGCTCACCAAGTACGTCGCTTACCACAGCTCCAGCCAGGTTCCCGAGGCGTCGGGCGAGGTTTCGGTCGACGAGCTCGCCGACCGCTGCCGAAGCACGCTCGATTCTGCCGAGGCAGCCGGTTGGCAGCCAGCGGTCGACGAGCAGCAGGCCTGGCTCGACGGGTTCTGGGCACGTACCGACATCGCCGTCGACGGCGACGAGGAGGCTCAGCAGGCGATCCGCTGGAATCTCTTCCAGATGGCCCAGGCCTCGGCCCAGATCGGCGGGCGGGGCATCGCCGCCAAGGCGGTCACCGCTGCCGGCTACGACGGCCACTACTTCTGGGACACCGAGGTCTACATGGTGCCGCTCCTTGCGTACACCAATCCCGACGCGGCCCGCGACCTGCTCCACTTCCGTCATCGCACCCTGCCCCTGGCGCGTCAACGGGCGATCGAGATGACTCAGCGCGGGGCGCTGTACCCATGGCGGACGATCAACGGCGAAGAGGCCTCGGCGTACTACCCGGCCGGTACCGCCCAGTACCACATCGACGCCGATGTGGCCCACGCGATCGATCGCTATGTCACCGCCACCGGCGACACCGAGTTCCTCCGCGGCGAAGGCGCCGAGATCCTCGTCGAGCTGGCGCGGTTGTTCGCCGATCTCGGCTTCTACGATCACGACGATCCGCCCGTGTTCCACATCCACGGCGTGACCGGTCCCGACGAGTACACCGCGGTTGTCGACGACAACCTCTACACCAATGTGATGGCCCGCTTCACGCTGCGGTTCGCGGCCGATGTCGTGACCCGGCTGCGGTCGGACGACCCCGACGCGCACCGATCGCTCGGGGCCGCAACCGGTCTCGGCGACGACGAGGTTGCAGCGTGGTTGCGCGCCGCAGACTCCATGTGCGTGCTGTACGACGCCGAGCTCGGCATCAATCCCCAAGACGACGCCTTCCTCGGCCACGAGTCCTGGGACTGGGCGGGTACGCCCGACGACAAGTACCCGCTGCTGCTCAACTTCCACCCACTGGTGATCTACCGCCACCAGGCGCTCAAGCAGGCCGATGTCGTGTTGGTCAACTTCCTGCGCGGCGACGAGTTCGCCGCCGACCTGCAACGTCGCAACTTCGACTACTACGACCCGATCACCACCGGCGACTCGTCACTGTCGGCGTGCGTACAGGCGATCATGGCCGCCGAGGTCGGCCATAGCGACCTGGCGCTGCACTACTTCCGCGAATCGTTGTTCCTCGACATCGCCGACACCCACGGCAACACGGTCGACGGCGCCCACATCGCCAACGTCGGCGGGGTGTGGGCCTGTTTGGTGCACGGGTTCGCCGGCGTCCGCGACTCCGGGCCCCACGTCCGAATCGCACCGCGCCTCCCGGCCGGCTGGAAGGCAATGCGCTTCCGGCTGCATCGGCGCGGCGGCGACATCGCGATCGCGGTCGATCCCGAGGGCGCCACGGTCACCGTCGAATCGGGGGAACCCGTGCCGGTCCTCGCCAACGGAGTGATCAGCGAAGTCGCCGCGGGCCGCTCGCTACGGGTCGCCGCTATGGCGCCCGGGCGTTAGGCCGGCAATGCCACCATCGCGGTCTTCAGAGCAGAGCCAAGTCGTGAGATGCCTTCGACGATGCGATGGTCGGGTTGTGTCGAGTAGCTCAGTCGGGCATGGTTCGCTTCAGCGCTGAGAGGGAAGAACGAAGCGCCCGGCACATACGCAACCTTCTCCTGTGGTAGCGCGTGATTGCGCATGAAGACCTCGGTGTCAAAACGTTCAGGGAATGTCAGCCATGTGAACAATCCACCCTGCGGATCGGTGAATGTGACGTCGTCGGGAAGCTGCGCTCGAATGACGTCGAGCATGAGGTTCTTCTTGTGGAGATAAACCCGACGGATCGTGTCGATGTGGCTCTCGATGTCGTAGCTGTCGAGGTACAGCGAGACCGCCGCCATGTTGAGGGTGCTGCACTGAGTGTCGGCGGCGAGTTTCAACAGACCGAGTTGCTCGATGATGTCGACCGAGGCGATGGCCCATCCGAGCCGTAGCCCTGGCGCAAGGACTTTTGAAAAACTGCCGAGGTAGATCACCCGACCTTCGGTATCGAGACTCTTGATGGTGGGCGGCGACGTTCCTTCGTAGCGCGTCTCGCGATACGGACCGTCTTCGAGGATGATGACGTCGTAGCGATTGGCCAATTCGACGAGGTGGCGGCGGCGGCGGAGCGACATCGTGACGCCGGTCGGGTTGTGAAAGTCGGGGATCGTGTAGATGAACTTGGTGCCGGGGTGTGCCTCCAACTCGCGTTCGAGCGCGTCGGTGTCCATCCCCTCGTCGTCCATTCCCACGCACCGGTAGGTCGGTTCGAACGGGTTGAAAGCGATGAGTGCACCCAGGAACGTCGGATCCTCGGTGATGATCACGTCGCCCTTGTCGACGAGCAACTTGGCAACGAGATCGAGGCCTTGCTGGCCACCGTGCAGGACGAGCACGCTTTCCTCGGTGCACGCAACGCCCTCATTGGCCATTCTGCCGGCGATCTGGGCGCGTAGGTGAGGGGAGCCATTGGACACCGTGTACTGCAGTGCGTCTCGGCCGTGCTCCAGTATCGATCGGCTGTACACGGCATCGAGTTGTTCGAGGGGGAAGAGCGTTGCGTCGGGATAGCCACCGGCGAAGGAGATGAGCGACGGGTCGGCGCCGAAACGAAGCAACTCGCGAATCGCGGAGGGCTTCACGTGGTTCATTCGGGCGGCAAATCGGGCGTTCATACATTCTCCAAAGAAGGGCCACGATAAACGAGAACTGCTTACAGTGGCAGGTGGTACGGGCACCACGCAGATCTGACCTTGGAAGGACCCCGATGACCACAGCTTCCGGACCATCACCCGCCGACACGGATCTGCTGGAGCGGCTCCGACACATCGACACGGCGAGCCTCTCGGATGCCAACAAGGAACTCCGCGTGCTGTCGCCGGCGATCCGCCCATTGGTGTTTGGAGGACGCATGGCCGGTCGAGCCGTGACTGCCATCGCCAACGATGACCTCATGTCGGTCATCGGCGCGCTCGAGGTCGGTGGCGTCGGCGACGTCCTGGTCGTCGCCGCGGGAGGATGTGATCGGGCAGTGGCGGGCGAGTTGTTCGGGACGGAGGCATTTCGTCGCGGGATGAGTGGCGTCGTGATCGACGGACTGTCGCGGGACTCGGCCGCATTGAGGAGGTTGGGGTTGCCCTTCTACTCGCGAGGCGTCACGCCGCAGGCCCCGCCCGCACTGGCAGTTCCGGAGATTCAAGCCAGTTTGACGATCGACGGTGTCGCCATCGTTCCCGGCGACATCCTGGTCGGTGACGACGATGGCATCATCGTCGGCACGATGGCCGAGTTCGAGGCCATCGTCGACGCTGCGGAAGCGATCCAAACCCGCGAAAAGGCGCTCCGCATCTCGATCGAGAACGGCTTCTCGCTGTTCGACAGCCTCAACTTCATTGAGCATCGGGAGCGGCTGATCGCCGGCGTCGACAGCAAGCTGATGTTCGAGGGTTAGCGCTCGGCCGCTCGTTCATATCGGCGGAGGATCCGGCGGCCGAGGCTCGTCTTGTGCACCTCGTCGGCGCCGTCGTAGATGCGCGCGGCGCGTTCGTGCCGATACCAGTACGCCAGGATCGTGTCGTCGGTGACGCCGAGCGCGCCGTGCACCTGGATCGCGGTGTCGACCGCCTTCAGCATCGTGTTGGCGACCACGAACTTGATCGCCGAGATCTCGTCGCGCGCAGCGCTCGCCCCGTAGCGGTCGATCATCCACGCAGCGTGCAGCGTCTGCAGGCGGACGCCACGGATCTCGGCCTCCAGTTCCGCCGCCCAGTGTTGGATCACCTGGTTGTCGGCAAGCGTGCCACCGTCGACGTCGATCACCCGCTCGTTCGCGCGGGCGCACATCATCTCGAACGCCCGGGCGGCGATGCCGAGCCAGCGCATGCAGTGGTGGATCCGACCGGGCCCGAGCCGATCCTGGGCGATCAGGAATCCGCTGCCCTCGGGCCCGAGCAGGTTGGTGCGCGGGACCGCGGCAAGACTGGTAGATCACCTCGGCATGGCTGGCATGGCCCGAGCCGGTGTGGCCCATCACGCTGACGTTGCGCACGAGGTTGAAGCCGGGGGTGTCGGTCGGGACGATGATCATGCTCGCCCGTTGGTGCGGCGGCGCATCGGGGTCGGTGACCGCCATCACGATCGCGAACGCGGCGCCGTCGGCCGACGACGTGAACCACTTCTGGCCGTTGATGACGTAGTCGTCACCATCGGCGACCGCCGTCGTGGCGAGCAGGACGGGGTTCGAGCCGGCGGTCTCGGGTTCGGTCATCGAGAAGCAGCTACGGATCTCGCCGGCGACGAGCGGCCGGAGGAACCGCTCGCGTTGCTCCTCGGTGGCGTACTTGTGCAGGATCTCGATGTTGCCGGCGTCGGGCGCCTGGGTGCCGAACACGGTCATGCCCAACGGGCTGCGGCCGACCGCCTCGGCGAACAGCCCGTGATCGACCATCGACAGGCCGAGCCCGCCGTACTCGATCGGATGGTTCGGCGCCCACAGACCCATCTGCTTGACCTTCGCCTGCGCCGCCTTCACCGCGGCTTCGAGCGTCGCCGGGTCACCGTGCAGCATCTCGCCTTCGAGCGGGATCACCTCGCGATCCATGAACTCGCGGATCATCGCGAGCATCGTCGACATCTTCTCGGACACCTCGAAATCCATCTCGCCTCCTCGTTCGAGTCGACGCTACGGATGCCGAGCCTCCCCGACCAGGGCAATTGGTCCCCGCACGCCCGGCGTCGACCCCTACGCGCACGACACGCAGGTTGCGGCCCACGGGATGACCTCGAGTCGTTCGGGTGCGATGGCCTGCCCGCAAACTTCGCAGACCCCGTACTTCCCCTCAGCGACACGGCCCAACGCCGCCTCGACTGCGGCGAGTTGGTGGACGATCTGATCGTGAATGGCGACATCGGTGAATCGCTCGATGGCGATGCTGGTGCCCTCGCCAACACGCTTTCCGAAGGAGATCCCGCCGCTCGGAACGTTCGCACCGGAGCGAAGCGCCGCAGCGCGGTGTTCGAGATCGTCTCGCACGGCTTCGAGGGTGGCGACGAGGTCGTCCGCGTCAGGCGGCTCGGCATCTGGCTCGGGATGTGGCGGCGCCGACACGCGCTCGACTGTACCTCCGGCGCATGCTCCCGGTACGGGTGTCCCTTCCCCGCAGGACATTGGTCTCTGTCGACTCGCTTCGGCAGCGGCGATACTCACCAGATGGGGGTCGCCATCCACTCGTCCATGATTGATCGCTCTCAGCGACCGTGGTTCCAGCGGTATCCGCGCCTTGCGCTGAGTGTGTCCGCGATGTTGTTCGCGGCGATCTTCCTCATTCGAGTGTCGGTGGGTGGGACCGAAGATTCGGTCTCGATGTTGTACGTGCTCCCTGTCGCGCTGGTGGCACTCGCGTTCGGGTTCTGGGCCGGCGTCGGGGCCGGCTTCCTTGCCGTTGGCCTCCTCGTGGGATGGGCGATCGTGTTGGATGCGGAGCCGAGCACGCTGGGTTGGGTCGGCCTCGTGACCCCCGTCGTGTTGCTCGGAGCGTTGGTCGGGTTCGCCTCCGATCGGATACGGGAAGCCGACCGAGCGGAGCGATACGCCGCCGCGGTAGCGATTCTGCAGGTCGAGGGCGCAGAGGTCAGCGACCGAATCTTCCAGGGGCTGGCGGCGAGCAAGTGGATGCTCGAGGTCGGCGATGTCGAGCGCGGTCTCGCCGTGTTGGAGGACACGATGGTGATCGCCCAGGGACTCGTGAGCAACGTCTTGGGCTCCAACAGCGTTCTGCCCGATGACCTTCGCGCAACGCGATGGTGCCTCGGGCGCGGCAAGGCAGTCACTGACCGTCTGAGCTGCCGGATAGCACGAAGGGGCAGGGCTGCGAGCAGCCCTGCCCCTTCGATCGATCGCGGCCGGTCAGGCTGCCTTGACGCTGATTCGCCGTGCCGGGGAGGCCTTCGCGGCGGCCCGCTTGACTGCGGGTGCCTTCGACGTCGCCGGGCTCAGGGCCTTCATGAAATTGCGAACGAAGGTCGCCTGCTCGTCGACCACGCGGCGTCGGAACTTCAACTGGCTGTCGACCAGTTCGGTCATCGTCGGAACCTGCTCGAGGAACGCCCATTGCGGTCGCTCCGGGATGTAGTCGGCGACGGCCTCGGCGGCCTTGCCGGCGAACCGGACGACCGGCTCCTCGACTCGGGCCATGATCGACAGGTATTGGTCCTGCCACTTCTTCGTGGTGGTCATTGCGGTGGTCATATCAGCCACCTCCTTTGAGCCTCTACGGCTCGCTGTGAACCCCGTTCGAGGCTCGCTTCCATCATACCGAACTGCTAGCTTTTGCAAGCATCTTTGATGTGACAGTTAGCACCCTCCCCCTGACGGAGCGGCTGGCAGGTCTCACGATGTGGTCGGAGGGGATCAGGCGAGCCCGAGGCGGGCGCTGACGGCGCGGCTGTCGTCGAGCGAGAGCACGGACTTGGCAAGGCTCCAGACCCCGGCGAAGGCCTCGGCTGGTGCGGTGGCCTTCATCCCGCCGAGCAGTTCGGTGCGATCGTCGACGTTCATCGCCGGGAACATCACGGCTAGGCCGCTGATCAGTTGTTGCGGTTGCATGTTGCCGAGGATCGACATGTGGATGCCGACCACGCCATCGACGCCAACGGCTGACTCGAGGCTCTGCGACGACCTCGCGCTCCTCGAAGTCCTGGTGCAGCAAATACGCGCCGGTGAACGACGCGAGCTCGACGTACAGCTCGTGCAGCTGTGCACGCCGTGCACCGCTGCCCCGCGCCTCGTCAGCCAACTCGAGGAGCCAATCCATGCGGGCCTCGAGCGCTTGGTGGTCCTCGGCTACTCGTTCCGCCAGTGCCGGTGCGTAGCGCTCCAGCGCCGGCTGAATGGCTCCGTCCTCGTGCTCGGCGTGGTCGACGAGGAGCTGGACCGCTTGACGCACCTGGTCGGCCAGCGCAGACGCACCGCAGTCGTCGGAGGGATCGAGGCGGCCGGCCTCGACGACCGTGGCGAACAGTTCGTTGCGGATCCCCTTGTGGATGTCGCGGTACAGATCGAAGGCCACCGGCTGCAGTCGCTGCATGGTTGCGGGTTCGATGATGGTCATGGGAGTGTCTCCTTCAGAGATGGTCTGACAATGTGGTTGGAGTCGCTTGTGGCGATGTCGACAACTCTGCGCCGATTGATGCCGACGCTCGCTCCCAAGAAGTTCCTAGCCAATTGCTAAGAAACCGCTACCTTTCCGGTTGACCCCGCACCATGGAAGAGACGGATGTGTTCGACGAGTCGATGATCGAGTTCCTCCACTCCGGCTGCGCGGTCTTGGTGGGCACCGTCGATGCGGCGGGTCGGCCACACGCAGGACGCGGCTGGGGTCTGACCGTGCTCGATCGCGACGCCCAGCGAGTCCGCTTGTTGGTCGATGCCGCCGATACCGACACGCTTGCCAACATGCGGACGAACGCGCTGGTGGCCATCACGACTGCGTCGGTGCGCACGCTTCACTCGGTCCAGATGAAGGGCCAGGTGGTCCTCGTCGAGCCGCCCACGAAACCGACGAGGCGAAGCGAGTGCAATACACCTCGGATTTCGCGGAGACATCCACGAGACCGACGGCGAGCCGGTCGAGTTGCTGGAGCGTTGGACGGCGCGCCGCGTTGTTGCCTGTGTCGTCGAGGTGAATTCGTCGTTCGATCAGACACCTGGCCCGACGGCCGGCGCCGCATTGTCGGAGCAACGTCCATGAGCGAAGAGATCACGATGCGTGATCTGCGACGCTGCTTCGATGGACGTGTCCCGGCGGTGATCGCGACGGCAAGCGCTGCCGGCGTCCCGAACATCACCTATCTGTCTGCCGTGCACGCCGTGGACGACGAGCGCGTCGCCCTGTCGAACCAGTTCATGTCGAAGACGTCCCGGAACCTCGCTGAGAATCCGCGCGCGTCGTTGTTGCTGCTCGACCCGGTGAGCTATTCCGAGTACAACTTGACCATCCGCTACGAGCGTACCGACCGTCGCGGACCGGTGTTCGAGCGCCTGCGCGACGACGTCGACAAGGTTGCTGCACTCTCGGGCATGGGTGACGTCTTCCATCTTCGATCGGCCGATATCTGTCGAGTCGAGTCGATCGAGTTGCTCTTGGACCTCGAACAGCCGGCCGGTGAAGTCCCGCGTCGCCGGGGGATGCTGCTGGCGGCGGCCGCCGATCTGGCCGCCCGAATGAGCCGCTGCGCCGACCTGGAGGGATTGATGAGCGTGGCGCTGGCGGGGCTGGACGAGCGACTCGGTTACCGACACTCGTCCGTGATGGTGCTCGACGAGGAGGTTGGGCGTTTGTTCACCATTGCCAGTTACGGGTTCCCATTCGAAGGCGTGGGCTCGGAGGTGGGCCTCGGTGACGGCGTTGCCGGTGCGGCGGCTCAGCGCTGCGAACCGGTTCGCGTCGGTCAGCTCCGCCAGATGCACAAGTACTCCCGGACCGTGCGCCGGTCGTTCGAGCGCGACGGCACGATCGGCCCGGGGATGGACGTGCCGCTGCCGACGCTCGACGACACCGAGAGCCGTATGGCAGTGCCCGCAATGGTGCGCGGCGAGCTGGTCGGTGTGGTCGTCGTGGACAGCCCGCTGCCGGTGGCGTTCGACGACGAGGACGAGGCGGTGCTCACTGTGGTGGCCACGATCATCGCTCAGATGATCGATGCCGAGCGATCCACCTCTGACTCACCCGACAAGCCCGTGCCGCCTTCGTCCGCAGGCGCGACCCAGTCGAGTGGTGAGACGCACGTGCGATTCTTCGGCGAGGACGGCAGCGTGTTTCTCGACGGCGAGTACCTCATCCGCGGTGTTGCCGGCCGCATCCTCTGGTCGCTGGTGCGGCGCTACGACCAGACGGGTCAGATCGAGTTCACCAACAAAGAACTCCGGCTCGACCGCACCTTGGAACTGCCCGGCTTTCGCGACAACCTCGACACCCGCCTGCTC
Organism: Ilumatobacteraceae bacterium; assembly: GCA_963805445.1. Classification (GTDB taxonomy): domain Bacteria; phylum Actinomycetota; class Acidimicrobiia; order Acidimicrobiales; family Ilumatobacteraceae; genus JAENVT01. The sequence goes on along the minus strand of CAWDUI010000055.1, from coordinate 6,262 downwards.
ATGCTGAAGCGCCGCCTCGACGAGCGGCGAGCGCCGATCCACATGGAACGCACCGGTCGCGGGCGGTTCAGGTTGAGGTGTCCACATCGCTGCGCCTCGAGACCCACGACTGATCGGTGACCCGGCGTGTAGTCCGTCCGCGTAGCAATGGACGGTGACCGCTACGGTCAGCGCATGGCGAAACTGGTGGCGGGATGTGTGGTGTCGTTCGGGCTGCTCGTCGGAGCGTGTAGCTCGTCGGGTGCGGTGAAGTCGGCGGCAACCGAGTCGGTCGGATCAGACACCGGTGGGCCGACGACCGAGCCGGCATCGGATGGCTCCGCTCCCCAGTTGTCCGGCCCGCTGAGCATCCAACTCGACACCGCGACGGCGACACAGAGCGTCGGTCCCGATGGCGGCACGGTTGCAGTCACCAGCAGTACGGGCACTGCGTTCTCGCTCGTCATCCCCGAAGGCGCGTTGCTCTGGCCGGTCGACATCACCGCCACCCCCGTCGCTGCGTTCGGCAACCTCGGCTTCGATGCCCACGGCGTTGTGTTCGGCCCGAGCGGCCTGGCGCTGTTGTCCGCCGCCAAGCTCACGATCACACCGACGAATCCCGTCCCGCTCGAGCGTCAACTGATGTTTGCATTCGACGACACCGGTGCGCAGTTCGGCGCGGGCTGAACCGCAGATCGACACGCCCGATGTCGTCATCATGGTCGAGCACTTCTCGGGCTACGCCTTCGGTGATGCCACCCGACCGAGCCAGGCAGCGTTCCTGCAGCGACAGGCAACTGATGCCGCGTCGCGGATCTCCGGCCAGATCGGCGATGTCTTCCTGGGTGAGCGAGAGTCACAAGTGCTGAACGGCACCTCGGTCGCCGATCTGGCGGCGGCGTTCGAGACCTACGGCGAGCAATGGGTGGAACAGGTGATCAACCCGCGTCTCGCCGCTGCCAACTCATCGTGCGCGGCTGGAGCGCTGGCCATCTCGACGGTCCTTGGTTACGAGCGTCAGCGGGGGTTGATCGGAGCGGGGTCGAACTTCTCGGCTGCAGACATCTACGACCTGGTCAAGCAGGCGTACCCGGTGTGCGAGGAAGAAGCGATCACGAAGTGCAAGGGGCTCAAAGACCCCAGCATCCTGCTGCAGTTCTGGATCACCGTGAATCGTCAGGTGCAGTTGCTCGGCGCTGCAAACATCGCTCCGATCGACGTGGACGAGGCGATCAAGATCTGTACGCCGACGTACACCGCGACGGGTGGGGGCGAGGGGTTGACCGTGACGGGAACCGTGGCCGATCTGACCAAGACATTCACCCTCGAGGGCACCTTCCCGGGCGCATCAGTGACGTTCGGCGTTCTTCCCGGATGGCGAGTCGGCAGGCTCGTACACGTACAAGGGCTCGGGTGGCGGTGTGCAGATCTCCGGGCAGGGCACGTACACGATCGCCGAGACCGACGGCACCGACGGCGTGTTGATCCTCACCGGTCACAGCAACGGGTGTGCGACGCCGGGTGGATGCCGCGAGAACACGGACGTGATCACGCTGACGCCCTCTTAAGGTGTCGTCATGTCGAGACCGGCGCAACCCGTAGGAGGTTCGAGGGTCGAATCGGTCGCCGTCGACAGCCAAGCCACGAACTCAACATCAGGAGACTGATCTGATGCACGTTGTCCGCACCCCCGATGATCGATTCGACGGCCTGCCCGACTACCCCTTCGAGCCGCATTACGCCGAGATCCCCGACGGCGACGGAGGCACGCTGCGCATGCACTACCTCGACGAGGGCCCGCCCGACGCCGCCCCGGTGTTGCTGCTGCACGGCGAGCCGTCGTGGAGCTACCTGTACCGCCACATGATCCCGCCCCTCGTCGCAGCCGGCCACCGAGTCGTGGTTCCCGACCTCGTTGGCTTCGGCCGCAGCGACAAGCCGACCGAGCAATCCGACTACAGCTACGCCCGCCACATCGACGTGGACGTCGTCGCTCGTGTTCGATCAACCTCGACCTCCGCGATATCACCTACTTCGGCCAGGACTGGGGCGGGCTGATCGGCCTTCGCCTCTGGCCGCGCAACCCGATCGCTACGCCCGCGTCGTGGTCGGCAACACCGGTCTCCCGACCGGCGAGGGCAAGCCCAGCGATGCCTTCCTCGCATGGCAGAAGTTCTCACAGGAGTCACCGGCGCTTCCCCATCGGCAACATCGTCAACGGCGGCTGCGCGACCGATCTGTCGGCGGAGACCATCGCCGCCTACGACGCCCCGTTCCCCGACGACTCCTACAAGGCCGGCGCGCGGATCTTCCCGTCGTTCGTTCCGACCGTCGACCGATGATCCCGAGTCGGCAGCCAACAAGGCCGCGTGGACCGTGCTGCCCGAGTTCGAGCAAGCCGTTCCTGGTGTGCTTCAGCGATCACGACCCGATCACCAAGGGCGGAGACGCGCCCTTCCTCGCCAAGGTCCCCGGCACCACGGGTCAGCCGCACACGACGATCGAGGGCGCCAGTCACTTCCTCCAAGAAGACAAGGGCACCGAGCTGGCGGCAGTCATCAACGCATTCATCGCTGCCAACCGCTGATTCACTGCGGGCTACGGCGCACCGATGCAGGGGGAGTCCTTGATGCCGAGGGCGACCTCTTTCCCCGAACCGGCCAGCACGGAGATTCCATTCACGTTGTCGACGTAGGCGACCTGGGCCGCGTTGTCGCAGATGTCGAGCGCGGCCTGGATCGCCTCGTCAGCGAGGTTCGTCGTGATGGTCACCAACGAGCAGCCTCCGATGACCTCGATCTTGGTGATGGCGTCGCTCGTAGCCTGTGCAGTCACGTTGGCGACGACGACGTCAGCGCAATCGCCGGTTGTTTCCGCCACCGTGGTGACGGGGGGCGCCGCCGCGGCGGCCGTGATGCCCGGTGCCGTAGTCGCGGCCACGGAAGGATCGGAGGCGGTCTGGGTATCGCTGCCGCACCCGACGAATACGAGTGAGCCGCACACGAGCAGCACGGAACAGGCGGCCGATCGGTGCATGCCTGGCAAGGTAGCCGACGATTCACCCGCCGAATCGGCACGCCAGGTACCGGATATCCGGTGCAACCGGACATTTCGTGCCTGGCCTCAGTGGAAGTGTGCAATGGTCGGGTGATGGCATTCGGTCAAGCGTCCGGTCCGCCGGCATCAGGCAAGCAGGTACGCGAGCTGACCGAGTTGCTCGCGGCTGCCGGACATGATGGCTTTCGCGATGCCCGTGGGCCGTTGGGGTTCAGCCAGCGACAGGCGGCTGGGAAGTTCACTCGTGACGAGGCGCAGGCCTTCATCGACCAGCTCGAGGAAGCGGCACACACAGACGAGCCGCCGCCGGCGCGAACGACGCCAGTGCTGCGACTCACACCGGGGGAGCGGGCAGCTCGGGCGTTGTCTGACGCCGAGTTGCTGGCCGAGGTCCGCCGCAGGAGACTGACGGGTACGTCGTCTACGGGGTGACGGGGTCGACCAACCCGCTGTACAACAGGCAGCTGCCGCAGGACTGACAGACACCGCCGCTCTCGATCGTGCCGTCGAGCCGGATCGTGCGCGGGCAGGGCTCACCGGTGGCTGTCGGGTAGCGGTATCCCGGGATCCGTGGTGCGCTCGGAATTGGCCGGAGATCCGCGTGCGTGGGGTCGAGTTCGTCGTCCATGTACGTGCGTTCCGAGGGCCACAGTACGCCGGCGCTGGACCCGGATCCCAGGGCCGTTGGCCCCTTTCGGGTCCGCAACCCCACGCGTATCGTTCATCTCTCCAGGACCACCAGACCCTTCAACCACCGACGGGAAACGAAGCAAACAGATGGCCTTGGTCTCCCAATTGGCTCCGGTCGGACGGTGGGTATCCACCTCCGACCGGCCCGATCGCTGCCTGGCTCCCACGTCGAAGCGCCGGTCGCAGGCCCGTTTCGGCCCCGGTCGGTCGTTTGTGGCGCACCCGGGCGAAGCGGGCCTCAGCTACCGTCGTCGCTGGTGATCAGGTCGACCGCACCGGTACCCCCGAGGGACGGCACCGAAGTGGCTGCCGGCTGGAATCGTGCGCTCCCCATCGTCGACGTGCTGCGGACCTACGAGCGATCGTGGATCATCAAGGACCTGACGGCGGGCACGGTGATCGTGGCATTGCTCGCGCCGGCGGGCATGGCCTATGCGCAGGCGTCGGGGTTGCCACCGATCACCGGTCTCTACGCGACGATCGTTCCGCTGCTCGTGTACGCCGTGGTCGGCCCGTCGCGGATCTTGGTGATGGGCCCCGACTCGTCGCTGGCTCCGCTGATCGCCGCCTCGGTGATCCCGCTGAGCAATGGTGACCCGCGGCGGGTCGTGGCCATCGTGGGCCTGTTGTCGGTGTTCGTCGGGCTCATCGGCGTGCTCGCCGGGCTCTTCAGGTTCGGCTTTCTTGCCGAGCTGCTCTCCGCCCCGGTGCGCTACGGATATCTCAATGGGATCGCGTTGACGATCCTGGTCAGCCAGCTGCCGAAGGCGTTCGGGTTCTCCGTCGACGCGCAGACGCTGCTCGGCACGCTGCGGGAGTTGGAGCGTGGCATCGCCGACGGCGACACGAACACTTGGGCGGTCGCCGTGGCCGCGGTCGCCCTCGTTGTCATCGTGGCGCTGCGTCGTTTCCTTCCTCGCGTACCGGGGGTGTTGGTGGCCGTGGTGGGCGGCATCCTCGCCACGATGGTGTTCGGCCTGGTCGATCACGGTGTTCGGCTCGTTGGCGATCTTCCGTCCGGATTCCCCAGTCCTCGGTTGCCCGATCTCGACTGGCAGAGCATCAGCCGGCTGACCGGCGCTGCACTCGGCATCGCCTTCGTGGCATTCGCCGACACCAGCGTGCTTGCTCGGGTCTATGCGGACAAGCGTGGCGCCCGGGTCGATGCCAACCAGGAACTGGTGGCCCTCGGACTGGTCAACATCGCGGCCGGATTGTTCCAAGGGATGCCGGTGAGCGGCAGCCAATCGCGCACGCCGGTCGCGGAGGCCGCCGGAGCACGTACCCAGATGACCGGGGTTGCTGCGGCGGCGATCCTCCTCGCCCTTCGTTGTTGCCGCACCGAGCACGTTCCGCAACCTGCCTCAGCCGGTGCTGGCCGCTGTCGTGGTGGCCGCCGCCATCCGCATCTTCACAATCGTGCCGCTGGTGCGGCTGGTCACGATCCGCCGGAGCGAGTTCCTGCTGGGCGTGGCCTCCTTCTGTCCGTTGCCGTGCTCGGAGCGATCGTCGGGGTGGTGGTCGCGATCGCCTTGTCGTTGCTCGACTTCATGCGCAAGGCGTGGAAGCCGCACACCTCCGAGCTCGTCCGAGTCGACGGGCTCAAGGGGTATCACGATGCCGAGCGCCACCCGGAGGGCCGTCGGATCGCCGGGCTGTTGTTGTATCGCTTCGATGCGCCGTTGTTCTTCGCCAATGCCCGGTTCTTCGTCGACGACGTGCTCGCTCATGTCGAACGTTCACCGGCGCCGATCGGTGTGGTGCTGGTGACCGCCGAGCCGATCACCGATGTCGATACGACCGCTGCGGATGCGATCACGGAGTTGATTCGCGACCTGGCTCAACGCGGCGCTGTTCTCCGCTTCGCCGCGCTCGAAGGGGCACGTGCGTGAACGCATGCAGGCCTACGGGCTCGTCGACCTCATCGGCGCCGACCACTTCGCCCCGACGACCGGGGAGGGCGTGCACGCCTATGTCGCCGAGACCGGTGTCGATTGGGTCGACTGGGAGGACCGGACCCCCTGACCGAGGTCGTGCGTGATGGCCCGACAACACGGGACGTTGTACCTCTCCAGCGCCCGGTACTTCGCGTCGATATTCAGTGTGAAGGACGCTGCGCTGGTGTGACGGAGGTGGCTCGATACGTCAGCGAGGTGGGTCACGGAATCTCCGGCTGCCCCGGAGATTCCGTGACTGAGTTTGCCGGCAACCGTTGCGGCGTTACGAACGTCTAAGGCACAGCGAACTGGCAAGGGGGGGCCGATGACCGGGGTGACGTTCACGCTCAACGGTGAGAGCCGGACCGTCGACGTCGAGCTCGACACGGTCCACACGCTGCGATTGCAGGGCGGGCCGATGTCACCCTCGGAGGTGCGGGAGTTCCAGGCTCTCGAGTTCTCGCACGCGACGCGGTCACCGTCCGCCGCTTCGACGAGGCCGCAAAGGACCCGACGATCAACGCGCCCGGCTTCGACACCTATCACGATCTCTCGCCCGCCTCATCGAGCGTGCCCGCGGCTGAACGCACCCGGGCCGC
>CAWDUI010000054.1:0-462844 GCA_963805445.1 Ilumatobacteraceae bacterium | reverse complement strand
CATAATAGGAAGTGCCACAGGCCACAATCGTAATCTTGGTCAACCGTCGCACCGTGCCCTCGTCGAGATTGAGCGTGTCCAGCGTGACCAGGTTGCGTTCGAAGTCGATCCGGTTGCGCAACGTATCGGTCAGACTGCGCCCCTGCTCGAAAATCTCCTTTTGCATAAAGTGACGGTATTCGCCCTTTTCCGTGGCCATCGGGTTCCAGTCGATGGCGACGACGGGTTTGTCAATCGCTTTTCCCGCCAGTGTGGAGAACGTTGCGCCAGTTTGTGTGACCAAGGCCAGTTCGCCGTTATCTAAGAAGACCATCCGTCGTGCGCTGGCCGAGGATCGTGGGGATATCCGCTGCCACGAACATTTCGTTGTCGCCCAGCCCGATGGTCACGCCGCCCGCATTGCCCAGCCGCGCGGCGACCAGACAACCGGGATGCTCTTGCGCCAGCAGAACCACCGTGGCTCGGCCCCTGAAGCTCCAGCAGCGCCCGGCGCACCGCGCCCACCAGGTCGCCCTGCGAGCCGTTACGATAATGATAGTGGACCAGATGGACGATAATCTCGGTATCGGTGTCGCTGACGAATTCATAGCCCAGCCCGCGCAGCCGGTCGCGGAGGGCAACGAGCTTCGACCAGCACGATTTTGCACCACCTGAATGTGCGCCGTCCGGGCTGCGATGGGGATGGGCGTTGCGCTCTAGCGGCGCACCGTGCGTCGCCCATCGGGAAACATGCGCCGGCCCCACGCCCGTCGCGCCGACAACCGGCGCTTGCGCCAAGACCTCTGCCAAATTATTAAGTTCGCCCTGCTGTGTGGCGCACCTGGATCTGCGCCGCGCCGTTCATCACCGCGATGCCCGCCGAGTCATAGCCGCGTACTCAAGCGCCCGTAAACCTTGCAGCACAATCGGCGCGGCCGGCTGCGGCCCCACATAGCCGACAATTCCGCACATGATATATTCTCCCGTGGGTGTTGCCCGCGGAGGGTCAAAGGTGGCTCATCGTTACAGCATAGCGTCCCGCGGCTGAACCGTCTCGCAGTTCGGCCACAGTCGCCGCTACGTCAACTTGTCCACTGCCGACGCAATTGCGCCGCCGGTCGCCCGGTGGGTTTGTGCGGTGGCTTTTGCCGGTGTCATTCCGGGGAAGATGACCCAAAGCGGCACCCATTTGGGCATTAGCTTTGGGTTGGGCCGGTGGTCGCGACCCAGGGGCATCCGCTGATCTGTCGATTTTCCCTGCGCCGAGATCGACCCGTCGCAGGTTAGCCCGACCGCGTGGCTGGAACCCCCTCCTCGTCACCCACGCGGTGTGCGTGGGCCATGCGCTTTCCTTCCCGTGTCGTCGTGTACCCTCGCTAGAGGCTCCTTTCACCATCGACGGCCCGCGCCGCCCAACCAGCCGCATCGTAACCTATCGCGCCGGCGGACGCAAGCCGCAAGCGCACAAAGACTGCCTCCAAAGCACAAAAACCGTGCGGTTGACGAGCCGTCTGCGTCACCCTATAATTTACTCCGGAATCCATCAGCACGTCACCCAGGAATCGGCGATGAAATATCTTTCCGTCTTTCGGCACGCCAAAGCGGAGCGTCCCGACGACTATGCAGAAGATCACGAGCGCCCGCTGACCGAACGCGGTATCAAGGACGCCGCGGCGATGGGCGGTATTCTCGCCCGCATCGAACCGTCCCGTGGACTGGATTTTAAGTTCGCCCAGCCGCCGCACCCGCGAGACGACCGACCAACTGACCGCGGCGCTCAAGTTCACCGACAAGCCGGCCTGGCATCCCGACATCTACGCGGCGCACCCGGATGCGTTGTTGGGAGTGCTGGCGACCATCCCGCCCAACGTCGAACATGCCGTCCTCGTCGGCCACAATCCCGGCGTGGAGGGGCTGGTCGCCGGGTTATGCGCAAGGGCGCCTGCCGGACCGGCTCAACGTGCGACTTGCCACCGCCGCCATCGTGCATATTGCGTTGGATATGGCCTACTGGAAGCAGGTACGCTGGGGCTGCGGTTTCTTGGAGTTTTTGATCCGGCCGAAACTGTTCCGCTGACGTGCTCGCTGACTAATCGCCAAATAAACGATACCAAGACCAAGGGGCAGACCGTGCGGCCTGCCCCTACCTTTAGTGATCCAATTGCTACCCTACGATCACCCGTAAACGGTGACCGGTCCTGCCGCCGCCCCGGCGCCTTGCGCCAAGACATCGCGGATGGCCGCCAGCAGGCCGTCACGTCTTCGGCGGAACAACGCGTCGGTTGAGCACCATCCGCACTCGGCGGCCCGCGGCGGCATTGATCAACACGTCCTGCTGCGCCAACCCCTTTACCAACTGCGCCGTCGTCATCTCCGGGTGAGTCAGCGTAAAGAACAGGATGTTGGTTTCGACCGTGGCGGGTCAACCTCGATCCCCTCCATGTGCGCCAACCCTTGTGCCATCGCCGCGGCATTGGCGTGGTCGTCGGCGAGCCGCTCGACCATCTCTGTTACCGCCACGATCCCCGCCGCCGGGATCACCCCGGCTTGACGCATCCCGCCGCCGACCACCTTGCGGTTGCGCCGCGCCCGCTGGATAAACTCGGCGCTGCCGACCAACACCGAACCGACCGGCGTGCTCAACCCCTTGCTCAGACACACGCTGACGCTGTCGGCGTTTTGCACCAGCCGCGGGCGACACGTTGAGCGCCACCGCCGCATTCCAGAGCCGTGGTGTCTGTCCACATGTAATTGCAGCCCGCGTCGGTGGGCAAGATCACCGGCGGCGTCCATGTAGGCGGGCGAAAGCACGCGACCGCCGCAGAAGTTGTGCGTGTTTTCCAGGCAGATCAGCCGTGTGCGTGTTGGTGCGGGTCGTCGGCGCGGATCGCCGCCTCGACTTCGCCCAGGTCCATCGTACCGTCGGGCAGATTGCGGATCGTGTGCGGATGGACGCTGCCCAACGCCGACGATCCCCCTTGTTCCGACCGGAAGATGTGGGCATAGTCGCCCAAAATCATCTGTTCCCGCGACCGTAATGGGTCAACACCGCGGTCAGGTTGCTCATCGTGCCGCTGGCGACATACACCGCGGCCCTTTGCCCAGCATCTCGGCGACAATCGCCTCCAACCGGTTGACGGTGGGGTCGTCGCCATAGACATCATCGCCGACCTCGGCGGTCGCCATCGCCGCGCGCATGGCGTCGGTGGGCTTGGTAATGGTGTCGCTACGAAGATTGATGACGTGGGGCGCGGTGGCATTCATGTTCGATGTCCTCTCCAGGATCGTTCTTGGGTCTTCAAGATGATGCTATCGAGATTGACGACCAGGCATGTACGTAAGTGCTGTTTCAACCGCCTTGGCAGCCCTGCCGGATCTGGTCGGTCCCGATCCGAAATTCCTACCATTCTCCATCTGTAACTCCAACGCCGCAAAACCGGAGACATTGAAAACCCATCCGCCGGGGAAAAGGTGGATGCCCCAGCTGTAGTACCAGGGGTTGCGCACGATCCGGTAGTCTTTTTATTCGCGTAGCCGGAACCGCTTGCGAAAGCCGACAGGCCCAAACTGCGCCGTTACCATCTCGTCGTCGACGGTGACAGTCAGCGTCGAAAACACGAGCATCGTCACGAACAGCACAACCATAACCGGCCAGCCGGCCTGGTCTAGTTTGCTGGCCCACATGATGACACCGATGGCGACCAGTGCCGTTCCCATCGCCACCAGCAGCACATAACCAATCTGAGTGTGCCGATACCGTATCATTGTGCGTTATGCTCACCGCAACGTATTAGGCCACGGTCGCCAGATAGGCGTCCATCGCCGCAAAGAGCCGGGACATATCCGGCGGCAGTCGCCTCGCCCATGTGGGCAATGCGGAACGCCTTGTCCTTGAAGACACCATAACCGTTGGAGATTTCCATTTCCTGCTGCGCCAAGTATTTGTTGATTGCGCCAATCGACACGCCGCGGTTGTTGGTGATATTGGTGACGGTCGGCGAGCGATAACCTGCCTCTGCCGCCAACTCAAAGCCGCCTGCTCGACGGCCCATGTCTGTGTCATCGCGGCCAGCTCGGCATGGCGCGTAAATTGGGCATCCAACCCCTCGTCGAATATGCGGTCGAGTTGCGCGTCCAGCGCACGCATCAACGTGATCGTGGTGCGTGGACGGCGTGGTGTTCTTGCGGAGCGCCTTTTCCAAGTTTAGCACATCGAAATACCAGCCGTGGCCCGTGACCTGCTCCGCCCGCGCCAACACGCGGTCATGCACCGCGGCAAACGACAGCCCCGGGGGCAGCGCCAGCGCCTTTTGCGACGACGTAAGACACAGGTCGAGCCCCCACGCGTCGAACGGGATTGCGACCCCGGCAAACGACGACACCGCATCCACCAGCACCAACGTCTCCGGGCTGACCTGACGCACCCGCGGCCGCAATCTCGCCGACCGGACTGGTGACGCCAGTGCTCGTCTCGTTGTGGACCACGGTGATCGCGTCCACGGGACCGTCCGCCAATGCCTGGCGCAGACTTTCCGCGACGAACTCCGGTTCGCACGGCCATGTTCCACGGCACATCAACGTGAATCGCCTCTTTGTCGCAACCTTTGGCCGCTTCGTGCCAGCGCAGACCAAACGCGCCATTGACGAAATTCAGCGCGGTGCCGCCGCACCGTGTTGCGAATCGCGGCCTCGTGCCACGCAGAACCCGATGCCCCGCCGCCACATAGACCCGCTGCCTGCGTAAAAAGAGCGCCCGCAACTGCTCCTGCACCTTGCCGTACAGCGCCTCGAACTCGTCACTGCGATGCCCGATCATAGGGGCAGTCATCGCCGCCATGACCGCCGGCAGCACGTCGGTCGGACCCGGAATAAAGAGACGCTGCGCCGGTTTGGTCGCCGCTTTCGCCTCGGATGTCATCGTCGTTGCCACAAAATAGAATCCTCTCCTCCCAGCCAACGCGCGAAATGACGGCTGCTATTGGTGCCACCATCCCCCCGCCAACTCGATCCCAGCCGCCTGTTTTTGCTCTGCCCAGCTGACTTACCGGGACCGGTCCCTTGAGGGGAATTTGGCGGCGCGTCCGGGTTGAGGCAAGATCCCCTATGAATCGTTTTATTTGCCGCGTGGAGCTTTGGCTTCACTGACTGCCTCCACTGACTATAGACTGGAGTTGATGATGGATTTCACACAGTTCGTGCCCGATCTGGAAGAGCGATTCCCGCGCTACGTCCGGATTGATACCACCAGCGACGAGCGCGGGGGGATGATGGTCCCAAGCACCGACAGACAGTGGGATTTGCTCCGTCCGCTCGCCGACGAGTTGACTGCGTCGGGGTGCAAGTGATGTGTGGGTGACCGGCTATGGCTGCACGCTGGCAACGCTCCCCACGACAGTCGGCCACGCCGTGCCCACGGTGGCCCTTTCTCGCCCATGTGGACACCTCCCCGGCCTTTTCTGGCGCAGGCGTGCAGCCGATTGTCCATCGCAACTACGACGGCAATCCGCTCGTGTTACCCGACGACACCACCCAGATCATCGACCCGGCGCAGTTCCCGTTCTTGCACGAAAAGGTCGGCGAAGACGTGGTGACGGCCAGTGGCACGACGCTGCTCGGGCGCGGACGACAAGGCCGGCGTCGCGGTCATTATGGAGACTGCCGTCGTCATGCTGCTGCCCACCCGGACATTCCGCACGGGCCGATCCGCGTTTGCTTCACCTGCGACGAGGAGATCGGCACCCGGCGTCCGATCACTTCCACTAGAGGACCCTCGGTCGCCGACGTGGCCTACACGCTCGACGGCGGCAAGACCGGGCAAGGTCTGACGGGGAGACGTTCTCCGCCGACCTGGCGGTGGTGACCATTCCCCGGCGTCTCAACATCCACCCCGGCCATCGGCCTTAACGGGGACTATGGTCAACGCGCTGCGCTGGCCGCATCGCTTATCACCTTCTCCCCCCCCCCGGCACACGCGGACGCCCGAAACAACCCAGGGCCTACAGGGCTATATTCCATCCGTACCAGATGCGTGGAACGCGGCGGAAGTGGAGCTAGACTTCATCCTGCGCGACTTCGAACTGGCGGGGCTGCAATCGCACGGCGACACGTTGCGCGCCGCCTGCACCGCGCTGGCGTGGCCGAACCGCCTGCGAAAGTGAACTGCCTAATTACACCGCAGTATCGCAACATGCGCTATTGGCTGGAGAAGGACATGTCGCCGGTGCATCTGGCGGAAACCGCGGTGCGCCGCATCGGCATCGAACCGTTCCACCCGCGCCATGCGCGGCGGCACCGACGGCTCGCAGCTCACCGAGCGTGGCCTGCCCACGCTGAATATCTTTACGGGGCAGCAAAACCTGCACGGCCCGTTGGAGTTCATCTCGATCCAGGATATGGCGCGGGCCACGGCGGTTTGTCTGGAAGCTGGGCAACAGCTTTGGGCGCAGCACGCCGCTGAAACCCCCCCCGGCTTAACGGGCGCAAAATGAACAGGGGCGACCAGTTGGTGGCCGCCCCTGTTAGTTCCGTCCGGGTTGCCGCGTGTCGCGATAGCTAGGTCAGCCTGCGGACCGACGGCGTCTTGATGAGCACGATCAGCACGGGAACAAATCAAATCGCCGCTCAACACCAGTGCGCGGCTCAGGCCAATCGCCTCCGAGAGCGACCCGATCATCAAGTTGCCAAAGGGCGCAAAGCCAAAAAACGTTAACGTGTAGAGACTGCGAGCACGCGTCCCCGCATTTCGTCGACGATATGCGTCTGGAGCAGCGTATTGATCAGCGTAAAGGTCAGCATAAAAGCTGACGCCAAAGCGCCACCGCCATCGCCAGGTGCGCACCGGATAGTGGAATCCAGCCGGAAAAGACGGTCAGTACCACGGGGAAGGCGAGGATCGCCATCGACAGCCACCGGCCGCGGCCGCCACGTTCGGCATACTGCGCCACGAAGAAGGCCCCGCTGACCGCGCCGACGCCGGTCATCATGTTAATCGTGCCGAACGCCGCTGCGCCCTGGCGTAGCACCCGGTCGACAAACGCGGGCAGCACCGTCGCATAGGAGATGCCGAACAGGCTGAAGAACAGTGCCAGCAGTAGCAGCGCACGCAGGTCCGGCTCGTTGCTGACATAGGCCACGCCGCCGCGGAACTGCGCCCACGGCGACAGCTCGCTGCGTTTAGGCTCGTGCGGCGGTAGCTGCATCATAAACAAGCTAAAGATCACGGCCAGGAAAGTCACCCCGTTGAGCAGGAAACACCAGGCCGCGCCCACTGAGGCCAGCAGAATGCCGCCGACCGCTGGGCCGATGATGCGCGCGCCGTTGAAGGCCATCGAGTTGAGCGCAATCGCGTTGGACAGATGTTCTCGCCCCACCATTTCGACGACGAAGGCTTGGCGCGCCGGTCCGTCGAACGCATTAAGGACGCCCAGCGCAAGCGGCCAGGCGACCACATGCCAGACCTGCACAACATCCGTGAAGGTCAAAACGGAGAGGATAAAGCCAGGAACATCGCCGACGGTCTGGGTGGCGACCAGCAATCTACGTTTAGAGGATTGATCGACCACGACACCGGCCCACGGTGTGATGAAGAGAGCCGGAATCGCCGAAGCAAAGCCGACAATGCCCAAGGCCAATCCGGACCATGATCTCGTAGACGAGCCAGCCCTGCGCGATGATCTGCATCCAGGTGCCGGAAGCGAAATCAATTGTCCAAAGACATATAGCTGGAAATTCCGGTGGCGCATTGCAGCAAACGTCTTGGGGAGGCGAAACTGCCGTGCCCGAATCGGCACGATTTCGGGCGGAATGTTCGGTGTGCGCGGTGGCTCAATCGAGGCCATACCCGTGTTTATGCCCTATCTAGTGGTGAAGAGGGGTGCGTGTGGGCCGGGTCAGTGGAATCAATCACGCGGGGAGGAAAGATGTCCAGGCCAGCAAGGAACACGCCTCGATGATCACGGCTTGTTCGTCAGACGTAAGCGCGTCCACTCGGGCGGCTATGTGGGTTAAAGCGTTTTGCCGAGCCGTCTGATAGACGTCCCGCCCCTCCGCGGCGAGGGTCAGTGTCACATAGCGCCGGTCATGGGCGGCGGTGGAACGGTCCAGCAGGTCGCGGGCGACCAATCCCGACACCTGGCTGGACATAGATGGGAGCGTCAGCCCCACATGCTCGGCGACGGCAGACAACGGCGCACCGGGATGGCGGTTTAGGAACGCCAACGTCCGCATCTGTACGACCGAAAGGTCTTGGCCGCTATGACGGCGCATCTCGGCGCGGATTGTCTGCATGACCTTGGGAATCACTTCGAGCAATGCTCTGGCGCACTCGGTGCTATTAGACATAGGTTGCCTGAGTCTCGTCGCCACTCAAATAGTTTGGACTTCTAACTTTAGACGGAACCAAAGCCACTGTCAACATTCATATCGTCGTGACGGGATAAACCGTCATGTTAACCGGATTGTGGAATTTCTTGGGGCCGGTCCTGCTCATCGGCGCATTCTATGTTTTGCTGGGCTTCGCCGTCCGGTTCCTCTTGCACCCACCGGATGCCGGGGCGCTGGTCGCGGCCGACGCTGGTGCGTGTCGCTGCGTGGATGCCGGACCTTCCGCTTGACCGCACGGTACAGCGCCAAGCCTTGTGGCTGGTCGGCGTCGGCGTGGTCGGCCTGCTCATTCCCGGTCCGACATGGGTTCGTCTGTTAGCGGCGCAGGCGGTGGCGGCGGCGTTTTTGCTAGCGTTGCTGGACCTAAACTTGCGGCGGCGCGAGCAAGCACAGGCTCGCCGAGAGCTGTTGACGGCGCTACGCCTTCCGCAGCCGGACGTGGTGGCCGAGGCGCTGCGCCAAGCCGCGGCTGCCGGGCTGCTCGCCGACGGACTGTTGGCCGGGCAAGACGGCAGCGTGTGCGGTGGGCCGACGCCCAACTCGCCGGGGCCGATCTGCATGGCAGCAACCTCACCGACGCCGACCTGCAAAATGCCGATCTGCGCGGCGCTAACCTGGCCGGGTGTGTGTTGGATGGCGCACAGTTGGGCAAAGCCGACCTGACCGGCGCATCGTTGGCCGAGGCCAGCCTGGTCGGCGTCCAAGCCAAAGCGGCCCTCTTTGCCCAGGCGGACCTCAGCCACGTCGTGCTGCACCAAGCCAAACTCACCAACACCGACTTCACCGCCGCCTGTTTGGACTGCGCCCAGTTCGCCGGGGCCGGTCTAAAAGGCGCACGGCTGGACTATGGCGTGTTTAACCGGTGCGCGCTATGATGAGCCGACACGTTGGCCCAAACGATTCGACCCGAGATCCGCCGGAGCCATGCCGGAAGACATCGCCGTCACGCCGCAAAATGATGGAACATTCCAGTGAACCGCTCCGTTTCATGGGCATATGACACAGCGTATCCTTGCTCGACTTTCATCGCGTTGGGCGTGCCGCCTGCTTTTGGGCGGGGCGGTGTTCGGCGTGGCCCTTGGCGGTTCCTCTATTTCTGGCTGCTGGCGGATTTGCCGCCGGTAGCGCCGCCACTGAACGGCTGGTGCGACCGACCACGCTGATCGTGGACCGCAACGGGCGTACACTCTACGAAGTGCTTGACCCCAATGCCGGGAAACAGCTCGACTTAACGCTCGACAACATCCCGCCTGCCTGTGTCCAGGCGACGCTCGCCACCGAGGACAGCCGCTTTTATCTCCACCCTGGCGTCGATCCCCTCGCCATCGCGTGTGCGGCCTGGCAGAATCTGCGTGGGCGCACCGTCGTCAGCGGCGGCAGCACGCTGACCCAACAACTGGCAAAAACCCTGCTGCTCCCGCCGGAAGAACGCTATGAGCAGTCGCTGCGCCGCAACCGCGCGAAGCCTGGCTGGCCTGGCAATCTGACGCGTGCCCACTTCAAGCACCAACTGCTCGCTCTATCTGAACCAGACCTATTATGGGAACTTTGCCTTTGGGCTGGAAGCTGCCGCGAGATTTTCTTTGCCAAACCGGCGGTCCAGGCTGCGAGGTCGCCGTCGGGGGCCTCGCCGTGTTGTTCGGTCGAAGCGTCGTACATGCTCGGACAGGAGCGGTATGGCGATGGTCGATCGCCACGGCCGGCCTCGCACTGCTGGCCGCGCCGTTGCTCTGGTCGCTCAGCGCAGTTCGCCACCCCGTCGGCGGCTTGTTCCCCGCCGCTCGACCGGGCCCGGGCTCACTCTCGTTCGGCCCACCGACCGACGCGGAGCCCGTACGGCGTGTCGGACTTCACCGAGGAAACGCTCCGCTGGTTGGACGAGCAGCGGACGACGGAGGCCTGGAGCATCGCGATGTCGTCGGCAATGGTTGCCGAAGACGCAATCATCGAGGGCCACCCGGTTGTGGCGATCGGAGGATTCAGTGGCGGCGATGGCGCCGCAAGCGCGGCTCGCGTCGCCGATGCCGTGGCCGATGGGCGGTTGCGCTTCTTCCTCGCTGGTGGCACGGCCTTCGTCGGCCAGGAACCGGAAGTGTTCGCAGTCGTGCGGTCCGCTTGTGTTCGAGTGCCGTCGTCGGCATGGGGCGGCCACGGTCTGTCCGGGGTCTACGACTGCCGCGGCAAGGCCGACGACCTCCGTGGAACCCCTCCCCCGTGACGCAGGCCAGTCACCAAATCTCCGGTGCAACCGGATATCCGGTGACTGGCCTCACCGCTGCTGTCGCTGTTCGGCTGTAGCGTTGCGCCGCAATGAGTACGCGGGGCCGGCGGGGGCGGTGGGTCGCCGTCCTTGCCATGCTTGCCGTCGGCTGCACCTCGACGGGACGCTGGCGTGGTTGCGCGCGATGCGGCGCCGATCACCCGCTCCGATGGGGCTCGGGTGCCCGACGACCCCGAAGTGCGGATCCTCACCTTGTCGAACGGGTTGACGGTCTATCTCCGCTCGAACGATCGGCCCGGCGCCAGTGCGGAGATGCGGCTGGCCGTCAATGCCGGCTCCGGCCAGGAAGACCCCGACCAATCGGGCACGGCCCACTTCCTCGAGCACATGCTCTTCAACGGCACGACGGAGTTCCCGGCCAATGACCTCATCTCCACGCTGCGGGGCTTCGGCATGGAGTTCGGGGCCGACGTCAACGCCTACACGTCCTACGACGAGACGGTCTTCGAGTTGACCGTCCCAACGACGAAGTCGACCAACCTCGGAACGGGACTCGACGTGCTTCGCGAGTGGCTGTCGGCGGCAACGCTCGACCCGAAGCAGGTGGAGAGCGAGAAAGGTGTCGTGCTCGACGAATGGCGCCAACGCGACCAGTCGTTCGACGGGCGGGTCGCCAAGGCCAGCGAGGCGATGTTCCTGACGGGCTCGGGATACGAAGGTCGGCAACCGATCGGAACCGATACGGCGATCAACGCGATGACTCCGGCGCTGCTGCGCCGCTTCTACGACACCTGGTATCGGCCCGACAACGCGGCGATCATGGTGGTCGGCGACATCGACGTCGACGAGATCGAGGCCGGGATCCGCGACCGCTTCGAGCCGTTGACGCCACGTGGCGAGGCCACGCAGCGGACCGAGCCGGCCCTCGCAGCCTTCGGCACCGCGGCTGCGACGGTCCTGGTCGATCCCGACGCCACCACCGGCGATGTCGAGGTCTCGCTGCCGGGGCCATTCGTCGCCGACGGCTCGGTCGAGTCGTTGCGACACGACGCGCTGATCTCGCTGGCGTTCGACATGATCGCCACCCGCCTCGACGACGACATCTCTCGAGGCTCGGCCGCGTTCACCAGCGCCTCGGTCGGCAACAACGGCGTGGTGCGGCGGCTCGACGCGCCGAGTGTGCGGGCGAGCGGCGATCCCGACCAACTGTCGGCCACGCTCGACGCTGTCACCGCGGAGTTCGAGCGAGTCCGGCGGTTCGGCTTCGACGACGGCGAGCTCGACCGCACGTTGCGCACCTATCGCAGCCAGAACCAGGCGGAGTTCGACGGCAGCAGCACGGTGCAAGACGTCGACTACATCTCGCGGTACGTCGACCACTTCCTCGCCGGTCGGACGATCCCCACAGCGGACGAGTCCTACCAGATCTACAAGTCGATCTACGACGAGGTGACAGCCGCAGGCCGTCGGCGAGGCGTTCGGTGACCTGCTCGGCACCGCCGCGCCGCATGTGATGCTCGTCGCGCCCGACTCGCTCGCCGATGTTCCCACCGAGGCCGACGTGCTCGCCCGAATCGCCGCGTTGCCCACCATCGACCTCACGGCCCGCGATGCCACAGCCGTTGGAGATACGACGCTGATGGCGCCGCCCGAGCCGGTGAAGGAGACCTCGAAGAAGCTGCTCGACAGCGACGATGCCTTCATCGCCCCCACGATGTTGACGTTCGGCAATGGGGTCGCGAGTCGTTCTCAACCCGACATCCATTGCCGACAACGACGTGTACCTGTCGGCAACGAGCCCGGGAGGGTTGTCGTTGGTCGCCGACGCCGACGTGCCCGACGCGCTCAACGCTGTCAGCGTGGTCACCTCCAGCGGCATCGGCGACCTCGACGCGGTCGCGCTCGACACGGCGCTGTCGGGTGCCTCGATCGAGCTGTACCCGTCGATCGATCAGACGAGTGAGAACTTCGTCGGCTCGTCGACGACCGACGATCTCGAACTCTTGCTGCAGATGGTCAACCTGTACATGTCTGCACCACGCTTCGACCCCGTCGCCCTCGACTCGACGGTCGAGACGCTGCAGGCATACGTCGACGATCCGAACAGCGACCCCGACCTGGCCGAATACATCGCCTACACAGACGCACGGTTCGGGAGCGAGCCGCGCTATCGCGTCATCCCCGACACGAGAGGAGCTCACCGGGCTCGACCTCGGCGCGATCGAGCGCGTGTGGCGCGACCGGTTTGCCAACGCCGGCGACTGGGTGTTCGCCCTGTCCGGCGACTTCGACCTCGACGTGGCGACCGACCTGGTTCGGCGATACTTCGGATCGCTGGCCGGCAGCGGCGCGATCCGAGCAGTACCTGGACTTCCAACCCGATGCCCCGTCGAGCATCGTCACCAAGGAGGTGCATGCCGGCACGGGCAACAAGGGCTCGTTGACCTTCGACTGGAGCATGCCGATCCCCGACCCCGAGATCGACTCGGTGTACGCCGATGTGCTGACGAGCGTGTTGAACATCCGGCTCACCGATCACATCCGCGAAGAACTCGGCGCCTCGTACTCGCCTTCGGCGTACGTCGGCCTGAACCTCGAGCCCGATCAGCTTGGTCGAGTCGTTCCTCAACGTCACGGGAGACCCGACCAACATCGCCGAGTTGTCGACCGTCGTGATCGACGACATCACCTCGTTGCGCAGCACCGGACCGACCACGGAGGAGTTCGACGCAGCGATCGCCGAGCTCGACAACAGCTACTCGTACTTCGACAACCAGTCGATCGGCGATCTGCTGGCCAAAGCGCCCGACGAGCCAGAGCTGATCACCCAGTTCCGGGACCGGCCAGGCGTGTTGCACGACATCACGCCGTCCACGTTGCAGACCTTCATCATCGCGGTCATGCCCATCGACCGCTACATCGAAGTCCGGACGACTCCGGCCTGACCGGTAGTCTCGAATGCCGATGAACCAGATGAAGAATCGCCTCCAAGGCCTGACGCTGCTCGACAGGGCGTTCACGGCGATGACCGACGACGAACTCGAAGCGCTGGTGACGAGTCTGCCCGACGATCACCGCACGGCGTTGGACGAGATCTGCGGGGCGCGCGAGGGCGGGTTCACCGAGCCGGCGACCCGCACGCTGGCGATGCGCGCCACGGCAGCCAGGGGCCGGCTGAACGGCGGTCTCGAGCAGATCACGACCCTGCTGTGCGACCCGTGCCTGGCCGACTGCATCGAGGCGCTCGGCGAGCATTCCGACAATCCCACCGAGGCCGAGTTGCTCGAAGCCGCTCCCGCGCTGATCGACAAGCACGGCGCTGGCCACCGTTCGCCTGATGATGGCCGGCTCGGTCGCCGGCGAAGCCGCAGCCTCGGTCACCCTGACTCGCCTGCTGAAGCACGACGAGACGCTGGCCCTCCCGCCCGTCGAGCACGAGGAGGTCGCCGTGTTGCCTCCCCCGACCGCCGACGAGGACCTCAAGGCCAAGCGCAAGGCGGCCAAGCTCGCCAAGCAAGCCCAGGCCAAGGCCCGCCGCGAGCAGCAAGCTCGAGCCCGCCACGGCGCTTGACCGCAGGGCGGCCTCCCGTGATCGCGGGTCTGCGACAGCGAGGCCAGCGAGTTCCTCCCACCCGGACCGGGACTCGGCGACGAACTGGGCAGCCCCGGAACGATACGTACGCTTCTGGGGCTGCCCGGTTCAGCGACGCTGACGCTCAGCGTCAGCTCGTACAACGACCGTGGCTCAATGAGCTGACAGAGAGGTCGGACCCGCTCCGAACTGCCGATCTCGCGCGCCACGATGGCCCGGCGGAGCGGGGCGGTGGCAAGCAGGCGGGGTTGGCGCTCGTGGTCGAGGAGCCAGGACTTGACGTCGAGACCGGCGGCGAACCCGGTCAATTGGCCACCGGAGCCGATCACTCGATGGCACGGCACGACGATGCTGAGCGGGTTCTTGCCGTTGGCAGCACCCACTGCCCGCGCCTTGTTGGGGTCACCGAGTTGACCGGCTTGTTGCCCGTAGCTGATCGTGCGGCCGTACGGGATCGTGCGCAGCACCATCCACACCGATTGCTGGAACGGCGTGCCCTGAGGGTCGAGCGGCAGGTCGAACTGGCGCCGGGTCCCGGCGAAGTACTCCTCGAGCTGGGTCACCGCCCGGTCGAGCAACGGGGTCGTTGCCTCGACCACGTCGTCGTCGCCGATCGAGGCGATCCGGGCCGCGTCCTCCGCACCCCAGAGGATGGCTCGCAGCCCGCGCTCGCCGGCGATCAGGCGGAGTTCGCCGACCGGGGAATCCATGGTCACGACGTGGTACATATCGGTCTCCTTCATTGCAGGCTCGCCCACAGGTGGTGCAGCGCGTACGAGCGCCACGGACGCCAGCGTTCGGCGAGCTGGGCGGCGGCTTTCGGTGTCGACTCCGCGCCGATGACACGCAACGCGTTGCGCACGCCGATGTCGGTCGGGAGGAACACGTCGGGATCACCCAAGGCGCGCAACGCGACGTAGCTGGCGGTCCATGGCCCGATGCCGGGCAACGACTCGAGTTGGCGGGCGATCTCGTCGCGGTCGCTGCCGGCATCGATCACGATCTGCCCGGCGGCCATTTGGTCGCAAGCGTGGATGAGCGCCCGCCCGCGTGCGGTCGGCATGGCGAAGTCGGTCGGGCTGCAGCCGGCGATGGCAGCCGCGGTGGGGAAGGCGTGGGTGACACCGTCGACGGGCGCCGACAGTGGGTCGCCGACTGCGGCGACCAGTCGGGAGGCGAGGGTGCGGGCCCCTTTCACGGACACCTGCTGCCCGAGCACTGCTCTGGCCAGCAACTCAACGCCGTCGGGGTGCCCCGGCGAGCGAAGCCCGGGCCGCTTGCGGACGAGCGGCGCCGAGAACCGGATCATCGCCGAACTGGGCATCGACGGTGTCGGGATCCGCATCCAGGTCGAGCAGCCGGCGGCAGCGTTGAACTGCCGCCTGGGCATCGGCGACGTTGTCGAGGTGGAGGGCGCAGGTCACCGCGTTGGATCCCGGTGCGCTTGCGCCGGGCGACAAGGCGATCACGGCATTTCCGTGGTTGAGACGCAGCGAGCGGCGATAGGTCGCGCCATCCCACGTCTCGACGCCGGGCACGGCTCGGTCGCCCAGGAACCCGAAGATCGACTCGCTGTGGAACGGGGCGCGATACGCGAGGCGCAGCGACAGCGTGCCGGCCGCGGCGCTCGGCCGGCGGGCCCCGCGGAGATCGGTGGGCGACGAGGCGAACACCTCCCGGATGGTGTCGTTGAACTGGCGCACGCTGGCAAACCCGGCGGCAAAGGCGATCTGGGTGATCGGCATCGACGTGGTCTCGATCAGCGTGCGGGCCGTCTGGGCGCGTTGGGCCCGAGCCAGCGCCAGCGGACCGGCACCCAACTCGCCGGTCAGCAGCCGGTTGATCTGACGCTCGCTGTAGTTCAGCCGGGTGGCAAGGCCACCGACCCCCTCGCGATCCACGAGCCCATCGGCGATCAGCCGCATCGCCCGTCCGACCACGTCAGCGCGTACGTTCCACTCCGGCGACCCGGGCGACGCATCGGGGCGGCACCGCTTGCACGCCCGGTATCCGTGCTGCTGGGCGGCCGCAGCGGTCACGAAGAACTCGACGTTGTGGCGCTTCGGGGTCATTGCCGGGCAGCTCGGCCGGCAGTAGATGCCGGTGGTCTTCACCGCCGTGATGAAGCAGCCATCGAAGCGGCTGTCGCGACTCTGCGCGGCGCGGTAGCACTGTTCGTCGTCGAGGATCACGCTGCCATTGTGGTCCGTGATCCTCCGACTGACTAGCGGAATTCAGACAGCCACGTACGGGCGCGATCGCGGCACGGCGACCTTCCACAGCACGATCAGACCGAGAGCACATGTTGCCGCGCCGCCGAGAAACGCCGTTCGCTTCGTGGTGAGATCGGCGAGGGTGCCGAACAGCACGGCGCCGCACGCCGTGCCGATCTCGAAGAACATCGTGAACGTCGAGATCGCCCGCACCCGTTCGCGCTCCGGCACGGCGTTGACGGTCATTGCCATCAGGGAGGGATAGTTGAACGAGATGCCGATGGCCATGACGACCGTGCTGACGAACACACCAACCGGATGTGGCCACAGGAACAGCATGGCCAGGCCGACCGACATGAACGTGAGCGCGATGGTGACCGCCCGGCCGTGCCCGATCCGATCTGGGACCCGTGCCACGACCACGCGGATCAGCAGACAGACCGCCGCGTACGTGGCAAAGACCCACTTCGAGCCACCGAGCCCGACGGTGACCGAATAGTCGGGCATGAACGCGGTGAACGTCACGAAGCCACCGACTCCCATTGCGAGCACCATTCCCGTCGGAATGCCCGAGCGATGGAACCGAGGTCCACGCGACCCGCGTCGTCGTGATGTCTGACGCCCTTCGGCGTCAAGGTGGCCAACGCCGCAGCAAGGAGCGCGAACCCGGCGGCGACCCACAGCCCGGCATCGAACCGGCGCGTGCCGATCACCGTCTCGCTGATCACCGGGCCAATGCCCAGACCACCGAAGACGGCGACCGAGAAGTAGCTCGCCGCTTCGGCGCCGCGGCCCGGCGGGGCCAGATCGCTGATGCTCGTCGCGGCACCGACGAAGACCGCGGCTTCCCCGATCCCCTGCAGGCAACGGAACGGCAACAGACCCCAACGGCTGTCGATCAGCGTGCACGCGATCGTCGCCGCAGCAGCGAGCAGCGCGCCGCTGATCATGGTCGAACGCAGACCATGCCGCTCGGCGTATCTGCCGAGCCTGGGTCGGATCAAGACGGCAGCGATGCTGAAGGCGGCCAGGTTGAAGCCGATGTCGATCTCGTTGCCACCGAGCCCCTCCTCGATCAGCCGCGGCAGGAGCGGGATCATCACGCCGACGTAGACGAACATCGCCAGCGCCGCCGTTGTCACGAACAGGAAGGGTTTGGTGAACATCTGGGGGCGGCGCCCCAGTTCGATCTCGTCGACCTGCATGCTGTGCGAGGTCAGGATGGTTCTTTGGGAAGGCCGAGCACACGCTCGCCGACGATGTTGCGCTGGATCTGGCTGGTGCCACCCCAAATCGTCTCGCTCCGGCTGAAGAAGAACGCGCTGATCATCGGGCTCACCAGATATCCCGCACGACGCTTGTCGCGAACCGCGCCGGGCCACGAGCCACCTGCCGGCCCGGTCTCCACGAGCATCGAGGCGGGACCGAACACGTCGAGGGCCAACTCCATGGCCGCTTGATGCATCTCGGTCCAGAACATCTTGTTGGTCGCACCGAGCGCCGCGACACCGGCATCCTTGGTACCCGACAGCGTGGCTGACAGCGACCGGAGGCCATTGATCCGCAACAACTGCACCTTGGTGTAGTAGCGGGCCAGACGTTGACGGATCACCGGATCCGACAGGGTCCCATTGACACGGGCCTGATCGACCAGCAACTGGTACTCGTCCGCGAAGCGCCGGTAACCGGTGGTTGCCGACTGGCCGCGTTCGAACGCCAGCGTCGAGTTGGCCACCTTCCACCCGTTGTTGACGCCGCCGACGACGTTGTCCTTCGGGCAGCGCGCCTCGCTGAAGAACACCTCACAGAACTCGGCCGTGCCGTCGGGCTGGGTGATCCCGCGAACCTCGACACCGGGCTGGCGCATCGGCACGAGCAGGTACGAGATCCCCTTGTGCTTCGGGGCATCGGGATCCGTGCGGGTCAACAAGAAGCAGTAGTCGGCGTGGTGGCCGCCGGTCGTCCAGACCTTCTGCCCGTTGATCACCCATTCATCGCCGTCGAGGACGGCACTCGTCGTCAACGAGGCGAGATCCGAGCCGGAGTTCGGCTCGCTGAACCCCTGGCACCAACGCACGGAACCGTTGAGGATGCGCGGCAGGAACTCCTGCTTCTGCTCCTCGGTGCCCCATTGCAAGATGGTCGGCCCGACGAGCGTGTCGCCGAAGAAGTCGGCCCGCATCGGCGCCTTGACCCTGGCGAACTCCTCGGCCAGCACGACGCCTTGCATCGTGCTCAGGCCCTTGCCGCCGTACTCCTTCGGCCAGGTTGCGCAGATCCAGCCGCCGGCGTACATCTTCTTCGGCCACTGCTCGTTGAACTCCTTGCGCTCTTCGGGCGTCATCTCGAAGCCCTCAGCGCCCCAACCAGCAGGCAGATTCGACGCCAGCCACTCCCGGATCTCGCCACGGAAGGCTTCGGCGTCGGGTGTGTAGGCCAGATCCATCCCACCAGTATTCACTCGCCGTCGAACGCCGCACGAGTTCTCCAACGGTGTCCTTGGTCACGGGTTCACACTCCGTTCACACTGACCACACGATCGAGAAACGTGCAGCTCCTACCGTCACCGACATGGCCACCGCTGGTCCTGCTCTTCCGGATCGACACACAAACCCCCTCGTGTATCGGTTGGGAGAGCAGGAGCAGTCGGTTCTCAGCGTGCTGCTGGCCAACCGTGGACGGGTGATCAGCCGCCGTGAGTTGGCCCGTCGCGCCGGGCTCGCCGACCTCAGCGAGCGCCGCTGCGACAGCCTGCTGGTGGCGATCCGCCGCGCCCTGGGCCCGAATTCGGTGGTCACCGTGCGCAGCCGGGGTTGGATGTCGAGCGACGACGTGGTCGATGCGGCATCCGCCCTGGCCGGCGACCGACTGTGATCGCGTCCACCGCCGAGGCCATTGATCTCGGCAGGCTGCTGCTCGATCTGCTGATCATCCTGGCCGCCGCCGAGCTCGGCGCAGAACTCTCCGAGCGGATCCACATCCCCGCCGTCGTCGGTGAGATCGCCGCCGGCGTGATCATCGGGCCATCGGTGCTCAACGCTGTTGGTCTCGATGGTGCACGTGGCGTGTCGATCGCCGTGATCGGCGAGATCGGTGTGCTGCTCCTGCTGCTGCAGGTCGGGATGGAGATGGACCTCGGCGAGCTCGGCAAGGTGGGCAAGGCATCGCTGATGGTCGCCGTGATCGGTATTGTGATCCCTTCGCCGGCGGCGCGCTCGCCGGCGTGGCGTTGGGCCATTCGACGACGACATCGCTGTTCATCGGCGCAGCGATGACCGCCACTAGTGTCGGCATCACGGCCCGCGTCTTCGGTGATCTCCGGGCCCTCGCCACCACCGAGGCCCGAGTCGTGTTGGGTGCTGCGGTCGCCGACGACGTGCTGGGCCTGGTGATCCTGACCGTCGTCGTGAAGGTCGTCGATGGCGGCAACGTCGGGGTCGGCACCGTGATCGGCACACTCGGCCTCGCTATCGCCTTCTTGCTGTTCAGCGGCATCGTCGGCTTGACCTTGGTTCCGAGGGTGTTGCACTTCGTGCAGCGCCGCGCCAGTTCCAGCGCCGCGGTGACGGTGGCGGCATTGGTCATCGCCCTGGGTTTCGCCCAGCTGGCCGATCTCGCCAAGCTGGCGTTCATCATCGGGGCGTTCATGGCCGGGCTGGCGATCGGCCGCAGCGATCACAACGAGCGCATCGCCGACGATCTCGGCGTGATCGGCAACATCTTCATCCCGGTCTTCTTCGTGCAGATCGGGCTCAACACCGACCTGGCGGTGATGGGCAAGGCCAGCGTCATCGGCCTGGCCGCGGCGTTGTCGGTGATCGCCTTCCTCGGAAAGCTGGCCTCGGCCTGGGGAGCGATCGGCACGCGGCCGACAAGTCGCTGATCGGCATCGGCATGATTCCTCGCGGCGAGGTCGGGCGATCTTCGCCAGCATCGGACTCAGCAACGGCGTGTTCGGCAAGGACCTCTACGGAGCGATCGTGGCGGTGATCCTGTTGACCACGGTCGCGACCCCGCCGTTGTTGCGAATGCGAATCGGTGCGACCGGCGCACGACCACGGCGCGATGCGCCGCCACCGACCCCACAACCCGAGTCCGGCTGGCTCGCGGTCCAACAGGGCGTCATCGACCTCGACGGCACGCCGCCGGTCGAGGAGACCATCCCTCTCGCATTCCAGGCCGCGGCACGAACCGGCCACGCCCGCCCGGGCCCGGAGCTGCTCGACTGGTTTGGCGTTCATCGCGACGAGCCGCTGACATGGACCAAGGACGACACTGCTTCGCTGATCCGCCTGCTGCGCGCTCACGAGCCGCGGGTGGCGCCTGCTCGAGGTGACCGGGCTGCTCGAGCGGGCCCTTCCCGAGATCGCCGAAGCAATGCGCCGCCGACGCGCCGACGTCAGCGACCTCGATCCACTCGGTGCCCTCCGATTCCACATCGCCGAACGTCTCGACGACCTCGCCGTGGAATCCGGGCACCCGTCCGACGACCTCGTGCTGGCAGCCATGGCCGCCGACGTGTGTCGGGACGCAGCGGCGACGGAGGTGTGCTCGGCGTCGTTGCTCGACCGTCTCGTGCCGAGACCCGACGCCCAACGCATCGCCGCGATCGTCAATGACGCCCACCTGCTTCGAGCCTCGACCAACAGCCCGAGCGGGTTTGACGAGCGCGAGATCCTGCAGTTGGCCACCCATCTCGGGAGCGTGCAACACGCTCGCAACGCCTACCAGTTGGCGCTGGCGCTCGGCCCACTCCCTGCCTGGCATCGCGAGGCGCTCGACGAGCGTCACGCCCTCATCCAAGAAGCGCTGGATCACCCCGAGCTCACGGGGAGCGAGGCCACCAACCTTGCC
Organism: Ilumatobacteraceae bacterium; assembly: GCA_963805445.1. Classification (GTDB taxonomy): domain Bacteria; phylum Actinomycetota; class Acidimicrobiia; order Acidimicrobiales; family Ilumatobacteraceae; genus JAENVT01. The sequence continues at coordinate 441,603 of CAWDUI010000054.1, read as the reverse complement.
GCAGCACGCCGACTCGCTGCACAGCGCTTGCTCGACGAGACGCCGGCGATCGAGCGCTTGCGGTTCGCACCGACGTCGTACCTGCTGTCGCACGCCCCGGAGGAGTTGGCCCGTCAGGCACGCCTGGTCGAACCGCTTCCCCGGTCGGGAACCGTCCGCGTCGCCGTCAGCCCCGAGCCGGAGCCCGACCATTGGAAGATCGATGTGGGCGTGTCGCGACTCCGATGCCCTCCTCGCGCATCTCACCGACGCGCTGACCACCAGCGGCCTCGACATCGTCGACGCCACCATCGCAACGTGGCCGGACGGCGCCGTGCTCGACGTCTTCGTCGTCAAGTCTCGCCCGCCCCGGCGCGCGGGAGCTGTCGGGGGCGTCGAGGCCGGCCTGCGCAAGCCACTGCGAGCCCCGATCGCCGTGGGGTTGATCGCCGAGTTCGACAACGATGCCCTGCCATGGCACACCGCATGCGATGTGATCGGGCCCGACCAACCCGGCGGCCTGCTGGCCATCAGCGCAGCGTTCGCCCGCGCCAAGGTGATCGTGCACACGGCACATATCGCCACTGGCGAGGGAATCATCCACGACCGCTTCACGATCTCTGATCGTGTCGGCCGCAAGCTGGACCCGGCGTCGATGGATCGCGTACAGCGCGCCCTGGCGGGTGAACGGGTCGGCCGCCGGCTGTCGTTGCTGCGCTGACACGAGGGCTCGGTCACCCAGACCATGACGTGGCAATGTGGGCGCTACCCGGGAATCGTCGTGCGATCGTTCACGAGAAAGTTGGCCGCGGGCTGTACAGCAACCATTGCGCACGCGTACAGTACGCGCTGCCGGTCGCCCTAGGCGGCCGGCCAGAACACTGGGCGACGTCGCACCCAACGACGCCCATTGTCAGGGGCAGTCCCCAGGTCGTCTTTCCGCAGATGGCCTGGGGACGCTGCCTTTTTCGGACCCTGGGGTGGTGTCGTAGAATCGCTCGATGAAGCTCATCACCGCGATCGTCAAGCCATTCAAGATCGACGACGTCAAAGAGGCGTTGAAGGCCGCCGGTGTGCAGGGCATGACCGTCAGCGAGGCGTGTGGGTTCGGTCGCCAGGGTGGCCATTCCGAGACCTACCGCGGCGCCGAGTACAAGATCGACTACGTCCCCAAGGTGTGCATCGAACTGGTCGTCGACGATGCCGTGGCCGACCGGCTCGTCGATGCGATCCGCGATGCGGCGGCGACCGGCAAGATCGGCGACGGCAAGATCTGGGTCACCGACGTCGATCGCCTCGTGCGCATACGCACCGGCGAAGAGGGCAGCGATGCGGTCTGACACCTAAAGTCGAGCCATGACCGTGACTGATGCACCTCCGGCCAAGGCCGAACGGTGGACCGCACAGTGGAAAGAGTTGTACGAGGAAGTCATCACCACCGGGCTGTGCACCGGCTGCGCCGGCTGCGTGGTGACGTGCCCGCATGACGTGATCGGGTACGAGCACGAAGAAGGCAAGTACAAGCCGTTCCACCTCGAGGAGGAACTCGGCCTCGACAACTGCATCCACGGCGAGAAGGGGTGCACCACGTGCACGCGTGCGTGCCCGCGCTTTCGCACCTGGGAGACCAGCGCCGACATGCACCTGTTCGGCCGCACCCGCGAGCCCGACGAGATGGCCGGCATCTGGCGGCAACTGCTGCTGACGCGAGCGACCGACAAGGTGCAGCACGAGAAGGGCCAAGACGGTGGCTTCGTGTCGGCGATGCTGGTGTGGCTGATGCAGAACGACTACATCGAAGCGGCAATGGTCAGCGGTGTCGAGCCCGACGACGCATGGAAGGCCAAGCCGGTGCTGGCTCGCACTGTCGACGACGTGCTGGCCACCGCCGGGAGCCGTTACACGTATTGCGCCAACCCGCTGGCACTCCGTGAGGCCATCGATGCAGGCATGACGCGCCTGGCTCTGGTGGGAATGGGGTGTCAGACGTCGTCGCCACCGGTGATGTGGGACCGCAAGGCGGGCAAGGTGGGCAAGCCCTTCGTCTTCAACATCGGTCTGCTGTGCTCGAAGACGTTCGACGACGCGATCTTCCCCGAGTTGTTCGAGGCCAAGTACGGCCTGAAGAAGGCCGACATGGCCAAGATGAACATCAAGGGCGTGTTCCAGATCTGGATGAAGGACGGCTCGTACCACGAGATCGACCTCAAGGAGTGCCACCAGTGGACTCGCGAGGGCTGCAAGAACTGCCCCGACTTCGCCGCCGAGCACAGCGACATCGCCACGGGCGGAATCGGCGAGGACAACGACTGGACGCTCACGATCGTGCGGACGCAACTGGGTGAGGAGGTCATCACGCGCATGATCGCTGACGGCGTGATCATCGCCCGGCCGGCCCAGGAGGACGAGAAGGCGATGAAACTGCTTCGACTGCTGTCGATCGTCAGTCGTCGACGTTGGCCGGAGTGGGCCGACCGGGCGCCGTCGGTGGGCGTGCCCCCTCCGAAGAAGAAGGCCGTGCCCGCCGCTGGCTGAACACGATCGCCGCCACGAGCATGGCGACGATGATCCCGAGCGACAGGTAGGTGCTCATGTGGAACCAGCGCGAGACCGTCATCTTGATGCCGACGAAGATCAAGATGCCGCCGAGCGCGTGCGACAGGTAGTGGAACCGCTCCTTGGCGTTGGCCAGCAGGAAGTACATCGCCCGCAGACCGAGGATCGCGAACGCGTTCGAGGCGAACACCAGGTATGACTCGTTCGACACCGCCAGGATCGCCGGCACCGAATCGACCGCGAAGATGATGTCGGTCACCTCGATGACCACCAGAGCCGCCAGGAGTGGCGTGGCCGCCCGCTTGCCGTTGAGCCTGGTGAAGAACCGCTGGCCGTCGAGTTCGTCGGTGACCGGCATGATCTTGCGCAGCACGCCCAAACCGCGAGTCGATTCCTCTTCGGCTTCGTCGTCGCGGTGGCGGATGATCTTGGCGCCGGTGTAGACGAGGAAGACGCCGAACACCAGCAGCAGCCACCAGAAGCGACCGATGAGGGCACTGCCCAAGACGATGAAGATCGCCCGCAGCACGAGCGCGCCGAAGATCCCCCAGAACAGCACCCGATGCTGGAACTTCAGCGGAATCGACATGGTGGCGAACAACATCGACCAGACGAAGACGTTGTCGACGCTGAGCGACTTCTCGATCAAGTAGCCGCTGATGAACTCGCCGAAAGCCCCGCTTCCGAACGTGGCCGCGATCACGCCGGCGAAGGCGAGTCCACATGTCACCCAGATGACCGACTCGATGGCGGCCTCTCGCGGCGTCGGCGCATGTGCCTCACGGTGTCGATACAGGTCGATCGCCAGCATGGCGATGATGACGGCGAGCAGAGCGATCCATGCTCCGACGGATACGTCGATGTCGACGAACCGGGAACGATCACCCGAGGGAGAAGTAGCAAACATCAATGCAGACACCTTTCGACTGTCTCGATCACACGGACAGCCGAAGGTCTTGCTCCCGCTGGTGGCGGGCGGGGGGCCGGGTAGCTATCGCTACCGTGTTGACGACCGATCCCGAGGGCTACTCCCCTTCGACCCGCCAAGTCTGGCGTGCACAAGCGCTCATACCAACGCGGTGAGGCAAGCCGGCGATATCACGGGTGACGTTCGGCCCTGGCGCACCATCGGCGGGCGGAGCTGAATGAGGGCATGGCTCGTCGCCTCGCGTCGGTCACCGTGCCTGCTGCCCTCGTGGGAGATTTCTGAGTTGCAGCGGCTTGGCCGTACGGCCGAATCGACCATCGCGGAGCGACGAGCCATCATGCACCCCCCGACGATGTCGCGCAGCAGCGCCTACGCTCCGGCGATGACCGCCGACGTACTCGCAGCCACACTCGTCGCGCCCGGGCAGCTCGAGCTCCGGCGTTTCCCTTACCCGCGAGCATCTCGAGCCCGGGGCCGTACTGCTGGAGATGCTGGCGTCGGGGATCTGCGGCACCGACAAGCACACCTTCCGAGGCGAAACGCAGCAGTACGCGGGCACCGATCACGCCTCGTCGACGCCGTTCCCGATCATCCAGGGTCATGAGAACGTGGGCATCGTCACCGCGATCGGCGGCGGTGGCGCCACCGCGTTCGACGGCACACCGTTGCGCATCGGTGACCGGGTCGTGCCGGCGCCGAACAGGGCATGCGGCGAGTGTGAGTTCTGCCGGGGCGACTATCCGTACTACTTCTGCCGGCGCCTGGAGAACTACGGCAACTCCCTGACATGCGCCGAATCGCCGCACCTGTTCGGTGGGTGGGCCGAGTATCTCTACCTGCGCCCGCGCACGCCGGTGTTCCGCGTGCCCGACGGCCTGCCGACGAACGTCGCCGTGCTGACCGAGTTGTTCGCCGTCACCCACAGCCTCGATCTCGCGGCGAAGATGCCTCGTCCCGGTGGGTTCCGCCCCGGAGACACGGTGGCGGTGGTCGGCGTCGGCCCGGTCGGGGATCGTCCACGTGGCCAAGGCCAGCCTGATGGGCGCCTCGCGCGTGATCGCCATCGACCCGTTCGGGCCGCGGGTCGCCCTCGGCGTCGACCTCGGCGCCACCGACACGCTCGTCGCCAGCGGCGCCGACCCCGCCGCCGCAGCGTTCGTCCGCGACGCTCACCGGCGGGCGTGGCGTCGACGTCGTCGTCGACGCCACCGGTCACCCATCGAGCTTCGGACCATCGTTGGAACTCCTTCGCGACGGTGGCACATTGATCGAAGTCGGCGCCTTCGTGGATCTCGGGACGGTGCCGATCAACCCGGCAACGATCCTCGGTCGCAACCTCACGATCGTCGGCGTCGCCGGTGAGGACGCCCGCGCCTACGACTCCACGCTGGCGATGCTCGCGGCCAACCACGACCGCGTCCCGTTCCATCGCGCCGTGACCCACACCTTCCCACTGTCTGAGGTCGAACAGGCGATGCAAACTGCGCTCGGCGCCGACACGGCGATGAAGGTCGTACTGACGCCTCAGGGGTAGTGCCGAGTCCGGCAACGTTCGCGCTGCGCTGACAAGTGGTGCTGTCCGCAGATCCGACGAATTCGGCCAGGCCGCGCCCTGGGGGTGGCCAAACCTTTTGCGCGCTGGGTGCGTGTCGGCAACGGGGCTCTGCGGCATTCACGAAGGAGTGGTGATGCGTGTCTGGATCGATCAGGACGAGTGCAGCGGCGTCGGCGTCTGCGTACAGGATTGCCCGCAGGTCTTCACGTTGGGGTCGGATGGCATCGCCAACTACCGGATCCTCGGCACAGGCTGATCTCGAGGCACCGAACGACGCACGCGAGATTGACAGATCGGGCGTTGTTCACTCGCCACCCGCTGGCGAAGTGTGTACTTTCGGTGCACCCCCTGTGCAGCGAAAGTACACACTTCGGCTGGACGCCAATGCGCTGTCGATGAGAGCGACGGCGCATCGACCTCACTCAACGACGACGAGAACGCTCACCTATCAGCCACGTGTCCGCGCAAGCGCTACCCACGCCAGCTGTGCAGGACCTGGTAGTAGTTCGCCCGCTCGTACACGCTGGGGTCGGCGACGTTGCCTCGGCTGACGCTCCCGCGCAGCTGGTCGACGCTGTCGTACTCGCGCTCGGTCATCCACTCGTCCATCCAGGCGAGCATCGCTGCGATCCGTTGCGGACCGTGGCTGCAACAACGCGCTGGCCATCATCGTCACGTCGGCGCCGGCGAGCAACAGCTTCATCGCATCGGCGCCATCGTGCACGCCGCTGGTCGCCGCCAGCGAGCACGACATGAAGCCGCGGAGCACGCCGATCCAGTGGAGCGGCAGCCTCGACTCAGCCGACGTCGAGAGCTGCAGGCTCGGGGTGACATCGAGCGTGTCGAGATCGATGTCGGGCTGGTACAACCGGTTGAACAGCACCAGACCGTCGGCGCCGGCCGATTGCAGGGCGAGCGCGAAGTGGCCGAGCGAGGTGAACCACGGCCCGAGCTTCACGGCCAGTGGAACCGAGACCTCGGCGCGCACCCGTTGCACCAATTCGATGTACCGCTTCTCGACGTCGGCCGCCGAATGGCGTGGATCGACGATCACGTCGTACACGTTCAACTCGATGGCGGAGGCGCCGGCGTTCTCCAGGTGGCGGGCGTATTGCACCCAGCCCCCGGGCGTCGTGCCGTTCAGGCTGGCGATCACGGGGATCGACAACCGCTGGCGGGCCTGCTCGACGAGATCGAGATGGCGGTCCGGGCCGACGTCGTAGTCCTCCATTGCCGGCAAGTAGCTCAAGGACTCGGCAAACGAGTTCGTGCCGAGATCGAGTGTTGCATCGACGGCGAACGACTCGCGCTCGATCTGCTCCTCGAACAGCGAGGGCAGCACGATCGCTCCGGCGCCGGCGAACTCGAGGAGCTCCCACCGGGCGGGATCGCCGGTTATCGGACTCGCCGATGCGACGATCGGGCTCCGCAATTGCAGTCCCAGATACTTGGTCGACATGTCGACCCGTGAAGACACTGCCTGGCTCATGGTCTCACTCACGCTTCATCCTCCATCTCGGTCATGATGTGCGGGGCAACGTGGACCGGGCTGGTCCGTTCGACGCCTGCCAACTGCTCGTAGTGGTGCCACCTCGCTGCAACGTCGGATTCGGCAAGTGCCAGCAACTCGCGCGGCACGGTCAGGATCGCTGCGCTTCAACATCGAGAACCGCGCCTCGCTGCCGGCGAAGTCGGCGTACGGCACCGTCGGGCGCGGCGCTGTCGAGCTGGAACGGGTGCGTCGCCTCGCCGCTGCCGGGCTGATATCGATACAGCGGCCAGTGGCCGCTTTGCACGGCGGCTTTCTGATGCGTCATCGACTGGCTCATCTCGAACCCGTGGGCGATGCACGTGCTGTACGCGATCACCAGCGACACGCCCGGCCAGGCCTCGGCCTCGAGCATTGCCTTCACCGTTTGGATGTCGCTGGCGCCGAGCGCGACGTGGGCGACGTAGACGTCGCCGAACGACATGGCTTCCAGGCCGAGATCCTTCTTGGCGATCCCCTTGCCTCCCGCGGCGAACTTGGCAACGGCACCCCTCGGCGTCGCCTTCGACGCTTGGCCGCCGGTGTTGGAATAGACCTCGGTGTCGAGCACGAGCACGTTGACGTTGCGGCCGCTGCCGAGCACGTGATCGAGCCCACCGGCGCCGATGTCGTACGCCCAACCGTCGCCGCCGACGATCCAGACCGTCTTGCGAACCAGCGTGCCGATCAGTTCCAGCAACTGGGCGGCATCGACGTGATCGACGGCAGCCAAGACGGCGCGCAACTGATCGACCCGAGCCCGCTGCTCGCGGATCGGCACGTCGCCGAGATCGTCGACGCCGCCGGCGATCGCTGCGGCGAGCGCCGGGTCGATGAGTGGCGCCGAACCGGTGGCCAGCTTGTCGAGCAGACCGAGCGCAGCATGCTGCTGGGCCTCGATGCCCAAGCGAATGCCGAGACCGAACTCGGCGTTGTCCTCGAACAGGCTGTTGCTCCAGGCCGGTCCGCGGCCCTCGTCATTCGTGCAGTACGGCGTGGTCGGCAGATTGCCGCCGTAGATGCTGCTGCACCCGGTGGCGTTGGCGATCAGGAGATGATCGCCGAACAGCTGCGTCAGCAGCTTGAGGTACGGAGTCTCGCCACAACCCGAGCACGCCCCGCTGAACTCGAACAGGGGCTGGCGGAGCTGGCTGGTCTTCACAGTCGCCGGGTCCCACAATGCGGGGTCGGTCTCGTGCACCCGCAAGAAGGCATCCCAAGCCACCCGCTCGACGTCGAGATGCTCCTCGATCGGACGGAGGTTGATGCTCTTGCGCTTGACCTCGCTCTTGTCGTGGGCCGGACATGCGATCACGCAAAGCCCACACCCCGTGCAGTCGTCGGGCGCGACCTGCACCGTCAACGACATGCCCGGCACGTCACGGCTGCGGAACGACTTCGTCTTCAACATGCTCGCATCGGCGAGCTCGAGCTGATCCGGCTCGTAGACCTTCATCCGGATCGCAGCATGCGGGCACACGATCGCGCACTTGCCGCAATCGATGCACAGGTCCGCTTCCCAGATCGGGATCTCGGTCGCCACGGTGCGCTTCTCGACGTACGAGGTGCCGGTCGGGAATGTGCCATCGGGCGGTAGTGCGCTGACGGGCAGCAGATCGCCTTCGCCCGCCAGCATCCTGGCGGTCACCCGCTGGACGAAGTCGGTGACCTGGCCCGAGACGGTCGGCCGGCGGTGCTTGGTGGACGTCACCGTGGGCCCGACGGGCACGGCGAAGAGGTGGGCCAGCGTCGTGTCGACCGCGTCGATGTTGCGTTGCACGACCAAGTCGCCACGCTTGCCGTAGGTCGTCGCGATCGCATCCTTCAGACGGGCGATCGCCTCATCGGTCGGCAGCACATCGGCGAGCGCGAAGAAGCATGTCTGCATGACCGTGTTGACGCGCCCGGCGAGACCCGCCGCCTCGGCCACCGCGGCCGCGTCGATGGCGTGGAGATGCAGGTCGCGCTCGACCACGATCTCCTGCGCCTCGATCGGCAGGCGGTCCCAGATCTCCGCGGCCGGATACGGACTGTTGATCAGCACTGTCGCCCCCGGTGCGGCGACGCTCAACACGTCCATGCGCTCGAGGAAGCTCCACTGGTGCACGCCGACGAAGGTGGCCCGGTCGATCAGGTAGGTGCTTTCGATCGGTTCGGGGTCGAACCGCAGGTGGCTGATCGTCATCGACCCCGACTTCTTCGAGTCGTAGACGAAGTAGGCCTGCACGACGAGATCAGTGTTCTTGCCGACGATCTTGGCCGTGTTCTTGTTGGCGCCCACGGTGCCGTCGGAACCGAGGCCATAGAACACAGCCCGCACACGGGCGTGGTCGGTGGTGAACGACGGATCGAACGTCAAGCTGGTGTGGGTGACGTCATCGATGATGCCGATGGTGAACTCGTTGCGAGGCGTCTCGCGAGCGGCCTCGTCGAAGACCGCCTTGACCATCGCCGGCGTGAACTCCTTGCTGCTCAGCCCGTAGCGACCGCCGATGACTCGCGGCGTGCGACCATCGGCCCAGGAGTCGGCAGGGCTGTGCCACAGCGCGGCGAGAACGTCGAGGTGCAGCGGTTCGAACGGCGCGCCGGGCTCCTTGGTGCGGTCCAGCACCACGACCGTTCGGGTGCTCGGCGGAAGTGCTGCCAGCAGCGCGCCCGTCGGGAATGGTCGGAACAGCCGGATGACGGCAACGCCGACGCGCTCGTCCTGCCTGCAAAGCTCATCGACCGTTTCCCTGGCAGCACCGGCGCCAGAACCCATCAACACGATCACCCGATCGGCATCCGGCGCGCCGAAGTAGTCGACGAGGTGGTAGTGGCGGCCGGTCAACGCGCCGAGGTGGTTCATCGACGACTGCACTGCGCTCGGCACGCGATCGTAGAAGGGATTGCACGCCTCACGAGCCTGGAAGAAGACGTCGGGATTCTGGGCGCTGCCACGCAGCATCGGCCGGTCGGGGTCGAGCCCCCGGCCGCGATGCGCGGCGACTGCGGCCGGATCGATCATGGCCGCCAGGTCGTCGGCCGTTGGCACCTCGATGGTGGCGATCTCGTGACTGGTCCGGAATCCGTCGAAGAAGTGGAGGAACGGAACGCGCGTGTCGAGAGTTGCGGCATGCGCAATCGCGGCGAAGTCGGCGGTCTCTTGCACGCTGCTGGCGCACAACATCGCGAAACCCGTGGTGCGTGCGGCCATCACGTCGCTGTGATCGCCGAAGATGCTGAGCGCGTGCGTGGCGATCGTGCGCGCAGCCACATGGATCACGGTCGGTGTCAACTCGCCGGCGATCTTGTACATGTTCGGCAGCATCAACAGCAGTCCCTGGCTTGCGGTGAACGTCGTGCCGAGCGCACCCCGGGTCACGGCGCCATGCAGCGCGCCGGCGGCACCCGCCTCACTCTGCATCTCGATCACCTCGGGAACGGCGCCCCACAGGTTCGTTCGCCCCTTGGCGCTCCAGTCGTCGGCGAACTCGCCCATCGGCGATGCCGGTGTGATCGGGTAGATCGCAATTACTTCTGATGCCAGGTGGGCGATGCGTGCCGTGGCCTCATTACCGTCGACCACCTCTCGAGCACTGTGGTCGGGGCGCGGCTTTGCCGAGAGTTCGGTGTCGCTGCTCGTTGTCGTCATGACCAGCACGGTATGACTCCCCCCTTCCAGGAACCAGGGGCTTTGGACCCTCTCGGCGTTGACACAGCGAACGATTCAGCACGCCGTCCAGGACACAATGAATCCATCGGAAATCTGACACCGAGAGGTCTTCGATGCCCTGCGAGCGGGTACAGGTACGGCGTTCGTTGACGGTGACATGGCCAAGGAGAGGGCAGGGTGAGTCAAGGAAATGCTCTGCCGACTCGACTCTGCGATCCGATCCCCACGGCATCCGAGCTTCACCACGTTCGTGCTCGAACCCCTGGCAGAGCGACATTTCGACGGCGAACCAGGCCGTGATCTGTCGACCGAGCTGTTTCACACGGTGCACCCCTGGGCCGAGTCGGTCGCCGCAGCGCAATCATGCGGTTTGCACGCCAATGCCGATCGCAACGAAATCGTCTCGCAGGTCCTGCGCCTCACGTGGGAGTCATGCCTGCGCATCGACTGGACGCGGTATGCCATGTGGCCCGTGTTCCTCGAGACCAAAGTCGGTCGGGCCCGTATCGAGGCGGCCCGATCCGATGACTGGCTGAGCCGACGCGAGCGGGTGAGGCGGCGACGTTTCCAAGGAGAGCTGGCGTGCCGCGAGCAACTCGAGCAGCGAACACTGACGGGCGTCGAGCGGCGCGCCGTAGCACAGGCGATCGCACCCAGCACCTCCCGCGTCGACTGGACGGCGGCCTTGATGGAGTCTCGGTACCCGTCGACGGATGCAGATGTCGCCGAGCCTGCCCTCGCGGCCGCGGGAAGCCCGATCACGGTCGAGGACGAGGTCGAAGGCACCGAGCTCGGCAGCATTCGACGCCGTTGCCTGAGCGAATGGCTCGGCATCGTCGACGCCAGCAACCACGAGCTGGCTGCCGACCTCTGCAAATGGTCACACCGCAACGAATCGCCCGGTCGTGACCTCCCCGTCCGCCTCGCGCACCGACTCGAGCCATACACGCCGTTGCTGCTGGCGATGCTGGGAGACGCCGCATGACATCGACCGCGTCACTCGCCGTGTTGTGCTCGACGTGCGGGGGACGGCTGGCCCGCGACAACACCGGCACGATCTGCTCGCCATGTCGCCGGACACACATCGAAGTGACCGCCCACCGCGGCTCGGTCATCGCCCGCGACCTGGTGCGGATCAGCGCCGCGTTCGAGTCCTCCGGGGTCTATGGCGTCGCCGAGGTCCTCGACTGCTCACCCGAGGAAGCCCTCGACGTGTTGTTGGGTGCGCAGCTCGTGCCGTTCGCCACACCCCGGCGCCGCCTCCTGCTACGGCAGCTCGTGGGATTGCGCGACCGGACGCACATCGCTGCCGGCGAGGCCATGCACGTCAGCCGCTGGACCATCGCGACGTACCGGCGCCAGCTGGGCATCGACCGGCAGCGGGCCCGCACGACCAGCTGATCGAACTACTCGTTCGGCCAGCTGGGATCGATTTCGACGCGAATTTCCCCAATTCCGGGACGTGCTGTGGAATTTACCGTCGCCGACCGATCTCGGCGGCCGACACCAACAGCGACCGACACAACAGGGGCTGACGAGAAGGGAGATTCCAGATGGCGATGACCATCGATCCAGGTCGCGGCAATCTCGACCACCGCGCAGTCGCCAGCCGACGACGCTATGACGCGGCCTACAAGCTGGAGATACTCGCCGAGTACGACACCCTCGACCGCGACGGCAAGGGTGCGTTGTTGCGCAGGGAGGTCCTGTACACGTCGCTGATCTCGGAGTGGCGCAAGCAACGCGAATCGGGGCGCGATCGAGGCGCTCGCCGGGAAACCCGGCCGGCCGCCTCACGATCCCGTCGAACGCGAGAACAGCCGGCTGCGTCACCGGGTGGAGCGCCTGGAAGGCGACCTGACCCGGGCCCGAACCGTGATCGAGGTGCAGGGAAAAGTCTCGGCGCTGTTGGAGGAGTTCGTCACCGGCAGCGCAGAGACCAAGGACGAAGAGACGAAATGATCGAGGGCGCGATCCACGAGCTCACCCCCGTGGTGGGCACCACCGCGGCGTGCGCAGCTGTCGGGCGCACCCGCCAGACGCATTACCGCTGGCACCGCCAGGATCCGACGCAGCCCTAACCCGCCGTGCGCCCGGCACGCGCCAACGTGTGCCGGGCATTGGCGACGAACGCCTTGGTGTACGGATGTGGGTTGTGCCGCGGCCAGGCCAACACCACCGGCACTGTCGGGGCATCGTGGATGGGGATGAACCGCACGTCGGGATGCGGGTGCAACAGGGCCGTCGACGCCGGAGTCAGGCCGACGCCGGTCGCCGCAGCAATGGCGATCAACCAGTCGTCGATCGTGTCCAAGTCGGCGCCGATCGTCGGACGCGGCGGATCCGGCCATAGGTCCAGCGTCGTCGTACCGGTGACCGAGCTGACGACGAGCGTTTCGTCGGCGAGGTCGGCCAGTGATACGGCCGCCTCGCCGGCCAGGCGATGCCCCATCGGAACCACTGCCATGCGCGGTTCGTTATCGACGACGACCGAGCGGAACGAGCGATCGGTGACGAGACCGCGCACCAGGGCCACATCAACGTGCTCGTCGAGCAGGCCACCGATGCGTTCGTTGTTGCGCTGCGAGCGCAACTGACGTTGCGGGAACTCGGCCTTCCACGACCGCATGATCGCCGCGGCATGGGTCGCACTGCTCCAGTTGTGGCCGAACCGGATCGGCGGGACCGTCGCTGTGATCGAGGCGATCGCCTCGTCGACGCGTCCAACGACATCGCGGGCGCCGGCCGCAAAGGTCGTTCCGGCTTCGGTGAGGGTCAGGTGGTGCGTCGAGCGATCGACGAGGCGAACTGCCAGGCTGCGCTCGAGTTGGGCGAGTGTGCGCGACAGCGCGGGCTGCGAGATGTGCACGCGTTGGGCGGCGCGAGTGATGTTGCCCTCGTCGGCGATTGCCAGGAAGCACCGCAGATGGCGAAGCTCGACGGTCATACGTCCTGAGCATAACCATGGCGCAATCGGCATTTCACAACAGGTCCGTGGGCCGCCACGCTGCATCCTGTGAGCCGGATCCCCCTCGTCGGTGCGTCGATCGTGTCGGTGCAACTCGGTGCGGCGATCGCCTCGTCGCTGTTCCACACCGTGGGGCCGCCGGGAACCGTGCTGCTGCGACAAGGCTTGGCCGCCGCCGTGATGATCGCGATCGCACGACCGCAGTTGCGCGGTCGGACTGCCGGCGATTGGCGTGTCGTGGGCGTGTTCGGTCTGGTCCTGGCAGCGATGAACGTGTGCTTCTACGAGGCGGTCGAACGTCTGCCGCTCGGCATCGCCGTGACCATCGAACTGTTCGGCCCACTCGGCCTCGCTGCGTCGCTGTCGCGGCGGAGGCGTGAGTTCGCCTATGTGTTGCTGGCCGCTGTCGGCGTGGTGATGCTGGGCGGGGTCTCCCAGCGCCTCGATGGCGCGGGTGTGGCGTTCGACCTCGTCGCCGCTGCGGGCTGGGCGAGCTACATCCTGCTGAGCCGTCGAACGGGTCGCAGCTTCGACGGTGTCGACGGACTGGCCTTGGCGATGGTGGTGGCGACCATCGCGGTCGCGCCGTTGGGTGTCATCACCGGTGGGCGGCAGTTGCTCGAGCCACACGCCCTCGTGATCGGCCTGGCGGTGGCAATGCTTTCCGCTGCGATCCCGTTCAGCCTCGAGATCCACGCCCTTCGCGCCGTCGGACCGCGCACGTTCGGCGTGATCATGAGCACCAGCCCTGCCGTCGCCGCGATGATGGGATGGCTGGTGCTTCACGAACAACCCGGGTGGCTTCAGGCAGCGGCGATCGGGTGTGTGGTCGCCGCCAGCGCCGGCACCGCCCTGGCGACCAACGTGAGCACATGAGAGGCGGCCGGCGAACGAAACTGATGCCGTCTGCAAAGGTTAGGTGGCGGTCCAGCCGGCAAAGGCGTCGATCATCGCATGCACGTCGCCGAGGGGTACAGGATCGGGCACGTGCATCCGTTGCGGATGTAGTGCGACACCCGCTCGCGGGCCTCGGCGGGGGTCCCCGAGGCCGTCAGCATCTGCACGATCTCGTCGGGCACGAGCTTCGAGGCGGCCAGCACCTGCTCGTGAGTGGCCGGCCACGTCAACACCTCTCCGACCTGATCCAGCAGGCTCTGCGGCACGCCCGAAGCCTTCATGATGTGCGGCTGCTGGCCGAGGTATTGCGTGACCATCAGCCTCGCCATGTCGAGCGCGGTCTTGCGGTCCTCGTGCACCGCGCACACCACCAGCTGCGGCCGCTGGAGGTCGGCGAGCGACCGACCCGAACGATCGAGGCCGATTTGCAGCGACTCGATCGCCCGCTGGTTGTACTCCGGCGAGACGAGGTAGTTCAACACCACGCCGTCGGCGATCTCGCCGGCCAACTCCATCATCTTCATCCCGGTCGCGCCGATGTAGATCGGCACATCCTTCGGTCGGCGGTCCTGGTAGACGTAGTCGAGCTCGACACCATCGAGATGCACGTACTCCCCGGAGAACGTCACCGTCTCGTTGTGCAGCAGTGCCCGTACCACGGTCACGACCTCGCGCATCACACCCAGTGGGCGGTCACGGCGGATCCCCACCTTGGCGGCCAGCGGGTCCCACCACGCACCGATGCCGAGGATCACCCGACCGGGCGCCAGATCGTCGAGCGTCGAGAACGTCGAGGCGAGGCGCGCCGGGTTGCGCGTCCACAAGTCGACGACGCCCGACCCGATCTTGATCGTCTCGGTGACCGACGCAAAGGCGGCCATGGGCACCACGGCGTCGCGGACCAGCCGACTGTCGGCCTGCCACACCGCATCGAACCCCTTGGCCTCGGCATACTGGGCGAACTCCATCGCCTCGCGGATCGGATGGGCATCTTGCAGGTAGATCGCAGCTGGGGTGGTCATGGGGATCCTTTCATGCTGGAATCACGATGCCGCCGACATCCGGGAGAACAGGCGGGCCGATTGCTCGGCGGCGCGGGCGCGAACCTCATCGATGTCGACGCGAGTCGGCCGGCCGTCGCGCAGCACGACCTCGCCCGAACCGAGCGTCACTTCGGTCGCTCGCGTGCCGGGCGTGAAGACGGTGTGCCAGGCGCTGTCGGCGTGGTCGTAGTTGTACTCGACCCGATCGTCGCGGCATTCCGGGAAGAACCGATATCCCTCTTCGAGCCACGACCACACCACGTCGGGTCCCGCAGATACGTCGTGCTCACGCAGGCGGACGTAGGCAAGCCGAGCCTCCTCGAGCATGTCGGCACCGATGCCATCGGTGCCCAGCACCACCCGATTCGGTCGCGAGGTGGGGGCCGCGTATCCGACCGCGTTGTTCATGTTCGATCGCGGGTTGTGGGCAATCGTTCCGGGCAACCCACGGTCGAGGTGCACGCAATGCACGAGCAGCCAATCGTCTGTCGCGAGCCGCTCGAGCCGGGCACCGGCGTCGCGGTCGGCAATCCCTTCAGCGACATGGATGTGCACGCCCACGCCGAGGTCGGCAGCCAGTTCGGCGGCGGCCGCCAACGTTTCGTCGCGACAGGTGAACGCAGCATGCACGCCAACCATCCCACGACCGCCGGCGCGGAGGTACCGCTCGTTCTCCGCCAGGCCCTGCGCGGCCTGCTGCGAACCGTGCCGGTCGGTGACGCCGTACGCACAGTTCACGCGCACCCCGACCTCGGCACACGCCTCGGCAATGACCGTCAGGCTGCCGTCGATCGCCGACGGGCTCTCGTGATGATCGATGATCCCGGTCGTGCCACACATCAGCGCCTCGGCCGCGCCGAGCATCGCCGACCAGCGGATCATCTCGATGTCGAGGGCCACGTCGAGTCGCCACCAGATCTGTTCGAGGATCTCGATGAAGTTGGTCGGCTGCTTCGGTGGAGCCGGCATGCCACGGGCCAGCGCCGAGTAGAGATGATGATGCCCGCACACCAACCCCGGCCTGGTCGCGCCCACTAGCCGCGCCCGATCTGGTCCGGCTCGATCACACCGCGCTGGTCGGTGATGCGCGAGTACAACTCCGGTCGTCGGTAGCGGTCGAAGTCGAACAGCGTCTCTTTGTACCGCTTGCACCAATCGAGGTCGCAGCGGGCAACGACCAGTTCGTCGTCACTGGTCAGAGCCTGTGCCACGATCTGTCCGCTCGGCGCGACGATCATCGACTGACCGAGCGAGTCGACACCTTCCTCGACTCCACCCTTGGCGACGCCGACGACCCACGTCCCGTTCTGGTACGCCCCGCTCTGCATCACGAGGGCGTTGTGGAACCCCTGCAGGATGTCTTGGCTCGGGTCAGGCACGTAGTGGATCGGAGTGTTGTAACCGCACAGGATCATCTCGACACCCTGCAGGCCCATCACCCGATAGCTCTCCGGCCACCGGCGGTCGTTGCAGATCATCATCCCCATCAGCCCGCCGAAGGCGGGCCACACGCCGAACCCGTCGGGCGATGGCTCGAAGTAGTACCGCTCGGCATGCTGAAACGGGCGATCAGGCTCGTGGTACTCGTGGCCGGGTATGTGGGTTTTGGTGTAGGTGGCCACGATCGAGCCGTCGCGCTCGACCAGGGTCTGCACGTTCCAGCGATGCCCAGCCTCGTCGAGCAGCGCGTACCCGATGCAGAATCCGATGCGCAATCGGCGAGCCTCATCGAACAGCGGTTGCGTCGACGCGTTCGGCATCGAGCGCTCGTACCAGTGATCGGCGTCGGCGATGTCGTCGACGAACCAGCGTGGGAAGAACGTCGTGAGGGCGAGCTCCGGATAGACCACCAGCTCGACCCCGTGTCGATCGGCCTGATGCAGGAGCGCCATCATCCGCGCCACCACCTGGTCGCGGCTGTCATCGCGTTGCACCGGTCCGAGTTGCGCGGCAGCGACAGTGAGGACTCGAGGCACGTTCGTAAACTACCCGCCGCTCCCGGTCTTGCACCGCTGGCCGAGCGCGGCGAACTCGGCTGCTTCCTCTGGCGTCAGCTCGGGTCGGTCGAAGAACCCCTTCAGCTCCTCGTTCGTCTTGCCCTCGAAGAAGGCCGAGACAACACATTCGGCGGTCGTGGCGTCGAGGCCACCGTCCTCCAACTGCTTCACCAACGAGTCGCGAGCCTCGTCGCGGGGCTGCGAACCGCATCCGGCCACGGCGGCAACGAGCACGACGCTCAGCAGGCACCGGCGGACCGTGTTCACCGCCGAAGGCCACGATCGATCACGTTGCGTGTGACCTGGCCGACCAGCGGGTCGCCGGCGAGACCGAAGACCCAGTCGGTCGAGCCGATCGTGAACACTTCGCCGCCCGTGTCGCCATACGGCCGACAGGTCAGCATCACCGCGTTGCCGTGCCGGCAGAGTGCCAACGTGTCGGCGTCGACCCGACCGTGGAGGCGGGCGGCGATGAACTCGAGATCACCCTGATCGTCGAGCGCGGCGATCGAAGCCGGATACTCCCCCATCGCCAGGTTCGACGACGGTGTGAACGCGACGACCTCGATGTGTTCGGGTGTGCCGTCGCCTCCGATCGCGATCGGCAACTGATACGCATCGAAGCCGAGCCGGCAGCCGACCGTTTCGTAACCGACCACGCCGTCGTCGACACCCAACAGGTCGCCGTACCGCAACCCCGTGCCGGCGAACATCCAATGCTCGTTGCGATACACGGTGAACGCTCCCGAGCCCCGGGGTGTGGCTGCACCGAAGCGGCTGTACAAACCGTATGCCGACCCGGCACCCAGCAACGCGGTCTCCGGCAGGCCCACCAACGGGTCGGCCCACATGCCCGTCATCGACACCTGCGCATCGGTGCCCACGACCGGGTCGACCTCGTGGGCGTGGTACTTGTGGCAGACCATCGCCTGCCCATCATCTTCCAGGCGGACCTGCCAGAACATGGTGTTGCCAGACAGGCTGGCGTAGTTGCCGCCCATCCGGACGTGTCCCTCGACCGCCGCCCGCTGCGCGGCGGACCAGTACTCGTCGTGCCCCACACCGAGGACGAGGTCGTATCCGGCGGCGATCTCGGGGTCACGGTCGAGGTCGCTCGACACGGCGTAGTCGAGCTCGTAGCCCTCGGCCTCCGCCCACTCGACGAATCGCCGCTCGTAGGTGAACCATCCGGCCGAGCCCATGAAGCCGGGGTAGCCGTTGGCGAACCGATATTGCTGGTAGATCAAGCCATCGACGTCGGGCTCCTCGCGCCGATACGTGGGTCGCGACTTGCGATCGTCGCGCTCCGTTGCCGGACGCACCAGCATCCCGCGCCCGAACGGCCGGGCGAACGACACCCGCGATCCCCCGGTGTACAGGCTTTGCCCACCCCAGCTGTTGTAGGCGTTGTAGGTGTTGGTCGCCAGCACCAGCAAGGCCGAGGAGCGGTGCCGCCCGGCACGCACGACGAAGCCCGCGTAGCCGCTGGCACGGTCCGGGGGAGCATCGTGGGCGGCGAGCGAGACGAGGTAGAACCCGCTCCGCCACTCGTCACCGATGGGAATCGTCACCGCGACGGGCCAGCCGCAGCCGTTGGAGTCAGCGTCGTCGGGAAGTGGTTGTTCCTGGCCGACGAGATCCGTTGCGCTCCACATCAGTTCGAGCTCCGGACCCCACCGATGGATCGCCATGTCGTACCGGTCGGAGCGACTGGAGACATGCACGCTGATCGTCTCACCCGGGGTGCAGCTGAGAGCACCGCAATACCCCTCGACCGCGTCGAAGCGCGTGATGTCGTCGGTCATGGTCGATCACCGTAACGGCATCCGCACTGGCTGGATCGCGCAGGGCATCGCCGTGGCAGAATCGCCAGGTGCCCCTACATCCTCAGGCGGAATCACTGCTCGCGATGATGGCCGCCCTCGGCGAGCCGCCCATCGAGGCGTGCAGCGCCGCACAAGCCCGCGATATCCGTGCCAAACGACAGCGTCCGTCGACCGAGCCCATCCATCACACGCGCGATCTCGATGCCGGCGGGGTGCCGGCCAGGCTCTACCGACCCAACGATCACGACGATCTGGGCCTTCTGGTGTTCCTGCACGGCGGAGGCTGGGTGCTCGGCAACCTGGAGACACACGACAACCTCTGTCGCATCTTGGCCAACAGCAGCGGTCAGGCGGTACTGAGTGTCGACTACCGCCTGGCGCCCGAGCATCAGTTCCCTGCGCCCATGGAGGACGCTGTCGCCGCGACGGTGTGGGCGTCTGCCAACGCGGCTTCGCTCGGATGCTCTCCGGATCGGCTGGCGATCGGTGGCGACTCTGCTGGCGCCAACCTGGCGATCGTGGTCGGCCACTTGGCACCGGCGCCGCTGCGATATCAACTGCTCGTCTACCCCGCCACCGATCTCACGTGCAGCTTCCCCAGCTTCACCGAGAACGCCGAAGGCCCACAGCTCACGGCGGCCGGCATGCGCTGGTTCATCAACCACTACCTGGGCGGTACTCCGACCAGCGCCACCGACCCGCGCGTCTCGCCGCACTTCGCTGCCGACCACGTGCTGGCCCAGTCGCCGCCCACGCTGCTGATCACCGCCCAGTACGACCCGCTGCGCGACGAGGGCGATGCCTACGCGGCGCGTCTCGCTGCGTTGGGCGTGCCCACCAGCCACGTGCGCTTCAGCGGGATGTACCACGGCTTCTTCTCACTCGCCGACTTCCTCGACGATGCCGTCGCCGCCAACCACCTCGCGGGCGCAGCACTCGGTCGTGCGCTGAGTCGCTGACCGGGGTCAGCCCGGCACGAACGCGATTGCGTCGATCTCCAAGCCACAATCCATCGGGGTCCTGCCGGCCTGCATGCGAGTCCTCGTCGGCAGCGCCTCATCACTGGAGAAGTAGCTGCGGTAGATCCCGTCGAACGCCTCTTGGTCCGACTGGTCCTTCAGCCACACCACGACCTTCAGCAGGCAATCCATGCTCGAGCCCGCCGCTTCCACCAACGACTGCAGGTGGTCCATCACACATCGGGCCTGCACGTCGAACGGTGTCGGCGGGAACGGAGGGATCGGCTCGCCCGCAGCCCGCGCTGCACGCAGACGAGCGGAATACTCGGCATCGAATGGCGGCAGTCCCGACACGTACACCGTGTCGCCATAACGAACGCAGAGGTTGAACGGTCCGCCCGTGGTCGGTACATCGGCGTTGATCACCTGCTTGTTCATGTGGATCCTTCCGTCGGGTCGGCCCAGCTTCGCGCTGCGAGAGCGCATCGCGGGTGACATGTCACCCGGGCTCTGCCCATTCTCGGCGACGACGCGCGACGCTGGATCGGATGGAGCCTTTGCAAGCAAGCCGTACGGCCGTGCTCGTCTGCCAGGGTCGAGCCCTGGCCCACGCCCGGATGGCACCCGGCCACTTCGACGATCCGTCGGCGATGTCACTGCTGACCGAGCCCGAGCGCGCCCAGGTGGAGGCAGCGCTCTCGGGTGTCACGCCACGTGCGTTCGCCGAACGGATCGAGTTCGAACGATTGACCGCCATTGCCGACGTGATGGTGCCGCGCACCATCGCGATCGACACGGCGATACGTCTCCGAGCGCTGCCCCAACTGGTGATCCTCGGGGCAGGGCTCGACGGGCGGGCGTGGCGGATGGGCGAGCTCGTCGACACCGACGTGTTCGAGGTCGACCACCCCCGATCGCAGGACGACAAACAGACCCGAGTCGGTCAGCTCGATCTCGTGGCGCGATCCATCCGGTTCGTCCCGGCCGATCTGACCACCGATTCGCTCGACGCGGCACTGGACGCTGCGGGCCACCGTCGCACGGTTCCGACCACGTGGGTGTGCGAGGGCGTGATCCCCTACCTCGTGGCAGCTGATGTCGAGACGATGATGCGCGCCGTCGCCCGCCGCTCGGCTCCCGGCAGCCGGCTGGTCGTCAACTACCAGGCGCGCGCTCTGACCTCGACGGTCGGTCGAGTCGTCGCTGCCGTGCTCGCCAGGATGGCTCGCAGCCGCAACCCGATGGCCGCCGAGCCATGGCGATCGTGGTGGACCCCGGAGTCGATGCGTCACCTCCTCGCCCGGAACGGGTTCACGGTCGTCGACGACGACGACCTGCTGACGTTGGCGAGCCGGTTGTCGTTGGCAGTCAGGTCACGCCGATATCTGCAACACGGACGCGTTGCCGTTGCCGACCGGTGAACCGTTCGAGCAAGTCACGGAATCTCCGGTTGCACCGGAGATTCCGTGACTTGGTCGGCGCGGGACAACTCTTGGGCACGGCTGAGGACGGCATCGAGCATCGGCTCGGTCAGACGCTTGGTGAAGGTGTTCTGCTGGCTTGGGTGGAACGAACACAGCAGACGCATTCCGTTCGCCGCACTCACCTCGACGCCATGGCCGAACTTCGGGCGTGGGCGCACCCCGAACTCGGCACACACGGCGTCATAGGCGAACGCTCCGAGGCAGACCACCACGGTGACGCTGCCGAGAAGCGCCACTTCGCGCTGCAGGAACGGGCGGCAGTTGGCCCGTTCGCCCGGCGACGGCTTGTTGTCGGGCGGCGCACACTTCACCACGGCGGTCACCCATGCACCGGTCAGTTCCAGCCCGTCGTCGATCGAGACGGACTCCGGTTGGTTGGCCATGCCGGCCCGATACATGGCCCGGAAGAGCCAGTCGCCCGATCGGTCGCCCGTGAACACCCGACCGGTGCGATTGGCGCCATGGGCGGCGGGGGCCAGCCCGACCAGCATCACCTTGGCGTGCCGATCGCCGAAACCGGGCACGCCACGACCCCAGTACTCCTCGTCGCGGAACGCGGCTCGCTTGTCGAAGGCGACCTGCTCACGCCATGCGACGAGGCGCGGGCACAGCCGGCACGAACCGACGTCGACGGCCAAGCGAGGGAGCGAATCCACGGATTGCACACTAAGTTGCAACATCGAGATGGCGAGACCACAGCACGCACCCCCATCATCGACGTTGATCCTGTTGGTACGTCACGGACTGACTCCGACCACCGGCAAGATCTTGCCGGGCCGCGCACCGGGGCTGCACCTCGCCGAGGCCGGGCAAACTCAAGCACAGGCGGCAGCCGACCGCATCGCCGCGCTCAGCCGGGTCGATGCCGTCTATGCGTCACCGCTCGAGCGAGCACGCGAGACCGCTGCACCCATCGCCAAGGCCAGGGGCCTGAAGGTCCAGATCGACAAGGGCCTGCTCGAGTGCGACTTCGGCGAGTGGACCGGCGCCGAACTGAAGAAGCTCATGAAGCTGCCGGAGTGGAGCACCGTGCAGCGTGCCCCATCGACGTTCCGCTTTCCCGGCGGTGAGAGCTTCACCGAGATGCAGGGCCGTATCGTCAACGCCATCGACCGGCTGCGCGCTGCCCACGATGGCGGGGTGGTCGTCTGTGTCTCACACGCCGACCCGATCAAGGCCGCCGTCGCCCATGCCATGGGCACGCACATCGATCTGTTCCAGCGCATCGTCATCAGCCCGTGTTCCGTCACCGCGATCGCCTACTCCGTCGGTGGGCCGGTGGTGCTGACCGTCAACTCGACCGGTGGATCGTTGGCCGAACTGCGGCCGTCGTGAGGCGATGATGGGCGTCTTCTACGAGTTCGACGAGGTCGATGCGTTCACCGTCGGCGCGATCGGCCAACCCGGCCAGCGCACGTTCCTGCTCCAGGCTCGGCGCGGCGCCACCCGCGTCACCGTCAAGTGCGAGAAGCAGCAGGCCGCGGCAATCGCCGACTACCTCCGCAAGGTGATGAGCGATCTCCCGACGCCGGCGGATCAGCCCCTTCCCGCCGCCATGGAACTGGCCGAGCCCGTCGACCCGGTGTTCGTGCTCGGCCCGATCGGGCTCGGGTACGACCGCGACAACGATCGCGTCCTGGTGCAACTCGAAGAGGTCGTCCCCGTCGACGACGAGGGCGAACCCGACCCCGACGCCGTCGAGGACCGTGGTCATCTCCGGGTCTTCCTCACCCGCGGCCAGGCCGCGGCGCTGTGCAGTCACACCGAGTCGATCGTCGCCGCCGGGCGGCCCCCGTGCCAGTGGTGCGGTAACCCGATCGATCCAGATGGCCATATATGCCCGCGGATGAACTGAACGATCGCGCTCGACAACTGCACGTGTTGACGTGCGGGGAGATCGAGATCGAGGGGCGCATGCCGTGGAGCAGCAACGCCACGTTCCTCGTCAACATCCAATGTGGAGACGCAACGGCGCAGGGGATCTACAAGCCGTTGCGCGGCGAGCGTCCGCTCTGGGACTTCGAACCCGGTCTGCACCGCCGCGAAGTTGCGGCCTATCACCTCAGCGAGGCGCTGCAACTCGACCTCGTGCCGCCCACGGTCCTGCGCGACGGGCCGTACGGCGAAGGCTCGGTGCAGTGGTTCGTCGACGTCGATCATCGTCAGCACTACTTCACGATCCACGAGGAGCGCCCGGACCTGCACGACACGCTGCGCGCGGTTGCGCTGTTCGATCTCGTCGCCAACAACACCGATCGCAAGAGCGGCCACGTGCTGATCGACGGCAACGATCACGTGTGGGGAATCGACCATGGGCTGTGCTTCTCGGCCGATTTCAAGCTCCGCACCGTCGTGTGGGAGTTCGGCGGCGAGCCGATCGATCCGGCGCTGATCGAGGCGATCACGCCGATCGCCACGCAAGTCCCGCTGGAGATCGCCACGCTGCTCGACGACGATGAGGTCGCCGCCTTGCAACAACGCGCCCAGTGGGTGGCAGACAACCCGGTGTTCCCGGTCGATCAGTCCGGTCGCCGGTATCCGTGGCCGATCGTCTGAGCCGCTGCGGGTGAAGGGTCGAGAGCGATCTCGACACCCTGGTCCATCGCGCCGACCTCGACGGTCTGGTTCGACTCGTCGACTCGCTGTGCACCACCGGCGACTGGGCCGCACTGGTCGAGCTTCGCGACCGCAGTCGTGCCGCCGTGTCGACCGGCCGGCAGCTGTGGCCGGCGGCGACACTGGCCGAGTACCGCCTCGCCCTCTGGGCCCCCGCAGAATGGGCGTGCCAGGTGCTCGACGAGGAGAGCGGCCGCTTCACGATCGGGCCGCTGACCGAGGTCGTGGCGCAGCGGCACGAGTTCGGCGATCTCCGCGCCGCGCTGCCCGATGGCCCTCGACTCGGGTTCATCGCCCACGAATGTGCCCTTCGCGGCCAGCGAATACCACCCGACATCGCCAATCCGCTGGAGATCCCCTTCGCTGCGCAGGCGTGGGAGCCGGCCTACCGCCTGGCCGTCTACAGCGACGACGGGATCGTTGCCGACGCCCCGCCACTTCCCGTCTCAGCCGACTTCGTCGCCTCGCCCGAAGGCGGGCGGGCCACGACCATCGACGACCCCGACGTGACCCTTGCAGTCCGTCAGCTGATCGAGACGTGGATCACGTCGTCGAACGGGCGAGCGGAGATCGCCGCTGTCGAGGGAACCGCCGGCGCAGCGGTCGCTGCGCTCGGCGTCACAGCGGGTCGCCTCGCGCCGATCGCGCCTGGCGTCGCGATGCAGTGGCTGGCCTGGGCGGGCGCCAGCGGCGGAGCTCACGGTCGGCGGCGCGGCGCGGCCATCGGCCGGTTCGGGGCGTGGTGGACCGTCGCCGCGCTGGCCGACCTGATCGACGCGTGGCCGGTCGGGCCTGATGAGGTCGGCGAGGCACTCACCGGGTTCGACTGGTACTGGTGGGACGCCGGAGAACCACGCCTCGGATGGGAGCTGCAGCTGGCCGTCGCCGATCGCGTCGAGGGCTACGCCTGGGCGATCAGCGCCCACGACGCCGCCTGATCAGCGGGCTTGCAGGGCTTCGATCAGCTTCGGCAGCACCTTGTGCACGTCGCCGACGATCCCGAGATCGGCGATCCCGAAGATCGGCGCCTCTTTGTCCTTGTTGATCGCGATGATGTTCTTGGCGCCCTTCATGCCGACCATGTGCTGCGTGGCGCCGGAGATGCCGCACGCCATGTACACACCCGGCTTGACGACCTTGCCGGTCTGGCCGACCTGGTAGCTGTACGGAACCCAGCCGGCGTCGACGATCGCCCGTGACGCACCGGGCGCACCCTTCAACAGCTTGGCGAGTTGCTCGATCATCTCGTACTTCGATGCCTCGCCCAGTCCGCGGCCACCGGAAACGACGATGTTGGCTTCGTCGAGCTTGGGCCCAGTGGACTCTTCGACGTGGACGGCAACAACCGTGGCTGCGCCGACGGCACCCAATTCCGGCACGGGTGCCGCAACGACTTCCGGCGCCGCACCACCGGAACTCTCTGCCGCGAAGCTCTTCGGGCGGAACGCCGCGAGATGCGGACCGTCGCTGGTGAAGGTCGTCGTGACCAGCACATTGCCACCGAACACCGGGGTCGTGACCGACACCGCGTCGCCGTCGACGGAGATGTCGATGTTGTTGGTCAGCACCGTGCGATCCAACTTGACCGACAACCGGGCCATGATGTCACGGCCCTCGTAGGTCTGCGGGAACATGATCAGATCCGGCGAATCACCACCCTCGATCACCGCCTTCATCGCTGCCGCGACCGCCACGCCGGGCAACTTGCCGCCGAGATCACCCGTTGCGTAGACCTTGGTGACGCCGTGCTCGCCGAGCGAGGGGGCCACACCGGAGGCATCGCCACCGACGAACGCCGTGACATCGCCCAACGAGCGAGCCTTGGTGAGCAGTTCGAGGGTCGCCGTGGTCGGCGCCCCGTTGGATTCCTGTGCGAATACCCAGATGTTCATGATGCTCCTCAGATGACCTTCAGGTTCTCGAGGAACGCCACGATCTTGGCGTACCCCTCTCCGTCGTCTTCGATGATCTCGCCTGCAGCACGAGCCTCGGCCTGGGTGACACTGGCAATGGCTTGCCCTGCACCGGCCCACCCGACCGGTGTGACACCGAGATCGGCAGCCGTCACCGTCTCGACCGGCTTCGACTTGGCGGCCATGATCCCCTTGAAGCTCGGATACCGCGGCTCGACCACCCCGGCGGTCACACTGATCACCGCCGGCAACGGACACGTCACCTCGTCATAGCCCTCCTCGGTCTGGCGGTTGACCTTCAACGAACCTGCTTCCACCACCACATGCTTGGCGAACGTCACCGACGGCAAACCCAACACCTCAGCCACCTGCTCGGGCACCGTCCCCGTGTACCCGTCACTCGATTCGGTCGCCGCGATGATCAGATCGGCGGCACCCAGGCGGCTGATCGCCGCAGCCAACACCTTGGCGGTCGTGAGGGCATCACTGCCCAACAGGCTCGCATCACTGACCAAGATGCCCCGGGCCGCGCCCATCGCCAGTGCCGTGCGCAACCCACTGACCTCGTCGTTGGGTGCCATCGACACCAGACTGACCTCGCCCTCGCCGGCTGCGGCGACGAGCTGCAACGCCATCTCCACGCCATAACTGTCGGACTCGTCGAGGATCAGCTTGCCCTCGCGCTTCAAGGTGTTGGTCGAGCTGTTCAGCTCACCCGGCATCGCCGGATCGGGAATCTGCTTCACACAGACGGTCACGTTCATAGGGGCACCATTGTTACCGCGTAGTAGGGCCATGACCCAACTGCCGACCCGAAGCCGCACCGAGACCCATCGGCGACCCGGTCGGGTATCGTCGCGGTCTTGCGCATCCTGCTGGTGGTCAATGCTTTTGCCTCGTCGGTCACTGCGCGCAACACCGTTGTCGTGCATCGCGCCCTCGCCCAGGGCAACGACGTCGAGGTGGTCGAGACCAACCGCCGCGGGCACGCGATCCGCTTCGCCCAGGACGCCGCACGTCGCGGTGTCGACATCGTCATCGGCTTCGGCGGTGACGGCACGCTGAACGAGGTTGCCACCGGTGTGGCAGGGACCAAGACGGCGCTCGGCATCCTGCCCGGCGGCAGCACCAACGTGTTTGCCCGCACCCTCGGCATGCCCAACGACCCGGTGCCCGCAGTGCAACTGCTCGCCAATGGGATCGCGGCCCACGACATCCGGCCCATCGGGCTCGGCCATGTCAATGGTCGGTACTTCTGCTTCCACACCGGGATCGGCTACGACGCGGCGGTCGTGCGCGAGGTCGAGCGACGGGCAGCGATGAAGCGCTGGCTCGGCCACCCCCTGTTCATCTACGCGTCGGTGCGTACGTGGATGAGCAAGTACGACCGCGCCGAGCCGCACTTCCAGGTGCGGACATCAGCGGCCCCGGCGCCCGTCGATGGCTACTTCACGATCGTGCTCAACACGAACCCGTACACCTATCTCGGGAACCGACCGCTCGACCTCAGCCCGGCAGCCACGTTCGACCGAGGCCTGGTGGCGATCACGTTCAAGACCCTGAAGGTCGGTGCCATCCTGCACGCCCTCGGTGGCGCACTGCGTGGCGGTGGCGGCATGAAGCAGTCCGACACGGTCGACGTGCAGACCGACCTGTCGTGCCTCAGCATCACATCGGCGCGCCCGTTCCCGTTCCAGCTCGATGGCGATTACCTGGGCGAGACTCTCGAGCTTCGCTTCGAGCACCGCCCCGACGCGGTCGAGCTGGTCTATCCCTCGTTGCCCATTCCGGTGTGATGCCCGGCGATCACGGCGATCGCCACATCAGGAACGTTGGTGCAGATCGCATCGATTCCCCAATCGATCAGTTCCTCCATGCGTCGCGGGTCATCGCACGTCCAGGTGTTGACGGCAATGCCGGCTCCGTGGCAGACGTCGATGTGGGATCTCCGTAGCGTTGCGACGTTCGGGTGCAACGCGACGTGACCACGGCCGACCATCGTGGCGATCACGTCGTCGGGCACGGTCTCGACGAGCCAGGCCGTGCGGATGTTGCTGATCGCCTTGCAGCGATCGATCGTCTCGAGACGGAACGACGAGACCAGCCATCGATCGTCGTCGCCGCGTGCCGCGAGCAGATCGATCGTGCGGGCGGCGATCGAGTCGGTCGGATCGAAGTCGGGTTCGTCGGCGTCGTTCTTGATCTCGACGTTGACCCACATTCCGCTGCACGCATCGAGGGCGGCGTCGAGGTGCGGCACGTGCGGCGGCAAGTCGACCGCTTTCAGGCCGATGATCGCTCGTCCGTCGGTGAGACACGGATCGTGATGCACGACTAACGCTCCGTCTGAGGTACGCCGCACATCGAGCTCGACGCCGTCGCTGCCGAGGGTCGCTGCCAGGTGAAATGCCTCGATCGTGTTCTCCCGCGCGGCTCGAGAAGCGCCGCGATGGGCCAACACCTCTACCATAGATACCCCCCATCTCTAGGAACTATGTTCGAGAACATGCCTCTACCCCTTGTCAACGAACGAATTGTTTCCTAGGTTTGACAGCACTGTGCACACCGTTGTCGAGAGTCCGTCCACTTGTGGCTCGTCTGCACGTGAAAATTCTCACAATTTCCTCCTGAGGAGTCGATCGTGACCATTCTCGCGTCCAGCCTGACCCTTGCAAATGCCGATTACAGCTGGCGAGCAAATGCCATTTGTCGTGATACCGATCCGGAGTTGTTCTTCCCGGTCGGCACGACTGGATACGCACTCTTGCAGATCGCCCGGGCCAAAGAGGTGTGCGGGCAATGCCCCGTGAACCGCGATTGCCTCGACTACGCGCTGGAGACCAACCAGGACTCCGGTATCTGGGGTGGCACATCGGAAGAAGAGCGGCGCGTGCTGCGCCGTCAATACGTCGCCCGCCAGAAAGCTGCCGGCTGAGCCGACGTCGAGCACTGCCGGCTCAGATGGGCACGGTGAGGTCGACCACGGTGCCGGCGCCCTTCGGCTGATCGCCGAGCCCGGCCGCCTCGAAGTCCTCCGGCAGGCCGGCCCGCATCACGATGGTGCCGGCCAACTCCGTCGTCACCAGCGTGCGCACGATCGACAGTCCCAGCCCGGTGGCCTTGTTCAACTCGAAGTTCGAGTCGAGTCCGCGGCCATCGTTGATCACCCGGATGTTGAGCAGCTCGTAGGTCGGGTTGAGTTGCACCACCACATCGCCACCCCGACTGCCTTCGGGGAAACCGTGATCGACGGCGTTCTGCAGCAGTTCGGTCAGCACAACTGACAGCGGCGTGGCGATGGTCGACGGCAGCCGACCGCCATCGCCTTGCACGGTGAAGCGCACGGGTCGATCCGGCGACTGCAAACCTTCCTCGGCGAGACGCAGAAGTGGCCGAACGATCTCGAGGAAGGCGACATCGTCGCCGGGCTCGCGCGACAGCGTCTCGTGCACCAACGCGATCGTGCGGATGCGGCGAACGGACTCGGCCACCGCAGCCTTCGCTTCAGGCGACTCGAGGCGCCGACCCTGCAGGCGCAAGAGCGACGAGATCGTCTGCAGGTTGTTCTTGACCCTGTGGTGGATCTCGCGGATGGTGGCGTCTTTGGAGAGCAGCAACTTGTCGCGCTTGCGCACCTCGGTGACGTCGCGCAGCAACAAGATGCCACCGGTCACCTCGCCGCCTGCCAGCATCGGCATGCACCGAGTGAGCAGCGTGACGTTCGGTGTCTGGTCGAACTCCTCGATCACCGGCATGCGGTCCTCGTAGGCGAGGCGAACCGGCCGGTCGTTGAAACCCAGTTCGGCCAGGCGCATACCGACGGCGTTGGCGCTGATGCCGACGCGGTGCAGCGCGGAGACTGCGTTGGGCGAGGCGTAGCGCACGCGAGCCTCCTCGTCGACCACCATCACGCCGTCACCGACACGAGGAGCCGCGCTGGAGTCGCCGACCAACCCGTGGAACGGGAAGGACCCCTCGGCGATCATCGCTGCGAATCGCTGGAAGATCCCGAGATACGTCCGCTCCAGCTCACCCGGCTGACGGCCGGTTCGATTCGACCATTCGCGCGAGAGGACGGCGATCGGTTTGGATCCGTGCCGCACGGGAATGGCCAACATCCGCGCCGGATCCGGCACGGAATCGACGGCGATCTCGCCCTCGCAGATCTCTCCGGTCTCGAATGCCGACGACAACAGCGGCCGCTCGTTGTCGGCCGGCACACCGACGTAATCGGTGAGGTAGATCGTCTGACCGGTGGCGGGACGTACCTGAGCCACGATCAGCCACTCGGAATCTGTCGATGGCACGTACAGCAACAGATCGGCGAAGCACAGGTCGGCCAAAAGCCCCCACTCGCTGACCAACTGTTTGAGATGGTTGATCTCGTCGCGGGTCAGCGACGTGTGTTGCCGGCAGAGTTCGCCCAACGTGGCCATGCAGTCGTTCTAGCACTCAGCAGTCGTATGCATCGGCGACGACAATCAGCCGCCGAAGCCGATCTTGCGATCTCCATCGGGCGTGCCGATCTCGACATAGGCGATCTTGGCCGATGTCACACCGACATCGCGATTGCGCTTGTCGGTCAACCACAACACGTCAACCGCACCGGAGAGTGCCGCCTCGATCTTGGTCTTCAGTGCCTCTCGATCGAGATCGTCCGGCAGTTCGAGGGTCAGTTCCCTTGGGGCTTGGGTGACGCCGATGCGTACGTCCACGTCGGTCCTTTCGATGAGGGTCGCAACCATCGTAGAGACTCCGACACCGGAGTAGGAACTTCGTTCATGTCCTGATCTGTTGGAACCGTGTCATTGACGCCATAGACGCAACCAGCGATGATCAACCACGTGCCCCGCAGATCTGTCGTCATCGTCGCCTTCGACGGCATGCAGCCGCTCGATGCCATCGGTCCGCACGAGGTGTTCGCCGGCGCCACGACCGTGCTTGCATCCCGCAAGAAACCCACCGCCGGATACCAGCTCACGATCGTCTCGCGCCGCGGTGCGCCCATCACGACCGAGAGCGGGCTGCAGATCGTCACCGCCGCCCTGCCTCAGGCTCGTCAGAAGATCGACACGTTGCTGATCCCCGGAGGCGATGGCTCGCGAACCGCCCGGTACGACGAACACCTGGTCGGCTGGATTCGCCGGGCAGCGCGTGACAGCCGGAGAATCGCCACCGTGTGCACCGGCGCGTTCATCGCCGCCGAAGCCGGCCTGCTCGACGAACGCACGGTCACCACCCACTGGGCGCGGGCGCAGCAGTTGGCCGGCGACTATCCGCTGCGTGACGGTCGATGCGGACCCGATCTACCGTCGCGACGGAAACGTGTGGACGTCGGCAGGGGTGACTGCGGGGATCGACCTCGCCCTGGCGATGGTCGAGGCCGACCACGGCACCGAGGTTGCCCAGACGGTGGCACGGTGGATGGTGATGTTCCTGCACCGCCCCGGCGGCCAGACCCAGTTCGCCACGCCGGTCTGGGTACCGCGTGCGACCCGATCAGTGGTTCGCGCTGCGCAGGATCACATCGACACACATCCGGCCGAGGACCATCGGCTCGACCTGCTCGCCGAACGGGCCGCGATGAGCAGCCGGCACTTCAGCCGCGTGTTCACGGCGCAGGTCGGCGAGACACCGGCGCGCTACGTCGAACGGGTGCGCGTCGAGGCCGCTCGTTCAGAGCTGGAGTCCACGACCACCTCGCTCGATCTGATCGCGGCGCACTGCGGCCTGGGCACCGCCGAATCGTTGCGCCGCGCCTTCCAACGCCGAGTTGGCGTCGCGCCCGATGCCTACCGTCGCCGATTTCGTTCACCCACCACCGACTCGCGGCACCTCGGCGCCGCGTCGTAGAAAGGTCCACACAATGCAGGTCGCCATTCCCCTGTTCCCTCGCTTCACGGCACTCGACGCGATCGGCCCGTACGAGGTGCTGCAGCGCATCCCCACCCTCGACATCACCTTCATCGGTCACCAGCGTGGCGAGGTTCGCAGTGAGAACGGCTTGCTGGGCGTGACCATCGATGCGACGTTCGAGGAGATCCCCCACCCCGACATCGTGGTGTTCCCCGGTGGTGTCGGAACCCGCCAGCTGATGCACGACGAGCGGGTGCTCGACTGGGTGCGCACCGCTCATACGTCGAGCACCTACACGACGTCGGTGTGCACCGGTTCGCTCGTGCTCGGCGGCGCCGGCCTGCTCGACGGGCTGACCGCGACGACCCACTGGGCCTGCTACCCCGACCTGGAGGCGACCGGTGCCACGCCGACTGCTCAGCGCGTCGTCGAACACCTCGATCGGCGGATCATCACCGCCGCCGGTGTGTCCAGTGGCATCGACATGGCCCTGCGGCTCGTCGAGTTGCTGGTCGATCGCACCGCTGCGCAAGCAGCGCAACTGATGATCGAGTACGACCCCCAGCCACCGTTCGACAACGGTGCCGTGGCCAAATGCGACGACGTGATCGTCGCCCGCGTGATCGAGTACGCCCAGCTCCGCAAGTAGCCCTCGATCAGAAGGTGGTGGCGCAGAACGTGTCGCCCTGCGGCAGCGATGCCTCGGTGCTGACATCGGTGTCGCCACACAGCGCGCCGAGCATGCCTTTGACCATGCCGCGGTCGACCGCACAGATCACCGGATGCTCGATCGCCACGTCGCCGAACGGGCAGTGGTTGCTGACGATTCGCAGCTGGTTGTTTCGCTGGTCGGCGTGCGCCGCAAATCCATGTGCCGTCAGGGCGTCAGCCACCGCCTGCATGGCCGACCGCAAGCTGCGCTGGCCGACGGCGACATCGAGCCCCGACATGCCCGCAGCCATGGCCTGCCCGTACTCCTGACCGACCTGTTCGGCCATCGCCTCGGCCTGGTCGCTCGGCAGCAGGGCCAGCGCCTTGCCCAGCAGCGACAGCACGAGATCCTCGCTGCGCACGGCGACGTCGATCGACACGTTGGCGACGGAGCGGTACCGCTTCGACGGCCGGCCCGCGCCCGCGCCCTCGGCCCGTTCGACGGCGACCTCGAGGTAACCGCCGGCCGCCAGGCGGTCGAGGTGATGGCGGGCCACGTTGGGATGCAGCCCGAACTGTTCGGCCACCTGCGACGCCGTCACGCCGGTCTCGTGCTCGCGGGCGAACAGGTAGATGCCGCGACGCGTGGGGTCGCCGAATGCGTTGGTGATGGCGGAAACGGTCGCGGTGAAGGCACCTGATGCCATCGACGCGCTGGGCGGGTTCGCAGCCACGCCGGTATTCTACCTATCCGCGTAGTGGTAATTCGCTGCGCCCCGTTTCACCGACCGAGCGCCGAAAGGGTCACCATGCCGGCAACCACGAACGAGCAGATCTTCGAGGCACTGCGGCCTGTGGAGGATCCCGAGCTGCGACGATCCATCGTCGACCTCGGCATGGTCCGCCACGTGGGGCTCGACGACGACGGCGTGGCCGGGATCCAGATCGCCCTCACGGTCGCCGGGTGCCCGCTGCGCAACGAGATCACCAGCCGGGTCACCGCCGCCGTGGCGCCGCTGCCCGGTGTGCGCAAGGTGACGTTGGACTTCACCGTGATGACCGACCAGGAGCGTGAGGCCGTGCGCACGATGCTGCACGGCAACCCCGGCGCCACCGCCGGCCAAGGGCAGGCGCATGGTCACGCCGAAGGGCGAGCGGTGCCGTTTGCCGAACCCGGTTCGAAGACCCGCCCGCTGCTGATCTCGTCGGGCAAGGGTGGCGTCGGCAAGTCGAGCGTCACGGTCAACCTCGCCGTGGCCCTGGCCCAACAGGGCTACTCGGTCGGGATCGTCGACGCCGACATCTATGGCTTCTCCATCCCCCGCATGCTCGGCGCCGACCGCGACCCGGTGGTCATCGACGGAATGCTCGTGCCGCCCGAGAGCCACGGCGTGCGCTGCATCTCGATCGGCTACTTCGTGCCGGAGGGCCAGGCAGTCGTGTGGCGCGGCCCGATGCTGCACAAGGCGCTCGAGCAGTTCCTCACCGATGTCTTCTGGGACGAGCCCGACTTCTTGCTGATCGACATGCCGCCCGGCACGGGCGACATCGCCCTCAGCCTCAGCCAGTACCTCCCGCGAGCCGAGGTGTATGTCGTCACGACCCCGCAGCCCGCAGCGCAGAAGGTCGCCGCGCTGTCAGCGGCGATGGCGGCGAAGGTCAACATGACAGTCAAAGCCGTGATCGAGAACATGAGCTGGTTCACCGGCGACGACGGCAAGCGCTACGAGATCTTCGGTGAAGGCGGCGGCCAGGAACTGGCCGATTCGCTCGGTGTCCCCCTGCTCGGCAAGCTGCCCCTCGTTCCCGAGTTGCGCGAGGGCGGCGACGACGGCGTCCCCATCACCGTCGCCGACCCCGACAGCGAATCCGCCAGGCTCTTTCACGAGATGGCCCGGCGAATCGCTGTCGAGTTCAAGTCCAAGAAGGTCTTCAACGCCGCCTTGAAGATCAGCTGATCGACGTCAGGTCTGGCCGACGAACCGCGACGCGGCAACGGTCAATCGACAGGCGACGAGCTCCAGCCACAATTCGATCGGCCGAGGAGCCGTGCCGGCGAAGGCCGCCCTCGACAAGGTCGTCTTGATCTGGGTCGCCAGTGGATCACGCACGTTGGCCAGACCGAGCAGCACCTTTTCAGTTCGGGTGAACTGGGAATCGGATGTCGCCGATCCGCTGGCCAGCGCGGCGGACTCGGCAAGCAGCGTGTTCGTGGCGAATTCGCCAACGCCGCTGTTGAGCTGCTTGTAGCAGGCCCCGAGGGCCTCCGTGCCGCGTAGCGCGCGGGGCACGCGGTCGAGGATCTCCGTGATCACCCGCCCGTCGGTCTGGTAGTCGTCCTTCAAGCCGACGAGAGACAGCATCGTCGGACGAATGTCGGGCTCGTCGGCCCATGTTCCGACGGTGCTGAACGCCGGCACCGTGCTGTTTCCTGATGGGTCGACCACGCTGGCGCCCTGTGACGGGCCCGGCCCGTCGACGCCCCGTTGGCCCACGCCCGGACCCACGAATCCGCTCCACGTGATGTCGATGTTCGGGCTGTAGTAACCGTGATCCCAAGCGAACCGCGAGAAGATGCTGACGCACGGGCTCGTGCAGTTCTGCGGGCCTTGGCCGAAGAAGTAGTCACCCTTGGGGAACACGGTGAACGTCGGCGTCCGAAGCGGATCGGCGGTCTCGATGTGCAAGATCCGTTGCTCGACCTTGCCGGCTTGGTAGTTGACGATCTTCTCGCCGGTGGTGCCGTTGTACGGGTTGTCGGCGGTGATGTGGGCGACATCGCGCTCGAGTTGGCGCACTGCCGGATCGGCGGGACCGGGCTGACCTTGCACATAGATCGACGCGCCCTGCGGCTCGACGTCGAAGGCGGTGGTGTTGCCGAACTGGGTTGCAACGAGGCCCGGCAAGTTGGCGCTGAGCTCGCCGATCTGCCCAGCTGCGTAGGAGCACGCGACCGTCACGCCGTCGCACCCGGCCGGCGTCGGTGCGCTTGCCGCCGAACGATTCGGCGTTCCACCGGCGAAGTGGTCGTTCTCCTCCGAATTGACGATGAACAGCGTGTTCGCAGGCGTGATGCCGTCAGCGGCGAGCCGGGCGAAGAATGTCGCGAACGCATCGTCGTAGGCCTTGGCGTTGTTCACGTAGCAGGCATCGCCCGGTCCGAGGGCGAAGCCGGAGTTGGCTCCCGCGGTCGTGCATCCGGTGGTGCCGGGCTTGCGCTCGTGCAGATCGGAGATGTACCCGTAGGTCACCGGGATCCCAGCCTCTTGCATGTCGGCGATGTACGCCAGCGACTCGTTGGCGAGCGGGTTGAAGCCGGGGAAGCCCGGCTGGTTGGCGAAGCCGTTGCGGATCTCGTGGCCGTCGAGGGCGACCAGGTTCCCGTCCGCGTTGGTCACGGGATATCCGTTGTGCACGAGGTTGGCAATGCCGGCCCCGAGCTGCGGAGCAACGTATCGATGCCCGAAGAGGCCCTGGTAGCCGTCGTAGCCACCGGGCTCGTTCGGCAGCACGTCGGCAACGGCGCTTGGCGTGGGCGTCGACTGACCGAATTTCACCGCCTGCGCGTCGGCGCAGACCGCATCGCCTTGCGCGCAGTGGACGGCAACACCGACGTAGTCGGCGGTCTCGGGGTCCTTGAACGACGACGGGTCAGCGGCAAGCTGTTGCGCCTCGGGCGAGTCGGCGCCGAACACCGTGGGAATGTCGAGGCCGACGTTCTCGAGCACCATGTTGGCCGTCGAGAAGTTGCCGACCGAGCAGCCGGCTCGGGTGAACGGAACCCACGGCGCCGGCGTGATCGTCGTCGGTGCGGTGTTCGACGCCGGCACGGTTGGCGAGTACACCATCGATGGCGAGGCGTCGGTTGCGCTCGCCGTCTTCGTCGCCGAGTTGTAGACCGGCGAGGTCCAGTAGACGAACGAGCCGTCGGGCTCGGTTGTTCCGTCGGGGTGATAGGTCTTGTAGCTGTTGCTCACCGACATGCCATGCCGGTCGCCGTACAGGCCGGTGTAGATCGACAGGCTGTCCTGGGCGGTGTGGGCGATCAGCCCGGTGTGCATGTTCGACATCAGCGTGCCGTTCTGCTCCAGGAACTGCAGCAGGTGAGGCATCTGCTCGAGGTCGGACGGCACGTTCGGGTTGTCACGGAAGAAGTGCACGTTGTCGAACGTGAGATTGATGACGTGCTCGACCCCGTTGCCGAGATCGCACGAGCCGGCCGGCGGCGTGGCGCCGGCCGATTGCACCCCTCCGGCAACAAAGGGTGCAACAAGAAAGGCTGAGGCGACGGCCAAGGCCGCGCCCAGACGAGATCGCGTGGTTCGCATGGTGGGACTCCCTTCAGTCGGTAAATAGCACCGGATACCCCCTCAGGATGCGCTCTACACGTGTCGCGTTCAAGAATGAAAGGTGACGCTGAGCCGACGGTTCGGGAAACGCT
Source organism: Ilumatobacteraceae bacterium (assembly GCA_963805445.1). GTDB lineage: Bacteria > Actinomycetota > Acidimicrobiia > Acidimicrobiales > Ilumatobacteraceae > JAENVT01. The sequence goes on along the minus strand of CAWDUI010000054.1, from coordinate 404,751 downwards.
CGATCGCGGGCGCCGTCGTCGAAAACGAAGGCCGTCCACCGAGCCATGCGATCCGGTGGGTCTCCAGTGGCGCTACTCCCACGCGGCATCTCTAATCTCGGGACCGTCCGGCCAAGCCGGCCGAACAACTGGAGAAGGGGGCCTTCAATGTTTCGTCGTGTCGGTGGATCTGCCTTGGCGCGTTCACGTTGGGCTGGTATCGGTGCCGCAGTTGCGGTGTCGCTTGGTGCGGGAGGCATCGGGCTGATCGCTCACGCAGCGGGCAGTTCGGCGCCGTCATCGTTCGTGTCGATCACGCCGTGCCGGCTGTTCGACACTCGACCAGCGACAGTGGTCGGCGACCGCAACACGCCCCTCAACGCAGGCGAGGAGTTCGTCCGCCCGGTGTGGGGCACCAACGGCCAGTGCACGATCCCCAACACGGCGACCGGGATCAGCTACAACCTGACCGTGCCGACCGGCATCAACGGCTTCCTCACCGTGTACCCGGCTGATGCCAGCCGTCCGGGATCGTCGAGCATCAACCCGGTTGCCGGGGAAGGGGTCAAGGCGAACGGTGGGATCGTCGGGCTGTCGGCTGCCGGCGCGATCAAGGTCTACACGTTGACCGGACCGGTCGACGCGTTGTTGGACATCACCGGCTACTTCCTCCCAGCACGCGGTCCGTCGGAGGCATATGCGTCGCACCTCGACGGCGGAATCGACTCGACCGAGGCCAACACGGTGCTGACGCAGGTCTCGGTACCGGCCGGGAGCTACCTCGTGTCGGCGAAGCTCTACGGGCTCGCCAGCACAGGCGGCACTGGCTACAGCATCCTCTGCAATCTGATGAGCGGAACGGACCAGCTCGATTTCACCCACCTGACCTCGGTCACAGGCGAGTACCGGAACCTGTCGCTCGAGGGCTCGATCACGCTCGCCACCGCCGGCACCTTGGACCTGACGTGCTCGGCAACCGCATCGAACTCCGCGACCGTACCGGCCTACCGCCTGTATGCCATCACGCTGACCGCTACCAACGTGACGCTGCACGACCAAAGCCCGGTCTGACCGTCACGGGTGTTCATCGCCCGACAAGACCAAAATGCGGGCTCGACGTCCCGGTGCCGCGGAGTGTGGTCGACGGGCGGGGATCCGCCGTGTCAGCCTTGAACCATGCCTCAACCGATCACGCCTCTTCCTGCCGCCAAGTCGTTCGCAGAGGACGAGCACTCCGTTCTGCTCGGGTACCTGACCTACCACCGCGCTGTCCTGGCCAGGAAGGTCGAGGGTCTCAGCGACGAACAAGCAAGACTCACACCGTGCCCGCCCAGCGCACTCACGCTTCTCGGCCTCATCCGCCACATGACCGACGTCGAGCGGTGGTGGTTCCGACGCGTTCTGCTGTCCGAGGACGTGCCGCCATTGTTCGACGACGAGGAGGAGTGGCGAGTGCCTGCCGGAGCGACGGTCTCCGAGGCGATGGCCGCGTACTGGAACGAGATCGAGACCATCGACCGGCATCTCGCGACGGCGAGCATGGACGACCTCAACTTGGGCGAACCCGACCGCGGCCAGCACACCCTGCGACGCACGATCGTCCACATGATCGAGGAGTACGCACGGCACTGCGGCCATGCCGATCTGCTCCGCGAGGCGATCGACGGCACGACCGGCGATTGATCACGAGCTACTGCCGGAAGAGAGCTTTGACAAACCAGGCAGCAATCACGACCGCGCTTGTTCGCGGGCGTGGCCGAGATCAGGAGAGATCATCACCATGACCCACGATTCGAAGTCAGTCGATCGAGCTCGAACCGAGCGCGACCTCGCCGCCCTCGTCGCCCGGTTCTTCGCGGCGGTCTCGTTCGAACCCGGCTCACGCCCGGACTACGAGGCGATCCGCTCGCTGTTCATCGACGAGGGGATCCTCGTCAAGAACATCTCCGAAACTCCCGACGTGTCCAACCTCGATGGTTTCATCCGCCCTCGCCAGGCGATGGTCGACTCGGGACAGCTCACCGAGTTCTTCGAAGCTGAGCGGACCAACGTCACCGAGGTGTTCGGTAAAGTCGCCCACCGGTTCAGCAGCTACGAGAAGCGTGGCGTGACGAACGGCGTAGCCGCTGAGGCGCTAGGGATGGTCTCGACGCAGTTCATCATGACTCCGGCAGGATGGCGGATCAGCGCGATGGTATGGGACGACGAAGCCCCGGGACAGGTCATCCCTGATCGCTATCGCTGACGGCCCTCGCCGGCCGGGTTTGATGGTCGCCGACGCCGACATCGACGCCCTTGCCGACGAAGCCGAACGCGGCTACGACCCCGCCCGTGCTCATCGCCCGCCGCGGCAAGCGCGGACGACCCACGCTCGACCGCGCTGGCCATTCCACAGTCGAGTCAGTCCGCCTCGATCCGGAACTCAACGATCAGGTCGCCGAACGAGCCAAACTGGACGGCATATCCACCTCCGACGTCATTTGTGACGCCCTGCGCCGGGACACAAGCGCCCAGACACGCGCTCCGCGGATGAGTCGAGCGAGGTGGTGTTCTGGTCGCGTGTTATCTGCGTGGCTCGTTGCTGGCTGTGACACGTTCGTCGTGGGTGGCCGAGCATTGTCCGGCGGCGCGCGCGATACGTAGAGATTCGGTGAGCAATTGTTGTGCCGTGCCTGCAGGCCTCGACGGCAACCCCACTCCACTGGTCAGCCCAGAACGGACGGCGGTCCTCGACCTAATCGCGGCAGCGGCGACTACCAGAACAGTCGGGGACGGCCGCAGGTTGATCGCTGTCGATGGTGCGAGCGGAACTGGCAAGTCAACCTTCGCCGACGAACTCGGCCGCACGCTCGAGGCCAGAGGCAGCCTGATCGTCCGAGCAAGCATCGACTCGTTTCATCGTCCGCGCAGTGAGCGGTATCGGTTGGGCGCCGACTCGCCGATCGGCTACTACCGGGATTCACACGACCTCACCGCAGTCCAGAACGACCTGCTGCAGCCGTTCACTACCGGCGCCGGCTCCTACCGACGCGCTCTCTTCGACGAACCGTCAGACCGTCGCATCGATGAGCCAGCCGAACCAGTCCCCGCTGCTGCAATCCTCATCTTCGACGGGTTGTTCCTCCTTCGCCCGGAACTATCCGAATTTTGGAGTCTCAGCGTGTTTCTCACCGCAGAGACGAGGCGCGAGGCCGCGTGGAACGCATACCTCATGCACGACCTTCCGGACACAGCCGACTTGCGGGCCAACGAAATCGCTGCACGCACCGAGCGCGCGCGGCGTTCCCGCTATATCGACGGCCAAGCTCTCTACGAGCGCGAAGCACGACCGCTTGAGCACGCCAACTTCGTGATCAACAACGATGACCTACTCCGGCCGCAAGTGATCGCGAACCGGCGGCAGCCACGGTGATCGACGGATGATGAGCCAATAGGTGGCGATGCCGCACAGGAGGTAGACGAAGGCTTGGGCATCGAACAAGGGGATGATCGGGACGTGGTCAACGAGCAGACCGACACCGATGGTGCCGACGGCCGCTCCGATTGCGCCGGTGGCGGAGGCGATGCCGCTGAGGCGTCCGAGGACCTCTGGGGGACAGAGATGTTGGGCTGTCGCCGATGTACCGATTTGAGATGTCGCGTTTGGCAGCCCGGACAGCGCGAACAGTACGAGGTACAGCCAGATCGCCGCCGTGACAAACGGGGCGTTGATGAACAGCGCAGCCACCATGGCGAAGCTCAGGTACCCCCACACCATCAGTTTCTCCGGCTGAGTTCGTTTGGCGACGCGGACGACGAGCAACGAGGCGGCGAAACCACCAAACGCCGCGCATCCGCGGATGATGCCGATCGCTGCGCCTCCACCGTGCAGCTCGACGACGACGAACTTGATGAACAACACCGGGAACATCGCAAACGCCAAGCGAGCCAGCGTCTGCACGACGAGGAAGCCAACGAGAGCAGGTTGCCCTCGGATCTCTCTCCATCCGGCCATGACGCTCGGACTTTGCCCCGCGCCGGATGCCGTTCCGGCGACGAGACTCGACGTCGGGGTGCGCACAAACAAGGTCGCAACCGCCACCGCGACGAACGACACGACGTCGATCACCACGACGGTCGTCAGACCGCCGAGGCCGACAGCGATTCCGCCGAGCGGTGCACCCACCAATCTGGCCAGCGATGAAGCCGTCGAGTTCGCCGCATTGGCCTGCACCAGGTGCGATTCGGATACCACGCGGGGAACCAACGCAAACGAGGCTGGATCATTGACCTGCTGGAGGATCGCCTGAGCCGCGGCTACCACGAACGCGGGCCAAAGCCGATCGCCGTGCACCGCCAACAGAGGCAGCAGGGTCGCGGCCTGCAACAGATTGGTTGCGACGATCGTGCGCCGCAGGTCCCAACGATCGGCGAGGCTGCCCCCGTACGGTCCAAGGAACACCCCGACGATCAACTCGACAAGAAACACCGCCGCGGCACTTCGCCCTGAACCCGATTCCGTGAAGACGAAGATCGGCAACGCCAGGGCCAGCAACCAATCGCCAATATTGTTGATCAGCCCGCCACCGAGCACCAGACGAAAATCGCGGTTCTTCCACAGAGAACCGTCAGCCACATTCCCATTCTCTCAGATCGGCCACTGGGCCTCGGCGACAGCGCGCGTCGGCGCTCGACCAGCTGTGACCATGCGACCCGCACGCCGCACGCCGCGCCAGATGTGCCGCTTCCGCCGTCGCTGGAGGTCGAGCCGTATCGCTCGGGAGTCGCAGAGCAGGGTGCGCTGACGTGACGGCATGCAATGCCACGATGGTCGTGTGACCGAGTGGAGCGACGGGACGTGTGCGACGAACGGGATCCGGACGCACTTCGTTCGCACCGGCGGCAGCGGGTCGCCAATCGTGCTGCTTCACGGGTTGATGGGCAGTGGGGTGTGCTGGACGCCGGTGGCGCGAGCGCTTGAGGGAGAGTTCGACGTCGTCATGCCAGACGCGAGAGGCCATGGCCAGTCGAGTGCTCCGCAGTCCGGCTACGGCTACGAGGAACTCGCAGACGACGTTCTTGGGCTCGTGGATGGTCTGCAGCTGTCCACCCCGGTCCTGGTCGGTCACTCCATGGGGGGTATGACGGCCGCCGTGGTAGCGCAACGATGCGGCCGGAATCTGCGAGGTCTCGTCCTTGTCGATCCGACGTTCATCAGCCCGGACCTTCAACAACAGGTGTGGGAGAGCGATATCGCAGATCAGCATCGTCGGGCCCTTCGTCTCTCGCAGTCCGAGCTCGCAGCAGACGCACTGGACAGGCATCCGCACCGGTCTGCGGAGATCCTCGGATTGCAGGCTGAGGCACGGTTGAACACTTCCTTGAGCGCGTTCGGTGTGCTTGCTCCACCGAACCCGGATTTCCGTGCCGTAGTTCGTGCGATCGACGCACCGACCCTGCTCGTGATCGGCGACTCACCGGTCGTCTCGCTCGAGTTGGCTGTGGAACTCAGCCACATCAACCCGCTGGTCAGCGTCGAGCAGGTCTCGAACGCCGACCACGGGCTTCCTTTCGATCAACCCGAGCGTCTCGCCCAGTCGATCGCATCGTACCTGCGCCGATCGGCCTGACACCCTCCTCCAGCGCCCGCCCAACTTCAACCGAAGGCGCAGTCACGCTCGCGGGTCATGATTCCCGTGATCGTTGAGCGAGCAGCTGCGCGAGGTTGTCGATCTCATTCGTCCGGCCGGCGACGAGACGTTCGGTCCAGATCTCGTCGTGGAGGGGCTGCATCGTCATCTGGATTCGAGTGCCCCCATCGACTGCCTCGAGTTCGACGAGGGTGTGTTGCACGTACGGAGCGCGATCGGGAACGAAGTCGATCACGGAGTCGTAGGACAGCCGGTTCGGTGCGTCGATCTCAGCGAAGCGCTTGTGGGATTCGGTTGCAAGCGGCATGCCGTGCTGCTGCATGAACGCGATCTGCTCTGGGTCCGTGGCCGTCATCGTGTAGATGAGCTCGCCGCCGGGTACGAGATCGAGCCGTTGCACGGTGGTCGTGAATCCATCGGGTGCCCACCACTGAGCGATGCCAGCGGCGGTCGTCCAGAGCTCCCAGACCCGCTCGGGAGCGGCGTCGATCGTACGCCTGATGGTCTCGGTCATGTCGGTCTCATTCGTGGAGTTCATGCTTCGAGCATATATTCGTCTAGACGAATATGTCAAGAGTGGAGCATGATGTGCCTCATGGATGATCGAGAGGTGATGGCCGTACTCTGCGAGCCGACGAGGTTCCGGATCGTCGAGCTGCTCGCTGAGGCGCCGCGCACCGTTGGCGAGGTCGCTGAGTTGCTCGGTGCGTTGCAGCCCCAGACCACCAAGCATCTCCAGACTCTTGCTGTCGCTGAGCTGATCACGGTACATCGCCTCGGACGGCGCAGAGTGGCGACCATCCGTCCTGACACGTTGCGCCGCCTGGCAGGCCGGCTGGAGACCCTGGCCGAGTCGAATCGATCCGACTCGGTCGTGGAGCGCTACGGCGAAGCGATCGACGCGGAGGATGCCCGTGTCGCGGCTGGGGTCGCGGCGGATCGCATCATTCACGTGTTGTGCGACGCTGCCGTTCCCGTCGAGCGCGCCTGGCGGGCGTGGACCACAGCAGCAATGGTCCGCCGGTGGTGGGCGCCCGAGCACTTCTCGGTCGCGAGGTGTGTGATTCGGGCGGTGCCCGGCGGAACGCTCCGAATCGTGTTGCGCGAAGCGGACGGGGCCGAGTACACGGCGGCAGGCACCTTCGTCGACCTGCAACCCCAGCGCAGACTCCGCTTCGAACTCGCACCACTCGACGACACCGGCGCGCCGCTGTTCGCTGCGGCGCATGACGTCACCTTCACTGCGACGGACGAGATCACGACTATCGCCATGAGCATCGCCATCACGCAAGTAGCACCAGGTGCGAATGCAGCGCTCGCCGGAGTCCAACTCGGCTGGCAACAAACCTTCGATCGCCTCACAGCGTTCCTCGTAGGTGGGGACCGGGAGGGGCAGCTCTGACTCACTCGTCGGAAGCGCCTCCGCGATGGGTCGATCCACCACGGCGGCTTTGAGGCCGGCGAGACATACCCGTCGGAGGCTCTGGAGAGCGGCGGATCCATCACCTCGCCTAACCAGGCTCAGCGGGTTCGATTCCGTATTGGGGGTACCGAAATCGCGCCCGACCCGGGGTGGAGAACTGCTCGCCGAGCCGGCGATCTGTATCCGTGGATTGTCCGCTCGACACTGTCGCAGGACAATGTTGGCGGAGCGTCGCTAGTCGCCCCAGTGGCGCTGCTCGACGAAGGGGTCGCCGTACATGTGGTAGCCGTTGCGCTCCCAGAAGCCGGGCTCGTCGCTGTCGCGGAGCTCCAGCGAGCGCACCCACTTGGCGCTCTTCCAGAAGTACAGGTGGGGCACGACGATGCGCACCGGGCCGCCGTGTATCGGCTCGATGTCGTCGCCCTCGAACGCGTAGGCGACGATGGCCTCGTCGGTGGTGATGTCGGCCAGCGGGATGTTGGTGGTGTAGCCGAACTCGGCGTGCTCCATCACATGCGTCGCGCCTGCCTGCACACCGGCACGCTCGAACAGATCACGCACGCGCACGCCGGTCCATGAGGTGTCGAACTTGCTCCACTTCGTGACGCAATGGATGTCGAACGTGAGGGTCACCGACGGCATTGCCTTCAATTCGGCGAGGTCGACGGTGAACGGCCGGTCGACCAGGCCATTGATCGTCAGGTTCCATTCACCAGGTGCGTAGGTCGGCACATCGCCGACGTGGAGCACTGGGAAGCGGTCGGTCAGGTATTGCCCCGGAGGCAGACGATCTGGGTTGTAGCCCTTCTCGATCAGCTCTTTCCGGTTCCGGTCGAAAAAGCCCATACCTCATAGTGTGCCCAAGTGCGCCACCGTTACACCCGCGCGTACGCTGGCGGCCGATGAGCAGCATGCCACCTCCGCCGCCACCGATGTCGCCGCCGCCCGGCTACATCGCCTACGGCGCCACCGACGCCCAGTCAGGCGCGATCCGCTCGATTCGCCGGATCAGCAAAGCGATGGTCGTGCTGCTGTGGATCTACCTGCCGTTGCAGCTCCTCGGCATCTTCGATCTCCTCCGGCTGGCCAGCCAGGCGCAGAAGTACCTCGACGGCACGATCAGTGAACAGAGCTTCAAGGACTCGACGAAGCTCGGGGTCGGCGTCGGCTCGGCGCTGCTCGTCATCCCCATCGCCGTGCTGACGATGATCTGGATGTACCGGATGTCGGCGAACCTGCGTGTGCTGGGTCGCCCGGGACAGACGTGGGTTCCGGGTTGGGGCATCGGAGGATGGTTCGTGCCGCCGTGTGTCGTGTACGCCGTGCCGTGGCTGATGTTCAAGGAGCTCTGGAGAGGATCGGACCCCGACCTCGTCCGCGGCGACCCGGCGTGGAAGAGGGGCCGCGTGCCACACATCATCACGTGGTGGTGGGTTCTCTACGGCCTGCTGCCCATCTTCGCACTGAGCTCGAACGGTCAGTTCGCCACTGAGCTTCGCTCCGACAAGAGCACACGGGCGCTGGCCCGACGCACGCACGACTACGTCGGGAGCAGCGTCGTCTTCCAAGTGCTGTCAATCGCGGCGACGGCGGTGTTCCTCGTGCTGGTTCGACGCCTCTCGGCACGGCACATGGTTGCCACCAGCGAGGCGTGATGCTGTACCTGGTGCGCCACGCCAAAGCCGGAAGTCGTCACGACTTCAGCGGCGACGACCGGCTGCGACCCCTCAGCGCATCCGGGCGACGCCAAGCCGACCTGCTCGCCGCTCGCTTTGCAACGCTCGGGGTGACCACGCTGATCAGCAGCCCCTACGTGCGCTGCATCCAGACACTGCAGCCGACCGCAACGGCAGTCGATACCACGGTCGAGACCGATGTCTGCCTCAGCGAGGGACGCAGCTTCGTCGGTGTGTTGGATCTGTTGTCGACGCTGCCCGATGCCAGCGTGGTCTGCAGCCACGGCGATGTGATCCCCGAGACGATCAGCGCGCTCGAGCGACGGGGGTGCGAATTCGTGTCGGCCCCGGAGTGGCGCAAGGGCAGCGTGTGGGTGCTGCAACGAGATGACCGGGGCGAGTTCGTGACGGCCGAAGCCTGGCCTCCGCCCGACGGAAGCAGCCGCTAACCGGCAGGCGACGTCGTCGTCGTCTCGATGTCGAGTTTGTCGATGAAGCCCTGGATCAGGGCGATCATCTGTGACGGCGGGTTGTTGTCGAGGCAGGCCTGGGCCTCGGTCCGCGCCGTGGCGGTGTCGGCGGGTTGCAAGAAGTTGGCCGAGGTGATGGCCAAGAAGCAGTGCGGATCGGCGTAGGTCGGATCGAGCGTGATGGCGTTGCGCAAGATCTCGGCACCCGCCGGCGCCGCCGTCGGCCCGCTCTGGGCGATCAGCCAGCCGGTGTATGTCATGGCCTCGGCGTTCTTCGGGTCGAGCTCGAGCACCTGCTGGTACCGGCTGATCGCCTGCTGCGCATCGACGTTGAGGAACTGGCGGGCTTCGGCCAGCTTCTGCGCCACCTCGTCACCGGGCAGGCCACCGGTGATCGATTGGCCCGGAAGTCGCTGGCCGGACGTGTGGGCCACCAACCAGCCGGCCAGCGAGGCGACGGCCAAGGTACCGATGATCCACGCTGCCAGAACGCGGGGCCGACGGGTGCGGGGCACTCCGTTGGTGGCCTCGTGCCCCGCCTCGATCGCCCGCAGGACCGTCGCTGCTCGTGCGGTGTAGCCGTCGCGCAAGGTCTGGTAGTCGTGGTCGTCGACGTCGCCGTAGTGATGCTCGCGGTCGAGATCGGTGATCGAGCGCAACAGGAACCGGCGCTGCTCCTCGAGCTCGGCGAGCTGATCCGGATTCACGACCCGTCGCCCTCGCCGATGTCCGCATCACCCGCCAACGCCGCCGCGACGAGCTCTCGGTCGGCGTCGTCGGGGATCGTGTCGGCAGCGATCTTCCAGCGGTGGAAGGCGAACCCGAGGCCGACGAGCGCGCAGACCAACGCGGCGACCGGCAGGGCCCAGACCAGCGCGTCGATGCCGGAAGCACGCGGCACCAGCAGCACCTTGCTGCCGAAGCGTTGCTCGATGAAGTTGATGATCTGGTCATCGCTGACGGTGCCGGTGTCGACCTGCCGGGCGATCTCGATGCGGATCGCCTGCGAGTCCGCGTTGCGCGACTCGAACACGCTCTCGCCGTCGCAGATCGGGCAGGCCAGACGCTTGCTGATCTCCTCGACGCGCTCCTTGGGCGACCGCGGCGCGGCATCGCGCGCCGCACCGACGGCCAGCAGACCACCGACGACCAGCACCAGCAGGACCCAGCTCGGCCAACTCTTCAACGAACGCGTCATCCGTAGGCCTGGCGAAGCTGCTGCAGATCCGTCGCCAGGAAGTCGGCGGTGATCGTGGTCGCGATCCGACCGACGACCACACCCGACGGATCGATGATCCACGTCTCGGGAACCTTGGCGACGCCGAACGCAGTGGCAATCGCACCGTCGTCGTCCTTGACGATCGGCCAATCGCCGCCATTGTCCGCGAACCACCGGGCGACGGCCGCATCGGGGTCGTCCTTGATCACCGTGTACAGCTCGGCGCCGTCGGCGATGCCCGCCTGCTGGGCGGCGAACGCGACCAGCTCGGGGTGCTCGGCCTTGCACGGCAGGCACGTCGACTGGAAGAAGTTGAGCACGACCCAGCTGCCCTTGCGCCGGCTGAGATCGAACGGCGAGCCGTCGAGGGTCGTGCTGACGACCGCCGGTGCCGGTTTGCCATACAGGAACGATGACGTGACGTCGGGCTTGTCGGCCTTGCTGTTGGCCAGCACGACGAACAATGCGGCCAGGACCGCCGCCGCACCCAGCGAGATGAACGGAGCCATCCTCCGACCGCCTCGTCGGGCAGTTGCCGGCTCGGACGTCGATGGTTCAGACACCGGCGGACTCGAGTTCGATGGGGGCGGAAACGGGGTCGGTCGGCACGCGCCGGCGGCGGCCCGGGAACCCGGCCAGCACGGTGCCGGCCGCCATCAGCATTCCACCGATCCACAGCCAGACGACCAACGGCTTGATGAAGATCTTGACCGGCGCCTCGGTGCCGTCGAACCGCACGCTGGGCTCGAGCGTGAGGTACAAGTCGTTGAACACGCTGTTACGAACGCTCGGCGTTGGCACCTTGGTGCCGAAGTTGGTGAACGTCGTGATGGCTGGGGCGTAGGCCTGCCCGCCGTCGATCTTGATCAGCGCCTTCACACCCGTCGAGCGGGCATCGGTGAACTGCTGCAACCGCACCAACTCGAAGGAATGACCGCCGTACGACACGGGCACCCCCGGCTGCAGGGTGAACTCGGCCACCCTCGTGTAGCTGTTCGATGCGGCCAACGCGATCGCGATGATGATCACGCCGAGGTGCACGACCATGCCGCCGTTGGCCCGGCCGATCAGGCCACGCCAGCCCTGCCGGCGCAATGCCAGCAGCAGTTGGCGCAACGCTGCGCCGCCGGCGAAGCCGCCGAGGAAGAAGGCCAGCAACGGGGCGAACCCGTCGGCCCCCACCAGCACCGTCACGGCCAACGCACCCGCGCCGCACCACGCCGGCCAGAACAACCGGTCGCGCAGCAACTCCGTGCTGGCCTTGCGCCACGGCAACACCGGGGCCACGGCCATCAGGAACAGCAGCGTGATCCCGATCGGCATCGACAACCGGTCGAAGAAGGGTGGGCCGACGGCGATCTGTCGATCCTGCAAGGCCTCGACGATCAGCGGGAACACCGTGCCCAGCAACACGATGAACGCGAACACGGTGAAGATCACGTTGTTCGCCAGGAACGCGCCCTCACGCGACAGGGGTGAGTCGATCGCCCCCGGTGATCGCAGCCGGTCGCCGCGCCATGCGATCAATCCCAACGAGACGGCCACGATCACGCCGAAGAACCCGAGCAGGTACGGACCGATCGTGCCGTTGCTGAAGGCGTGCACGCTCTGCAGCACGCCGCTGCGGGTGATGAACGTGCCGAGGATCGTCAGCGAGAAGGTGGCCACCAGCAAGCTGATGTTCCACACCCGCAACATGCCCCGGCGCTCCTGCACGAGCACGGAGTGCAGGTACGCGGTGCCGGTGAGCCACGGCAGGAAGCTGGCGTTCTCGACCGGGTCCCAGCCCCACACCCCGCCCCAGCCGAGCACCTCGTAGCTCCACCACCCGCCGAGCAGGATGCCGACGGTCAAGAACCCCCATGCGTACAGCGCCCACCGGCGCGTGGCCACCAGCCAGCCCTCGCCGACCCGCCCGGTGATCAGCGCGGCGATCGCGAAGGCGAACGGCACGGTGAACCCGACGAAGCCGAGGTAGAGGATCGGTGGGTGGAAGAGCACCAGGATGTGGTTCTGCAGCAGCGGGTTGGGGCCCAGGCAGCAGCGGTTGAAGTCGGGGATCGGGCCGGACTTGAACGCGTCGATCGGTCCGAACGACAGCAGGAAGAAGAACGCCGTGACCACGAACATCACCACCAGCGCCCACGCCACCAGCGGATCGTCGAGGCGTCGCCGGTTGCGGCGCATGATGACGGCGGTGTAGATCGCCAGGATCATCAGCCACAGCAAGATGCTGCCTTCCAGTGCGCTCCACAGGGCGGTGACGTTGAACAGCACCGGTGTGTCGCGCGAGCCGACCTGCTGGATGTAGGCGAGCGAGAAGTCGCGCGTGATCAGCGCCCGCTCCATGATCGCGACCGCGACGACCGCGCCGACCAACGACATCCATGCATAGTTGGAGATCGAACGAAGCAACCGCCGGTCGCCGGTGACCGTCGCGATGGTCAACCCGAGCGCGCCGAAGGCGCTGGCCGCCAGACCGATCACGAGGGCAGCGTGCCCGATGAGCCCGTTCAGGCTTGGGCTTGCGAACATGCCGCTGACTTCGAGGGGTCGAGGCGATCTGGGTTCTTGGCCGCGTACTCGTTGCTGTGCTTGACCTCGAGCTTGTCGCCCTCGAACACTCCGGCCGAGTCGAGCGTGCCGTGGACGACGACCGGGATGCACTCCTGGAACAGGCCGCCGGGATCGCCCTCGTAGTGCACCTGCCTGGTCACCCCGTTGAAGCCGATCACGAAGTCGGTGACGGCACCGTCCTTCTTCACGGTGCCTTCCTCGACCGTGCCCTGGATGCGCAGCCGCCGACCGGCCTCGCAGCCGCTCTTGTGGCCGACCTCGTCGACGTTGCAATAGAAGTCGATCGCCGACGTGAGGAACTTCGTCACGACGACTCCACCGGCAATCAGCACCACGACCAACAATGCCACAGCACCCCAGTTGCGTCGCCGCGGCGGCGGCAGCGTGGCAGTGGTCGTCGTGGTGCGGGGGCTCAGGTCCACGGACGGTCTTCCGGTGGAAGTCGCCGGGCAAGCACGCGAGCCCTGCGGAACATCGCCAGGGTCAGGAGGCCGACGCCGCCGAAGGTGGCGATGTAGCTGACGATCACGAAGGTGGTCTCCACTACAGGCTCGCCTCTTGACGGCGCTCGGCGATGGCGAACTCGAGGCCGTGGTCGTCGAGGGCGTCCTGCATCGCCAGGACGCGCTGGCGGTGCAGCACCAGCCACGCATAGAGCAAGGTGAACACGATCACGCCGATGAACAGGCTGAACAGCATCAGGTTCTGCAGCTTGCCCTTGGCGATGCTCTCTTGTTGGTGCAGGGGCCGCCACCATTCGACACTGAAGTGCACGAGCGGGATCTCCAGCACCGACAGCAGGGCGACCACAGCGCTTCGTCGGGCGCGCTGTTCGTGGCTGCCACCCAGTCCGCGCACGGCGAGGTAGCCGAGGTACGTGACGAACAAGAACGCGGTCGTCGTGACCCGGGAATCCCACACCCAGTAGACGCCCCACGAGATGCGGCCCCACAGGCTGCCGGTCAGCAAGGTGATGCCCATGAACAGCACGCCGACCTCGGCGCTGGCACCGGCGAGGCGATCCCATGTCAGCGAGCGGGTTCGCTTCGACAGGTACGCGGCACTGCTGATCGCGGTGACGATGAAGGCGAGGTACGCCAACCACGCGCTCGGCACGTGGATGTACAGGATCCGCACTCCCTTGCGCTGCACGGCGTCGTCGGGCGACAGGAACAGACCGAAGAGCACGAACCAGCCGAGACCGACCAGCGTGGCGATCCCGAGTGCTCTGGTGACGCGCGTGCCCGTCGGGTGTGGCACGTTCTCGGGGGTGACCGGAGCGCTCATACGCTGTCGTCCACCAGTGGGCCGAACGAGATCGAGCCGCCGATGCCGAACAGCAACGCGTAGGTCACCAGTAGTGCGACCCATGCCCAGCCCTCGCGCATCGAGATTCCTCCTACGCCGAGTGCCGCTTCCGTCGCTCGGGTTGCTCCGATCAGAACTGGCGCCACGACCGGGAGGAGCAACAGCGGCAGCAAGGATTCGCGACCTTTGGTCCCGGTGGTGAGACCGCCATAGAGCGTACCGACCAACCCGAGCCCGCAGGAAGCGGCTAGCGCGCTCGTGATCAGCAGCGCCAGTCCGGTGCCGTGGAGGCGACTGTTGTAGAGCACGAACGCTGCCACGAACAGCAGCGCCTCGAGCACGACCAGCTGCAGGGTCAACGCCAGCGCCTTGCCGAAGTAGATGCCCTGAGCAGGCACGCCGGCAGTGCGCAGGGCGTCGAGGGCGCCATCAGCGGCCTCGACGGCGAACGACCGCTGCACCACCACGAGCATGCTGAACAGGGTCGCCAGCCACACCAGTCCCGGCGCGACCCGCACCAGCAGATCGTCGGCGTCGAGCGCGAATGCGAACAGCACCATCACGATCGCCGCGAACGGCAGGACCTGGTTGATCAGGACGCGACTGCGCAGTTCGATGCGCAGGTCCTTGGTCGCGACCAATCGGGCGACTCCGACGCTGGTCATGACGGTCCGCTGATCTGGCCGCGGATCTGCCCGCCGACCACTTCGACGACCCGGGTCGCCAGCGCTCCGGCGCGATCCAACTCGTGGCTGGCGACGATCATGGTCGCACCGGCGGCCGTGGCAGCGCGCAGGACCGTGTCGAGCTCGTCGCGTCCGGCCGCGTCGAGACCGGCGTGGGGCTCGTCGAGCAGCCACAACTCGGCGCGGCGGGCGATGAGGCATGCCAACGCGGTGCGTCGCCTCTGGCCGGCCGACAGCTTGCGCACCGGCACCTCGCCGAGGCGCCCGCCCAGGCCCATGCGGTCGAGGGCGGCGCCGATCTCGATTGCCGTTGCGCCGACCGTGGCGCCCCAGAACGTCACGTTCTCGTCGACGGTCAGATCGGTGTACAGGCCGTTCGAATGCCCGAGCAGACCCACGCGCGACCGCACCGCTTGACGGTGGTCGGCGAGATCGAGACCGAGCACCTTGGCCGTGCCGCGAGCCGGCGGCAACAACCCGGCACAGAGGCGCAGCAGCGTCGTCTTGCCGGCGCCGTTGGGGCCCTGCAAGAGCACGATCTCGCCGCGCTCGACGGTCAGGGTCGCTCCCGCCAGCGCAGGGAAGCGATCGAGGACGGCCACGACGTCGACGAGTTGAACGACCGGAACCGTCTCCATAGGACGTGGCAACGCTACCGGCAGTCAAGCCGACACTCGATCGTGCCGATAGCGTCAATCGTCGGTTCGGGCGAGCGAGATGCTGCGGTCTACCGGCATCCACGCGTCGAATCGATTCCACCATGTCAGAAAAGCCACCCGCAAGCCACGACAAGACCAGCCATTGGGATCGCCCGAAGCCGCCCCGCGACTGGCGTTGGGTTGTCGGCGGGATCGGCCGCAGCCTGATCACCCTCGGGTTGTTGATGTTCGCCTTCGTCGCCTACCAGTTGTGGGGCACCGGCATCCAGACCGCGCAGGCGCAACGAACGCTGGCCAAGAAGTTCGACGCCCAGATCGCCACGACGCAACCCGCACCGCCACCACCACCACGACGACGACGGCACCGCCGGCGACCGATCCGCCGACCACCGAAGGCACGACACCCACCGACCCGGTCGTGCCGGTCACGACGGCAGGCCCGGTGCTGGCACCCGCCAAGGCGATTCCACCGGCGGAGGAGGCAGTCGCCCGCCTCGAGATCCCGCGGATGGGCCTCAACCGCATCGTCGTCGAGGGCGCCACAGCCGACGCGTTGACGAAAGGCCCCGGCCACTTCCCGGAGACGCCGCTTCCCGGCCAGCTGGGCAACGCCGCGATCGCCGGTCACCGCACGACCCATCTCCATCCGTTCTTCGACATCGACAAGCTGCAACCGGGTGACGAGATCATCGTCACCACCTTGAACGGCCGCTACGTGTACAACGTGACCGGCACCACCGTGGTCGCACCGGAGGACTACGCGGCGGTGATCCCGACCACCGATGTCACCAAGGCCACGCTGACGCTGGTGTCGTGCACGCCGCGCTATTCGGCCAAGAACCGCATCGTCGTGCGATCCGAGCTGGTGCCATCGCAGTCGGATGCGTTGACCGAGGCCTCGCCGGCCGTTCCGCTGCCCACGGGCGCGACAACGGAGACGCTGCCCGACGACGGCGCCGCGACGGTCGTCGACACCGTCGCCCCGGCACCGTCGAGCGCGCCGATCTCCTCGCCGGCCGCCACGACCGCTGCCACAGACAGCCCGACGGAGACCGCGGCCGACACAGTGCCGGTCATCGTGGCGCCGACGGTCGCCGTGACCCCCGACGCGTTCAGCGATGGGTGGTTCAGCGACACGTCGGCCATCTCTCCATCGATCCTGTGGGCACTCGTGCTCGCCGCCGTGGGCTATGGGATCTATTGGCTCAGCCACAAGGTCCGGCGCTACTGGGTCGGTGTGCTCTCCGGGTTCGTCCCGTTCATCGTCTCGCTGTACTTCTTCTACGAGAACATCAACCGCCTCCTGCCTCCGAACCTGTGACAATCGCTTCTCGATGACGGATCCAGTACGCGCTCGACGCCAACAGGTTGCTCGGTGGACACGTCGGGCCAACCGCGTCGGGTACCTCTGCTTCGGCATCGCCATCGTCACGTTCGTGGTCGGGTTCATCGTCAGCTTCAACGGCACCGTGTCGGCGATCGTGATTGCCTCGATGATCGTGGGATCCGTGCTGCTGGCACCGGCGATCGTGCTCGGCTACGCGGTCAAGGCGGCCGAACGCGACGACCGCGAGCGTGGCATCTGACAAGTCATTTCCGCGACGGCCGCCACAGTTGTTACTCTGAGGTAACCATATGAGCATTCGCCTTCCCGCACCCGCTCGCCGCGAACAGATCCTCGATGTCGCCGTCGAGGTGTTCGCCCGCAACGGATTCCACGGCGCCTCGATGAACGACGTCGCCGAGGCGGCCGGAGTCACCAAACCCGTGCTCTACCAGCACTTCGACTCCAAGCAGGACCTGTACATGGCCCTGCTCGACGAAGTCGGGAACCGCCTGTTGACGGCGATCACCAAGGCCACCGCCGGCCTCGCCAGTGGCCGCCAGCAGACCGAACAGGGCTTCCTCGCCTACTTCCAGTGGGTCTCCGACGACCACGACGCGTTCTTGCTGCTGTTCGGCTCGCGGGCCAGCCGCGACGAGGAGTCGACGCAAGCCATCCGTCGGATCACCGCCGGCGCCGCCGACGCCATCGCGCCGCTGATCGCCGCCAACATCGGCGCCGATCACCGCCGCACGCTGGCCCACGGCCTGGTCGGCCTGGCCGAGGGCGTCAGCCGCCGTCTCGTCGAACAGGGTCGTTCGTTCGACCCGTTGGTACTGGGGCAACAGGTCGCCGACCTGGCCTGGGCCGGCCTGCGCGCCGTCCACGACTGAGCCCATGTCGTTCTGGTCGACGGTCAGGTCGGTGGGCGATGCGCTCGGAATCGCCAAACGCCGCGTCGTGCCGGTCGGTTGTGCGCTGGGCCAGTCGGTGTTCGCCGAGACGAAGCGTTCGGCCCAGATCGTCAACATCGCCAGGCCACGTCGGCCGTTGCACGCGGAGACCATCGCCAGGTTGAAGCCGCTGTTCCCCGACCTCGATCTGACCAAGATCCAAGTCCGCACCCGGTGCCGGCTGCCGTCGAACCGGTTCCGCCAGACCGGGTCGATCTATGCCATGACGTTCGGCTACTCGATCTTCTGGCGCGACGAACTCGACGAGAGCAACCCGAACGATCTCGTCAAGCTGATCCACGAGATCGTGCACGTCGACCAGGTGCGGCGCCGCGGCAGCGAGTCGGCGTTCGCGTGCGAGTACGGCCGCGGCTACATCGACGGTGGTGGCGCGCTGCCCGCGTACATCCGCGACCCGACGGCGTACCACCGCAACCCGCTCGAGGCCGAGGCCTACTCGTTCGAAGCGCAGTTCCGCGACGAGGCGGGCAACGTCGTCGCCGCTCGACTTCCTGCCGGTTGACTGTTCGGCTGACGGTGCAACAACTCCGCCATGGCCGCCTTGCAGAGGCGCTCCACATCGGACATGCGGCGCTACTACGGCACCCGGGCCAGGACTCGACGCTGACGCTCAGCGTCAGCGTCGTTCAACGACTGTTGCTCCATGAGCTGACACAGAGCGTTGTGCGGATCGCGACAATTACGGGAGCTAGGCGATGGCGTTGATCACCACGATGGCAACGATCACGACCAGGATGACGAACCCGATGAACTTGATGCGCCGGGCGCCGAGCCCGCGGGCGAACATCCCGACGCTCTCGATCTGACCCTCCGGGGTGTTCGGGTTGTGGCGGGGGCCGCCCAACGGCGGATCGGGTGCGGGCATGCGGCTCACTGTATGCCACTGCTGCGGGTGTTCGCGACGGTGCCGAATGCGGCAGACTCCACCATCGTGCCGACTCCTACCGATGCCGAGCCCGGGCCGCTCGCCGGCCTGCGAGTGCTGGACCTCACGCAGGCACTCGCCGGCCCGTTCTGCACGATGCTGTTGGCCGACCTCGGCGCCGATGTGATCAAGGTCGAGCCGCCGTCGGGAGACATGACGCGGTACGTCGGACCGTTCACGGCGGAAGACACGCTGCGCGCCTACGGCGGCTACTTCGCCAGCATCAATCGCGGGAAGCGATCGATCGTGCTCGACCTGAAGCAGCCCGACGACCGCGACATCGTGCTGCAGTTGGCGGCGACGGTCGATGTCGTGGTCGAGAACAGTCGAGCCGGCGTGATGGACCGCCTCGGGGTCGGGTACGAGACGCTCGCAGCGGCGAACCGCCAGCTCGTGTACGCCGCCATTCGCGGCTTCGGCGATCCGCGCACCGGCGAGAGCCCGTACGGGACGTGGCCGTCGTACGACGTGGTCGCCCAGGCGATGGGTGGTCTCGTCAGCATCACCGGCAACGACGACGGCAACGTGATGAAGTGCGGTCCGAGCGTTGGCGACATCTACACCGGCACGCTCAACGCCGTTGGCCTGCTGGCCGCGGTGATCCACGCCCGCTCCACCGGGCAGGGCCAGTTCGTCGACGTGGCCATGTACGACGCGGTGCTCGGCCTCTGCGAGGGCGCCGCCTATTCGTACTCCTACACCGGCCAGGTGCGGCGGGCGACTGGCAACGGGCACCCGACGATCGCCCCGTTCGACATCTTCCCGACGCGTGACGGTCACTGCGCGATCGGCACGCCGTCGAACCAGATGTTCGCAACGCTGTGCTCTCGCATGGGCAGGCCCGAACTGGCCGAAGACGAACGCTTCGCAGATGGCGCCGGCCGTCTCGCCAACCGTCCCGCGCTCAATCACGAGATCGAGCAGTGGACGACATCGAAGACCACTGCGGAGATCGTCGCAGTGCTCCACGGCGATGTGCCCGTCGGGCCGGTCAACGACATGGCGGCTATTTATGCGGATCCGCACGTCGCGGCGCGGCGCATGCTGGTCGAGGTCGACCAACCCGATGGAAGCCGACCCGTCACCCTCGCCGGTCAGCCGATCAAGATGAGCAAGAGCTTCACCGGGATTCGGGCGCGCCCACCCCTCCTCGGCGAGCACACCGACGAGATCCTGGCCGATGCAGGGATCGCCCGATGAGTCTCAGCGGGAACCCGCCGTCGCTACCGGGCGTCTGATCTCCCATGCGTCGGTTGTTGATGCTCGGAGCCGTGGCCGTCTGCTGCGCCGCCTGCGGATCGTCGGGGTCGACCGCGGACTCGATCGTCTCGACGAGCGATGCGCCGGCGATCAGCGCCACGTCGCTTCCATCGCCCACCACCACGATCGACACCGAGAACCAGATTCGTGTCGAGATCGCCGAGGGATGCCCCGCTTCGCTGGCGGGACACCGTGAGGACAGCAGCACGGGGGCCAACTGGATCGCCAATCCCGACCCGACGCTCCTCGATACGACCTTCGTGCCCGGTGTGCCCACGGCTGCGTTGATCTGTCGCTACTCGGCAATGTCCGTGACGACCGCAGCAGCCGACGGGCGCCAACTCGACGGTGGCGCACTGTTCAGCAGCACGACGCTCGACGCGGCAACGGCCGGCACGCTGGCGACAGCCCTCAACGACATCGTTCCCTGGGATTTCGTTGCCGGATGCCTCCCCGCCACCCAGCACGCCCGCTACACGGCGATCGTGTTCGCGATCCCCGGACGGAGCGACGTCGACCTGTGGCTCAAGGACTGGATCGGATGCCCGGAGGTCGGCAACGGCCTGCGCACTTCGGGCCTGCTGGTCAACGGTCAGGGCACCGCGTTCCTGGCGCAACTCGACAGCGCCACCGCACCCGCGCCGATGTCAGAGGACTTCACCTCCACCACGTGAGCCGTCACAGATTGGCAGCGAGGTCGGCCCACAGATCCTCGACATCTTCGATTCCGACGCTCATCCGCAGCAGACCCGGCGGTACGTGCGCGTCGCCCGCGTACTTCTGACGCCGCTCGATCGTGGTCTCGACGCCCCCGAGGCTGGTGGCCGGCACCACGACGCGCACGCCGTCGCACAGCGCGTCGGCCGCCGCGGCCCCTCCCGTGACCACGAACGAGACCATTGCTCCTCGACCCGGATACCGCACCTCGGCGACGGCGGGGTGGTCGCGCAGACGCTCGACGAGCACCTCGGCGTTTCGTTGCATTGCGGCAAGGCGGATCGGCAGGGTGCGCAGCCCACGCAACGCCAAGAACGCCTCGAGGGCGCCCGGGGTGGCTCCCTGGAGCATGCGCGCTTGTTCGAGCCGCTCGTAGACCGCATCGTCGGCCGTCACGCACAACCCGATCAACAGGTCGCTGTGCCCGCCGATGAACTTCGTACCGCTGTGCAACACGATCGTCGCACCGTGCTCGAGCGGCCGCTGCAGCAGCGGAGTGGCGAACGTGGAATCAACGACCATCGACGCGCCGGCGTCGCCCGCTGCCGCCCCGATCGCCGGCAGATCGGCCACGTCGAGCGTCGGGTTGGTCGGTGTCTCGACCCACACCACGTCGGCGCCCTTCGCGGCGTTCGCCACCGCCGTGGTGTCGGTGATGTCGACCGGACGCAGTTCGACCTGGCCCCGCAACTGTACTCCGACAGCAACGAGCGCACGCCCATGTAGCTGACGGTCGGGATCACCACGATCTTGGGCGCCAGGGTGAACACGATCGCCGATGCTGCCGCCATTCCGCTGGAGAACGAGATCGCTCGCCCGCCCTCGAGCGCACCGACCGCCGTCTCCAACGCGGCCCACGTCTCGGTGCCGTGCGTGCGCGCGTAATCGCCACCCGAGCGAAAGTTCGAGGCCAGCACGATCGGCTGGTTCAGCGGGTCGCCCGCTGCCGACGGCCGGCCCGCCGTGACGGCGATCGTCGCGGGTGAGAGGGCTCGGGCATCGGGCATGTCGCCATGCTCGCAGAGACCCACCGAGGCCTAGATGCCGCGCAGCACGAACCCCCGATATCCGTCGGCGAATCCCGCGGCCAACAGGGCGTTGGCCTCGGCGCCCTTGCGGTCGATCGGGTCACCGTTGACCTTGCGCACCTCGATCGACCGCTGACGACCGTCCTTCACCAACGAGGCAAGCGAATCGGCCCAGCCGCCATCGGCCGCCGCAGGAAACGTGACGAGATGCGACGAACGCCGGTCGAACCACACCAACGGCACGCCGTTGCGCAGCACCACCAAGGCGCCGGCCGTGCGACTCGGGCGGCCGGCCGACGGCGGCCAATCGAGCGCAGCACCGTACGGCTGGGCCGGGTCGGTCGCGGACAACACGACCGGGGCGGGAACGAGTTCGGGATGCAGCGCCGGATCGGCCACGTCGCGAGCCGATCGCAGGCGGTCGACGGCGCCGGGCAGCGCAAACTGGGCCGCCCCCAGACCGGCGACGAAGTAGCCGCGGCGCACCTGGCCGCGCTCCTCCAACACCTTCAGCACCCCGTAGGTTGCGGCATACCCGCCCTTGACACCCTCGGCCAGCACCGCCTCGCGCGTGACGACGCCATACCGTTCGAGCAGCTGCAACGCCGCGGCGTGAGCCGCCTGCGTCGGCGAGGGACCAGGCACGCGCAGCGGCGCCACCAGTGACCAGCGACCGGAACCGGCCGGAGGCCCGATGCGGGTCAGCCGCCCCGGCCGCGGCCGGCCACGCGGGGCAGCAGACGACCGCGACGACTTCCCACCCGACAACATCGCTCGCAACGGCGCCAAGCGAGTCGTTGGTGACCTCACCTGCCCACACCAGATCCCACAACGCAGCGAGCAGCTCGGCGTCGGTCGCCTCGCCCGAGGCCGCCCGAAGCTGGTTCCAGAAGCTGGCGCCACTGGGTGGCGAGGTGGGCACGGATGGCATCGTGCAGCGGCCCATCCGGAAGCTCGCCGGCCTCCAGCGAGGCGTCGATCACGGCGAACTGATCCGTGAAGTAGAGCCGCACCCGGCCGTCGTTCGGACCGATCGCGCCGCTGCCCACCCACACCACGTCGCCGGTGGTGCACAGCTCGTCGAGATCGGCAGCGCGGTAGCTGCGCAACCGGGATGGCAGGAGCTCGGTCTCCAGGGTCGACGCCACCAACGCGGCACCCTGCAACTGAGCCAGCGCCTCGACCAGCGAGTCGAGTCCACGACGTTCGCCGGGTATGCCGTGCCACACCTGGATGAAGCGGGCGTACGCCTCGGGCTCGACCGGCTCGATCTCGCGTCGCAAGGTGGCCAGCGAGCGGCGACGCAGCTGCCGCAGCACCTCGGCATCGCAGTACTCGCGGCCGACGCCGCCGGGTCGGAACTCGCCATGCACGACTCGATCCGCGGCCTCGAGCGCGGCAAGGGCGCCGACGACCCGCTCGACGGGCGACGCAAAGCGCCGCGCCACATCGGTTGCCGTGAACGGGCCGTGGGTGCGTGCGTAGCGCGCCACGAGGGACTCGAGCGGATGGGCCACTGGCTCGGTGAACGCCATCGGCAAACCGAGCGGCACGTTGCAGCCGAACGCATCGCGGTACCGGGCCGCGTCCTCGGCGGCGACAACGCGCGACTCGCCACCGAGCTGCACTTCGATCGCCCGGCGTGTGCGAATGAGCTCGTCCGACCCACTCGCCGCCGTGGCCCTCGCTGCGCAGATCGATCTCGGCTGCAGTGAGGTCGCCGACCTTGCGCAGCACGTCGTGCAATTCGTCGGCGCTGCGGGCCCGCCGGCCATCGGCCACGCATTGCAGCTCGAGCTCCACATCGGCCAGCACGCCCGGGTCGAGCAGCTCCCTGAGCTCCTCGGCACCCAACAGGTCGCGCAGCAGGTCGCGGTCGAGCGAGAGGGCCGCGGCACGCCGCTCGGCCAATGGCGCGTCGCCCTCGTACATGTACGCGGCGATCCAGTTGAACAGCAGGCTCTGGGCGAACGGCGACGCCTTGGCGGTGTCGACGCTGACCACACGCACCGCGCGGCTGCGCAGCTGGCCGAGCACCTCGCGTAGCCCTGGCAGATCGAACACGTCTTGGAGGCACTCGCGAGACGTCTCCAGCAGGATCGGAAATGTCGGGTACTTGGCGGCCACCGCCAACAGATCGGCGGCACGCTGGCGTTGCTGCCACAACGGTGTGCGCCGGTCCGGTCGACGACGCGGCAGCAACAACGCCCGCGCCGCGCACTCGCGAAAGCGGGCCGAGAACAGCGACGTCTGCGGCAGCGCGCCGACGACCAGCTCGTCGATGTCGTCCGGGTCGATGATCAGGTCCGCGAGCGGCACCGCGTCGGCAGCCTCGGGCAGCCGCAAGACGATGCCGTCGTCGCTCCACATCGTCTCGATCGGGATGTCGTACAGCTCGATCATCCGCCGCTCGATCGCCATCGCCCAGGGCGCGTGCACGGGCGTGCCGAACGGGGTGAGGATGCACACCCGCCAATCGCCGATCTCGTCGCGGAACCGCTCGACCACGATGGTGCGGTCGTCGGGCACGACCCCGGTCGCTTGCGCCTGCTCGTCGAGGTAGGTGACGACGTTGCCGGCCGCGAAGCGATCGAGCCGGTAGTCGTCCATCAGCCGTTCGATGGCGACGTCGTTGCTGATCGCCCGCATCTCGCGCTGGAACGCGCCGAGTGCCCGGCCGAGCTCCAACGGCCGCCCCGGGCGGTCGCCGTGCCAGAACGGCATCTTGCCCTGCTCGCCGGGCGCCGGCGTGACCGTGACGCGCTCGAACGTGATCTCCTCGATCCGCCAGGTGCTGGCCCCGAGCATGAACGTCTCGCCGGGGCGGCTCTCGTACACCATCTCCTCGTCGAGCTCGCCGACGCGGGTGCCGTCGGGCAGGAACACGCCGTACAGCCCACGGTCGGGGATCGTGCCGCCGCTGGTGACCGCCAGGCGCTTCGACCCCTCACGCGCTCGCAGCGTGCCGGCCGTGCGATCCCACACGAGTCGCGGCCGCAGCTCGTTGAACTCGTCGCTGGGGTAGCGGCCCGACAGCAGATCGAGCACGTTGTACAGCAGGTCGTCGCTGAGCTCGGCGAAGTTGGCGCAGCGCCGAACGAGCGCGGCCACGGACTCGACCGCGCACTCGGGATGGATGGCGACGTGGGCGACGATCTGCTGCGCCAACACGTCGAGCGGGTTGCGCAGGAATCGGGTGGTCTCGATCTCGCCCGTTGACCATGCGCCGGGCGACCACCGCGGCCTCCAACAGATCGCCGCGGTGCTTGGGGTACAGCGTGCCGCGGCTGGGCTCGCCGACCGAGTGGCCGGCGCGGCCCACACGCTGCATGCCACGCGAGCACCGCACCCGGCGACTCGACCTGGATCACGAGGTCGACAGCGCCCATGTCGATGCCCAGCTCGAGCGAACTGGTGGCGACGATGCCGCGCAGCACACCGCGCTTCAACTCGTCTTCGATCACCACCCGTTGCTCGCGCGCCAGCGAGCCGTGGTGGGCCTTCACCAGTTCATCGCCGGCCAGTTCGTTGAGGTTGGCCGCCAGCCGTTCGGCCTGGCGCCTGGCGTTGCAGAAGATGATGGTGCTGCGGTGGGCCAGGATCTGGGCGAGCACCGCCGGGTACACGCTCTCCCAGATGTTGCCCATCTCCTCGACCGGGACGACGACGTCGACCTCCATCTGCTTGCGGATCCCCGCATCGACGATGGAGACCGGGCGCCGGGCGCCATCGGGGCCGTGACCACCGAGGAAGTGGGCGACCTCTTCCAGCGGGCGCTGGGTTGCCGAGAGACCGATCCGCTGCGGCGGGCGGACCGTGATGGCCTCCAGCCGTTCGAGCGACAGCATGAGATGCGCGCCGCGTTTGGTGGTGGCCATGGCATGGATCTCGTCGATGATGACGGTGTCGACGTTGACGAGGGTGTCGGCGACCGACGACGTGAGCATGAGGTACAGGCTCTCGGGCGTGGTGATCAACAGGTCGACGGGGTGGCGGATCAGCGCCTGGCGTTCGCGCTGCGAGGTGTCGCCGGTGCGCATGGCCACGGTGGGCTGATGAAACGGCACACCGAGCCGTTCGGCCGCCAGTTCGATGCCCATCAACGGCGCGCGCAGGTTCTTCTCGATGTCGAAGGCCAGGGCTCGCAACGGCGAGATGTACAACACGCGAGTGCGCCGCTTCGGGTCTGCCGCCTCGGTCGTGCACAACCGGTCGATCGATGCCAGGAAGGCGGTCAGCGTCTTGCCGCTGCCCGTCGGTGCGCACACCAGGGTGTGGCCGCCGGCCAGGATCGCCGGCCAGCCGTCGATCTGCGGCGTGGTCGGCGTGGGAAACGACGCCGCGAACCAGGCCCGAACGGCGGGCGAGAACGCCTCGAGCACCGGGTGGTCAGCCATTGCGTCAGGCTACGCCGAGGGTGTGACACGGGGAAGTGTGCCGGTTCGATGCGTGATGTGCGGATCGAACCTGCACACTTGCCGAATTCCGGGCGCGAGGTCGGTCGGCGGGCAGGGTTGGCGTCGCGAAACACGCCGATAGAGTTGAACGACCCATGACGCAGCAGCACCCCGATCTTGCCGCCGAACAGGACTTCATCGAGCACGCCTACCGGTGCCTCGAGGTCAGCCGCGATGCGGCGTGGCGGATGCGAAACCTCCACGAGGGCACCCTCGGAGGGACCTTCCAGGCGCGCTACGAGCGCGATGTGTTCGACGAAGCCGTCGTCAACCGGCTCACCCAGCTCGACCTCGGCAACGCCGCCCTGGTGTTCGGTCGTATCGACCGGATGGCCGAGACGCCCGACGGCCTCGAGACCTTCCACATCGGCCGCTTGGCGATCGCCGACGAGGAGAGCGAGCCGGTGGTGGTCGACTGGCGGGCGCCCGTCGCCGAGCCGTTCTACCGGGCCACCGGCCGCGAGCCGATGGGCCTCGCCCGCCGGCGCCACTTCGCCGTCCAGGGACGCACGCTGCTGGGCCTGGAAGACGAGTTGTTCGGCGAGGGTCACCTCGGCGTCGGTCACGACGACGGCCTGGTCACGGCCGACGGCAATGGGCAGCGCCTCGGCCCCGACTCCGGGCTGCGCGGCTACAGCACGCTGATCGCCGCACTCGAGCGTGGTCGCACCGGCCAACTCGGCGACATCGTCGCCACGATCCAGGCCGAGCAGGACGAGATCATCCGCAGCCCGCAGGCCGGCGTGCTGGTCGTGCAAGGTGGTCCGGGCACCGGCAAGACCGTGGTCGCCCTGCACCGCGCCGCCTACCTGCTGTACACCTATCGCTTCCCGCTCGAGGATCAGGGCGTGCTCGTCATCGGCCCCAACCGGGTGTTCCTGCGCTACATCGAGCAGGTCCTGCCGTCGCTCGGCGAGGCCGGAATCGAGCAGGTCGTGCTGGGCGATCTGGTGCCCGACGTCGACTGGGCCCGCTACGGCATCGATCAGCCCGACTCGCCGCTCGCCGCCACGGTGAAGGGCGACATCCGCATGGCCGACGTGATCGACCAGGCGGTCACCGACCGCGAGCGCCCCCTCCGCGAGGAGGTCGTCGTGCCGTTCCGCACCGGCTACCTGCGCCTCCGCGTCGAGGAGACCCAGCGCATCGTGCGGTCCGCCCGACGCCGGTTCCGGCGCCACAACGCGGCCCGCCGCTGGGTGGAGGGCGAGATCTGGGCGGCGATGGCCGCAACCTGGCGCGACGGCACGGTGACAGCGCATGACGTGAAAGAAGCGGTGCGGTCGATGCCAGAGATCCGCGAGGCACTGGAGCGCATGTGGCCGCTGCTCACGCCCGCCCAACTGCTCCACGACCTGTTCGGCAGCAAGGCCCTGCTGAAGCTGGCCGCGTCCAAGCACCTGCAGGAGTCCGAGTACCTCGCGCTGTATCGACCGCGGCGTGATGATGTCAAAGGCGTGCGCTGGACCGAGCACGACGTCGCTCTGCTCGACGAGGCCCGCAGCTATCTCGGCGCCAAGAAGGCGACCGGCCAGAACGGCCAGAACGGGAACGTCAACGGGTCGGGTCAGCCCGACGCCGAGGAGATCCGCACCTACGGTCACATCGTGGTCGACGAAGTGCAGGACCTCACGCCCATGCAGTTGCGGATGGTCTCGCGCCGCTCGCTGAACGGCAGCATGACGGTGGTCGGCGACATCGCCCAGGCGACCGGCGCGCTGGCGCCCGACGACTGGGCCGACGTGCTGCGCTACCTGCCCGAGCACAAGCCGTCACGCGTGATCGGGCTCAGCGTCGGCTATCGCATCCCGGCTCAGATCATGACCCTGGCCAACCAGGTGATGCTGGCGGCGACGCCGACCCTGCGGGCCCCGACCAGCGTGCGCCAGAGCGATGATCATCCCGAGTTCGTGCACGCGACGCCCGATGATCTGCTCGTGGCCGTCGCCGAGGCGACCCGCAAGCTCACCGAGGAGATCACCGACGGAACGATCGCCGTGGTGGCGCCGGATTCGATGGTCGACCGGATCTCACAGGCACTCGAGGTCGCCGGGATCGAGCACGGCCGGGCGACCCGCACCGGCTTGGAGCTGGGCGTCACGGTCGTGCCGGTCAGCGTCGTCAAGGGTCTCGAGCTCGATGGCGTCGTGGTCGTCGAGCCGGCCAGCATCGTCGCCGAAGAGCAGCAGGGCCTGCGCGCGTTGTACGTCGCCCTGACCCGAAGCACGCGGCGATTGACGATCGTGCACGCCGACCCACTTCCCGCAGCTATGGAAGCGACAGGTATGCCTGCACCAAGTCCTTGAGGCTGCGGTAGACCTTGTCGGCTGCGGCCGGCTGGTTGAGCCTCGCCGCGTTGCGGCCCTTGGCGATCTCGGCGGCGATCTCCGTGGCGAGGTCGCGATCCTTGACGGTGACCTCGGCCTGCACGGCGGACCACAACGCCTCCACCCGTTCGACGTTGGCGGTCTTGTCACCCTGATCGGCGATCAGCCTCGATAGGTCTGCCGCAGTGGTGACCAGCGTCGGCAGCAGCTCTGCTGCCGTGCCTTTCGGGAGCACCGTCGTGGTCGGCGCTGCGGTCTGGGTGCTGATCGACGTGTCGTACGTCGTCGCGGCACACGACGCGATCGATGTGGCCAGGGCGAGAGTGGCCAGCGTGAGCCGGAGCCTCACGCGATGACCAGGATGCGGGCGCTGGCGAACGAGCCGACACCCACGTGATGGCCTTCGATCTCGATGGTCATGGTGCCGTCGGGTGATGCCGCTGTCAGCAACCCACTGTGGCCCGGCAGGATGCTGGCCTCTTCGAGGAAGTCGAGCAGTCCCGGTGTGAACTCGAGCTCTTCGGGGATCCGATTGATCGTGAACGACTTGCCGACCTCGACATCGGCGAGGGGCACCAACACCGGCTCGAGGTACAACGACCCGGGGATCGGATTGCCGTGCGGGCATGTCGTCGGGCTGCCGAGCACACGATCCATCGCCTGCTCGACCGCGTCGCTCATCACGTGCTCCCACTTGCCGGCCTCGTGGTGGGCTTCGGCCCATGACAGGCCGAGCATGTCGGTCAGGAAGCGCTCGGCGAGGCGATGCCGGCGAACGACGAGTTGGGCGAGCGCCTGACCGGACAGGGTGAGGCTGATCGCACCGTCGGTCGTGATCAATCCCTCGGCCTCGAGCCGGCGGATCATCTCGCTGACGGCGGGCCGACTGACCTGCAACCGGTCGGCGATTCGGGCCTGGATGACCGCGACATCGTCTTCGTCGAGCTCGAAGATGCACTCGCAATATTCCTCGAAAGCAGGGTGGTGCTCTCCGGAGGCGGGCATACGCAAGAGGCTACCGGTAGCGTGCGACACGCATGTCCATCGCGCCATTCCTCCTGGCAGCCACCGGCCAGCACGGCGCTCGAACCCCGGTGTGGTTCATGCGCCAGGCGGGTCGAAGCCTGCCCGAGTACCGCGAGCGGCGCGGCGAGGGCAGCATCCTCGAGGCCATCAAGCAGCCCGATCTCGCTGCCGAGTTGACCCTGCAGCCCGTTCGTCGATACGGGGTCGACGCCGCCGTGCTGTTCAGCGACATCGTCGTGCCGGCCCACGCGGTCGGGTTCGGCA
This sequence comes from Ilumatobacteraceae bacterium, assembly GCA_963805445.1. GTDB lineage: Bacteria > Actinomycetota > Acidimicrobiia > Acidimicrobiales > Ilumatobacteraceae > JAENVT01. The sequence goes on along the minus strand of CAWDUI010000054.1, from coordinate 374,822 downwards.
TCGACGTCGCTCCGGGCACCGGGCCGGTGTGCTCCGCACCGCTGCGCAGCGCCGGCGACCTGGCCCGCCTGCGACCGTTCGAGCCGGAGCTCCGACGCCGCATATGTCGCCGAGACGGTCCGGATCCTGGCCGGCGACTTGCCCGACTCGGTGCCGCTGCTGGCGTTCGCCGGCGCCCCGTTCACCGTTGCCAGCTACCTGATCGAGGGTCGCCCGAGCCGGACCTACGAGCACACGAAACGGCTGATGCACACCGACGCGGCGCTGTGGCACGGTGTGATGGAACGTCTCGTCCAGCACGCCACCGCATCGATCGGCAGCCAACTCGACAGCGGCGCGCGGGCGTTCCAACTGTTCGACTCGTGGGCCGGCGCGCTCAGCCGCGCCGACTACGACACGTTCGTGCTCCCCCACTCGACGGCGATCTTCTCGTCGCTGCGCGCCAGCCACCCCGACGTGCCGGGCATCCACTTCGGCATCGGCTGCGATCATCTGCTCGAGTCGATGCACGCCGCCGGAGCCCACGTCCTGGGCCTCGATTGGCGCACGCCGATCACCGCTGCCCGGCGCCGGATGGGCGCCGATCTCGTCGTGCAGGGCAACCTCGATCCCGCCCTGGTGCTGGCGGGCGCCGAGACCGCTCTTGCCGGCACCGACGCCGTGCTCGCCGACAACGGATTCGGTGAGGACGGGCGGCGCCACCCCGGCCACATCTTCAACCTCGGCCACGGGGTGCAACCCAACACCGATCCGGGCGTGCTCCGCGCCGTGGTCGATCACGTGCGCGAGCACAGCGCATCATGACCGAGACCCGGACCGCGGTGCTGCTGATGAGCTACGGCACGCCGCGCACACCGGCCGACATCTTGCCGTACTACACCGACATTCGCCGCGGACGCCCGCCGACCGACGAGCAACTCGCCGAGTTGACCGGCCGCTACGAAGCGATCGGCGGAATCTCACCGTTGGCGCAGCGCACCGACGCGCAGCGTGTTGCGCTGCAGGCGGCGCTGGACGACGTGGCCGGCGGCCAGTACCACGTGACACTGGGGATGAAGCATGCCGCTCCGTTCATCGAAGACGCCGTCACGGACCTCGCCGGGCGTGGCTTTCGCCGGCTGGTCGGGTTGGTGCTGGCACCGCACTACTCGGCGTTCTCGATCGGTCAGTACCTCGATCGGATGACTGCGGCAGCGGCACCGCACGGGATCGAGGCGCTCGGCATACGCAGCTGGGCAACCGAGCCGGCGTTCGTCGAGTTCATCGCGACCGAGGTGCGCGGCACGGCCCGGCACGTCATGGCCGCGGCAGACCCGGGTTCTGTTCACCGCCCACTCGCTGCCACAGCGGATCCTCACCACCGACGACCCGTACCCGGCGGAGTTGGAGGCCACAGCACAACAGGTTGCCGCGGCTGCGGGCGATCGAGAACTGGGGCCTCGCCTGGCAGAGCGCCGGACGCACACCAGAGCCGTGGCTGGGGCCCGACATCTTGCAGGTCATCGACGAACTTGCCGCCGATGGCACGACGCGGGGGTGCTCGTCAGCGCGGTCGGATTCGTGGCCGATCACCTCGAAGTGCTCTACGACCTCGACATCGAGGCCAGTCGGCGTGCGGCGCAGCACGGCCTGGTCTTCGCCCGCACCCGGCTGCGTCAACGACGATGCCACCGTGATGGCCGCACTGGCAGATCGCGTCATCGGCGCGACGTGAGCAGCAATCGCCACATCGCCGTGATCGGCGGCGGCATCACCGGACTTGCGGCAGCGAACGCGGTCGTCGGGCAGGGCGGGCGAGTCACGCTCTTCGAGGCGAGCGAACGTCTCGGCGGCATGATCCGCACGACGCCCTTCGCCGGGCACGCGGCCATCGACGAGGGGGCTGATGCATTCCTCGCCCGTGTGCCGTGGGCCACCGACCTGGCTCGCACGGTGTCGCTCGGCGACTCGCTGACGTCGCCGGCGGTCGGTAAGGCGGCGGTGTGGTGGAACGGCCTGCACGACATCCCCGACGGCCTGCTGCTCGGCATGCCCACCGACGTGTTCGGCCTCGCCCGGTCCAGGTTGCTGTCGCGACACGGCAAGCTCCGAGCCGCGTTGGAGATCGTTCGACGGCGCACCGAGACCGCGCCAGATTCGATCGGCAAGTACGTGCGAGCGCGCTTCGGCAACGAGGTGCACGAGCGGCTGGTCGACCCATTGGTCGGCAGCATCTATGCCGCCGACACCGACGACTTCAGCCTGGTCGCAGTCCCGCAACTGGCGGAACTGGCGGAGCGTTCGCGCAGCGTGTTGCTGGCCGCGCGGCGCAATCGCCCGCCGGCCGCGACCGGCCCGGTCTTCTACGCGCCACGCGCCGGCATCGGGGCCCTGGTCGAGGCTGTCGCGGCAGTCGTCGGTGCACGCGGGGGCGAGCTGCGATGCGGTGCACCGGTCAGTGAGCTGGCAGCCGATGGAGACCAGTGGCGAGTGGACGGCGAGCTGTTCGACGGCGTCGTGCTGGCTTGCCCGGCGCGCTCCACCGCCGCCCTCCTGCGAACACTCGAACCGTCAGCGGCCGCGGCCCTTGCCGCCATTCCGACCGCCGATGTCGCCCTGTTGACCCTGGCCTTGCCGAACGCCGGCTGGCCGGTCCGGCTGCACGAGGCTGTCGGGCTATCTCGTCCCGAAGCCACAGCAGCGACTGGTGACCGCCGTGTCGTTCGGGTCGCAGAAGTGGGCCCACTGGGCAGACCCTGATCAGGTGATCCTGCGCGTGTCGCTCGGCCGCGACGGCCTCTCGGCGCTGCACCTGTCGGACGAGGAACTCGTCGCCGACGCCCTCGACGAGCTGCACCGCCACCTCCAGTTCGACGCCCAGCCCAACCGCAGTGCGGGTCAGCCGCTGGGCCAACGCCTTCCCCCAATACCGGCCACACCACGGAGCGAAGGTCGCTGCCGCCGAGCACCTGCTACCCGACGGGCTCGCCCTCGCGGGCGCCAGCTACCACGGCATCGGCATTCCGGCCTGCGTCCGATCCGCACAACAAGCCGGCGCCGCGGTGCTGATGCGCTGACACGGCTGGCAGACTGTCGTATGCGGCGTCGGTCAATCGCGGTGGGCTTCGTGGCACTGCTGTGCCTCGGCGGGTGCGGAAACGACCAGTCAGCCGCGTCGGCCGCCACGCCAGCGCCCACCTCCAGCCTCGGTCACGAAGTCGACCACGACGTCGACGACCACCTCGACCACGTCCAGTACCACGTCGACATCGTCGACCACCTCGTCGACGACGTCGACGACGACCACCGTTCCTGCCACGCTGCCGAACCCGGAGGCAGTGCCGGCCGACCCGCGAGCACCAGAGCCGCTGGTGCAGTTGGGCACCATCGAGATCCCCAAGATCGGGGTGTCGAAGCCGCTCTTCGAGGGGATCACGCTCACCACGCTCGACCACGGTCCGGGGCACTGGCCCGGCACGGCGATGCCCGGTCAACAGGGGAACGTCGTGGTCGCCGGTCACCGTGTCAGCCACGACAAGCCGTTCCGCCACCTCGAGCAACTCGAGCCCGGCGACGACGTGATCTTCACCACCGACGCCGGTCGATTCGTGTACAAGGTCACGAGTACCGAGGTCGTGTACCCGAGATGCCGTGTGGATCGCTGACCAGACACTCGACTACACGGCCACGTTGTTCGCGTGTCATCCGGCGGGTTCGACGAGGCAACGCATCGTCGTGCACCTCGCCTACGCACCGAACGGCTAACGGTCTGCGCACCGGCTCGGCGACTATGGTCGCTCGCTGATGTCGATTCGTCTCCCACGCGTGTCGACCTCGGCCGTGCTGGCGCTCGGCGGGGGTCTGAGCGTCGCCCTCTCGCTGCCGCCCTGGGGGTTCTGGCCGATGGCGTTCGTCGGCATCGTCATGTTCGAGATGTCGCTCGGCGAGAACGCCTCGCCTCGTCAGCGGGCGGCGCGCGGCTGGCTGTTCGCGGCGGCGTGGATGTACCCGGGCATGGCGTGGATGTGGTCGCTGACGGTGCCGGGCTACTTCGTTGCCGCGGCGGTCTTCGCCGGGTTTCACGCCGCTTGCCGCCGCGGTGGCGCCGAGCGGACCGTGGCGGGTGATCGGGCGGCCGGCGGCGCACACGCTTGCGGAGGCGTTGCGCCTGGTGTTCCCGTTCGGTGGCGTCCCACTGGCGACGTTGCCGATCGGTCAGGCCGACGGCCCGCTGGCAGGTACGGTCCGCCTCGGCGGCGTCATCTTGTTGACATGGGTGGTTTTCCAGATCGGCTTCGCCCTCGCCGGCCCCTCACCGTTCGTACCGAAGCTGGCGCGCAACCATGGACGCCGGAACCGGGGTGAATGGCATGGCGCCATCGGGCTCGCCGCCGCCGTCGTCGTGGTGATCATCGCCGCCACGATTGCCCCGACGGGAACCAGCGCAACGCAGTCCGCCGACGCTGCGGATCGCCATCGTGCAAGGTGGCGGGCCGCAAGGCACCCGCGCCATCCACTCCGATCCCCGCGAGGTGGTCGATCGCCATCTCGAGGCGACTCGCACGATCGAGCCGGGCTCGGCCGATCTGGTGGTGTGGCCCGAGAACGTCGTCGACGTCGCCACGCTCGCCGGCAGCACGGAGCTCGGCGAGGTGACGGCCGAGGCAACGCGCATCGGCGCCCCGTTCGCCGTTGGGGTCACCGAGGACGCCGCCCAACGATCACTTCATCAACGCCCAGGTAGTGATCACGCCAGATGGTGAGATCGTGTCGCGTTACGAGAAGGTGCACCGGGTGCCTTTCGGCGAGTACATGCCGCTACGCGGGTTGTTGCACGCGCTGGGTGCGCCGACCGATCTCGTGCCGCGCGATGCCGTGGCCGGCACCGGCCCGGCGTATCTCGACATCCCCACCAGCAGTGGCAACGTGCGTGCGGCGACGGTGATCTCCTGGGAGGTCTTCTTCGGCAGCCGAGCGGCCGACGGCATCGATCACGGTGGCACGTTCATCCTCAATCCGACGAACGGCTCGAGCTACACGGGCACCATCTTGCAGTCGCAACAGGTGGCGTCGTCGCGGCTGCGGGCGATCGAGAACGGGCGCTGGGTCGTGCAGGTGTCGCCCACCGGGTTCAGCGCCTTCGTCTCGCCCGACGGCGACGTGTTCGACCGCACGGCGGTCAGCGAGCAACGCGTCGTGATCCGAACGATCACGCTGAACTCTGGTCGCACCTGGTACTCACACCTCGGCGATGCCCCGTTCGTGCTGCTGACGTTGCTGACACTGCTCGGCGCGTGGCACGTGCCCGGACGGGCCTGGCTGGCACGACGGCGGGCTACACCTCCAGCATCACCGTGACCGGTCCGTCGTTGACCAACGAGACGAGCATCTCCGTTCGAAAGCGACCGGTCGCCACCGTCGCACCGTTCGCTCGGAGCTGATCGATCACGACCTGCACCAACGGTTCAGCGTGCTCGGGCCGCGCCGCGTTGATCCAACTGGGCCGGCGGCCACCCGTGGTGTCGCCATACAGCGTGAACTGACTGACGATCAGCACCTCGCCGGTGGTGTCGGCGACCGAGCGATTCATCACGCCGTTGTCGTCATCGATCACACGAAGACCCCAGATCTTGTCGGCCAACTTCCTCGCCGTGGCCTCGGTGTCGTCGTGGGTCACGCCCACCAGAACACACAGTCCCGCGCCGATCTCGCCGATCACCTCCCCTGCCACCGTCACCGACGCTTCCGACACCCGTTGCACCAAGCCACGCATCGCACGAGTCTGCCGTACAGAATGGGCGTGTGATCGAACTCCGTGCCGGATCAGCCGCGTGTGCCGTCAGTGCCGTCGAGGGAGGTCGGGTGGCCTCACTCGACATCGACGGCGTCGATCTGATCCTGCGCCACGACCCTTCGCTGCCCGCAGCGGGCTGGGGCAGCTACCCGATGGTGCCATGGGCCGGGCGCATCCGGCGCGGCGAGTTCAGCTTCGACGGCGTCGACTACCGGCTCCCGATCAACTTCGAGGCGCACGCGATCCACGGGACCGGCTTCGAGCAGCCGTGGGAGGTGTGCAGCAACGACGCGGCAAGCGTGGCGCTGGCCTGTCGACTCGACTGGGTGTTCGGTGGCGAGGCTGAGCAACGCATGGAACTGACCGATCGGGCGTTGACGTGCACACTGACCGTCCGCGCCGGCGATCGGGCGATGCCCGCGTCGATCGGGTGGCATCCGTGGTTCGTGAAGCCCGAGCGCGTCGATCTGCAGTTCGAGCGCATGTACCTGCGCGATGCCGACTACATCACCGATGGTCGAGTGGCTGCGCCGCCCCCTCCGCCGCCATGGGACGATTGCTTCGCAGGTCCGCTCTCGACGCCGCGCCTGTGGATCGGCGGACTCGAAGTCTCGATCACCAGCGACTGCGAGTACTGGGTCGTGTACGACATGCCGACGCACGCCACGTGTGTCGAACCGCAGACGGCGACGCCCGACGCGTTCAACCGACCGTTCGATCTCGGTGGAGCAACGCGGTTGGAGCCCGGCGAAGCGCTGCGCCGCACGATGACGATCGGGTGGACCACCGGCTGAGCGCGCCGCCGGTCACGGCACGCCTTCACCTCTCCTTCACCGAGACGAACCCGGCCTCGTACACGGCGTGGTGTTTCCTCGTCGCAACCACCTGATTTCCGGTGGGAACGACCACGAGGAGAAGCCCCATGCACAGCATCACCAAACTCGGCGTCGGCGCGATCGCAGCCACGCTCCTGGCCGCCTGCGGATCGGACTCGAAGACGACAACGACTCCGACCACCAAGGTTGCGGTGCAGACCAGCATCGCGGCGCAGCCGACCACCACCGTCAAGTCGGCCACGGCGTCATCCACGACGGTCAAGTCGGCAACGGCCACCACAAGCACCGCGACCAAGACCGGGGACACCGCCCCGCGCTTGCCCTCGGGACGACCAGCAAGGGCAAGGTGCTCGTCGACGGCGAGGGCCGAACGCTGTACCTGTACACCAAGGACACCCAGAACAAGCCGGGCACCTGCGACGCGGCATGTGCGACGACGTGGGTGCCCGACCTGGTGTCCGGCACTCCCGTTGCCGCGTCCGGAATCGATGCGGGCAAGTTGTCGGTCCTCAAGCGAACCGACGGCACCGAGCAACTGGCCTACAACGGATGGCCGCTGTACCGATATGCGAAGGACACGACAACCGGTGCGGACACCGGTGAAGGGATCGGCGGAACCTGGTACGTCGTCGATGCGGCGGGCAACGCCGTCAAGTCCTGAGCCAGGCGCGACAAGCGACGCCACACGGTCCGATCTGAGCGTGCGTGACCGGCGGCACGCCACGTTGCAACCCTGTGACGCCTACCGGTCGGTAACAACGCACCGATAGCCTGGCTGTCCTATGTCCGCCGTCACGTCGCCCGGCGCCTCGGCGCTGTCGCCTGACGCTCCCCTCTCGATCGCCTATCTCACCTACCGTGGCAAGCCGCACGTCGGTGGGCAAGGCGTGTACACCCGTCACCTCACCAAGGCGCTGGTCGATCTCGGGCACACCGTCGAGGTCTTCGCCGGTCAGCCGTACCCGATCCTCGACGAGCGCATCGAACTGCATCAGCTGCCGAGCCTCGACCTCTGGAACGATCACTTCCCCGGTCGCTTCCCTGGCTACTGGGAACTGAAGACCAAGGCCGATTGGGCGGAGGCGTTCAGCCATCTGCGCGGCACGTTCGGCGAGCCGTTGGCGTTCAGCATGCGTGCCCTTGCCGCGTTGAAAGCTCGCCAAGGCGACTTCGACCTGGTGCACGACAACCAATGCCTCGGGTACAGCATCCTCGGCATCGAGAAGTTGATCCCCACCATCGTCACGCTCCACCATCCCATCACCCGCGACCGGGCGCTGGAGATGGCCCACACCGAGACGTGGCGGCGGCGATATTCGATCGGTCGTTGGTACAACTTCGTGAAGATGCAGGGTCGAGTCGCCAGCCGCATGCCGCGCATCGTGGTCGTCAGCGAGAACTCGATCAAAGACATCCACGCCGACATGGGGGTCAGTCTCGATCGCATGCGACTGGTGCCGGTCGGCGTCGATCCCGAGTTGTTCACGCCGCTGCCCCACGTCACCCGACGGCCCGGCCGGCTCATCACGACCGCATCGGCCGACGTCGCCTTGAAGGGCCTGTCGTACCTGCTCGAGGCCGTGGCCAAGCTGCGCACCGAGCGCGACGTGACCCTGACCATCATCGGCAAGCCACGGGCCGGTGCCAGCAACGACCTGATCGACAACCTCGGCCTGCGGCCGCACATCGAGTTCGTCAGCGGTGTGCCCGACGAGCGCATCGTCGAGCTCTACGCCGAAGCCGAGATGGCCGTCGTGCCGAGCTTGTACGAAGGCTTCAGCCTCCCGGCGATCGAGGCGATGTCGACCGGCATCTGCCTCGTCGCCACCGATGGCGGCGCGTTGCCGGAAGTGACCGGTCGAGACGGTGAGACCGTTCTGCAGTGCAAGGCAGGCGATGTCGACGCGCTGGTCGACGCGCTCCGCCGTGGACTCGACGACGGCGAACTGCGTTCCCGCGTCGGCGAAGCCGGCCGGCGCCGGGTGGTCGAGCGATGGAGCTGGAAGCACTGCGCACAGCTCACCGTCGATCAGTACCGCGAGGTGCTGGCCATGCCACACAACGTCGACAAGTTGCGCAGGAACGGGCGGCTGTAGTTGTTGACGATCCGTTTCCGGCAACTCGGCGTGCGGCCAGGCGATCTCGTGCTCGATGCAGGCGCGGGCTTCGGTCGGCATGCCTTTGCGCTGGCCCGTGAGGGCGCCAACGTCGTCGCCCTCGACTATTCGCTCGGCGAGGTCGAGGCAACTCGGGCCACGTTCGCGGCCATGGCCGAAGCCGGCGAGATCGCCGAGGAGCGATTCGTCGGTGGGCTGCGCGGTGACGCGACCGGGTTGCCGTTCGCAGACAGCAGCTTCGATCGCGTGATCACCAGTGAAGTGCTCGAACACATCGAAGCCGACACGACAGCCATCCGACGAGTTCGCCCGTGTGTTGAAGCCGGGCGGCACGTTCGCGGCCACGGTTCCCACCTGGCTGCCCGAGAAGATCAACTGGATGCTCAGCGACGAGTACCACGCACCCAAGAGCGTCGGCGGGCACGTGCGCATCTACAGCGCGACCGAACTCAAGGCCAAGCTGCGCAGCGCCGGGTTGACCGTCACCGGCAGTCACCATGCCCACGCGCTGCACTCGCCGTACTGGTGGTTGAAATGTGCCGTCGGTGTGCGCCGCGACGATCACCGTCTCGTCAAGGCCTACCGGCGAGTGCTCGAATGGGAGATCGTCAACCAGCCTCGCGCCCTCAAGCTGGTCGAGCGAGCCGCCTCGCCACTGCTCGGCAAGAGCTACATCGTCTACGCCCACAAGGCCATCGAGGAGGTCGCTGGTCATGCCACAGCTGCCTGACATCGATGGCGTGATCTCCGCCGAAGAGATCGTCGAGACCGCCGAGTGGATCGCCTCGTTGCAACTCGACACCGGGATGATCCCGTGGTTCCCCGGCGGTCACTGTGACCCGTGGAACCACGTCGAGACCACGATGGCCCTCGATGTCGCCGGGTTCCATGCCGCAGCCGAACGAGGCTACGAATGGCTCGTCGACATCCAGCGCGACGATGGCAGTTGGTGGAACTACTACCTGCCCGACGGCAGCGTGGAGGAGGCCAAGCTCGACACCAACGTGTGCGCCTACATCGCCACTGGCGTATGGCACCACTGGCTGTGCACATGGGATCGGGCGTTCGTCGATCACCTGTGGCCGACCGTGCAGCGGGCCCTCGACTGGGTGCTGTCGATGCGCCGCGACGATGGCACCGTGTTGTGGGCATGCACCGACGAAGGCCGCCCGTGGAACTACTCGTTGCTCACCGGCTCGGCGTCGATTGCTCATGCGCTGCGTTGCGGGGCCAACCTCGCCGCGCTCAGCCACGAGCCCCGGCCCGACTGGACGGCCGCCGCCGACCGCCTCTGCCTGCTCATCAACGACCACCCACGAGTGTTCGAGCCCAAGGACCGGTGGGCGATGGACTGGTACTACCCGGTGCTGACCGGCTGCCTCACCGGAGAGCGGGCCAAGGTTCGCCTGGCCGACGGTTGGTCGGAGTTCGCCATGGAGCATCGGGGCATCCGCTGTGTCAGCGACGAGCCGTGGATCACCGCATCGGAGACCGCAGAGTGCGCCATCGCCCACGCCGCGATCGGCGACGTCGCCACGGCCACCGACCTCGTGCGCTGGACTCGGCGTCACCGCCGCCGTGACGGGGCCTACTACACCGGGATCGTCTATCCGGGTGAGGTCCGCTTCCCCGTCGAGGAGGTCTCGGCATACACCGGCGCCGCAGTCATCCTCGCCGCCGATGCGATCGACGGCGCCTCGCCGGCCAGCAGCGTGTTCGTGCCGCGCTCGTACGTCTAGGGCTGCGATCCGGAGGGGCTCCCTCGACGAGCTACGGCTCGCCCACGGTCCAGCCCCGGCGGCGCAACTCGTCGGCCAGCACGTCGGCGGGAAAGCCACGGATCAGCAGGGCCTGTGCGGACTCCAGGCTGTCGGGTTCCTCGCTGGCCGACACGGTCGGATTGTCGGCATCGGTCGACGTCAGCCGGTCGATCAACGCCGAGGCCTCGGCCTTGGTGAACTTCCCCCGCGCCTGGCGTTGTGTGAGTCGGTACTCGGTGCGCGCCGACCGGAAATCGTCGTAGCCGGCCTTGCGCATGAGGGCCTGGATGTACGCCACCTGCTTCTCGGATGCCGGTGGACCTTGCTGGGCAAAACTCACCGCGCCACCGTACCCAGTACCGATGCCGGGCAAGTGCGTGGCAGCATGGTTGCCGTGACACTGCCCAGTTCCTCCACCCTCACCGATCTTGCCGACGCCGCGCTCCGCGCGTGTGGAGGGCAGGGCCTCGACGCCGACGGCCCGCACGCAGCGCGCAGCCCGATCACCGGCACGACGTTGGGAGGGATCCACGCGACGACACCGGTCGACCAGGCCGTCGACCAGGCCGGCAGCGCGTTCCAGATCTGGCGCACCACACCCGGCCCGCTGCGTGGCGAGCTCATCCGCCAGTTCGCCACCCTGCTGCGAACACACAAGGCCGACCTGGGTCGCCTGGTGCAGATCGAGGTCGGCAAGATCGAGAGCGAGGCACTCGGCGAAGTGCAGGAGATGATCGACATCTGCGACTTCGCCGTCGGCCTCAGCCGGCAGTTGCACGGTCTGACCATCGCCAGCGAGCGACCCGGGCACCGCCTGATGGAGCAATGGCACCCCCTCGGCACGACGGCGGTGATCACGGCGTTCAACTTCCCCGTCGCCGTGTGGAGCTGGAACGCGGCCCTCGCCGTCGTGTGCGGGAATCCGGTGATCTGGAAGCCGAGCGATCTCACTCCGATGACAGCGATCGCAACCAGCGCGCTCTTCGAGCAGGCCGCGACCGCGGTCGGCGCGCCGGCCCACCTCAGCCAGGTCGTGCTCGGCGGGGCTGATGTCGGTGCGGCGCTGGTCGCCCACCCCGGCGTTCCGCTGGTCAGCGCCACCGGCTCGACCCGCATGGGCCAGCAGGTCGCCGGCGTCGTCGCCGGGCGCTTCGGGCGCAGCATCTTGGAGCTCGGTGGCAACAACGCGGCGATCGTCGCCCCGTCGGCCGACATCGAGCTGGTCGTGCGAGGTATGACCTTCGCAGCAGCCGGCACCGCCGGGCAGCGTTGTACCTCGCTGCGCCGTGCCATCGTTCACCACTCCCGCATCGACGAGGTCGTCGAACGGATGTCGGCTGCGTACGCGACCCTGCCGGTCGGCAGTCCCCTCGACGCCGGCACCCTGGTCGGCCCGCTGATCACACCGGTCGCGCTCGAGCGCATGCAGGCGGCGATCGACGCAGCATGCTCCGACGGCGGCAAGGTGACGGTCGGCGGCGATCGATTGATGGCCGACGACGCCCCCGACGCCGCCTACGTCCGGCCGGCGATCGTGACGATGCCGGCCCAGACCGACATCGTCGCTGCCGAGACGTTCGCGCCGATCCTCTACGTGCTGGGCTACGACGACTTCGACGAGGCGCTCGCCTTGCAAAATGGTGTGCCCCAGGGCCTGGCCAGCAGCATCTTCACCACCGATGTACGCGAGGCGGAGCGCTTCTGTGCCGCCGACGGCAGTGACTGCGGCATCGCCAACGTCAACATCGGCCCCAGCGGCGCCGAGATCGGCGGAGCCTTCGGCGGCGAGAAGGCCACCGGCGGAGGACGCGAGAGCGGCAGCGACGCATGGAAGGCCTACATGCGCCGGGCCACCAACACCATCAACTACTCCAACGACCTCCCCCTCGCCCAAGGCGTCAAGTTCGGCTGACCAGTCGGGCGCGGTGTGAGTACGCCTGTTACCGAAATCGCACCCGACCAGGTCTCCCCGGGATGGCGGGTCAGGCGGTGCGGCGGAGGAGGCGGAGGCTGCCGGTGACGCCGATCTCGGTGAACCGGCCGCTGCGCATGGCCGGCAGGTAGATCTGCTCGTACGGCGGCCGGCCACCGTCGGCGGGGTCGGCGAAGACGTCGTGGATCGCCAGCGTGCCGCCGACGGCGACGTGCGGTGACCAGCCTTCGTAATCGAGCCGGGCCGGCGCGTCGCCGTGCCCGCCATCGATGAACAGCAACGACAGCGGTGTTGTCCAGTATCGGGCGACGGCCGATGAGTGGCCGACGACCGCGACCACGACGTCCTCCAACCCAGCGTCGTGGATCGTCGACCGGAACGTCGGCAGCGTGTCCATCCGCCCGGTGCGTGGATCGACGACGGTCGGATCGTGGTGCTCCCAACCGGCCTGGTTCTCCTCGCTGCCTCGGTGATGATCGACCGCGAACAGCACCGTGGCGGTCAGTCGTGCGGCGCCGCCGAGCCACACGGTCGATCGACCGCAGTACGAGCCGACCTCGACCATCGGCCCGGCGACAGACCGCGCCGCGGCCACTGCGGCTTCGTAGAGCGCATCACCTTCGTCGGGTGGCATGAACCCCTTCGCGGCAATGGCGTGCTCGCGCAGCGCCGGGCTGAGGGGCTCCGAGGGCATGTGAGGCACCATAATCGGCAGGTGCCAGACGTCGCGGCGGTTCCAACTCCTGTTGCGGCGCCGATCTCGCCCATTCCCCGGTGGGTCTTGCCGGTCGCCCCCGCCATCGCCGCGGCCCTCGTGTTCATCGCCACCCGACACGACCCGCTGCTGTCGCCTGACTCCATCACCTACCTCTCGGTTGCCGACCACGTGCGCTCCGGGCACGGGCTGACGGACTTCACCGACAAGCCGCTGGCGGTCTTCGGACCGATCTACCCGCTGTTGTTGTCGCCCGGTGGTCGCAGCTTGGTGTGGGCGACGGTGATCGGTGCCATGTCGATCGCCACCGGGGCCACGCTGATGGGTCTCCTCCTTCGACGCCGCGTCCGACCGGCCGTTGCCCTTGCCGGCGCGTTGGCGCTCGGCGCCAGCCAGGGCCTGGTTCGCATGGCATCAGTCGTCTGGAGCGAGGCGCCATATGCCGCCGTCGCGTTGGCGATGTTGCTGGTGCTCGGGCGCCGGCCAGTGACCACGCGCTCCGCCGTGATCGGCGGGCTGCTCGCCGGCATCGGGTTCCTCACCCGCTACGCCGGGGTCGGGACTGCTCGCGACCGGCGTCGTGATGGTGGCTGCGTCGGCATGGAGGGCCGACGAGCGGACGACGTTGATCAAGCGGATCACTGCGTTCGTCTCGGCCGCGTCCGCGATCGCTCTGCTGTGGGTCGTGCGCAACCTGGTCGAGACCGGCCAGCCGCTCGGGCCCCGATTCGAAGGTGGGGCGAACGAACCGCTGTCACGCACCGTCCACCTCGCGCTGGCCGGCACGGGGCACATCGTGATGGGCGACGGGTGGTCCGACCCGGCGATGGCGAGGTTCGGCACGATCGTCGTGGTCGGGATCGCCATCCTGATCGTGTTCGCCGTGCGCAGCCGTCGAGCCGTGGTGCTCGATCTCGGCATCGCCACGTTTGCTGCCGCTTCGTTCGTCGTACCGATCCTCGCCCGCTTGGCTACGGCGAACGACATCGAGCTCCGGGTGATGTCGCCGATGTTGATCCCTGTCGTGTACTTCGCGACCGTCACCTTCGATCGACTGTGCACCACCCGAACCATCGCAGTGGGCGGCGCCATTTTGCTCGGGTGGTGGATGTACCAGGGCGTGGCGTTTGCCGTGCGCTTCCCCGATCTGGCGCCCGCCAGCAGCGGTTACAGGCCGCAGTTCTCACCGGAGTTGTACGACGCGATCGATGCGCTGCCGGCCGACGCGCGAGTCCTCACCAACAGTCCCCAGCGGGTGTGGTGGTTCACCGACCGTGAGCCGACCTTGATGGGTTTCACGGTGCCTCGGGCAGGGAACAGCCACTACCCGCTCGATGCCGAGCACACCGTGCAAGAGGCCTGTACCGGCCGCGCCTACCTCGCCTGGTTCTCCGGTCTGCAGAACGCCGGGGACGGGCCCACGGAGCGTCGCCCCGACCTCGTCGCGCTCGTCGACCTGCAGCTCGAGAAGTCGGTGCCCGGCGGTCAGTTGTATCGGATTGCGCCGCTCGACGTCACGACATGTCGATCCGACACAGGCCAACCCGGTGGGCAAGGATGAGGCCATGACCGCCCTCGACGATCTCGTCAGCCTGCTCGACCTGGAGCCGATCGAGGTCAACATCTTCCGCGGCCGGTCGCCTGACGAGAGCCGCCAACGAGTGTTCGGCGGCCAGGTCGCCGGCCAGGCGCTGGTCGCCGCGACGAGAACGATCGACGATCCCGGCCGCCAGGTCCACTCGCTGCACGCGTACTTCCTCCGGCCCGGAGACCCGCTCGTGCCGATCCTCTACGAGGTCGATCGACTTCGCGACGGTCGCAGCTTCACCACTCGGCGCGTGGTCGCCATCCAGCATGGCAAGGCGATCTTCAACCTGCAGGCCAGCTTCCATCGCCACGAGCCCGGCGCAGATCATCAGTTGACGATGCCCACCGATGTGCCGCGGCCCGAGACGCTGCCCGACTTCAAGACGCGCATGGCCCCGTACAAGGAGCGCATGGGTGTGTGGTTCGACCGGCCGAGACCGATCGACGTGCGCTACATCGATCGCGACCCGTTCAACCGTCAGGACAACCCTGCCGACGGCCAGCGGGTGTGGATGCGCGCCGACGGTCGCCTGCCCGACGATCCCACGCTGCACGCGTGCATCGTCACGTATGCCAGCGACATGACGCTGCTCGACACCACCGTGTTGCCGTTCGGGTTGTCGTGGGACACCCCGGGCATACAGATGGCCAGCCTCGACCATGCGATGTGGTTCCACCGTTCGTTCCGCGCCGACGACTGGCTGTTGTACGACCAGAAGGCGCTCTCGACCAGCGCCGGCCGCGGCCTGGCGGGTGGCGCGATCTTCACGAGTGACGGCACGTTGGCGGTCACGGTGGTGCAAGAAGGACTGGCACGAATAGGAAGGACATGACGCGAGCGACGATCGATTCGGTGGTGCGTCGCGATCACGATCGTGATCGCTTCCGCTGGCGTGCTCGAGTGACCCCAACGACGGGCCGGTCATCGGCGTGGCTTCGAGCACTGCACCCGTGGCGACGCCGACGACCAGCAACAGCAGCGCAGCCCGACAACATCGACAGCGCCGGCGCCCGGCGGTTCGGCGACCACCGCGACCACCAACCCCGCGCCACTCGGCGACCCGGTTGTCACGCTGACGCAACTCGGTACCTTCCGGCGGCCCGTGGAGGTCGCCTGGCGACCCACCGATGGGTTGACCTACGTCGTCGAACAGGACGGCCGGGTCGTGATCATGACCGACGGCCAACCCGGCGCGATCGCTCTCGACATCACCAACCTCACCAGCGCCGATGGCGAGCGCGGGTTGTTGGGGCTGGCGATCAACGCCGAGGGCACCCTGGCGTACGTCGACTACACCAACAACGACGGCAACACCAGGATCGACGAGTATTCCATCGGCGCCGACGGCATCTTCGCCCCGGCATCGCGCCGCGAGGTGCTCGGCTTCGACCAGCCATATGCCAATCACAACGGTGGCGACATCGACTTCGGCCCCGACCACATGCTGTACATCAGCGCCGGTGACGGCGGATCCGGTGGCGACCCCGACCGGCGAGCGCTGAATCTTGGTCAGTGGTTGGGCAAGCTGCTGCGAATCGACCCGCGTGCCAGCGGAGGTGCCGCGTACACCGTTCCATCCGACAACCCGTTCGTCGGCGTCGACGGGGCTCGTCCCGAGATCTGGGCGTACGGGTTGCGCAACCCGTGGAGGATCAGCTTCGACCGCTCGACGGGAGACCTGTGGATCGCCGACGTCGGCCAGGGCCAATGGGAGGAAGTCGATGTCGGCTGGGCCGCCGACGGCGGCGGTCGGGGCTTGAACTTCGGCTGGAGCGCGATGGAGGGCAACCACCGGTTCAACGACGACCAGTCGGCCGACGGCGCGACCCCGCCGATCCACGAGTACGAGCACGTCGGTCAGGACTGCGCGATCAGTGGCAGCGCGTTGTACCGCGGCACGGCGATCCCTGCCCTCGTCGGCTGGTACGTGTTCGCCGACTACTGCAGCGGACAGGTGCGGGCATTGCAGATCGCCGACCGCGCCGAGGTGAAGCAGGTCGCGCTGGCCAAGACGGGCAGCGTCACTGCGATCAGCGAAGGGTCCGACGGCGAACTGTTCGTGCTGACCGGCGGCGGTCAGATCTACGCGATCACGCCGGCCTGATCAGGGCGCCCAACTCAGGCGACGCGTTCGAGTTTGACCGAGCGGCCCGGGATGTCGGTCGACACCACGCGCACACGCAGGTCGTCGCCCGGCTCGAGACGATGGCCGCCGACCCGCGAGACCACCGGAAGGTCGCACAACTGGATGCGCGCTCCGCGCTCGTCAACGTCGGTCACGACCGCACCGAACGTTCGCTGGGTCTGTGCGCTCAACAACGCCGCCTCTGCGAGGTCGATCACCGCCCGCTCGATCTGACGCCCGGTGTCGTCGGCGCGCTGCATCACCGGAGGCAGCTTGGCGAACGCTTCGGAAACCGACTCCGGCACGGGCTCGTTGTTGGCGATGGCCAACGCGGCCATCACCACATATCGGTCGGCGAGCCTGCGCAGCGGCGCCGTGCCGTGCGCATAGGTGGCGGCCATCGCGGCGTGCCAGGGTCGGTGACCGGCCGCGAACGGCACGTACGATGCGCCACCACCGGCCCGGCGAATCGCCATCAGCAGTGCAGCAGACTTCGGGTCCTTGCTGTCCAACTTTCGCTCGAAGTCGGCGAGGTTGGTATCGGATGCCCACTCGATGCCGAAGGCCCGAGCCGTGATGCGCAAGCGTTGCTCCGCCCGCTCGTCGGGTTCCGACATCACTCTGAACAACCCGGTTCCGGCGGCGTACAACAGGTCGGCGATGGCGAGGTTGGTCGCCAGCGACATCGCTGCGTTGTCATCCTCCGATTGCAGGCGCGGTCGGTACGAGATGTCGTACCCGCCCCCGTCGAGGGCGTGCACCTCCTGCTCGAGCGGATCGATCCGCGCCGCCCCACGTGCTGCTTCGGCGCGGGCGATCCGTCGAGCCAACTCGGCGAACGCCTCGGGCAGTTGCGCCGGTTGCACCGTCTCGTAGGCGAGCTTGGCTCGGCTGCGGATCAACGAGCGCTCGACTCCGTCCAGCTTCGACCCTCCCTCGGCGTCGACGCGCACATGGAAGACGATCGCCGGGCGCGGCCCGTCGGGAAGCAGGCTGGCTGCGCCCTCGGCGAGCGTCGGTGGGTAGAGACCGGCCTTTCCGTCCGGCAGGTACTGCGTCTCGCCCCGTTGCCATGCTTCCTGATCGAGCGCGCCGCCATCGTCGACGAACCAGGCGACGTCGGCGATCGCATAGTGCAACAACACGTCGTCGCCCGACGGTTTCGATGTGGAAGGCCTGGTCGAGATCCGTTGAACTTGCCGGGTCCAGCGTGGCGAACGGCCAGTCGGTGCGGTCGGTGTGCGCCACTGGAGCACGCTTGGCCGCATCGTCCGCAGCCTGCAGGACGGCCGCCGGGAACTCTGCCGGAACGTCGAACTGCTCCCGGATGCCGCCGAGACCCTCGACGATTTCGTCGGTGAGATCAGCTCGAATGCGCACTTAGCGGCGAGCACCCATGAACATCGTCTTCAACGCGTCGTAGTGCTCGATGCAGTGACCCGCGCCCATGACGACCGCCTCGAGCGGCATGGTCGACATCTTCACCGGCACCTGGGTCTCGCGTTCGATCCGTTGCGCCAACCCGCGTAGCAAACCGCCGCCGCCCACCAGGTACATGCCGCGCACCAGGAAGTCCTGGGCGAGCTCCGGCGGCGCCTTCGACAAGCACCGCACGACCGAGGCGGTGATGCTGCTGATGACGTCGTCGATGGCGACGCGGATCTCTTCGGGGGTCAGCACGACCGTCTTCGGCAAGCCACTCATCAAGTCGCGGCCACGAACCTCGGCCTGGTTCTCGTCGTCGGTCGGGTCCGCGGACCCGATGGCGACCTTGACCTCCTCGGCCGTGCGCTCGCCGATCGCGATCCCGTGCTCGCGACGGACGTACGCCTGGATCGCTGCATCGATGTCGAAGCTGCCGACTCGCACGGCCTCGAGCGCGACGATTCCACCGAGGCTGATGACTGCCGTCTCGCTGGTACCGCCGCCGATGTCGATCACCATGTTGCCAACCGGCTCGTCGATCGGAAGGTCGGCGCCGATCGCCGCGGCCATCGGCTGCTCGATCAGTTGGGCATCGGCCGCGCCGGCCCGGCGCGCCGCATCGGTCACCGCTCGACGCTCGACCTCGGTGATCGCCGACGGCACGCAGATCACGACCTTCGGGCGGGTGAACCGGCTGACCCCGACGCGCTGCAACAACAATCGGATCATTCGCTCGGTGATCTCGAAGTCGGTGATCGCCCCACCGCGAAGCGGCCGGACAGCCACGATGTAGCCGGGGGTCCGGCCGATCATCTGCCACGCCTCTCGCCCGGTCGCCAGCACCTCACCGGTCTGACGGTTGAGCGCAATGACCGACGGCTCGTTGAGCACGATGCCGCGGCCCTTCATGTAGACCAACGTGTTGGCGGTCCCGAGGTCGATTGCAAGGTCACGGGCCATGAGTCAGTCCGTGGGCTCGTGCGGTTCGGAGCCGGAACGTTTGCCGAGATCGCCGTTGTTGCCAGGGGCGCGGGCCGGACGCGATCCATCACCTCGCGTCGCGACTCGGGCGACAGCGCGTCGATGTGCCGGCGGAAGCTGGTGAGGCCGGCGTCTTGACGCGGCCGACGGGTGTAGGCGATCAGACCGATGACGAGCAACAGCACGGCAGCTGCGGCCGCGATGACGATCGTCACGACGAGATCCGCCGACCGGACGAGGTCGGTACCGCCGCAGCATCGACCGGCAGGCCGGCCGCGACACCCCAATCGGCGCCACCTTGCCACGTCTCGTGCTTCCAGATCGGCGCGCTCGACTTGAGGGCATCGATGGCGAATCGGGCGGCCTCGAAGGCTTCGGCCCTGTGCGGTGCGCTGACCACGGCGATGACGGAGCTCTCCCCGAGGGCCAAGGTGCCGGTGCGATGCACCAACACGACCCTGCCCGTTTCCGGCCATCGTTGGCGCAACTCCGCGTCGATCGCTTCGAAGCGCGGCACGACCTGCGACTCGTACGCCTCATACGTCAGCGACTCGACATGGTCGCGCAACACACCCTGCTCGTCGAGTGCATGATCGCGGACGGTGCCGCTGAACAGCACCACAGCGCCGCATTCGGGAAGCACTGCCCATTCGTAGGCAGCAGCGATCGGCAACACATCATCGGTCAGGCTGAGCCATGAGTTACCGCTAGCCGGAGGTTGCACGACTACCCATCGTAGCTCGCCGCTCGGCAAGCGACACCGGAGTGGCAGGGGCGATGCCCACAGTGACGTCCGGCTCGGTAACCTCTCCGGCTCGTGGAGCGGAGTGAGTGGCCCGACGACGACGCGCCTGATGACGCGCCCGACGACGTGCCTGAAAGTCGCGCCTACCCTCCCGCACCCCTTCCCGCTCACGAACGCCAGTGGCGTCACCCTTCCGAGGTGGGCCGGGCGGTGTGGACGCACACCGAGCCACCCATCACCATCGGCCGCGGGCTGTTGGTCACGACGGGGGCCATCGGCGGCCTGCTGTCGCTCGCGGTGCTGTGGGCGATGCTTCCGTCTGCGGGTCGAGACAGTCAGGCCGCACCGACCGTCGTCACCAGCCGGGCCAACGATGCATCGAGCGCAGGGATCACGATCAGGCCCGAGACGCTCGTGGCGACGTCGCTCGAAGCTCCGGCACCGTCCACCTCGACGGTGCAGGCAGGGTCGCTCTACGCCCCGGTCTCCGACGCGAGCACGACAACGACGCTCGATCATCCGGAGGGAACCGTTGGCACGAAGGGCTCCGAGCTCGTCCAGACCCCGGTTGCGGTTGGCATCGGTGACTCGCTGGTCATCACCACCGCTCGGGCGGTTCGCGGCCGAACGTCGATGACCGTGACCGGCCGCGACGGTCAGCAGCACGATGTCACGGTCCTGATGGTCGACACCCACCTCGGGCTCGCAGTGCTGTCAGCCGATCCCGCCGCCACCAGCACGTCGTACGGAATCGGCCCTGCCGCCAACGCGGGTGACGTCGTCACCGTGATGGGCGCCACGCCGACGTCGGCAAACGTCGGCGTCGATGCAAAGGGACGCCTCACGCTCGATTCGTGGGCGAGCACGATGGCCGAGGGCACACCGGTCGTCAACGCCGACGGCTTGTTGGTCGGGATGTGCAGCCACGGAGCCTCCGGGCCCGAGTTGATCAGCGTCGCCAACGTCGCTGCGATGCTTCCGCCGCCGGCCAAGCCCCAAGCAGCGCCGTGGCTGGGTGTGCATGTCGTTGCCAATGATCAAGGCCTGCCCACGATCGACGCAGTCGATCCCAACGGCCCTGCTGCCGCGGTCGGTCTGGTCCCCGGCGACATGATCGTCGCCGTCGACGGAACGGCTACCCCCAGCGTGGATCAATTGAAGACGGCGTTCGTCGGCCACGTTCCCGCCGACGTCGTCACGCTCACGGTCACACACGCCGACCAGACCTCGGTCGACGTCACCGTCGTGCTGGGCACCACCCCCTCGATGTAGCGACCGCGCCCGCCGTGAAGATCAGCGGGCGGCGCGGCGGCGTTGGGCGCGGCGAACGCCTCGCCACACGCCGATGCCGATGCCGACCAGCAGCGCGCCGAGACCGCCGAGGGCGATCTCTTGACGGCGTTTCGGGCTGACCATCGTCCACCACTTGGCCTCGGTGCCTTCGACGTAAGCCTGCTCATTGGTGACGGTCGGTGCCCAGCCCTCGGCCTTCAACCGGTCGTTGGCGACGAGCCATGGCCAGCGGGTGTAGCTGCGCAGGCCGGGTGGGATCGGACCGCGTTGGAACCTCCAACGCAGGTTCCCGATGACTTCGGTCATCCGCGCCGGCAGCTTGAGCCGCGGCACCGCGCCGGCCAGGGCGCGCACTCGTTCACCGGCAACCCAACCGTCGGGTGCGACGTTGTAGACGCCGTCGAGGCGTTGCTCCGCGGCCAGCACGACAGCCGAGGCGAGGTCCTCGAGGTGCAGGAACTGGGCCGGCGGGTCATCTTCGCCGACGCGTTGGCCCATGCCGGCAGCCAGCGCGGCGGCCAACCCCACCGTGCTGCCGGCGGCCATACCGACCACTGGCCGCAACACCGTGACCGTACGGCCGGCTACGGCAAGCCGCCACTCGTCGACCAACTGCTCGACGGCGCCGAGCTGCCGGGCGTACACGAACTCGACGTCGGGCCGCAGCACGGCCTCCTCGGTGATCGGCACGGGATTGTTGGCCCACGCGCCGTACACCATCGCCGACGAGACCAGCACCAAGTGGCGCGCCTGCTCGGCTTCGGCCAACGCCGCCGTCACGCCGTCGGTCGCGCTCTGCCGCCGACGGGCGCGAGCGTCGACATCGGCGGATGCCAGCCACACGATGACCTCACTGTCACCGATCAGACCTTCGATCATCTGCGGCGCGCGATTGAGCCGCTGGAGCACACGACGGCCGAGACCGTCGGAGCCATCGCTGACCCAAACTGTGGAAGTCGTCGACACGACCGTCATGGCGACGGACGCTAGCGCCGACGTTGGCCGTAGGCTCACGTTCATGGCAGACGGACAAGGGTCCGAGAACCCGTTCGAGAACCTCCCGATGTTCGGCGACCTGGCCCGGGCGCTGTCCGGCCAGGGCCCACTCAACTGGGACGCGGCGCGGCAGTTCGCCGGCCTGGCCGCCACCGGCGGTGCCGCTGAACCCAACATCGATCCAAGCGTGCGCATCAAACTCGGTCAGCTCGCCCAGATCGCCGAGTTGCACGTGCGTGATCTCACCGGGTTCGACGGGCCGTCACCGGAGATCCTGCCGGTCACGGCGGGTACGTGGGCGCAGCGCACGCTCGAGGCGTACCGACCGCTGTTCACCGAGCTGGCCACCTCGCTCGGCCAGCCGGCCCCGTCGTCCGACCCCGACGCCATCGATCTCAACGCCGACCCGATGATGGCCATGATGGCCAACCTCAGCAAGATGATGGCTCCCTCGATGATGGGCATGGCGGTCGGCTCCATGGTCGGGCGGATGGCCACGCAGGCATTTGGCCAGTACGACCTGCCGATCCCCCGGCAGGACTCCAGCATCACCGTCCTGCCCAGCAACATCGACCGCTTTGCCGAGGAGTGGAGCATCTCTGCCGACGAGATGCGCATGTGGGTCCTGGCCCAAGAGCTCACCGGGCATGCGTTGTTCTCGATCACGTCACTGCGTGAAGACTTCGCCTCGTTGGTGCGCCGCCACGTCGGCGCCTTCCGACCCGATCCCGAGGCGATCGCCGAAAAGCTCGGATCGCTCGACTCCGACGACGACGACCCGATGCAGGCGATGCAGCAGGTCCTCGGCGATCCGGCGGTCCTGCTGGGGGCCGTGCAATCGCCCGAGCAGCGCGAGCTCGAGCCGTCGCTCGACGCTGCTGCCGCAGTGGTCATCGGCTACGTCGACTACATGGTCGACGGGGTATCGGTCCGCGTGATCGGTGGCGACGCCCTCCGCATCGCCGAAGCCGTGCGGCGACGCAGGGTCGATCACGGCGCCGACGATCTCTACATCGAACGGTTGCTGGGCCTGCGACTGACGCACCATCAGGTGCAGCGCGGCAAGAACTTCATCGGTGGCGTCGTCGATCGCGTCGGCGAGGCCACCCTCAGTGCGCTTCTTGCCCGCCCGAACGCCTTGCCGACCTCGGCCGAGATCGATGCGCCGGGCCTCTGGGTGGCCCGCCTCGAACTGCCCGGCGACTAGGCACACTGGCCGCCGATCGGCCACGCGATCGCGAGCGCGAGGCCCGGATGTAGAGCACGCCGGACGACACCCCGATCAAGCCGACGACCAAGAACGCGGCGCGGCCCGGGAACGTCACCAGAACCGGGATGACACCGGCAACTGCCCACGACAGCTGGAACCTGGTCTCGAACTTGGCAAACGCTCGACCCTGGTTGGCGTCGGGGGCGTCACGCTGCACGATCGAGTCGAACGCCATCCGCCCGATTCCCGAGGCCATGTTGACGACCGCGGCCAGCACGATCGCCGCGCCGACCCCACCGAACGACGCCGCGCCGAGCCCCGAGACCGCGACCAGGATGATCGCCGTGGTCAGCATCAGCTCCTCGCGGAGCCGGCCACGCAGCGGTGATGCCAGCCCGTTGCCGATCATCAGCCCGGCCGTCGATGCACCGATGACAGCGCCGATCCACACGTTGCTGTAGCTGTTCTCGCGCAGCCAGAAGAGCAGCTCGAAGAACGTGAACCCGATCGCGGCGCGGATCATGCTCATCGCAACGGCCGCCGAGCGCAGTGCCGCGTTGCGCAACTCGAGCCGCTCGGCCGGTTTGGCCGACGGTGCGACGGCGCCGCGCGGCAATCCGCTTGCGGAGATCACCGCACACACGAACATCACGACGCCGAAGATCAGCGAGAGCTTCGGCGAGATCGCCGCCAGCCCGCCGGCCGGGGCCGCGGCGAGCGCGCCGATCGCCCCCGAGATCAGACCGAGCTTCGAGTTCGCCTCGACCAGTTCGGTCTTGCTGTTGACCACCGTCGGGATCAACGCCGAGCGAGAAACGCCGTAGGTCTTCTGCAGGATCATCACACCGAACGACAAGGGGAAACAGCAGCAGGTCGTCGAGGTGGAAGATCATCGTGATGAAGAGCAGCGCCCGCCCGACGGCGGTGAGTTGGATGATCAGCCGGCGGCCGCCGGGAGCGCGGTCGATGAACGGCCCGATCAACGGGGCGACCACGGCGAACGGGGCGAAGCTGACGAGCAGGTACAACAGCACCTTGCTGCGGGCGGCATCGGGGCTGATCGAGAAGAACAGCGAGCCGGCGAGCGACACCACCATCGCCACGTCGCCGGCCGTCATCAGGGCGTGGGTTCTCGCCAACCTCTTGAACGGCGACACCACGGGAACAGGCGGGTGCGACGGAACGGGTGGGCGCCGACCACTGGACACGCCCGGCATGGTAGGACGCGGGTCAGTCTTTGGCGCGGTCGAACTTGTAGCCGAGCCCCCGATAGGTGATGATCCGCGTCGGATTGGCCGGGTCGGGCTCGACCTTGGCGCGCAATCGCTTGATGTGCACGTCGAGCGTCTTGGTGTCGCCGACGTAGTCGCTGCCCCACACCCGATCGATCAGCGTCTCGCGGGGCAACACCCTGCCGGCGTTGGCCAGCAGCAGGTGCAACAACTCGAACTCCTTCAGCGGCAGCGACACGTCGCCACCGTCGATGGTCACGCGGTGCTCGTCGGGATCGAGCACGACGTCGCCGACGGCGACCGAGCCCGGTGACAGCTCCGATGCAACGGAACCGTCGCCAGGGGATCGCCGCAACACGGCGCGCATCCTGGCCACGACCTCACGCATGCGATACGGCTTGGTGATGTAGTCGTCGGCACCGACCTCGAGCCCGACGACCGTGTCGATCTCGGCGCCCTTGGCGGTGACCATGATGATCGGCACGTGACTTCGCTTGCGCAGCTGACGACACACGTCGATGCCGCTGAGACGCGGCAGCATCACGTCGAGCAGCACGATGTCGGGCTGAACGTCGTCGAAGCGCTGCACGGCCTCGAACCCGTCACCGACCGAGACCACCCGGAAGCCCTCGCGGGTCAACCCGATGGTCAACGCCTCGACGAAGCTCGGCTCGTCCTCGACCACCAGCACCACCGGCTGTGCGGTCACGATTCCGCCACCGGCACACGAATGGTGAACACCGAGCCCTCCCCTTCTCGGGATTGAACCGTGACGTCTCCCGCGTGATTCGCCACCACGTGACGGACGATCGACAAGCCGAGGCCGGTGCCACCGGTGTCGCGGCTTCGCGCCCGATCGACACGGTAGAAGCGCTCGAAGATGCGGTCGATGTCGCGGGCCGGTATGCCGACACCGGTGTCGGTCACGATCATCTCGATCCATCCGTGGTCGCTGCGGGCTTCGACCACCACGCTGGATCCCTCGTCGCTGTACTTGACGGCGTTCTCCAGAAGGTTGGCCACGGCGGAGACCAGTTGACGGTGACTGCCCACGACGCGCAGGTCACCCGGGCCGTGATCGACGCTGACCTTGATCGAGTGGTGATCGGCTGCCGCCTGGGCACGCACGACCGCTTCATCGATCACCTGGGAAACCAAGACGACGTCGGTGGCCGCAGCGCCGCCGAGCTCGGTGCGCGACAACTCCAGCAAGTCGTCGATGGTGCGTGCCGGCGCGATGCGCCTCGCCGACCATCTTGTCGGCCAGCCGCCGGATCGCATTCGGGTCGTCGATGTCGGCGAGTGCCTCAGCCAGCACTGCAAGGGCCCCGACCGGCGTCTTCAGCTCATGGCTGATGTTGGCAACGAAGTCAGTTCGCACCGCATCCAGGCGGGCGCGCTCGCTGACATCGTCGATGGTCACGAGCGCACCGCCGTCTTGCAGCGGGATCGCCTGCACGGCCAGCACCGTTCGCGGTGGGCCGATGAACTCGACGGACTGCCCGCTGGCGTCACCGCGTAGGGCTCTGCGCACGTGTCGCTCGACCGCTTCTTTCACCAGTACAGCGGCGTGGCCGTGCTGCGTGAGGGCGGCGACGTTCTCGACGGTCGTGTGTCCCGTCGGGTCGACCAGCACCACACCGATCGGCAAGGCGTCGAGGGCCCGCCGCAGCTGCAGGATCTCGGCTTCGAGTTGCGCCCGCACTGCGAGATCGTCGTCGTGGTGCGACTCGGCGACCGGTGAGGGCCGGCGACGACGGAAGGTCATCACGATGGTTGTTCACCGGGTGGGGTGGTCGCCAGTCGTGGCAGCTCGCCCGTATCGTCGGTGCGCAGGCGGAAGCGCGCAGCACCGTGGTGCTCCGGCAACCATCCGGTGATCACGAACCGAACACGTTCGCCGACGTTCACAGCATGGTCACCGATTCGTTCGTAGAACCGTGCGACCACCGCCAGCTGCACCGCGACCTGGAGGTCGATGCGCCCGGCCGCGTGGCTTTCGAAGATCGCCTGCACGAACTGCTTCTGCAGCCCGTCGAGGTACGAATCCATGTCGTCGATCGCCGCGGCCTTGGCGGCGTCGTTCTCGACGAACGACTCGATCGCCGCGGTGTACAGCTGCTGGGCCTGCTCGCCCATCCGCGAGATGATTCCGCGCAGCTTCGGGTCGAGGTCGTGGCCGTAGATGCGCCGCGCCGCTTTGCAGATGTTGCAGACGAGGTCGGCGGATCGCTCGACGTCGGCGATCATCTTCATCAACGCGACGACCTGGCGAAGGTCGCTGGCGACCGGTGCCTGCAACGCCAGGATCCGGTAGCAGTGCTCCTCGAGGTCGAGCGAGCGGGCATCGATCTCGTCGTCGCCCTGGATGATGTAGTCGGCCCCCTCGAGATCGCCGTCGAGCAACACTGCTGTTGCTCGGGGGATCAGTTCGGTGACCGACGCGGCGAGGCGCACGAGTTCGGCGCGAGCGTCGTCGAGATCGTTGTGAAAGCCTTTGCGTAGCTCGTTCATCTCAGCCGAACCTTCCCGTCACGTAGCGCTCGGTGCGAGGGTCGCTGGGGTTCGAGTAGATCTTGGCGGTTCGCCCGAACTCGACCATCACACCGGTCGGCCGTTCACCGCTCACTGCCGGCCTCGGTCGTGAAGAAGGCGACTCGGTCGCTGACCCGGGCGGCCTGCTGCATGTTGTGGGTGACGATCACGATCGTGTACCGCTCTTTCATCTCCTGCATCAGCTCTTCGATCCTCGCCGTGGCGATGGGATCGAGGGCGCTGCACGGCTCGTCCATCAAGATCACATCTGGCTCGACCGCGATCGCTCTGGCAATGCACAAGCGTTGCTGCTGGCCACCCGACAGGCTCAACCCGGACGCCTTCAGACGGTCCTTGACCTCGTCCCACAACGCCGCGCCGCGTAGCGACCGCTCGACGACCTCGTCGAGCTCGGCCTTGTTGCGCAGACCGGTCAGGCGCGGACCGTAGGCGACGTTGGCGTAGATGCTCTTCGGGAAGGGGTTCGCCTTCTGGAACACCATGCCGATCCGCCGGCGAACCTCGACAGCGTTGATTCCCGGGTCGTACAGGTTGACACCGTGGTACTCGACCCTGCCTGCCACCCGTGCGCCGAGGATGAGATCGTTCATCCGGTTGAAGCAACGCAGCACCGTCGTCTTGCCGCACCCCGAGGGGCCGATGAACGCGGTGATCTCGTGCTCCCGGATCGACAGGTTGACATCGCGGACCGCGCAGAACGCCCCATAGTGAACCGACAGCCCGACCGTGGTGAACAGTCCCGGTGCGGCGAGGCCCTCGCTGATCGATTCGTCGGCCCCCTGGTCCTGCAAGGTCGTCACTCGCTGGTCCACCATGTCGCCGGCATCATCGACGACAACGGTAGTTGGAAACGGGGAATGAACCGACACGAGCACCGTCGACAACGTAAAGACCGCAGGTGTCGCCAACCCTGAGTCCAGGTGAACCGCCGGTGAACAGCAGGAGAACGCCGGGCGAATCAGCGACGCTGCCGGTCGGCAACCCAGTGGTAGAAGCGTTCCTGCGAATCGCCCTCGGAGAAGGATTCCGGCCCGCGTCGCTGCCAGCTGCCCTCGGCGTCCATCTCCCAGCGCACGATGTCGTCGGCGAAGTCGAAGTTGAACACCTGGTCCAGCCACGCCTGGTGCTTCGGGTGATGGACCGGAACGAGCACCTCGATGCGCCGATCCAGGTTGCGGGGCATCCAGTCGGCCGAGCCGATCAAGAACAGCGGCCCGCCCTCGTCGCCGTGGGCAAAGCGAATGATTCGTGAATGCTCGAGATATCGACCCAGGATCGAGCGCACGCGGATGTTGTCGCTGAAACCGCTGACCCCCGGACGCAGGCAGCAGATGCCACGGATCGCCAGATCGATCTGCACCCCCGCGTTGCTCGCCGCGTACAACGCCTCGACCAGTTCGGGATCGCCGAGCGAGTTCAACTTGGCAGCGATGCGGCCTTCGGAACCGAATGTCGTCTCGTGCTCGATGAGATCGATCAACTGGCCACGAAGATCGCGTGGGGCGACCAGCAACGAGTAGTAGTCGTGCGCCCGGCTGTAGCCCGTGAGGTGGTTGAACAACTGGGCCACATCGTCGCCGACGGGAGGGTCACACGTGAGGAACCCGACGTCCTCGTACAGCCGAGCCGTCCGCGAGTTGTAGTTACCGGTGCCGATGTGGCAGTACCGGCGCAGGCCATCCTCGTCGGCCCGCACCACCAGTACGCACTTGGCGTGGGTCTTGAGTCCGACGAAGCCGTACACCACGTGGACCCCGGCGCGTTCGAGTGCCTTCGCCCACGTGACGTTGGTGGCCTCATCGAAGCGCGCCTTGAGCTCCACCAGCACCGCCACCTGCACGCCGCGTTCGGCGGCGCGCATCAGGCTGCGGGCGATGGGACTGTCGCCACCAGCGCGATACAACGTCATCTTGATGCTCTGCACCCGAGGGTCGTCGGCCGCTTGGGCGATGAACGACTCGATGCTGCTGGCAAAGCTCTCGTACGGATGATGCGCCATCAGCGGGCGCTCCCTGATCACCGAGAAGATGCTGCGGTCGGCATCTTCGGCGGCGGCGATGCGCCCCGCTGTGACCGGCGGCCACGGCCAATCCTTGAGATCGGGTCGGTCGAGCGCGTGCATCTGCCAGAGGCACGTCAGGTCGAGCGGCGCGCGATGTTCGGTGACGTCGCTGCGATTGAGGTCCAGCTCGCGCAGGAGCAGATCGAGCATCTCCTCGCTGATCCCGGCCTGCACCTCCAAACGCACCTCGCGCCCGAACCGGCGGCGCCGCAGCTCCATCTCCACGGCCGCCAGCAGGTCGTCGGCGTCTTCGTCCTCCAGCGTGAGATCGACGTTGCGGGTGACCCGGAAGACGGCGTGCTCCTCCACGACCATGCCGACGAACAAGCTGTGCAGCTGGGCGGCGATCAGCTGTTCTGCCGGGAGGAAGCGGATGCCGTCGGGCAACCCGACCAGGCGCGGGAACACCGTCGGCACCTTGACCCTGGCAAAGCGGCGCTCGCCGGTGTCAGGGTCGCTGACCATCGCCGCCAGGTTGAGGGCGAGGTTGGAGAGATACGGAAACGGGTGCGCAGGGTCGACCGCCAACGGTGTGAGCACCGGAAAGATGCGCTGCTCGAACACGTCGACCAGATACAGCTTGTCGTCGTCGTCGAGATCGTCCCAACCGACGAATCGCACACCCTGCTCGGCGAGGTCGGGCACGAGCACGTCGAGCAACAGCTTCTCCTGGTCGATCACGAAGGCTTCGACGTTCGGGCCGATCGCGGCAAGTTGCTGGCTGGGTGTCAGCCCGCCGGTCGCCGTGCCGGCCACGCCGGCGGCCACCTGATCTTTCAACGCGGAGATGCGCACCTGGAAGAACTCGTCGAGGTTCGACGAGCAGATCGCCACGAACTTGAGCCGTTCGAGCAACGGGATGCCCGGTTCATGGGCCAGGGCGAGGACGCGGCGATTGAAATCGAGCCAGCTCAGCTCCCTGTTCAGCAGCCGACCAGACATCTCTGAAGCGACCGTTCAATCGCCTTCGGGAATGCCGAGATCCCACTCGAGCGAGATGCGCTCGCGCTCGGCGTCGCGAACGATGCGCTCGCGGTTGCGACGGAACTGCGGGTCATCGCGGGGCAGCAGCACCAGGCGGGCCATCACCCTCGTGCGGAACTCTTCCAGCACGGTGCGGTCGCCATAATCGCTGTACAACTCCCAATGCGGCGACACCGGGCCGAGGTACACGATGCGAACGTGAGCTCGCGGTGGCTCGTTGACGATGTCGGTCATGGATGTCCTCTCTACGCCCGATTCGGCGGCGAGGCGAGTGTACCGGCACGTGGTGCCTGGCTATCACCGCACACGGATGGTATAAAAACTGTCTTCAGCGGGAACCAAATCACTTCGCCAGACGTCTATACCCAGCAAGCGAAGTGTTGCGGCCAGCGGAGCCACCCTCGGCTTTGCGGGTCGCACCACCTAGACTGCGATGCGTCGCGGTCGACGAAGGAGACACGATGCACCGTATCGAGAACCCAACCGAGGTCGACGCTGTTACTGCGTGGATGTCCGACGGCAACTGCCGCAACTATCCGCCGGCCGTGTTCTTCCCCAGCGACGGCGTTGGCGTCGACCGAGCCCGCAAGATCTGCACGGACTGCCCGGTTGCCACCCAGTGCTTGGAATATGCCCTGGAAGAGCGCATCGAACACGGCGTGTGGGGTGGTTGCAGTGAGCGCGAACGGCGCCGCATCCTGAAGCGCCGCCGAGTCGCCAACTAGTCGCCAACTAGGCAGCGGAGATCTCCCCGGGCGCGAAACGACGCCGGGACACAAGGCCACCGGCGCCGGGTCGATCAGATCAGGGAATTCAGTTGATCAGTCGTCGACCTTCTTGTCGGCGGCCTTGGCCTCAGCAGACTTCTGGCCTTCGGCGAGTCCTTCTTTGAACTCCTTCTGCGCCTTGCCGAGGTTCTTGGCGAGCTTCGGCAGCTGAGCGCCCCCGAAAAGCACCAAGACAACGACGAGAATCAGGATTATCTCCGGCGGATCCAAGAATGCGAACATGCGGTCACGCTACCACCGCTGATCACCGAGCGGCATGCGCCTGCTCACGCCGAT
This sequence comes from Ilumatobacteraceae bacterium, assembly GCA_963805445.1. Classification (GTDB taxonomy): domain Bacteria; phylum Actinomycetota; class Acidimicrobiia; order Acidimicrobiales; family Ilumatobacteraceae; genus JAENVT01. The sequence goes on along the minus strand of CAWDUI010000054.1, from coordinate 343,427 downwards.
GTGCGACGCCCGGCTTGGGCCCGTTGCCGACGCAAGCGACGACGCTCGCGCTCCGAAAGCCCGCCCCAGATTCCGAACTTCTCACCGTTGACCAAGGCGTACTCGAGGCAATCGAGCCGCACCACACAACCGCGACACACCTCTTTCGCTTCGCGGGTCGAGGCGCCGCGCTCCGGGAAGAACAAGTCGGGGTCGACCCCCAAGCAGTTCGCCTCGTCCTGCCAACTGCGCCCGTCTGTGTCGATGTGGTCTTGCATGGGTGGCCTCCTGCCGTACGGCCCCGTAGTGGGAGCGGTATCACGCTCCTGTAATTACACAGACGTCATTCTCCACTATCACACCCGCTTTGCGCAAGGGGGGATTTCGAATTGTCATCTTGCTGGTATGACGCGCGTTGCGCGGCGTGGCACGAAATTCGCCCGAGACGCGTGTGGTGGGGCACACACGGAGCGCGGCCAGCAGCGCGGCCGGAGTGCCTCGACGGCTACGACTCGACGGGTTGCGTCGCGTGCACCAGGTCGGTGACGGCGGCGAGGTCTTCGCTCAACCGATCGAGCCACGCGTCGAGCGCCCTCGTCAACCGACGCGTGTCGCCGGTCGCGAACAGGTCCATGACGAGGCCCGTGAACGTGGCCTTGATCAACGACGCCTCCAAGGCAGCACGCTCGGGCTTCAAGCCTTCCGACACCAACCGCCGCTCGACGTCGTGACGCCACACGCCGATCTGATCCGCGCGCACGTCGCCGGCCAGGCCGGTCACCGTCGGCTCCAGCGTGGCCGCCTCGTAGTTGAGCCGCACCAGGGCCAGATTCTGCGGCGTTGCACACAACCACTTCCACCATCGCCGATACAACTCGACCTGGGTCAGCTTCGGTGAGCGTTGCAGCCATCTGCGCTGCACCTCGATCTGCAGATCGATCGCCCTGCGCCAACGCCGCGGTGATCAGTTCGTCCTTGGAGCCGAAGTGGTGCATCAGCCGGTTGATGCTGACACCGAGATCGGCCGCCATCGGTCGCAACGTCGTCTGGGCAAGACCTTGATCGGCGAGATAGACGACGACGCGGTCAAGCAGTTCGAGCTTGCGTTGCGGATCCGGGGTACGCGCCACGGCGGCTCACCATAGTTCCGCCAATTCGACGATCCCCCCGTAGTCGGCCAGGTCGCGCTCGATGAAGTCGTGGATCCGCAACGTGGCGCACGCGTCAGCCAAACGCGGATCGTGCACGGCGCCGGCCAACGCGCTGCGCAACTCGCCCATGACAGCGTCGTCCGACGAACACGCCGTCACCAGTGGCAGGCAGGGGATGCGTGGACCACGACCAACAACGGACAACTCGGCATGGTCGAGGTACTCCCACGAGACAGCGTCGATCGCGGCGAGGTGAGCGCTGCCTTGGCGGACCGTCTCGACGCTGGCCGCGTGGGACCCCGTCCAGGTGACCGCGTCGAGTTGCACACCGTGCGTCGCCGCGGCCGAGCGCAGGCTGATCCACCCGGAGAGGCTGTCGGAGCTGTTGGCCGCGACCACCAGATCCGGCCGGCGCAAGATGTCGGCCAACGGTTCGCCCGTACCCGTGACCAGCACTGAGCAGTAGGTCCCGTCGGCGGCGCCTTCGACGTCGACGTCGAAGGTCCCGACGACCCGAACCTTCGTGGCCAACTCGGTGACCAACGGCCAGCCGCACGTCTGGCCGATCAACAGATCGTCGCAACCATTCGCCTCGAGCAGGTCGATCTCCCAGTTCAGTTCCGGCGCGGCAAACGACAACCGGGAGCGAACGGCGTCCCACAATCGGGTCTGGGCGGATCGCAATGGGAGGAACGGGTACATCGCCAGTGAGGCGATGGTCATCGAAGTCCTCGCGCCCCGAACGGGCGGGCACCGGGCGACAACGGGTGGTCGGGTTGGCAGAACGGACGCACGAAGTTGCGCCGGGCGACCTCGAGGTAGCCATGTCGGTAGAGCCCGGCACCCTGTGCGGCGATCTCGTCGGCCGTCCATCGATCGATGCAGTGCGGGCAGGTCGTACCACGGTGTCGATGGCTCGGCGTGATGCGTGTGGTGAAGGTTGTTGTTGAGGTACATCAGCGACATCACCGGGCCGGCCTTGACGACCGCTGACCGCGTGCCTTCGGCGACTGCGCAGTGCTCGACGAACGAGCGCAACAACGTGAACGACTGGCCCATGACGACGAACCCCAGCAGGTACTCCCACACCGGCACCCCGACGACGACGAACAGCCACCATGCCAACACGGTTGTTGCGACCAGATGGGCGAGCCACCTGAACGCAGCAGCCCGATCAGATCGTATTGCCCGTATCTCGTGCCAGATGTACCGACCGATGCTGAGGAACGTGCCGATCGTCAGTCGACCGATCATGGTGCGGGTGATGAGGATGTAGCAGCGCTTCACCACACCTGCCGAGGCCCATTGTTCGGGGCGGAGGTAGAACGACTCGGGATCGAACTCGGGATCGGTGAGATCGGTGTGGTGATGCACCATGTGGCTGGACCGGTAGCACAGATACGGCAACCACATCGACAGCGGCGCGTAGGCCAATGCGGTGTTGAACCCGCGCCACGACGTCGGATGACCGTGCAGCGCCTCGTGCTGCAACGACATGTAGAAGCCACCGAGCAATGCGAAGGCGGCGACCGATGCCGGCCATGGCACAGACTCGTGGGTGAGGACCACGGCGAACCACGCCGTGTAGAAACCAACGAACAATCCGAGCGTCATCCACTCGATTCGCCTCGTTCGATTGGCCCGCGCCACCACCGCGCATCTCCTTCCTCGCCGAACTCTTTCCTGCTTGCCTACATTGTGTATCGGCCGCTGGGCCCAGACCTGCAATGAGATCGTTAAAACATGAATATGATAAGTTGTTCCACGATACGGGTCGATTCTGCATCGTGGAACACCCGGTAGCAAACGGAGCCGACCCATGAGTGAACAAGACGATCTCGACCTCGCTACCTTGAGCGATGCGGACCTCGTCGCCCAGATGCACGACGATCTGTACGACGGCCTGGCAGACGAAATCCTCGAAGGCACGACGATCCTGCTCGACCGTGGCTGGGGCCCCGACAAGGTGCTCAACGATGCCCTCGTCGAGGGCATGCGCATCGTCGGCATCGACTTCCGCGACGGGATCTTGTTCGTGCCCGAGGTGCTGTTGGCCGCCAACGCGATGAAGGCCGGCATGGGCATCCTCCGTCCACTGCTGGCCGAGACCGGCGCCGAGTCGATCGGCAAGGTCGTCGTCGGCACGGTCAAAGGCGACATCCACGACATCGGCAAGAACCTCACGGCGATGATGCTCGAGGGCGCCGGGTTCGAAGTGATCGACCTCGGCATCAACACCGACGTCGACAAGTTCCTGGCCGCCCTCGAGCTGCACCAGCCCGACATCTTGGGGATGTCGGCGCTGCTGACCACGACGATGCCGTACATGAAGGTCGTCGTCGACACGCTGATCGAGAAGGGCCTGCGCGACAAGTACCTCGTGCTCGTCGGCGGTGCGCCGTTGAACGAAGAGTTCGGCAACGCCGTCGGCGCGGATGCCTATTGCCGTGACGCTGCCGTTGCCGCCGAGACCGCCAAGAAGCTGGTGACCGCGCGTCGTGACCGGTTGAAGGCCGAGCCACCCGGCCCGTCGGTCGGCTGAACCGACGGAGCATCGGCATGACCGTCGCGCCCCTCGTCATCGCCTGTGGAGCACTCGCCACGGAGTTGCGCACGGTCCTACGCGCCCAGGGGCTCGCCGATGCGGTCGACGTCACGTACCTGCCGGCCAATCTGCACAACCGCCCCGAGCGCATCGTTCCCGAGCTCGAGCCGTTGCTCGACCAGGCCGCGGCCGCTGATCGTGCGGTGTTCGTCGCCTATGCGGACTGCGGGACCGGCGGGGCGCTCGACGCGCTTGCTCGCCCGACACCCGACGGTCAACCGGCTGCCAGGATCACACTGCTACGAGTTCTTCACCGGCACCGATCGGTTCGCCGCACTCCACGAGGAAGAGCTCGGCACCTTGTTCCTCACCGACTTCCTGGCCAAGCACTTCGAGGCGTTGTTGTGGCAAGGCCTCGGTCTCGACCGTCACCCGGAGTTGCTCGACCTGTACTTCGGCAACTACCGGCGGGTGGTCCTGATCTCGCAGGCCGACAGCGACGAGGTCGTCGCGCTCGGTCGTGCTGCCGCCGAACGCCTCGGACTCGAGTTCGAGCATCGTCACGTGGGCCTCGCACCCTTCACCGAGGCCGTCGAGCATGGCGTCGCCGTCTCACTGTCGCGGACGGTGGCGTGATGGCCCGCACCGGTCGAGGCAGCCGCGAGCTGATCGTGATCTATTGGCGCGACATCCCCGCGCAGGTCAACGCCCAGGAGGGCCGCGATCGGCACCAGGTCGTGCTCGGCGGAAAGTTCCAGCGGGCCATCGACCGCGCCAAGCGCAAGGCCAACATCTACACCGCCGACGAAGAGGTGGCGCAGTGGCGTCGCGAGAGCCGGCCGATCACCGGAGACCTCGCCAGTGAGGCGAAGGCTGCCGCCGATGCGATCGAACACGAGTATCGGCGCGATCGCCTCGGCCTGCTGGCGTACTACGGCGGCTGGGAGGCCGACGTGATCAACACCGAGGCCATCGACCGCGACGTCCTCGCCGCGCTCGAGGAGCTCGACGAAGAAGACGAAGCACCAGCACAGGACGAACAGGAGAACCCGTGACCGACACCGTTGTCAGCTCAGCCACCCGTGAGGTGGTGATCGGCTTCGAACGGCCCTTCGTGATGATCGGCGAGAAGATCAACCCGACCGGGCGCAAGCTGCTGGCCGAGGAGATGAAGAACGGCGACTTCAGCCGAGTCGAGGCCGACGCACTCGCCCAGGTCGCCGCCGGCTGCCACATGCTCGACGTCAACGCCGGCATCCCCCTGGCCGACGAGCCGGCGATGTTGGCGAGGGCGATCACGCTCGTGCAATCCATCACCGACGTGCCGCTGTCGATCGATTCGTCGATCATCGAGGCGCTCGAAGCGGGCCTTGCCGTGTACCAGGGCAAGCCGCTGGTCAACTCGGTCACCGGCGAAGAAGAAGTGCTCGAGCGGGTCATGCCGCTGGTCGCCAAGTACGGCGCCGCGGTCGTCGCGATCTCCAACGACGAGACCGGCATCTCGATGGACCCCGATGTGCGGTTCGCCGTCGCCAAGCGGATCGTCGAACGCGCCGCCGACTTCGGCATCCCGTCGTCCGACGTGGTCGTCGACCCGCTGGTCATGCCGATCGGCGCGCTCGGCCAGGCCGGCCAGCAGGCGTTCCAACTGATCCGGCGGCTGCGCGACGAGTTGAAGGTCAACACGATCTGCGGCGCGTCGAACGTCAGCTTCGGCCTGCCCAACCGGCACCAGGTCACGGGCACGTTCCTGGCGATGGCGATCGGCGCCGGGATGACCTCGGCGATCATGAACCCGATGCACCCCGAGGTGAAGTCGGCGGTGATGGCCGCCGACGTGCTGGCCGGCCAGGACAAGGACTGCGCGGCGTGGATCAGGGCCAACCGGGCGCCGACCGCTGCGTCGGACGAGCGAGAGGGCCGACGTCGCCGTCGCAGCGAATAGCACCGATGCCTCGAATCGTCTTCACTCCCTCCGGCCTGACCGGCGACGTCGACACCGGCACCACGGTGCTCGCTGCGCGCGCGCCAGTTGGGAGTCGATCTCGATTCGGTCTGCGGTGGTCGCGGGATCTGCGGTCGCTGCCAGATCGAGCCCTCGACAGGTTCGTTCGCCAAGTGGGCCATCGACAGCGAACCCACGGCGCTGTCGGACTGGTCGGGCGTCGAGGTCGACTACGAGACGAAGGGCAACGCCCGCCGGCCCCTTCGTCCGGGTCGCCGCCTCGGCTGCGCCGCCACGGTGCTGGCCGACGTGGTCATCTACGTGCCGTCGGAGAGCCAGGTGCACAAGCAGGTCGTGCGCAAGTCGGTCGATCTCACCGGGCTGGTGATCGATCCGCAGTTCACGCTCTGCAACGTCGAGGTGCCGAAGGCGGTGCTCGGGGACTCCGAGTCGGTCACCGAACTGATCGGTGAGGCCGTGGCCGAACCCACGGCGTGACGGTGCAGACGTGGAGCACCACGGTCTTGCGCGCCGCGCACAAGGCCGCGGCCAACGATCACGGCTCGGTCACCATCGCGGTCGACCGCGATCGCGTGGCTGTCGCGATCTGGCCGGGCTTCGTCGACACGGCGCTGGGCGTGGCGATCGACGTCGGCTCGACGACCATCGCCGGCCACCTGTGCGACCTGTCGACCGGCGAGGTGTTGGCCACCGCCGGAAGGATGAACCCGCAGATCCGCTTCGGCGAGGATCTGATGAGCCGCGTGTCGTACGTGATGATGAATCCGGGCGGCGACCAGGAGCTGACGGCGTGCATCCGCACCGCGCTCGACGAGTTGATCAGCGACCTGCTGCAGCAGGCCGATTCACCTGCCGACGAGTTGCTCGAGATCGTCATCGTCGGCAACCCGATCATGCATCACATCGTGTTGGGCATCGATCCCACCCCGCTCGGCCAGGCGCCGTTCACGCTCGCCACAGCGGAGGCCGTTCGCACCACGGCACTCGACCTCGGGCTGGGCTTCCCGACGGCTCGTGCCTTCCTCGGCCCGTGCATCGCCGGCCACGTCGGTGCCGACACCACCGCGGCGATGCTGGCAGAAGGCCCGCATCGCAGCGCCGGCTGGCAGCTGCTCGTCGACGTCGGCACCAATGCCGAGATCGTGCTCGGATGCGCCGACCGCCAGTTCGCCGCGTCCAGCCCCACCGGCCCGGCGTTCGAGGGTGCCCAGATCACGTGCGGCCAGCGGGCGACGGCCGGCGCGATCGAGCGGGTGCGCATCGACCGGGCCACGCTGGCGCCGCGCTTCAAGGTCATCGGTTGTGACCTGTGGAGCGACGACGCTGGGTTCGCTGCGGCGACCGAGGACCTGACCATCAGCGGTGTCTGCGGCTCGGGGATCATCGAAGTGATCGGCGAGATGTACCTCGCCGGCGTGATCGATTCCGAGGGCGTCGTGCGCGGTGAGATGGCCGGCACCTGCGAGCACATCGTCGCCGACGGGCGCACGTTCCGATACGTGCTGCATCGCAGCGCCGGTGCCGAGTTGTCGATCACGCAGAACGACGTCCGCGCGATCCAACTCGCCAAGGCCGCCCTGCGCGCCGGCATCGATCTGTTGATGGAGCACGCCGGCGTCGAGTCGCTCGACGACATGCGCCTGGCCGGTGCGTTCGGCGCCCACATCGATCCGCTGCACGCGATGGTGCTCGGCCTCGTCCCCGATGCCCGCTTGCTGCGGTCCGCTCGGTCGGCAACGCCGCGGGCGCCGGCGCCGTGCGGGCGCTGCTGTCGATGCAGGCGCGCAACCGAGATGGAGGAGACGGCGCGTGCCGTGGTGAAGATCGAGACGGCGACCGAGCCACGGTTCCAGGAGCTGTTCGTGGCGGCCATGGCGTTTCCTCACGCAACCGCCCCGTCACCACATCTCGCCGCGGTCGTCGCCTTGCCCGAGCGAACTTCATCTGTCGATGCCGCTGGGGGCCGTCGACGCCGCAGACAGGAGAACAGGTCATGAGTCCGACTGAAGCTGGCATCGATCCCGGCGCCGACGCCGGCACCGGCAGGCGCAGCGGCGGACGCGCCGGGCGGCAGGCGTTGCGCGCCTCCCACGTCGTCGAAGCCGAGACGTACCTCACGCGAACGATGAAGCCGTTCGAGATCGTCAGCGACGAGGGTCTCGAGATCATCGAGCACAACGCCGAGACGATCCTCCAAGAGGTCGGCGTCGAGATCCGCGACTACCCGTCGGCGCTGCAGGTCTTCGCCGATGGAGGCGCCGCGGTCGACGGCACGCGGGTGCGGTTCCCCCGCGGCATGTGCCGCCAGATCGTGCAGGCCAGCGCGCCGCGCGAGTACATCCAGCACGCCCGCAATCCTGCGAAGAGCGTGCAGATCGGCGGCGACGCAACGGTGTTCGCACCGAACTACGGCTCGCCGTTCGTCTTCGACCTCGACGACGGCCGTCGCTACGCGACGATCGAAGACTTCCAGAACTTCGTCAAGCTCACGTACCAGTCGCCGTACCTGCACCACAGCGGCGGAACGGTGTGCGAGCCCGTCGACATCCCGGTCAGCAAGCGGCACCTCGACATGGTGTACGCCCACCTGCGTCTCAGCGACAAGCCGTTCATGGGCTCGGTCACCGCTGGCAGCCGCGCCCAGGACTCCGTCGAGATGGCCCGCATCGCCTTCGGCGGCGACCTGGCCGACCGCACGGTGATGACCAGCCTGATCAACGCGTCGTCGCCGTTGGTGTGGGACGGCACGATGCTCGGCTCGGCCGAGGTCTACGCCCGCAACAACCAGGCATGCATCATCACGCCGTTCATCCTCGCCGGGGCGATGGCGCCGACGACGTCGGCCGGTGTGGCCGCGCAGACGTTGGCCGAGTCGCTCGCCGGCATGACGTTCACCCAGCTGGTCCGCCCAGGCGCACCGGTGATCTTCGGGTCGTTCGCCACCTCGATGTCGATGCAAACCGGCGCGCCGACGTTCGGCACGCCGGAGCCGGCCATCGTGCTGTACACCATCGCCGCGTTGGCTCGACGCCTCGGCGTCCCGTTCCGCTCCGGTGGTTCGCTGACTGCCTCGAAGATCCCCGACGCCCAGGCCGCGTACGAGAGCGCAGCCACGCTGCTGCCCACCGTGCTGGGCGGCACCAACTTCGTGCTGCACGCCGCCGGTTGGCAAGAAGGCGGGCTGTCGATCGGCTACGAGAAGTTCATCATCGACGAGGACCAGTGCGGCATGATGGCGACGTTCGTCAAGGGCCTCGATCTCTCGGAGAACGGCCAGGCGGTCGATGCCATCCGCGACAACGGTCCCGGCCAGCACTTCCTCGGGACGGCCCACACGTTCGCCAACTTCGAGACGGCGTTCTACCGCAGCAACGTCGCCGACAACAGCAGCTTCGAGCAGTGGACCGAGGACGGCGCGACCGACGCGCCCACCCGGGCCAACGCCATCTGGAAGAAGCGCCTCGCCGAGTACGAGATGCCACCGATGGACGATGCCATCGCCGATGAATTGACCGAGTTCGTGGATCGACGCAAACAGGAGTTGCCCGATGAGTTCGCATGATGCCCGCCGCCGACTGATCGAGAATGCGCGGTACGAGTTGATACCGCTGAAGTCGATGCACAGCCAGATCCCGTACCTCCCCCCGGGATGTTCGGTCTCGGTCACGTGCTCGCCGACGAAAGGGATCGAGCCGACCCTCGAGCTCAGTGCGGAGCTCAACGGCGCCGGCCATCACGCAGTCCCCCACATCGCGGCCCGGCTGGTCGAGAGTCGCGAGCACGTCGAGAAGATCGCGGCCCGGCTCGACGAGCACGACATCACCGAGATCTTCGTCGTCGGCGGCGATCCCGATCCGGTCGGCCCGTACACCGACGGCCTGTCGCTGATCCGCGATCTCCTGCCGCTGTGCCACACCGTCGCCACCGTCGGGGTGCCGGCCTACCCGACCACCACGCCGTCATCCCCGACGCCGCACTCGACGAGGCGTTGCTCGCCAAGCAGGCGCTGATCGCCGATCTCGGCCTCCAGGGATTCGCCAGCACGCAGATGTGCTTCAACGCCAAGGCGATCGAGCAGTGGCTGACGCAGCAACGGGCCCGGGGCATGACCTTGCCGATCCACCTCGGCGTTCCGGGCGCCGTCGAGCGGGCGAGACTGCTGAGCCTCGGCACCAGGCTGGGCATCGGTTCGTCGCTGCGCTACCTGCGCAAGAACTCCGGCGCGATCCTGCGCATGTTCTCGCCCGGGAGCTACGACCCCAACAAGCTCATTGCCCCGATCTCGCGACGCGCGCCGACGAGTTGAACATCACCGGGCTGCACGTCTTCACCTTCAACTCCGTCGAATCGACCGCCGCGTGGCAACGCAAGTCACTTTCCTGAGGCCTTGACGGCAACCGACGATTAACGTACCATCTGGTACATGATTACCGAGAGCACTGTAGAGATCGATGCCCCGGCGCCTGTCGTGTGGGACGTCTTCGTCGACGTGGAGCAGTGGTCCTCCTGGACCGCATCGGTCACGCGAAGTCGTGGCCCTCGACGGCCCCGGCATCGAGATCGGGAAGCGTTTCAAGATCAAGCAACCGCGGCTGCCGTCGCTCGTCTGGAAGGTGACCGAGGTCGACCCCGGCGTGTCTTGGACATGGCGTCAACGGTCGCTCGGTGGCACGACGCTCGCTTCGCATGAGGTCGTGCCGCAGGGACCGGACCGAACGCTGGTGCGCCAACGCATCGACCAGCGCGGACCCCTCGGCGTGATGGTCGGCGCGCTCATGCGCCGGCTCACTCGGCGGTACCTCGACATGGAGGGCCAGGGGCTTGAAGTCGTGCAGCGAACAGCAGAGGGGCCGGCATCGCTCGCCCGCCTGACGAGCACCGCCGCGCCGAACTGCTCGACGCGGTCATCGACGCGTTCTCCAGCGGCGGCATCGGTGGACGATCGCTGCGCGAAGTCGGCGCCGCCGCGGGAACCAGCCATCGAATGCTGCTGCACCACTTCGGGTCACGCGACGAGCTCCTGCTGACGATCGTCGAGGAGGTCGAGCGCCGCCAAGCCGCGACGCTCGCCGACCTCACCGCCGATCCCGCCGAGGCGTTCGCGGCGATGTGGGCCGACCTGCGCCGCCCGGAGCTTCGCCCCTTCGCTCGGCTGTTCTTCGAGTGCTACGCCCGCGCCGCCCAGGGCGAGGAGCCGTTCACCCGTTTGCTGCCGGGAGCCATCGACGGCTGGCTCGATGCGGTCGACGATCACACGCACGGCAAGGCCGACCGAGGCATGGTGCGACTCGGTCTAGCCGTGACCCGCGGCCTGCTCCTCGACCTCGTGGCGACCGACGACGAAGAAGGCGTCGATGCCGCCGCCGCAAGCTTCGCCGCCATGCTGCGGATGTGGAGTGTTTGACGCCCAACTGGGTGCGTCGAAACACTCCACAGGGCCGAGGAATTACCGGAACAACTGTACTAGGAATGCCGTGGCCTGGCTAATCTCGGCCGGTGACCAACGACCAGGGCCGTCGACGACGTGGTCGCGACACCAGCCCACGCAGCACGCTGCCGCTGCAACGTCCATGGCAGCAGCCGCGCATGCGGCTGAACCACACCGAAGTGGTGTCGGCCGACGAGCTCGAATCGATCCACGAGGCATCGTTGACCATCCTCGAACGGATCGGCATGGACATCTGGGATGGCCAGTCGCGCAGCATGCTCCGCGACGCCGGCGCCGATGTCGACGAGGCCGCGCTGCACGTGCGGTTCCCGAAGGAGATGATCCTCGAGCGGATCGCCACGGCTCCCGCAGAGTTCACGCTGCACAGCTGGAACCCGGAGAAGAACCTGCACATCGGTGGCAACTGGATGGCCAACGGGACCGTGGCCAGCGCACCGCACATCGTCGGGCTCGATGGCGTGCGGCGCACCGGCGATCAGGTCGGGTTCGACGACCTGCTGAAGCTGGGTCAGATGCTGAACTCGATCCACTTCGTCAGCGGATATCCCGTCGAACCGGTCGACATCCACGCGTCGGTGCGCCACATCCACGCTGCGTTCGACGTGCTGACGCTGACCGACAAGCACATCCACTGCTACAGCCTCGGCCGCCAGAAGAACCGCGACTGCATCGAGATGGTGCGCATCGCCCGTGGTGTCGATGACGCCACCCTCGACCGCGAGCCTTCGATCTTCACGGTGATCAACTCCAACTCGCCGTTGCGTCTCGACACGCCGATGTTGCACGGCATCATCGAGATGTGCTCACGCAACCAGCCCGTCGTGATGACGCCGTTCACCCTCGCCGGCGCCATGGCGCCGGTGACCCTGGCCGGTGCGCTCGCTCAGCAGAACGCCGAGGCCCTGGCGGGGATCGCCTTCTGCCAGATCGTGCGACCCGGCGCACCCGTCGTGTACGGCGGGTTCACATCCAACGTCGACATGCAGTCCGGTGCGCCGGCATTCGGCACCCCCGAGTACGTGCGGACGGCGATGGTCGGCGGCCAGTTGGCACGCCGCTACCACCTGCCGTACCGCAGCAGCAACGTGTGCGCCGCCAACGCTGTCGATGCGCAGGCTGCCTACGAGAGCGTGTTCGCTCTGTGGGGCTGCGTGATGGGCGGGGTCAACATGATGATGCACGGCGCCGGTTGGATGGAGGGCGGGTTGCACGCCAGCATGGCCAAGATGGTGCTCGACGCCGACCTGTTGCACATGGTCTCGTCGATGATGGACCCGGTCGTGGTCGACGACGACACGCTGGCCATCGACGCCATCGAAGAGGTCGGGCCCGGCGGCCACTTCTTCGGGGTCCAGCACACACAGGACCGCTACCGCACCGCGTTCTACAAGCCGATGATCAGCGATTGGCGGAACTACGAGAGCTGGGACGAGGCGGGCAGACCCGAGGCTGCGGGCAAGGCCCACGATCTGGCAGCCGCGTTCCTCGCCGCGTACGAGCAACCGGAGATGGATCCGGCGCGGCTCGAGGAGCTGAAGCCTTCGTCGCCCGCCGGGTCGCCGAGGGCGGCGTCGCCACCGATTTCTAAACGCACCGAGTTCAGGAGCATGAGATGAAAGCGTCAGCGCAAGTCGTGGTGGTCGGAGGCGGGGTGGTCGGCGCGAGCGTGCTGTACCACCTGACGAAGGCGGGGTGGACCGACGTCGTGCTGCTCGAACGCAAGCAGTTGACCGCCGGGTCGACCTGGCACGCGGCGGGAGGCATGCACACGCTGAACGGCGACCCGAACGTTGCTCGCCTGCAGCAGTACACCGTCAACCTCTACCGCGAGATCGAGGCCGAGTCGGGGCAGCAGTGCAGCATCCATCTTCCCGGTGGGCTGATGTTGGCCGACACGCCCGAGCGCCTCGACTGGCTCCGCATGGCACAGGCCCGCGGCCGGTACCTGGGCATGCACATGGACATCATCTCGACCGCCGAGGCCAAGAAGCTGAACCCGCTGCTGGAGGAGAAGTACTTCGTCGGCGCGTTGTACGACCCTGACGAGGGCAGCGTCGACCCGTACGGCGTGACGCATGCCTATGCCATCTGCGCCCGCAGCCGTGGCGCCGAGGTCTACACCGACACGTGGGTCACCGGGTTGCAGCAGCGACCCGACGGCACCTGGGACGTGATCACCGATCGCGACCACACCATCCACGCCGAGCACGTCGTCAACGCCGGCGGTCTGTGGGCACGTGAGGTCGGTCGCATGGTCGGGCTCGAGCTGCCGGTCCTGGCGATGGAGCACCACTACCTGATGACCGAGCCGATGCCGGAGGTGATCGCCTACAACGACGAGCACGGCCGCGAGTTGCCGCACATGATCGACTTCGCCGGCGAGATCTACGCCCGCCAGGAGGGCCAGAGCATCCTCTTGGGCACGTACGAACAGGACAACCGTCCCTGGTCCCCCAACGAGACGCCGTGGGACTTCGTGTTCCAGTTGTTGCCCCACGACCTCGACCGCATCGCGCCGGAACTGGAGCGCGGCTTCGCCCACTTCCCCGCCGTCGGCCGGGCCGGCATCAAGAAGTTCGTCAACGGACCCTTCACGTTCAGTCCCGACGGCAACCCACTGGTCGGCCCGATCAAGGGGATGCGCGGGATGTGGGTGGCCTGCGCGGTGATGGCCGGGTTGTCGCAAGGCGGCGGCGTCGGCCTGTCGCTGGCCAACTGGATGATCGATGGCGACCCGCACGACGACATCTGGGGAATGGACGTGGCCCGCTACGGCGACTGGGCGACGTTGGCCTACACCAATGCCAAGGTTCGCGAGAACTACTCACGCCGGTTCCGGATCACGTTTCCCAACGAGGAACTGCCGGCCGGGCGACCGCTGCACACCACGCCCATCTACGACCGGTTGACGGCCCACAACGCCGTCTGGGGCGCCGGCTTCGGCCTCGAGCACCCGTTGTGGTTCCAAGAGCCCGGCGCCGACCCGGTCGAGAACGTCACGTTCCACCGCTCCAATGCGTTCCCCCTCGTGGCAGAGGAGTCGGCGGCAGTTCGCGAACGGGTCGGCCTCTCCGAAGCGTCGAACTTCGCCAAGTACCGGGTCAGCGGTGAGGGCGCGGCCGCGTGGCTGCAGGGCCTGTTCACCGAACGCGTTGCCGAAGATCGGCCGGACCAACCTGACGGCGATGTTGAATCCGCAGGGCAGGATCGTGGGCGAGTTCTCGGTGTCGCGCATCGGCCCCGACGAGTTCTTCCTGTTCGGTTCGCAAGCGGCCGAGGTTCACCACCCGCGCTGGTTCATCGATCATCTCCCGCAGCCGTGCACCATCCACTTCGAGGTGCTCGCCCTGTCGATGGTCGGATTGACGGTTGCCGGGCCACGATCGCGCGATGTGTTGCAGAAGCTCACCAACACGTCGCTGGCGACCGCCGACTTCCCGTTCATGGCGTTCCGCAAGGTCGACCTCGGCATGGCGCCGGTGTGGCTGTCGCGGATGACGTACACCGGCGACCTCGGGTACGAGATCTGGGTGCAGCCCGAGTACCAGCGCTACCTCTTCGACCTCCTCTGGGAGGCGGGCCGCGAGTTCGACATGCGCCTGTTCGGGTTCCGAGCGTTGATCACGATGCGCCTCGAGAAGAACTTCGGCACCTGGTTCCGCGAGTACCGGCCGATCTACACCCCGCTCGAGGCGGGGATGGATCGCGTCCTGAAGTTCGATCACGAGTTCATCGGCCGCGCCGCGGTCGAGGCCGAACGCGATGGTGGTGGCCCGAAGCGCAAGCTGCGAATGTTCGTCGTCGAGCCGGACCCTGACGACCCGGCCGATGTGATCGGCGACGAGCCGGTGTGGCACTGCGGGCCCGAAGGCGAGCGCGTGGTCGGCTGGATCACCAGCGGCGGCTACGCCCACTACTCGGGTGTCTCGCTGGCCTGGGGATACGTTCCCGCAGAGCTCGCCGAGCCGGCACGACCGGCTTCGAGATCGAGATCATCGGCAAGCGCCGGCCGGCCCGCCTGCAACTCGACGCGATCCTCGACCCCACCGGCAGCCGCATGCGGGCTTGATGCATCGTGATGTGATGATGCAGCGATGATATGGTGAGGCGATGCGAACGACCATCGACTTGCCCGACGATCTCCACGCGATCGCCATGTCACTTGCTCGCGACCGCGACTGCACACTCAGCACTGCCGTCGTCGACCTGCTCCGACGCGCTTTGGGCTCGAACACCCAGGTCGAGGTCATCGACCGGCTGACCGGCTTTCCCTTGCTGGCGTCGGGACGCCCGGTCACGACCGACGATGTTCGGAGCCTGGACGACGAGGAATGAGCTTCCTCCTCGACGCCAACGTCCTCATCGCGCTCGTCGACCCCGACCACGTGCATCACGAGTGGGCCGCAGATTGGTTCAGTCAGCACGACGACCCGTTCGCCACCTGTCCGATGACGCAAGGTGCCTTGATCCGACACCTGCTGCGCGCCGGTCACACCAGCGGCGACATCGGGGTCGCCCTCGAACGCATTCGGGCGCTGCCGCGGCACGAGTTCTGGGCCGACGACAATCCGTTCACCCACGACACGATCGCGGCCGTGATCGGGCATCGGCAGGTGACGGACGCATACCTGTGCTCTCTCGCCCGCGGTCGGGTCGGTCACGTCGCCACGTTCGACCGCGGTCTTGCCGCTGTTCATCCCGACGTCGCCGTGCTGGTTCCCGCGAATCGCAACGCCGACTGAAGCGCGGCACGAGGCGTTCCCGGATCGGCTCCGGTAGTGTCGCCGTGGGCGGTGTGAGGGACAGGAGAGTCAATGAGGTTGCTTCATCGCCGGGCAGCGCGCGTTTCCACCATCGTCGCCGTGCTGTGCCTCAGCGTGTGCATCGTCGCGCCGGCCGCTGTCGTGCACGCCGCACCGGTCGGCGCCTCGGCCTACGTGCCGGTGAGTCCCTACCGAATCCTCGACACGCGCAGCAGCCAGGGTCTCTCCCACCGGGTCAGTGCCGGTGAGACCTTCACGCTGACGCTGACCGACGTACCGCCGACCGCCAGCGCAGTGGTGTTGAACGTCACCGTCGACGGTTCAGCCGCTGCCGGGTTCGTCACGGTGTACCCCACCGGTGTCCCCCGTCCGGTGGTGTCGTCGATCAACGTCGACGGGGCCGGCCAGACCATCGCCAACCTGGTGACGGTGCCGATCGGAGCCGGCGGCACCGTCGACGTCTACTCGCTGATGACCACCGATCTCATCGCCGACGTGCAGGGCTACTACACACCGGCGACGACGGCCCAGGCCGGCCTGTTCGTGCCGGTCAACCCGACTCGTCTGATCGACACTCGTGAGCCGACCTCGCCTCACCTCGGGCCGCTGGCGGCGGGCGAACAGATCGATCTCGATGTGGTCGGCAGGGCCGCAATCGCCGGCGTCGTCGTGCCCTCCGATGCCACGGCTGCGGCCTTGAAGGTGACCGTCACCGACAGCAACGCGAGCGGGTTCTGGACGGTGTTCCCCACCGGCGCCGGGCGGCCGATCGTCAGCAATCTCAACGTCGTCGGGACTGGCACCACCATCGCCAACCAGGTGCTGGCCCGCCTCGCCGGCGGCAGCACCACGGTGTTCGCTCAGACGGGTGGGCATCTGGTGATCGACCTCGTCGGGTTCTTCACCGGCAACAGTGCGCCGGCCAGTGATGTCGGCCTGTTCGTGCCGGTCACCCCGCAGCGCCTCTTGGACAGCCGCCAGCCACCACTCGGCGCGCTGCCGGGCCACAATCGCACCGCCCAGGTACCCGTGGCCGGCCGCGCCAACCTTCCGGCCAGTGGCATCGGCGCGGTGGTGGTCAACGCCACCGTCACCGAAACCGTCAAGGACGGCTTCTTCTCGATCTGGCCGGCGCAGACGTACCGGCCGACGGCATCGAGCCTCAACGCCACCCGCGCCGGGCAGACCATCGCCAACCATGTGATCACCCCGGTCAGCAGCGGGGGCCTCGCCTTCTACACCCAGAACGGCGCGCACCTCATCGTCGACATCTCCGGTTGGTACACCGGCACGGAACTGGGCACCGTGTTGCCTCCCCACGTCCCGCTGACCGGCCCGGGTGGCCCCCCGCCGACGCAGCCGTTCGCGTTCTCGCGTGTCGTCGGCGGGAAGCCGGTGCGGTGGAACCCGTGTGTACCCCTTCGCTACGCCGTCAACCTCGGCGGCTACGCGGAGA
The DNA here is from genome assembly GCA_963805445.1 of Ilumatobacteraceae bacterium. Lineage (GTDB taxonomy): Bacteria > Actinomycetota > Acidimicrobiia > Acidimicrobiales > Ilumatobacteraceae > JAENVT01. The sequence continues at coordinate 326,118 of CAWDUI010000054.1, read as the reverse complement.
GCTTCCGGGCGGTCATCAACGAGGCCGTCGAGCGCCTCGAGGCGGCCACCGGTCTGCCGCTGGTGCCCGTCGGCGACAGCACGTACATGCCGAACAGCGGCAACGGCGGGCAGTTCCCCTCCGGCACCGCCGAGATGGTGATCGCCCTCGGCGATGAGGTGCAGAGCGACCTCGTACCGGGCAACGTCATCGGTCGCGCCGGCATCTTGTTCTCGTCGTCGATCTTCAGAGCATCCGTGGTGATCGACATGGGCGATGTCGGCGTGACCACCGACCCGTGGTCGAGCATCGGGGCCGGACCGGTGCTGATGCACGAGTTGGCTCATGCCGTGGGGCTCGACCACGTGCAGGACCCGACCCAGCTGATGAACGCCTCGGCATCGTCGACTGGGCCGCGGACGTACGGCGCCGGCGACCTGACCGGGCTCTGGCAGGTCGGCGCAGCAGGCGGATGCACTGCCTGACCGTCAGCTGTATGCGGCGGCCTGGATGCGGAAGAGGTCTGCGTACTGACCGTCGCGCGCCATGAGGTCGTCGTGGGCGCCGAACTCGACGACGCGTGACCCGTCCATGACCACGATCAGGTCGGCCATGCGCACAGTCGAAAATCGGTGCGACACCAGCACCGTCACCCGGCCCGTCTCGGCGTGCGAGCGTGCCGCGTTGGCGAAGCGCTCGAACAGGGCATGCTCGGTCTCGGCGTCGAGTGCGGCCGTGGGTTCGTCGAGGATCAACAACAGGGGGGCATCGCGCATGAACCCGCGCGCCAGCGCCAACTTCTGCCACTGACCGAAGCTGACCTCGGCGCCCTCGTCCCACGACGGCCCGAGCTGCGTCTCGATGCCATAGGCCAGGCGCTCGATCACGTCGTGAGCGCCTGCTCGATCGACGGCGCTACTCGTCGCCGTGCGATCCTCGACCCGCGCCAGGTCCCCGACACCGACGGTGTGCTGGGCGTGCAGCTCGAATCGGTAGAAGTCCTGGAACGCACCCGCCAGGCACGCCCGCCACTCATCGGTGGCAATGTCGGCCAGGTCGACGTCGTCGACCATGATTCGGCCGGCCGTCGGTGAGTACATGCGTGCCAGCAACTTCACCAGTGTCGACTTGCCCGCGCCGTTCTCTCCCACCACGGCGACGACTGCGCCGGCCGGGAGACGCAGCGTGATGTCGTCGAGCACGAGACGATCGGTGCCTGGGTAGCGGAACGAGACGTGATCGAAGGTGATGCCGTCGTGCAGCCGGGTCGGGGCGGCCGTGTCGGCGGAAGCATCGATGCCCGCTGCGTAGTCCTCGAGCCACATCAACCGGCGCGACGAGTCGAGCCAGAAACCGCGGAGGAAGCCCAGCTCGCCGGCCGTCGCGCCGACGTAGCGCGCCAACCGCGTGCCGGCGGCAAGTACCAGCACCACCGCGCCGGCGCTGCGGTGAAGGCCCGACGCCACATACACGATGGCCGACACGTAGGCGCCGGCGAACACTGCCCATGCCATCGTGTGCCACGCCGCGGTCACCCAACGCACCCGTGCGACCGGAACGTAGTAGCGGTCCCACGCGGCGCGGCGTTCGGCGACCAGCCACTTGCCGGTGTTGGTGACGCGCACCTCCTTGGCGGCCGGCGCGGTCGTTCCCAAGACGAACAGGTGCCGGCCGAGGCGGGTGTTGGCGATCACCGATTCCTCGACGCGCCGCTCGACAGCCGGCCGCCAGGTCGACACCCAGAATGCGGGGAGCGCGAACAGCATCAACAGCACCAGCACCGGGTGAATCGAGGCCAGCAGCACTGCGGTGATCGCCAGTCGGAACAGCCAGCCGAGCGTCGAGAACAACGACATGAACATGTGGTCGAGGGCGAAGACCTGCTCGCGCAGCATGGCCAGCCGGTCGAGGTACTCGGGTCGTTCGTGGTGTTCGATCGTCGGCACCGACGCCTGCAGATGGGCAACATGCGATTCGAGCGCGATCGCGACTCGATCACGAAACCGGCGTTGCACCCGTTGCGACAGCAGCGACAGGTACCACGTGGCCGTGACCGAGATCGCCAGGCCGAGCCCGGCGATGATCACGCGCCTGCGTTGATCGTGCAGCACACCGTCGACGAGGAACTTCAACCACAATGCCAACAACGCGTCAGGCAACATCATCAACAACGCCAACCCGAGCGAGAGAGCCAGCAGCCGCGGCTCGGCACGGTACCCGAGCCGGAACGTGCGAAGCAGCGAGCGCATCGTCGCCGGCAACTCCTCGTCGACGTGGCTGCCCTTAGCCGAGCGACTCATAGGTCACCTCCTCGCCCTGCTCGTCGTATTCGGTGAAGCGCGACGCTTGCAGCTCGAACATCGTTCGGTACCGGCCGCGCTGCGCAATCAGCTCGTCGTGACTGCCGAGCTCGACCACCTTGCCGTCCTCCATCACACAGATGCGGTCGGCCAGCCGCACGGTCGAGAAGCGGTGCGAGATGAGGATGGTCGTGCAGTGACGCGTGGCCGCGAGCACTCGCTCGAAGATCTCGGCCTCGCCGCGAACATCGAGCTGAGCCGTGGGCTCGTCGAGCAGCACGACGCCGGCGCCTTGTTGCACTGCACACAGCGCCCGGGCCAGGGCGATGCGCTGCCACTGCCCGCCCGACAGATCGGTGCCGCCCGGATAACCCTTCGACAAGATCGTGTCGAGATCTCCGTTGGCCAGTTCCGTGCCACCGGCAGAGGCCAGTGCGGCGCGAATCACCTCGTCGGGTGCCCCGGTCGGGGCGACGTTGTTGCGAAGCGGCAACTCGAAGTGGATGAAGTCCTGGAACACCGCGGTCACCTGCGAACGCCACGCGTCGAGGTCCAACGACGCCAGCGGCAACCCGTCGATCTCGATCGAACCCGACGTCGTGTCGTAGAGACGGCACAACAGCTTGGCGAGTGTGGTCTTGCCGGCCCCGTTCTGGCCGACGATCGCCATCGACGTGCCGGCCGGGATCGTCAGATCGAAGCCGTCCAGCACCGGCCGCCCACCCTCGGTGTAGGCGAACGACACGTCGCGGAAGTGGATCTCCTTCGGGCCGGCAGCTGGGATGGTCCTGCCCGCTGCGAGCGCGCCGCTGCCCACTGCCGCCTCGACACGCTCCAAGGCGACGACCGGTGCAGCCGCACCGTCCATCGTCCAGTTCAGCCCGCCGAAGGCGATCGACGACACGCCGATTGCCGCTTGGACGAAGACGACCGCCCGTGCCGCGGAGAGCGTCGAACCGGCGGCCGCGTCGGCCAGCAGCCAGAACACGGCCACATTGGCGCCCAGCACGATCGCAAGACACGACAGGACCGATTTCTCCCGCATCCGAGTGGCTTGGTACTGCAAGTCGTAGAGACGCCGACGAGTGCTGACGAAGCGGTCCGTCACCCAGCCCGCCAAACCGAAGAAACGCAACTCCTTGGCCGGTGCGGCGTCGACTGCCAGCCGGTACGAGTACTCGGCATGGCGCTGGGCCTTTCGCACCTCGTCGGTGTTGCGGTCCTTCCACACACCACTCTCCCGGAGCAGCCAGTGCGTCGACAGCCACGCCAGCGCCAGCAGCAGCGCTGCCCACCAGCGGAACCCGACCAACAAGATCGCAGCACTGACACCGACCACCAGATCGACCAGCCCGCCGGCGATGAAGTCCATCGAGATGTCGAGCGGTGGGCCCATCATGCCGAGGTCGAAGTCACGAGCCATCGTGAGATCCGTGGTCAGTTCCGACCGCTCGAGGTGGGCGATGCCGGGCGGTGAGACACATACGGTGAGGAGACGGTCGTACATGTGCGCCGCCATCCGCGCCCCAAGGTTCGATGACACCAATTGGTGCAACGGCTGCGACACCAGCAACAACGTGAACGTGACACCGACCATCACGAGCGGGCCGACCAACGACACGTCCCGGGTGATCGCGCTGACCAACCACCCGAAGGCAACCGATGTGACCGCAGGCAGCATGCCCCGAAGCACCACCAGCACCCACCAGCCGATGGCGTAAGCAGGTGCGGCACGGCGCAGGGCGCTGAAGAACTTCCACTCCTGCCGACCTCGCAACCGATCGATCATCTCCACCACCTTGTCATCGTTGATCCTCCGACATCTCATCGCTCGGGCGCAGTGGATTCCGCCGCGCCTATCATCACCGCCGAACGGAGGACTATGCGCGACCCCGGGTCCATGATCGTCGGAATCGACAACGGCGGAACGAAGAACAACGTGACGGTGCTCGACGAGGGCGGGCGCTTCCTGATCGATCGGATGATCGAGGTGCCGAGCCGGGTGACCGAGGGGACCGGTCCGGCGCTCGATGCCCTGGCGGCCGCGTTCGAGTCGGGCCTGCAGATCACCGGCATCGAGCGTTCCGATGTTCGGGCAGTCGGACTCGACACGCCCGGTCCGGCGTCAGCCGAAGGGGTGATCTCGTCGAAGGGTGCCACCAACTTCGCGCTGCCGGAGTGGTGGGGATTCGACGTGCGCGCCGCGCTCGAGACCCGGCTCGGCATCCCGGTGGTGTACAGCAACGACGGCAACGCCGCGGCGCTCTACGCCCACTACGCGTACTACGGGGAGAAGGCGCTGCGGCGATCGTCGGTCTCGGCGATCGTCGGCACCGGTCTGGGTGGCGGCGTGATCGAGTCGGGTGCAGTGGTGCGCGGCGCGGCCGGCATGGCGGGTGAGCTCGGGCACGTGCACATCCCGATGCTCGGGCTGCTCGGCGACGATCAAGCGATGCCGCAATGCAACTGCGGGTTCGTCGGCGACGTCGAGAGCGTGGCCTCGCTGACGGGCATCCGTCGGAACCTGCTGCCCTACTGGTTGACGAGATATCCCGATCATCCTCTAGCCGGTCTGCCCATCGAGGAGGCCTCCAAGGAGTTGCGCAGCTATGGCGAACGCGGTGATGAGATGGCCCGCAAGGTGTTCGAGCAGCAGGCGATGGCGATCGGGCGGTTGTTCACGATCGCTGCAAACTTCACTGATCCCAACGTGTACTTCGTCGGCGGCGGTGTCGTCGAGGCCGATCCTGCGTTTCGAGATTGGTACCTCTCCGTGGTTCGCACGAACACCCATCTGCGCGCCGAGCAACTCGACGTGGCCGAGTTCTCGTTGGTGCCCGATCTCGACATGGCCGGCGCACGTGGCGCAGCTGTGGCGGCGCGCAGCGCCTTTCCGCTGTAGCTCACTCAGGCGACTCACCAGGAGCCCGAGCTGCCTCCGCCACCGCCACCACCGACGCTGCCGCCGGAGAACCCGCTGAACGAACTGCCACCTGACGAGCCCGACGGCGCCGGTGCCGTCTGCGTGCTGGTGAACGAGGGACCCATCGTGTACAGCCACATCGGGCTGGCCAGGTTCATCTCCGGCGCGGGCACGTTGCTCGCCGCGAGTGCCTTGCCCCACGCGTCCGCGGCACCGAGTGCCACCGCCCAGGCGCTGTACTCGCGGAGCAAGCCCTGCTTCCATGCCCAGTCGACGTGCTTGCCCTCGCTGGCGGCGAGGAAGCGGCGGAACGATTCGGCACGCAGCGCCAGCGCCGAGCCGGTCGCGCTGCGGGCCGGGCGCAACACCGCGTACACGAAACGGGCGAAGATGAACGGCACCAGCACGGCGAAGAGCAACGCCGGAACCGCGGAGCGGAATGCACCGAGCAGTGCCGTCAGGAACGAGCCGGCGCCGAAGACGAAGAACAGCACGACCACGAAACCCAACCACCTCGTACCGGCTGCGCCGCTGCGCATGCCGCCCGGCGGGAGTCGCTTCCACCAGCCCGACGCGGCGATGGTCTCGCGTTCCAGCGTCGACACCTGGTTCCACGCCGCGCTCGAAGTTCTGGTTGTACGTGCCGAGCACGAGCTCGTCCTTGAAATCGAGCATCTGGTCGACCAACGCCTTGGTGTCGCGGTCGAGCTGGTCGCGATGGGGTCCGGCGCGCAGCACCAGCCCGCTGTCTTCTTGCGTCAGCGTGATCGCATCCTTGGCCACCAGCCCCGAAACCCATGACGCGATGGTCGTGCGGTCGATCCTCTCGTTCAACAGCACAGAGCCCTGCCAGGGTTCGATCCCCTTCGGTGGCACGAACTCGATCGTTGCCAACTCCTCCATCTTGCTGTCGGCAACCAGCCGCACATCGGCCCGCGGCGGGGCATCACCCGTCGGCCGCGGCAGCGAGCCATAGGCAGCGTCGGCGGCACCGCCTGCAAACACCTCGTTGCGACCCGTCCGTCGCGACGTCGTGTACACCGCACCGGCGCTGAGCAGACCGAGTGGGATCGTCGCCAGCGCGAGCGCCATGCGATTGTCCGGCCGGCGCTTCGGCAGCGGCGGATCGGCGGCCTGCGCGACCGGGAGACTGCCGAGGATCGTGCCGCCGATCGTGATCCCCTCACCAGGCTTCAACGGGCTGATGACCGCCCGGTAGACATCGCCATCGCGTGCCAGTGTGCAGCCACCCTTCGATCCCGAGCCGCCGACGTTGCACGTCGGGTGGATCAGGTCCAGACCGGCGACCACGACCTCGAACCGACCGGTCTCCAAGGTCTCGTCGGTGCCGATGATGTCGAGTGCGAGTTGACCCGTCGACACGCGCGCGTCGGGCAAGGTGTAGGCGAGGACGTAGCGATGCTGCCCGGTGTACGTGGTGTTCGGGTCGCCGAGACGAATGCGGTCGCCGAGCCCAACCGGCGTGACGCTGATGTCGGCATTGGCGTCGGGCGATGATGCCTCGATGTCGATGGGCCGTCCGAAATCGGTCGGGATGATCCGCTCGTAGCCGTGACGGTCCTTGGTCCCGAAGTCTTCGTCGACCACTTCGCGGAGACGTAGCCCGTCGCTTCCCGCCTGCGTGACAGTGACGACCTTCGACTCGAACCGCTCGTCGATGTTGCCGCGTCCGATCACGCCGACCGCTGCGAGCAACGCGGTACCACCGATCGCGCTCGCCGCGACGAGGTGACGCCAGAGACCGAATTTTCCGAGCATGGCTCCAGTCTGGCGCGGCCACGATGATTCGGGTCGCTCTTCGATGCGCCGAGGGATGCGGGTCTGCGATGATCAGTGCATGGTGACTGGATATGGGGGCACGTACCGGGCAACGGTCGTCGACGATGCCGACCCGATGCAGCAGTACCGCCTGCTGGTGTTGGTTCCCGACGTGCACGGCGACGCGACTGTCTGGGCTGTGGCGTTGATGGCGGGAGCTCAACTTCCGGCGATCGGCGACCTCGTGTGGGTGTCGTTCGAACACGGTGACAGCGACTACCCGATCTGGGAGCCGGAGGCCGGCCAGAACGACGGGCACGCAAGTGGCGGGTACGTCGGAAGGTATCGCGGCACGGTCGTGTCGAACGATGATCCGATGCAGGAGAATCGCATCGAGGTCACGGTCCCCGATGTCGACCCGAATGCGGCCTGGGCCATGCCGTCGTACGACACGCAATACCTCGCGCCTCCCGACGTCGGTTCCGAGGTCTGGGTCGAGTACGACAGCGGTGACCCCGCCTACCCTCGCTGGGTCGGCGTCGCCTGATCGGAGTCGTGCTGCGAATCAGTTCGCGGCGTGCAGCAGCGTGAGGTCGCGCCGTGCGTAGCGATTGTGCCAGAACTCTTCCTCGAAGACGGTGTAGATGCACTCCTGCAGCGGGTTCGTGCCGTTCTCCAGCACTTCGATGGGTCGGGTGAGGTCGGTGGGCGCCGCCGAGGCGAGATACTCGCGGAACCGCGTGGCCCGGTCGGCGCGAACGGCGAGGGCGTCATCGACAGACGGCTTCAAGTCGTAGTCGAGGCCGGGCCACGGGAACCCGACGGAGCCCGAGTTCGGCAACCCGATCGGGTCGAATCCTCCTCGGAGGACCGGCGCGGTGAACCACTTGTCCATCGCGAACACGAGATGCCGCAGCGTCTGGACGAACGACCACTCGTCGTTGACCGATTCGTGCAGCGAGTCCTCAGGGAGCTCTTTGGCGAAGGCGATCGTCTTCGCCCACTCGGCTTCGAGCGCCGCCCACGTTGCGGACATCTCATCCGGGCCGGACGGACGGAGCATGGCGCGCAGTGGGTACCACGGATCGCGAGCGTTCACATACGACGTCACGTCGACGCCGTTGATGACCAGCTTGTCGACGAGCGCGTCGATGTCGACGTTGACGAGCCAGGCGTGGGTGATCCTGGCGTCGGTGAGGTTGACGTCGCGGAAGCGTGCGCCGCTGAGATCAGCCCCCCAGAACACCGCTCCGGAAAGATCCCCTTCGAACTCCTCAGGCATGATGCCTCCCGTCGTGTCGCTGCGATTTCAGCGTGCAGTTTCGTCCAGTCTGCCAGCACGACGGACACGGCGGCCTGCCGTGATCATCTTGATCGCTCATGTCGATCGACGCCGCGCCAACTCCACGTGGCGCGGTGCGAGAATGCGCCGTATGGAACTCCGTTCGCTCTCCCCGAAGCATGCCGATGCACCGATGGTGCCGATCATCGGGATGGGCACGTCGAAGACGTTGGACACCGACGATCTCGTGCTCGCCGCGTGAGGTCGTGTCGGCAGCGCTCGATGCTGGAACGACCTTGTTCGACTCGTCACCGATGTACGGCAAGGCCGAGCGCATGCTGGGGGCCGCGCTCGAAGGTCGACGCTCGGAAGCTGTCGTCGCCACCAAGGTCTGGACCGATGACGACGACGTTGCAGAGCGTCAGATTGCGGCGTCGCTGTCCTTCTACGGCGGTCACGTCGAGCTGTTGCAGATCCACAACATGGTTCGCTGGCCGGAGCGCCTGCGGCGCATCGAGGAGCTACGCGACAACGGGCAGGTCACGCTCGTCGGCGCGACGCACTGGCAGGCAGCGAGCTTCGGCGAGCTCGAGGCGGCGATGGTCACCGGTCGCCTCGACGCCATCCAGATCCCCTACAACCCACGCGAACGCGAGGTCGAGGCCCGCCTGTTGCCACTGGCCGAGGAGCTCGGGCTCGGCGTGCTGATCATGCGCCCGTTCGCTGCCGCCGATCTGATGCGCATCTCCCCGACAGCCGCTGAACTTGCCCCGCTCGAGCCGTTCGGCATCCACACGTGGGGGCAGGCATTGCTGCAATGGGGGTTGAGCCACCCGGCGACCACCGTGTCGATCCCCGCCACGTCGAAGCCCGGGAGGGCAACCGAGAACGCCGTCGCCGGCGACGCCCGGCCGCTCGACGACGAGCACCGCACGTTGATCGGCCGTCTGGCCGGCGCCTGATCCTCCTGGCCCGCGGCGACTAGTTGACCTTCGGGCCGATCGCCCCGCCCACGTTGTCGACAACGGCAGTCTGGCTGTACGAATTGTCGACACACCGTGCGGCGAGGTTCCGCGCCGCCGTCCCGGCGAGCAAGCCGACGTCTGACAGGTAGAAGTAGCCGCCACGGCCCTCGACGGCGCCACCGATCGGCATGACCTCGCCGTTCGACAGGACCACCGACTGGTTCGACTGGTCCCACCGGGTCCCCGCCGGCCAGAGAACCGGGAAGCGCTCGCCGGGCGCTTCCTGCACGAGGTACAGGCAGTCCCCGTCGAGCTGCAGCAGCCCTTGCAGCAGGGCCGCCAGGTTGCCCGATGGCGACGATGTCTCTTGATAGCGCATCACCGGGCCGTCGATCGCCCGTGCTTCCGCAGCCGTCGTGCTCGACGTCGCGACCACATGAGTCGTGGCGGTGGACCCAGAGCTGGCGCATGCTGTCGCCACCATCAACACGACAACAGCGGCCCGTCTCACGCCCGCAGACTGCCTGCTGTGGCGGGCGAACGCAAGGCGTTTACGCGCCGTCCGGCGTGTCAAACTCGCGTCATGATCCGGCTTGGAACCGTCGTACTGGGCGTCGAGGACGTCGATCGGGCGGTGTCGTTCTGGTCGGCCGTCCTCGGGTATGAACCACACCACTTCCCCGACTCCGACAACGGTTTCACGATCCTCGTGCCACCGTCCAGAGTTGGGACACGGGTGGCGCTCCAACGCTCGGAGACACCGGCGCAAGAGCAACCGAGGGTCCATCTCGACCTCGTTGTCGACGACGCGGCCGAACAGACCTCAGAGGTCGAGCGCCTGGTCGGGCTCGGCGCCACCCGGGTGCCGTGGGACTCGTACGGATCGGACCCCGACTTCGTCGTGCTTGCCGATCCGGAGGGCAACCGCTTCTGTGTCGTCGACGCTAGCCACGGCTGAGCGACGAACTGGGCAGCCCCAGAAGCAGACGTATCGTTCTGGGGCTGCCCAGTTCAGCGAGAGGGCGCCCGCCGCTCAGCCGCGACCGGCGAAGGGCATGCCGGCGGCCATCACGGTCATGAACAGCACGTTGGATTCAGGCGGGAGGCTGGCCATGTAGCGAACGGCACGGGCGGCGTCGTCGACGTTCATCACCGGCTCGGGTCGACGACTGCCGTCGGGCTGCGGCACGCCGTCGGCCATGCGGGCGGTCATCGGCGACTCGGCGTTACCGATGTCGATCTGGCCACAGGTGATGCCGAACGGGCGGCCGTCGAGCGGCGATCGACTTGGTCAGGCCGGTGATGGCGTGCTTGGTCGCGGTGTACGGGGCCGAGTTCGGCCGCGGGGTGTGGGCGGAGATCGATCCGTTGTTGATGATGCGACCGCCGGCGGGATCTTGCCGTTTCATCATCGCCATGGCTCGCTGCGCGCACAGGAAGGATCCGGTGAGGTTGGTGTCGACCGCACGCTGCCAGTGCTCGAGGCTGAGCTCGTCGAGAGGAACAGGAGGCGCACCGACACCGGCGTTGTTGAACAACAGATCGAGACGCCCGAGTCGCTGATCGATCGCCGCGAAGAGCGCGTCGACACTGCTCACGTCGGTGACGTCGGTGGGCTGTATCACGGTGTCGGTGGCGATCGTCGCCGCGGTCTCGCCCAATGCGTCGGCCCGGCGACCGGCCAGCACCACCGTGAAGCCGTCGGCGGCCAGGGCCGCGGCAACGGCACGACCGATGCCACTGCCGGCTCCGGTGACCAAGGCAACTCGTGTCGTTTGCTGAAGCCCCAGAGGATCCATGTGGCGTAGTTTCGCATGCCACCCGACGAATTCATTCACAGAACAGTCGTGCCGTTAATCAAGGATTCGCTACAGTCGGCTGAGCATGCGCATCGTGGTTGACGACCAACCGATCGAGTACGCCGACGGCGAATCCGTAGCCGTTGCAGTGGTGCGCGCCGGTCAACATCCGCAACACGGCGGAACCCTTTGTCTGGCCGGCGACTGCGGGAACTGCTGCGCCGAGATCGACGGGGTTGCGTTCACCCGCACCTGCCTGACTGCGGCGCGGCCGGGGATGCGGGTGGTTCGGCATCCGGCCGTGGGCGCTCCTCCGCTGCACCTCGATCCGCCGGTCGACCCGGTGGCGTCGCCGAGCCACGCGGCCACGGAACTGCGCCGCCAGCACGCCGACGTGGTGGTGATCGGTGCCGGCGAATCGGGCACGGCAGCGGCCGCTGTTGCTCGCGCCGAGGGCCGCGATGTGACGGTTCTGGCCGGGGAACTCGGCCACGATGTCGTCGGTGTCTACCCCGGCCCGGTGGTGGTCGTCAGGCTGACGACCGGCGAGATGCTGCACGTGCACGCCCACGACGTGGTGATCGCAACTGGGGCCGCCGAGCTCCACCCGGTGTGCGAGGGCAACATGCTGCGCGGCATCTACACGACGCGCGCGGCCGAGCAGCTTCGAGCGGCGGCGGTCGACCTCGGCGTGGTCGCCACCGTCGACCTCGACGAACTGGTGAGGATCGAAGGGACCGATGGCGTGGCCACCTCCGTGGTCACCGCTGACGGTGCCTCGACCCCGTGCGACGCGGTGGTGGTCACGTCGGTGCGCGCCGCACCGCGCGACCTGCTGGCGCGCATGGTCGCCGACCCGCACGTGCGAACCGTGGGCCCTGCCGCGGGCTCGTTCGAATTGCCCGCCTGCCCGACGACCGGAGTCGTCTGCCCGTGCTCGAAGGTCACCGTCGACGACCTGCAGATGGTGTGGGACAAGGGATTCCAACACATCGAACTGGTGAAGCGTGCGGCGCTCTGCGGCACCGGCACCTGCCAGGGAAGTGTGTGCATGCCGCACCTCCGCGCCTTCGTCACCGACCGATCGGGTCAGCTCGTTGCGCCGTTCACCGGTCGACCGGCGTCGCGTCAGCTGACGATCAGCGAAGCCGCGGCCGACATGCACCTCGATCCGTTCCGGCGCACCTCGCTCCACGACGAACACGTTGCCCTCGGGGCGCGCATGGATCGCTTCGGGGGATGGTGGCGCCCGTGGAACTACGGCAACTTCCTCGACGAGTACTGGGCGGTCCGCGAGGGCGTGTCGTTGGGTGACGTCTCGACGCTGGGCAAGATGATCGTCACGGGTCCCGATGTGGTGGAGGCGTTGGAACGCATCTACCCGACGACGATCCACGACATCCGACCCGGCCGCAGCCGCTACGTGCTGCTGCTCAACGAGCGTGGTCATCTGATCGACGACGGCATGGTCTGTCGTGAGGCCACCGACGACGGCAGCGACCGCTTCCTGCTGACCTTCACGTCGGGCGGCGCGTCGTTCGCCGAGGCGTGGATCCGTGACTGGATCGAATCGTGGGGGCTCGACGTGCACATCCTCGATCGCACGCTGGCGCTCGGCGCGATCAACGTGACCGGTCCGCTGGCCGGCGAGCTGTTGCAGCGGGTCGGCCTGGCAGAGCCGCCGCGTTTCCTCCAGCACGTGCACACCGACGTCGCCGGCATCCCGTGTCATGTTCTGCGCCTGTCGTTCACCGGCGAGGCCAGCTTCGAACTGCATCACCCGCGCACACATTCGGTGGAGCTGTGGCAGACCCTGATGGAGGCGGGCCGCGACCTCGGCGTGCGACCCCACGGGCTGCAGGCGCTGTTCGCGTTACGCCTCGAGAAGGGCCACGTGATCGTCGGCATGGACACCGAGATGGACTCGACACCACGGCGGCTCGACATGGAGTGGGCGGTGAAGCTCGACAAGGCCGACTTCATCGGCCGGACCGCGTTGTTGCGCACCGCCGATCTCGACGATCGTCGGCATCTGTTCGGGATGACGATGCACGGCGCCGCGCCGGTCGAGGGTGCGCCGATCTGGGTGGACGGCGAGATCGTCGGTCATGTCACGTCGAGCTTCCAATCACCAGGGCTCGGCATGACGGTGATGCTCGGCTGGCAGAAGCACACACCATTCGCCGACACCGTGACCGTCGATGGGCGCCTTGCCCACGTCACGGCGACACCGTTCTACGACCCGGAAGGTGCCCGTGCGCGCGCCTGAGCAACTGCACGGGTTGCGTGTCGTGGCCAAGCCGGCCGCGCTCGATGCTGTGGCGTTGCCGAACGGCACGACCATGCTTCGCATTGCCCCCGACGACGCGATCGTCACCGATGCAGCAACGATCTCCGTCGACGACCCGTTCGCGATCGTCGAGCCCGAGTACGCGTTCGTGCACTGGCGCCTCACGCCTGCAGAGTTCGCCGACGTCACCAACCACATCGAATGGTCATTGCCTGCCGACGGCACGCTGGGCCAAGGTCTGATCGCCGGCGTGCCCGCCAAGATCCTGGTCGGCCCGGAACACGTGTTGCTGGTGGTGTCGGCCGGTCTGGCCCACGAACTGTCGGAGCGGCTCTGGTGAACGAGTTCGTCGAAACCCTGCTGGAGCTGACGTGGCACGAGCCCAGAGCCAGCTACGACGTCGTGATCATCGGCGGCGGCGGCCACGGCTTGGCGACTGCGTACTACCTGGCGACGCGCCACGGCATCACGAACGTCGCCGTCATCGAGGCCGACTACATCGGCTCGGGCAACTCGGGGCGCAACACCACGATCATCCGGGCCAACTACGGCATCCCCGAGTCGATCCGCTTCTACAACCACAGCGTCGAGTTGTACCGGGACCTGGAAGACGAGACCGGGTGCTGGATCATGCACGACACCAAGGGCTTGATCTGGATGGCACATACCGAGACGGGCATCCGCGCCGAGCGATCACGGGCGCAGCTCAACCAGGCATGCGGCGTCGAGACGCTGCTGATCGACCCGATGGAGGTCAAGCGGTTGTGCCCGCAGGTCGATCTCACCGGCGGAGGCCGCTACCCGGTGTTGGGTGCGTCGTACCACGTCCCCGGTTCATCGGCGCGGCACGACCGTGTCGTGTGGGCCTACGCGCAGGGCGCCATGCAACGTGGCGTGCACGTGATGCAGGGCACGCGGGTGACCGGGTTGTTGCGAGACGGAGACCGGGTGGTGGGTGTGAAGACATCGCGCGGCGACATCAGCGCCGGAACCGTGATGAGCGCGGTCGGCGGCGACGTCTCGACGATTGCCGCACACGCCGGACTCCGGCTGCCGGTCCGCACGCACCCGCTGCAAGCCTTCGTCACCAACGGGTACGCGCAGGGTCTCGGGCCGATCGTGTCGTCGACCGACCTGCTCTGCTACGTCTCGCAGACCGCCCGCGGGCAGATGCTGATCGGTCACGAGTTCGAACGCGAGTCGAGCTACTCGCGCCAATCCTCGTTCCAGTTCCTGCAATCGTGCTCGCTGAAGATGGCGTTCCTGCTGCCGTTCGTCCGCGACCTCAAGATCCTCCGACAGTGGACGGGCCGGTGCGACATCTCCGCCGACTTCTCACCGATCATGGGCTTCACCGGCGTCGACGGTTTCGTGATCAGCACCGGATGGGGAACCTGGGGCTTCAAGGGCATACCCGCTGGCGGCGAGCAGATGGCGGAGCTGATCGCCACTGGGCGCACGCCTGATCTCATCGCACCATTTGCGCTGTCGCGCTTCGGCGCCGACCACCCGATGGCCGATCAGGGCTCGACAGGAACGCGCTGATGCTGACGATCACGTGTCCGAACTGCGGGCCACGCCCGGTCGAAGAGTTCCGCTTCGGTGGCGAACTGCCCGAGCCCCCGGCCCACCTGACCGACGAGTTCGATCGCGACCTCGACCGCGTGTGGATGTTCACCAACGTCGACGGTGTGCAGACCGAGCGATGGTTCCACGAGGCAGGGTGCCATCGTTGGCACACAGCACGCCGCGACACCAGCCTCGACCGCGTCGTCGACTGATCAGCTCTGGCTCTGCAGCCGCCGGAGCTCGTCGATCGGGATGTGGCAGCGCATCGCGTGACCGGGCGCGACCTCGAGCAACGGCGGCTCGGTCACCTCACACAGGCCGGCGATCACCCGCGGGCAGCGCGGGTGGAACACGCAGCCGCTCGGCGGATTGGCCGGCGACGGGATCTCACCCTCGAGGCGGATTCGCGACGTCGGCTCGCCGTCGACACTGGGAATGGCCGACAGCAGCGCCTCGGTGTACGGGTGGTTGGGCCCGTTGAACACCTCGTCGGTGGGCCCGACTTCTTGGATGCGGCCGAGGTACATCACGGCGATGCGGTCGGCGAGGTAGCGCACCACGCCCATGTCGTGGGTGATGAAGACGTAGCTCGTCTTCTCCTCGGCTTGCAGGTCGGCCAGTAGGTTGAGGATGGCGGCCTGCACCGAGACATCGAGCGCGCTGGTGGGCTCGTCGCAGACCACGATGCGTGGATCACCGGCGAAGGCTCGAGCGATCGCCACACGCTGCTTCAATCCGCCCGAGAGTTGCCGCGGCTTGAGGTCGAGGTGACGTGGTGTCAGACGCAATTGGGCGGCCAACTCCTCGACGCGCTTGTTGGCTGCATCGCCCTTGATGCCGGTCAGCTTCTCGACGCTGCGCATGAGGATGCGGCGAACGGACCAGCTGCGGTTGAGGGCCGAGTCGGGGTTCTGGAACACCATCTGCATGGCGCGCTTGTCGTCGGTGCTCCGCCCCGAGGTGCTCGATGCGACGGTGTTGCCGTCGAGCGCCACGGTGCCGCCGCTATCGGCCGACTCGATGCCGAGGATCGTCTTGGCAAGGGTCGACTTGCCGGATCCCGACTCGCCGACGATGCCGAGCGTCTCGCCCTCGACGAGTTGCAGATCGACGTCGACGAGGGCCGGAACGCTGGTGCTGCGCTGCTTGAACGTCTTCGACAGGTGGGTCAGCTCGAGCACGTCGGGGTTGTCGATCGTCGACGCGAGGATGCTGATCGGCACGTCGGACAGGGACTCGACCACCTCCGGGATGCGCTCGGGGTGATGACAGCGGGTGAACCGGACGCCCTCGGCCCCAACGGGTACCACCGGGGGCACCTCGTTGCGACAGGTGTCGTCGGCCAGCGGGCAGCGGTCGACGAACACGCACGTCGGCAGGTCGCTTCCGATCAGCGGCAAGATGCCCGGGATGGTGTCGAGTGCCCGCTCGGTCTTGCGCACGCCGTGCCGTGGCAGGGAACGCAGCAGACCGACCGTGTACGGGTGCTTCGGATCGTCGAAGACCTGATGGCTGGGTCCTTCCTCGACGATCTTCCCGGCGTACATCACACCGACGCGATCGCAGAGCGAGCGGATGATCCCGAGGTTGTGGGCGATCAACAGCACGGCGGCGTTGCTCTCCTCGCGCAGGGTGCGAACGAGATCCAACACCTCCGCCTCGACCGTTGCGTCGAGGCCGGTGGTGGGCTCGTCGAGCACGAGCAGCTTCGGGTCGCATGCCAACGCCATGGCGATCACGACGCGTTGCTGCATTCCACCGCTGAGCTGGAACGGGTACCGATCCATCACGCGCTCCGGGTCGGCGATCCGCACCCGATCGAGCGCTGCGAGCGAAGACTTCTCCGCGTCGTGCTTGCTCTGACCGAGCAGCGTGTAGCTCTCGATCAACTGACGGCCGATCTTGATCGACGGGTTCATCGCCTGCGCCGGGTCCTGGTACACCATCGACGCCTCGGTGGCCCGGAAGCGCTGCAGCTGCGACGTGGTCATGTTGGTCACATCGTCGCCCGCCACGAGGACGTGACCACCGACGATCTTGCCGTTGCGCGGGAGGTACCGCAGCGCCGCGTAGGCCGTCGTCGACTTGCCACAACCGCTCTCGCCGACCAGCCCGTACGCCTCGCCCGGGGCGATGTCGAACGACACGCCGCGCAACACGGCGCGGTCGATGCCACGGACCGTGTAGACGACCTCGAGGTCTTGGACGGCGAGCGCCGCAGTCGTGGAAGGTGCCGACATGGTGGTCATGATGCCTCCAGCACCGACTGCACGGAGTCGGCGATGAGATTGGCGGCGATCACGAGACTGGCGATCGCCGCTGCCGGGAAGAACGTGGTCCACCAGATGCTGGCGCTGATCGAGCGAAAGCCTTCGCTGACCTGTGCCCCCCAGTCGGGGGACGGTGGCTGCGGACCGGCGCCCAGGAACGACAGCGTGGCGACGGTGAACACGGCGTAGCCGATGCGCACGGTGAGCTCGACGATGATCGGGCCGCTGACGTTGGGGAGGATCTCCCGGAACATCACGAACCACGACGATTCACCTCGAAGCCTGGCCGATGTGACGTAATCGAGGTCGCGTTCGGCGATGACCGCCGAACGCACCGTTCGGGCAACGACCGGCGTGAACAGGGCGGCGACCACGCCGATGACCACCGAAGGGGAGCTCCCGAGCGTGGAGACCGCCAGCAGGGCGAGCAGGATCACCGGCAGTGCCAGGAAGGCCTCGACGATCCGGCCCAGCACGTTGTCGAGCCAGCGACCGAAGTAGCCCATCAACATGCCCACGATCACGCCGCAGACCACGCCGAGCAGCGCGGCCACCGGGGCGACCTTGAGGACGTCGCGGGCACCGGCCATCACACGCGACAAGACATCGCGGCCCTGCTCGTCGGTGCCGAACGGGAACTTGGCACGCGGCGAGAGATGCGTGCCGGCCCGGTAGTCGAGCGGGCTGTGCGGCGTGATGCGGTCGCCGAGGAGGGCGCAAACCGTCCAGACGAACACGATGAACACGCCGACGATGAAGGCCGGGCGGCGCCGGATCAACCGCCAGTTCTCGCGACGAGCCTGCTGGCGTTCGCTGAGTTGCACGACTCCACTCAGTTCCATCTCCGCCGGTGTGGTCGCCGGCGCGGCCTTGCCGGTGCCCTTGCTCGCGCGCGGAATTCCTGGTACGTAGACGTCGGCGCCGGGTGTCGAGACGATTTCCGCGGGCTCAGGCTTGAACTTTTCGGAGTCGCTCATCGCGCTGTCTCCAGTCGTACCATCGGGTTGAGGAAGGCGATGAACACGTCGGCCAGCAGCGTCGAGATCATGTAGATGATGCCGACGAGCAGCACGGCGCCTTGCAACACCGGGATGTCGTGACTGGTGACCGCGCTCAGCATGGTCGACCCGAGACCGTGGTAGTTGAACACCTTTTCGACACCGACGATGCCACCGAACAGGTACCCGATCTGCACGCTGATCACGGTGATCGTCGGAGCCAGCGCATTGCGCAAGATGTGCTTGCGCATCACCGCGCCTTTCGAGAGGCCCTTCATGGTCGCGGTGCGGGCGTAGTCGGCCTGTAAGCCGTTGATCACGCCCGCTCTCGACATTCGGGCGATGTAGCCGAAGTAGGCGACCACCAGTGCCAGGGCGGGCGTGAGGAGGTAGCGGAACTGGCCGATCACGGACGTGCCGGACGGCGGGTCGGCGAACACCCTGCCGAGCTTCCAGTGCACGCAGAAGATCGACATCAGCACGGCCGCCGTGACGAAGTCGGGGATCGACGACGTTGCCAGACCGGTGTTGACGACGATCCGGTCGGCGACCTTGTCTTGACGGCGAGCGGCGAAGATACCGGCGGCGATGGAGATCGGGATCGTGATGACGAAGGCCAGCAGCGCCAGTTTCCCGGAACGAAACAGCGCCGGGAAGATGATCTTCGTCACCGGGCTCTGGCTCTGGTACGAATTCCCGAAATCGAGCGTGAACACCCGGCGTATCGACGTGAAGTACTGGCTGATCAGCGCACGATCGGTGCCGATCTGATGGTTGAAGCGGGCAACGTCCTCCTTGAGCGCGAACGGCCCGAGCACTCGCCGCCCGACGTCGCCGGGCAAGACGTTGACCATGAGGAACACGATCGTGGCCAGGAGCCACAGCGTGACCACTGCCGACGCCAAGCGCCGCAGTAGATACCGACCCATGATGCCCCCTTCGTGGATTCGCTCGGATGCGACCGACTAGAGAAATTCGCCTGGCCTGCGCCGACGCCACACAAGAGGCGGCGACCGCACAGGCCAGGCCCTATTTGACTGGAAACCGAGGCTCAGGCGATGAATCCGGCCTTGCCGCAGTAGAAGTGACCGAGCCCGGTGGCGACGACGCCCGACACCTTGTTGGTGGTGGCGTAGAGGGCGTTGTAGAAGTACGGGATCGAGTACGGCACGTCTTCGTTGGCGATCTTCTGGATGTCTTTGATCGCTGCCTTCTGGCCGTCGAGGTCGAGCGACGATTGATACGCCTTGACTGCGGCCCGGAACGGCTCGGAGATGTAGTGCGCAGAGTTCCATTCGCCGGTGGCGTACGCCTTCACCAGGTAGACGTCGGGAACGCCACGCGGGCCGTAGTCGACGATGCCGAAGTCTTTGCCGCCGTCGCAGCCGGCCGGTTCGACCTTCGAGTCGTACACCTTGCACCACTCCTCGCCGTCGACGACAGCCTCTTGCGCCAGCGTGACGTTCATGCCGATCTCTTTCAGCTGGCTCTGCACGACCTGGGCGAGCTGTGGGATCTCTTGCAGCTTCGGGAAGTACATGGTCGCCGCGAGTCCGGCCTTGCCCGCATCGCTGAGCAGTTGCTTGGCCTTGGCGATATCGCGCTCGCGTTGGGGCTGCGAGGCATCGAAGAAGGGATAGATCGTGGCAATCGGGTGGTCGTTGGCGATGTCGCCCTTGCCCTTGAGGATCGTGTCGACCAATGCCGCGCGATCGATGCCGAGTGCGACAGCCTGACGCACGCGCACATCGGTGAAGTCGCCCTCACGGCAGTTCATCCAGATCTGACGGTGCGCAGCGCCCTTGACAACCCCGACATTGATGTTGCTGTCGTTGAGCAGGGCATCGCCGCCGATCACGGAGAACTGCACGATTGCGTCGGCTGCGCCGCCCTGCAGACCCGAGACGAGCGTGGCGAGGTCTTCGCTGAAGCTGAACTCCAGCTTGTCGAGGTACGGCTTGCCGCCCCACCAATCCGTGTTGGCTTCGTACGTGGCGCCCGTCGCCGCGTCGTACTTGGTGAGCTTGAACGCCCCGGTGCCCGTGGGGCGCTGGTCGAGCGTGGTGCCGAGTACGTAGTCCTTCGGCGTGATGACCGACTGCGGGTTGTAGGCGCCGACCTGTTGGGGGAACTGGCCATCGGGGTTGAGCAGGGTGATCTCGACGGTGAAGTCGTCGAGCGCCTTCGCCGAACCTGCGGCGATGGACGACTTGAGATTGCTCCCGGCCAGGCGATCCATCGTGGCCACGACGTCGGCAGCGGTGAACGGCGTGCCGTCGTGCCACTTCACGCCCTGGCGCAAGCCGAACGTCCACACGCTGCCGTCGGCGTTGGGCTTCCATGTCTCGGCCAGCATCGGCTTGATGTCGGCCCCGAGGATGTCGACGAGGTACTCGAAGCTGGTGACGACGGGCGTGTAGGTGCCGAGGTCGGCCATGGCAACCGGGTCGAGCGGACCGGCCGGCTTCTGGGCAACGATGCGCAGTGTGCCGCCCTGCTTGATCGCCCCGGCCGGTGCGGTGGTGCCGCCCGGTGCGGTGGTGCCGCCTGCCGTGGTCGTCGCGGTGGTTCCCTTGCTGTCACTCCCGCAGGCAGCCAGGATCGCACCGATCAATGGCGCACCGAGACCGATCATCATTCCGCGGTTGACGAACGCACGCCGCGAGATCCGCCCTTGGGCGAACGATTCGACGAGCTCTACTTCCACTGGGCTTGCCTGGCGACGCACGCTGTCAAAGAGCCGGTAGTCCATCAAATATCTCCCCGTGATACAGGGCCACTCCGAAGCGGCCAGGTGAGCCACGATAGCGAGGCTGGCACGGAGGCGTCAATGTTCAATCACGGAACGGTCGTACCAGAAATTGCCGAAGAAGGTCCTGTGATTTCGATTCGTGATTTCGAGTACGGTCGTCCCGGTAAAGGGGGTTTCGATGAACGAGGCGCGCCATCGCACGGGTGGTGGACGGTCGGCTCGAATGGCTGCCCGCACCGGCGAGGGTGCACGACCCCATGCACCTGCGTTCATCCGTCGCCAGATCCCGACGTACGAACTGCTGGGTGAGGAAGGCCTCGCGCTGATCGAGTCGCAGGCCGATCAACTGCTGGCCGACGTCGGGATGGAGATCCGAGACGACCCCGAATCGCTGCAGCTGTTCAAGGATGCCGGGGCGACGGTCGACGGCATCACGGTCCACTTCGATCCCGGCCACGTGAAGGCGTTGTGCGCCACCGCGCCGCGGCAGTTCACCCAACTGGCCCGCAATCCGGCCAAGTCGGTCGAGATCGGCGGCAACAACGTCGTGCTTGCACCGACGTACGGTTCACCGTTCGTCCGCGACCTGGCCGGCGGGCGGCGGTACGCATCGCTGGTCGATTTCCAGAACTTCGTCAAGCTCACGTACGACACGCCGTGGCTGCATCACAGCGGTGGCACGGTGTGCGAACCGGTCGACGTCGCAGTCAACAAGCGCCACCTCGACATGGTCTACGCCCACCTTCGCTTCAGCGACAAGGCGTTCATGGGTTCGGTCACGCATCCATCTCGCGCCGCGGACTCGATCGAGATGGCTCGCATCGTGTTCGGCGCCGATGTGGTCGAACACAACTGCGTGATCCTGGGCAACGTCAACGTCAACTCGCCGCTGGTGTGGGACGCGACGATGACCGGCGCGTTGAAGACCTATGCGGCAGCGAACCAGGCGCCCGTCGTCGTCCCGTTCATCCTCGGAGGCGCGATGGGCCCGGTGACGAACGCCGGCGCCGTCGCCCAAGCGCATGCGGAGACACTCGTCGGCGTGGCGCTGGGGCAACTCGTACGCCCTGGTTCGCCGGTGATCTACGGCAACTTCTTGTCGTCGATGGATCTGCACAGTGGCAGCCCCACGTTCGGCACACCCGAGCCGGCGCTCGGTTCACTGGTCGTCGGACAGTTGGCCCGCCGCGTCGGCCTGCCGCTGCGGTGCTCTGGCGCCTTCACCTCGTCGAAGATCCCCGACGGGCAGGCGATGAGCGAGTCGGCGGTGTCGATGATGTCTGCACTGCTGTGCGGCGCCAACTTCATCCTGCACTCCGCCGGCTGGCTGGAGGGTGGGCTGGCGATGGGGTACGAGAAGTTCATGCTGGACCTCGACCTGTGTGGCGCTGCGCACACCTACCTGAAAGGGTTCGACCTGTCGGCCGACCAGTTCGCCATGGACGGGTTCGCCGAGATCGGGCCCGGCAAGCACTTCTTCTCGGCCCAGCACACGCTGCGGCACTACGAAACAGCCTTCTACGAGCCGGCGCTCAGCGATTCGTCGTCGTTCGAGCAATGGCGCGACGGCGGCGAGCTGCGCAGCGAGGACCGTGCCGCGGCGATGGTGCACGATGTGCTGGCCAACTACGAGGCGCCACCCATCGACGAGGCCGTCGACGCCGCATTGCTCGACTTCATCGATCGGCGCAAAGCTTCGATGCCGGACCAGTGGTACTGAGAGAGACGAAGGGGATCCAATGACGTTGGCCTTTGATGTGCAGGCACGAATCGACGCGATCGACGGGCGCAAGCTGCGGGTCGACCGGCTGGCCCGAATCCGTGCCGAACTGGTCGCCCACGATTACGGCGCGGCGTTGCTGGCCGACCCGATCAACATCCGCTATGCCACCGACACGCATACGTTCACCGTGTGGACGATGCACGCCCCTGGGCGCTACGTGTTCGTGCCCGTCGACGGCCCGGTCGTGCTGTTCGAGTACGGCACGTGCGTGTACATGCACGACGATCTCGACACCGTCGACGAGGTGCGCAAGTCGGTGCCGTGGTTCTACTTCCTCGCCGGTCCGCGCACGCAGGAGAAGGGCGAGCTGTGGTCGCGCGACATCATCGACCTGATGCGCCAGTACGGCGGCGCCGATCAGCGGTTGGCGGTCGATCGCTGCGAGCCGTGGGGCGCCAAGCACCTGACCGACGCGGGCATTCAACTGTTCGACGCGCAGGAGCCGCTGGAGCTGGCGCGCATGATCAAGACACCCGAGGAGATCATGGCGCTGCAGTTGTCGATCGACGTGTGCGATGTCGGTGTCGACCGCATGCGCCAAGCGCTGCAGCCCGGGATGACCGAGAACGAACTGTGGAGCATCCTCCACCAGACCAACATCGCCCATTCCGGCGAGTGGATGGAGTGCCGCCTGCTGACGTCGGGCCCGCGCACCAACCCGTGGTTCCAGGAGGCGACCAATCGCGTGATCGAGGCCGGCGACCTGGTCGCCTTCGACACCGACATGGTCGGTCCGCTCGGGTACCTCGCCGACCTCTCCCGCTCGCTGGTCTGCCCCGGGAAGGCCCCGACGGCCGAGCAGCGCAAGTTGTACGACATCGCCCAGGAGCAGATCCTCACCAATGTCGAGCTCATCAAACCAGGCCTCTCGTTCAAGGAGTTCGGGGAGAAGTGCTGGCCCGTCCCCGACGAGTACCTGCCGAACCGGTACATGATGATGGTCCACGGCGCGGGCATGGTCGACGAGTACCCGACTGTGGCCTACGCGGTCGACTACGCCGACTGGGGCTACGACGGCGTGTTCGAGGAGAACATGGTGGTGTGCGTCGAAAGCTTCATCGGCGCGGTCGGCGACAAGGAGGGCGTCAAGCTCGAGCAGCAGGTGTTGGTCACCGACACTGGCGCGGTGCCGATGTCGCATGATCCGATGATCGATGCGCTGAAGCCCAGGTGAAACTGTGAATTCGGATCCGCTGCTGCAGCCGTTCACCCTCAAGCGACTCCGGCTGAAGAATCGCGTCTTCTCGTCGTCGCACGAGCCGGCGTACAGCGAGGACGGCATGCCGAAGGACCGCTACCGGCTGTACCACGTTGAAAAGGCCAAGGGCGGCTTGGCCATGACGATGACCGCCGGCACCGCGGTCGTCTCGCCCGACAGCCCGCCGGCGTTCGGCAACCTGCACGCCTACGACGACGCGATCGTCCCCTGGATCCGGGCGATGACCGACGACATCCACGAACACGGCGCAGCGGCGATGATCCAGATCAGCCATCTCGGGCGGCGCACCGGCTGGGGTCAGGACGACTGGCTTCCCGTGGTCGCGCCATCGGCGTTGCGCGAGCCGGCCCACCGGTCCCATCCGAAGGTGGCCGAGGTGTGGGACATCGACCGCATCGTCGGCCACTACGCCGACGCTGCAGAACGGATGCAGTCCGCGGGGATGGACGGCATCGAGATCGAAGCGTACGGCCACCTCTTCGACCAGTTCTGGTCGCCCGCCACCAACCGCCGCCACGACGAGTACGGCGGCTCGTTCGACAACCGCATGCGGTTTCCGCTCCGCGTGATGCGCGCCATTCGCGAGCGGGTCGGCAGCGACTACATCGTCGGCATCCGCATGGCAGTCGACGAGCGCCTGGAAGAGGGCATCGACACCCCCGCCGGGCTGGAGATCCTGCGTCGCCTGTCGGGTGAGCACCTGATCGATTTCGTCAACGTGATCCGCGGCAACATCGTCAACGACGCCGTGCTGACCGAGGTGATCCCGATCCACGGCATGCGCTCGGCGCCGCATCTCGACTTCGCCGGGATGGTGCGGGCCGAGACCGGGCTCGCCGTGCTGCACGCCTCGAAGGTCGACGACGTCTCCACCGCTCGCCACGCCATTGCCGAGGGACTGGTCGACATGGTCGGGATGACCCGCGCCCAGATGGCCGAGCCACACCTCGTCCGCAAGATCGAGCTGGGTATCGAGCACACGATCCGGCCGTGTGTCGGGGCGACCTATTGCCTCGACCGGATCTACCAGGCGGGTGAGGCGCTGTGCATCCACAACGCGGCCACCGGCCGGGAGCAGACGATGCCACACGTCATCGCGCCCGCCCCGGGCCGTCGCCGGGTCGTTGTCGTCGGTGGTGGTCCCGGTGGCCTGGAGGCGGCCCGTGTCTGCGCCGAGCGCGGTCACGCCGTGGTGGTGCTCGAGGCCATGCCGTGGACCGGCGGGCAGGTCCGCCTGGCCGCGCGCAATCCCCGGCGCAAGGACCTGCTCGGGATCATCGAGTGGCGCGACAGCGAGTTGGCTCGCCTGGGTGTCGACGTGCGCGTCGACACCTTCGCCGACGAACACGTCGTGGGCGATCTGCAGCCCGACGTCGTCATCGTCGCCACCGGGGGGCTGCCACAGAGCCCGGAGCTCGAATCGGGCGTCGATCTGACCGTGTCGGCGTGGGATGTGATCGGCGGTGACGCGCGGATCAGCGGCGACGTGGTGCTGTACGACGACGACGGCACGCATTCGGCCATGACGACTGCGGAGATGCTCGCCCGATCGGGAGCACGCCTCGAGATCGTCACACCGGAACGGACCGTTGGCGTCGACGTCGGCGGCATGAACATGGTCCCGTATGCGCGAGCCTTCAACGAGACCGACACGCGCATCACGCTCAACCAACGTGTGCGAACGGTGCGCCGCGACAACAACCGGCTGGTCGTCGAGATCGGGAGTGATCACTCGCCGGTGCGTCATACGCGCACCGTCGACGCTGTCGTCGTCGATCACGGCGTGCTGGCCAACGACGAGTTGTACCACGCGATGGTGAAGGGCTCCTGCAACGGTGGCGAGGTGGACTACGCGGCTCTGGTCGCCGGCACTCCCCAACCGATCACCCACGAGGGCTACCAACTGTTCCGCATCGGCGACGCCGTTGCCGGGCGCAACATCCATGCTGCGATCTACGACGCCCTGCGACTGTGCAAAGACCTGTGAGCCCGTACAGCACCGCCGTCGTGACCGGAGCCTCTGGCGGCATCGGGCGGGCGATCTGTGCCGAGCTCGTCCGTCTGGGAATGCAGGTGCACGCCCTGGCTCTGGACCGACGCGGCACTGGACGCGATGCGCGGGCTCGTCGGCATCACCGTGCACGGCGTTGATGTACGCGACACCGACGCGCTGTCGGCGATCCTCAGCGGCATCGACGCCGACGTGCTCGTCAACAACGCCGGCATCATCGGCGACCTGCAGCCCGCCCAGCTGTCGAGCACCGCTGTCGCCGACGCGCTGATCGACATCAACCTCCGCGCCGCGGTCCACACCACCTTGTCGTTGCTGCCGAGCATGGTGCGCCGCAACGGCGGGCACATCGTGTTCACCGGGTCGATCGCCGGCAGCCGGCCGACGGCCAACAGTGCGCTCTACTCGGCCACCAAAGCGGCACTCAGCGCATTTGCCGACGGGTTGCGGCTCGATCTGCACGGCAAGGCGGTGCGGGTGACCGTGCTGACGCCCGGCCGCGTCGAGACGAACCTGTACGACGAGGCGATGGGGGGCCACGATGCCGCGGTCGACCGCCTGTACTCCGGGGCGACCGCGATCCAGCCGGGTGACATCGCCGCCCTCGTCGGCACGGTGTTGGCGATGCCGCCGCACGTCGACGTGACCCGTGTGGAGGTCGTACCGACCGGCCAGGTCTTCGGTGGCAGCGCCGTCGCCGCCATCGACTAGCATTCCGCATCGTGGGCAGGTTCCGTACAGTGGAATCCTGACCGCGAGCAACGGCCTCGACCGTTCGGCCTGACAAAGGAGTCAACCTGTGGCATTCCCATCTGACCTCGACATCGCCCGCTCCGCCACCTTGGCGCCACTCACCGACATTGCCGCGCAGATGGGCATCGGCCCACACCTGCTCGAGGCACACGGCGACGACCTGGCCAAGATCAAGTTGGAGGCCATCGAAGAGCTGGCGACTCGCCCGAAAGCCAAGTACGTCGTCGTCACCGCGATCACGCCGACCCCGCTGGGCGAGGGCAAGACGACCACGACCGTCGGTCTCGGCATGGCGATGAAGCACATCGGCAAGCAGGCCACGATCAGCCTCCGTCAACCGTCGATGGGCCCGACGTTCGGCATCAAGGGGGGCGCGGCGGGCGGCGGCTACAGCCAGGTCATCCCGATGGAGTTGTTGAACCTGCACCTCACCGGCGACTTCCATGCCGTCACCGCGGCTCACAACCTGCTGTCGGCCATGGTCGACAACCACTTGCACCAAGGCAACGAGTTCGACCTCGACCTCCACAACATCACCTGGCGCCGCGTGCTCGACGTCAACGACCGGGCGCTGCGCAACATCATCGTCGGCCTCGGCGGCAAGGCCGATGGTGTCACCCGCCAGACGGGGTTCGACATCACTGCGGCCTCCGAAGTGATGGCCATCCTGGCGCTGTCGACCTCGGCGGCCGACCTGCGGGCCCGGCTCGGGCGGATCGTCGTCGGCTACAACCGCGCCGGCGAGCCGGTGACCGCCGAGCAGCTGAAGGGCGCCGGGGCGATGGCGGTGATCATGCGCGAGGCGCTGAAGCCGAACCTGTTGCAGACCCTCGAGCACACGCCCGTGATCGTGCACGCCGGCCCGTTCGGCAACATCGCTCACGGCAACTCGTCGATCATCGGCGACCTGGTCGGCATCCACACGGGCGACTACCTGATCACCGAGGCCGGGTTCGGGGCCGACATGGGCGCCGAACGGTTCTTCAACATCAAGTGCCGAAACTCGGGGATGGTTCCCGATGCCGCAGTGTTGGTCGCCACCGTGCGGGCCCTGAAGGCCCACAGCGGAAAGTTCAAGATCGTCGCCGGCAAGCCGCTGCCGCCGGAGCTCCTGGCCGAGAACCCCGACGACGTGCGCGCCGGTGCTGCCAACCTGATCAAGCAGATCGAGAACGTGAAGGTCCACGGGGTGTCGCCGGTGGTTGCCATCAACGCCTTCCCCACCGACTTCGAATCCGAGCATCAGGCGATCCGCGAGATCGCCGAGTCGGTCGGGGCACGCGTCGCGGTGTGCACGCACTTCTCCGACGGCGGCAAGGGCGCCACCGAGTTGGCCCAGGCCGTGGTCGAAGCGTGCGACGAGCCGAGCACCTTCGCCTACTGCTACCCGCTCGAGGCGACCCTGAAGGAGAAGATCGAGTCCGTCGCCACCAAGATCTACGGCGCCGCCAACGTGACCTACACCAAGGCAGCCGACACGCAACTGGCCCGATACGAGAAGAACGGGTTCGGCGGGCTGCCGGTCTGCATCGCCAAGACGCACCTGTCGATCAGCGGTGATCCCACGCTGAAGGGTGCGCCGACCGGCCACACGCTCAACGTCCGCGAGGTGCGCGCCTCGGTGGGTGCCGGGTTCGTCTACCCGATCTGCGGCGACATGACCACCATGCCTGGCTTGGGCTCGGCGCCGGCGGCATCGATCATCGACTTCGACGAGCACGGCGAGATCGTCGGGCTGTCGTGACGGAGGTTTCTGGCATGACGGCAGTGATCATGAACGGGGCGCAGCTTCGCGACGACATCGTCGCCGAGTTGCGCGCCGAGATCGAGGCAGCTGGCAATCCTCCCGTTTGCCTGGCCACGGTGCTGGTCGGCGACGACAAGCCCAGCCAGATCTACGTGCGCAGCAAGCAGAAGAAGGCCGCGGAGGCCGGCATGCAGTCGCGCCACGTCGGCATCGACGGCAACGTCAGCCAGGCGGAGTTGGAAGACACCGTGGGCCAATTGGTCGCCGACCCGGGCGTGCATGGGATTCTGTGCCAGCTACCCCTGCCGGGCGGCCTCGATGCCGAGCCGTTGCTGCGCATGATCCCGGCCGAGAAAGACGTCGATGGCCTGACCGAAGCGTCGATGGGCCGGCTGGTCCGCGGCCAACCCGGTCACGTCGGCTGCACGCCCCTCGGTGTCATGCGGCTGCTCGAACGGTACGGCATCCCCACCTCGGGAAAGCGCGCCGTGGTCGTCGGCCGTTCGACCCTGGTCGGTCTGCCGATGGTGCTGCTCCTCGGCCGCAAGGGCACCGACGCGACCGTCACCCTCGCTCACTCGCGCACGACAGACCTCGTCGAGGTGTGCCGTGAGGCCGACATCATCGTCGCGGCTGCGGGGCAGGCGCGGATGATCACCGCCGCACACGTGAAGCCCGGCGCCACCGTCATCGATGTCGGCGTGTCGCGCACCGAGACCGGCATCGTCGGCGACGTCGACTTCGAGCCGGTGTCGTTGATCGCCGGCGCGATCACGCCGATGCCCGGCGGGACCGGGCCGATGACGATCGCCTGCCTGCTGCAGAACACCCTCGACGCGGCACGCATGCAGGGCGCGTTCCCGGCCTGATGTCGCCTGATGAACTGATGTCAACGGTCCAGTCCGTCGAGCGCGCCTTCGCCGTGCTGCGCTGCTTGTCGGGCGGGCCCGCCGGCGTCACCGACGTCGCCGATCGGGTCGACCTGCCCAAGAGCACCGTGTCGCGGATGCTGTCGACACTCGAAGAGCTCGGCATGGTCGAGCAGATGGAGCCGGGCGGCAGCTACCGCATCGGCGGCGGCATGGTCGAGATCGCCGCCGCGGTGCTGCCCGGACGCACGCTGATCGCCGCCGTGCGGCCACACCTGCACTCATTGGTCAAGGCCACCGGTGAGGCCGCCGGCTTGTCGATCGCTGATGGCTTCGATGTCTTGTACCTCGATCAGGTCGACGCCGACAATCAGGTGCAGGTCCGTGACTGGACCGGCGAGCGGCTGCGGGCCCACACCGTGTCGTCGGGCCAGGTGCTGTTGGCGTTCGGCGCGATCGACGCCGACATCTATCTCGACCAGCCGCTGGAGACGAACCGCCAGCGGAACGTTGACCGACGCCGCGGCGATCCGCAGCCGATGCGCCGAGGTCGCCGCCAACGGATATGCCTGGGCGTTCGAGGAGTTCCTCGACGGGCTCAACTCGGTGGCCGCACCCATCCGCGACCGCGCCGGTCGAGTCGTCGGGGCGATCCACGCGCATGGCCCGGCGTACCGGTTCCCCGGCGAGGTCGATGCCGACGAGGTGGGACAGATGGTTGCGGCCACCGCCGACCGGGTGCAGCTGTGAGACAGCATCGCAGCGAGGGGTACAGCACGTGACCATGTTCGACTATGTGATCGTCGGCGGAGGTTCGGCTGGCTCTGCCTTGGCCAACCGCCTCAGCGCCGACGCCGACACGACCGTGCTGGTGCTCGAAGCCGGCCGCCCCGACTACAAATGGGACGTCTTCATCCACATGCCGGCCGCGTTGACGTTCCCGATCGGCAGCAAGTTCTACGACTGGAAGTACGAGAGCGAGCCCGAGCCGTTCATGAACGGCCGCAAGATCTACCACGCCCGCGGCAAGGTGCTGGGCGGCTCGAGCAGCATCAACGGGATGATCTTCCAGCGCGGCAACCCGCTGGACTTCGAACGGTGGGCGGCCGACCCCGGCATGGAGACGTGGGACTACGCCCACTGCCTGCCGTACTTCAAGAAGATGGAGAACTGCCTCGCTGCCGACGGCGCCGACCACTATCGCGGCCACAGTGGCCCGTTGGAGCTCGAGCGCGGCCCGGCGACCAATCCACTGTTCGGTGCGTTCTTCGAGGCCGTGCAGGAGGCCGGATACCCCATCACCGACGACGTCAACGGTTTCCAGCAGGAGGGCTTCGCCAAGTTCGACCGCAACATCCGCCGCGGCCGCCGGCTCAGCGCGGCGCGCGCCTACCTCCATCCGGTGATGCATCGTCCGAACCTCACGGTCACGACCCGCGCGCTCGTGCACCGCGTGCTGTTCGACGGCACGCGGGCGACGGGGTGGAGTTCAGCACTCGCCGCGGGCCCACGCAGCAGGTGACCGCAGGGGAAGTCATCCTGTGTGGCGGCGCGTTCAACTCGCCACAGCTGCTGCAGCTCAGCGGCGTCGGTGATGCCGGCGCGCTCGGCGCGTTGGGCATCCCGGTGGTGCACGACCTGCCGGCTGTCGGCCAACACATGCAGGACCATCTCGAGGTCTACGTGCAGTACTCGTGCAAGCAGCCGGTCTCGCTGCAGCCGCAGCTGAAGATGTGGCGGCGACCGTTCATCGGCGCCGAGTGGCTGTTCTTGCGCAAGGGCCCCGGTGCCTCGAACCACTTCGAAGCCGGCGGCTTCGCTCGCAGCAACGACGACGTGGCCTACCCCAACTTGATGTTCCACTTCCTGCCGATCGCCGTGCGCTACGACGGGTCGTCGCCTGCCGGTGGGCACGGGTACCAGGTGCACATCGGGCCGATGTACTCGAACTCGCGCGGCTCGGTGCAGATCACCTCGACCGACCCGAAGGCCAAGCCCGCAGCTGCGCTTCAACTACATCTCCACCCCGGAGGATCGACGCGAGTGGGTCGAGGCCATCCGCATCACCCGGCGCATCTTGAACCAGCCGGCGATGGAGCCGTTCAACGGCGGAGAGGTGTCACCGGGCCCGAGCGTCGAGACCGACGAGCAGATCCTCGACTGGGTGCGCACGGACGGAGAGACCGCGCTGCACCCGTCGTGCACCTGCCGCATGGGCCGCGCCGACGACGACAGCGTCGTCGACCCGTTGACGATGAGAGTGCACGGCGTGGACGGCGTTCGTGTCGTCGACGCCTCTGCGATGCGCTATGTCACCAACGGCAACATCTACGCACCGGTGATGATGATGGCCGAGAAGGCCGCCGACCTGATCCTGGGCAACACCCCGCTGGCCCCAGAACCGGTCGACTTCTTCCGCGCCCGCTGACCCAGCGAAGTGCTCAGGCGAGCCAGCCGGCGACGACGTCGGGGTTGGCGTCAACCCATTCCTTGGCCGCGGCGTCGGCGGTCTTGCCATCGCTGTCGACCATGGCGGCGATCTCGTTCTGCTGATCGGTGGTCAGCTGGAACTTCGACAGGAAGTCGAACGCGGCCTTGTTCTTGGCCTCCAAGCCGGCGTTGGCGGCCTTGTACAACTCGTCGACGGGATAGTCACAGGCGTACTTGCCATCGGCGGCGGCCAGCGACGCCTTGCACGCATCGGTGATCTCGGGGAGCTTCACCTCGGTCAAATCGACCTGGCTCTGCAACCAGTGCGGCTGCCAGAACTGCAGCAGCAATGGCTTCTTGTCGGCGATCGCCTGCTTGATCGCCGTGATCTCGGCGGCTTCCGAACCGGCAACGATGAACTTGAACGGCAGGTTGAGGTTCTTGATGATCTGCTCGTCGTACGACACGTAGCTCGGGTCGCCCATCAAGAACTGGCCATCGGTGCCGGACGCGGCGGTGGCGAACAGCTTCGCCGTATCGGGGTTCTTGAAGCCCTCCCACGTCGCCAGCTCGGGGTGGTCGGCGATGACGAACGTCGGCACGTACCAGCCGATCTTGGCGTGCGGCCCGAGCAAGCCGATGTCGACCACGCTCTTCTTCTGGGTGATGTAGGTATCGAAGTCGGCGGTGTGGCCCGACGGCCAGATCTCGAGGTTGGCGTCGAGATCGCCCGAGTCGAGGCCGACCCATGCGGCGTTCTCGTCGAGCGGCACGAGATCCACCTTGGTGCCCAGCTTCGACTCGAGCACCACCTTGGCGACGTTGGCGTTGACCGCCGAGCCGGTCCACGGGTTGACCGCCAGCTTGATGGCGGCACCGGTGGCGGCGGCAGTGGTGCCACCTGCAGCCGCTGTGGTGCTGTCGCTCTTGGCTGTCGAATCGCTGCCGCATGCGGCAGCGGCGAGCATGAACGCGATGCTGGCCGCGGCAAGTCGCGCGTATCTCTTGTTCGACTTTCTCATTGCCTCCCCCTTCGCCGCTCCACTCCCGGAGCGGGATCACTTGTGTTGGTCATCGTAACCGAAACGGTTTCCCCACGCCTGTGTCACACGGTCCAAGAAAACTGCCAACAACACGATGCTGATACCGCCGGCGGCGCCGTCGCCGAGGCGCAGATTTGGCTTGGTCAGGCCGGAGACTGCTTCGAGACCGAGGCCTCCGCCGCCGATCAGTCCGGCGATGATCACGGTGGCGAGCACCATCAAGATGACCTGGTTGATCCCCAGCATGATCGCCTTGAGCGCCATCGGCAACTGCACCTTGAACAACTCCTGGCCGGGAGTCGCCCCGTACGAGATGGCCGCCTCGCGAGGAGCGGCGGGCACTTCACGAAGGCCGAGCGCAACGAGGCGGATGCCCGGCGGGATCGAGTAGATGACGGCGGCGATGAGACCCGGCGTGGGACCGACATTGAACAAGAACAGCACTGGCACCAGGTACACGAATTGTGGGAGCACTTGGGCAGTGTCGAGGATGGGGCGCAGCGCCTTCTCCAGCCAGGGTGAACGCCCGACCCAGACTCCGATCGGGATGGCCAGGGCCATGCTCATCACGACGGCGACGAGCACTTGGCTGAGTGTGTCCATCGCCAGGTCCCACTCGGCCATCGCCGCAATCCCGACGAAGCACAGCGCCGACACCAGGGCCAACCGCCACCCGCGCGCCCACCAGCCGATCGCAGCGGCTACGGCGACCACCAACCACCACGCCGCCGACTGGAGCATCCCGCGAAGCGGGAACAGCACATCGCGGACGATGAAGTCGCTGATCGTCCCGGTGCCGCCGACCAGCGGCACACCGTGACGGAAGTGATCGTTGATCCAATCGATCACCGATTTGGCCCATGAGCCGATGTCGAGGCGCCACGACGGGAACACCGGGAGATCGAAGAGTTTGCCGATCAGCGCCGCACCGATGACGAGCACGACCCCTGCACTCCAGAACATGCGCCTGCTGCTCGCCCATCTGGGCAAGACCCGAGGATGCCCCACGTCCGCGGTGATCCGGTCGATGGCGATCGCCACGAACACGATGCAGAACCCGGCGCTGAAGCCCAAAGCGATGTCGGACTTCTGCAGAGCTTTGAGCACCTCGTTGCCGACGTCGTTGGTGCCCAGCAACGAGGCGATCACCACGATGCCGAACGCCATCATCAGTGCCTGGTTGAGCCCCAACATCACCACGCTGCGCGCCATCGGCAGTTGCACCTTGCTGAGCAACTGCCGCGGCGTCGAGCCGTACGACCTGCCCACCTCGGTCGTCACGACGGGCACCTGACGGATGCCCAAGCTGGTCAGGCGAACGGCCGGCGGCACCGCGTAGATCACTGTGGCCAGCACCGCCGGGGCGAATCCGATCCCGAAGAGGGAGAGCAATGGGATCAGGTACACGTACGCCGGCATCACCTGAGCGGTGTCGAGGACGGGCCGGAGCCAACGCTCCGCTTTGTCGGAGAGCCCGGACCAGATCCCGAGTGGGACCCCGACCAGCATCGAGATGGCGACCGCGACCATCATGATCGCCAGCGTGATCATCGTCTTGTCCCAGAACCCGAACAGCCCGACGCAGAACATCACCGACGCGCCCAGCAGTCCCGTTCGCAGGCCAGAACGAATGAAGCCGACAGTGAACATCACTGCGAGCACCCCGGTCCAGCGCAACCAACGCAGCACGGTGACTGCTCGCTCGACGCCCCACTTCAGGGCGTCACCGATCGACTTCGTGCCTCGCAGCAGCCAGTTCTTGCCGGTGTTCTGCGTGACCCAGTGGTAGGCCGACTGGGCGTGCCGCTGGAGGTGGAGGTCGAGCCACGTCGGCACGTTCTGGCCGCGGGTGACCTTGAAGATCACCACGATCCCCACCAACCCGGCGATGCCGATGCGTGACGAGGCGGGACCGGTTCGAACGTGCTGGTGTCGCCGCCTGAGGGACGACAGCGACTGCCGTCACTCGTCGACTCCGGCGATCAGCGCCAACACGTCGACGCGATCGACGCAACCGACGCCGCGGCCGGCATCGTCGACGACCTGAACGGGCAGGTCCGACAAGGCCATCATCTTGACGATGTCGCGCACCTTGGTGCCGACGGCGACCGAGCCGGCAAAGGCGGACTCGTCGATGTCGCGCATCACGTGCTCGACGGGCACGACGAACGACCGCGGCACGTCGCGCACGAAGTTCTCGACGTATTCGTCGGCGGGATCGACCACGACGTTCTCCGGCGTGCCGACCTGCACGAACCGGCCGTCACGCATGATCGCGATGCGGTCGCCGAGGCGCAATGCCTCCGACAGGTCGTGGGTGATGAAGACCATCGTCTTGTTGACCTCGCGCCGCAGCCGGACGATCTCGTCTTGCATGTCGCGTCGGATCAACGGGTCGAGCGCGGAAAACGGCTCGTCGAACAGCAGGATGTCTGCATCGGTGGCCAACGCACGGGCCAGCCCGACACGCTGTTGCTGGCCGCCACTGAGCTGGTGCGGGCGGTAGCTGCCCATCCCCGACAACCCGACCAGCTCGAGCGTCTCTTCGGCGTGCCTGCGTCGCTCGATCTTGTCGACGCCACGAACCTCCAACCCGAACGCGACGTTGTCGGTGAGCGTGCGGTGAGGCATGAGGCCGAAGTGTTGGAAGACCATCGACACGCGGTTGCGGCGCACCTCGAGCAACTGCTCCTTGCCGGCTTTCGTCACGTCGACATCGCCGATCAACACCGTGCCCGAGGTGGGCTCGATCAGCCGGGTGAGGCAACGGATCAGTGTCGACTTCCCGCTGCCCGACAAGCCCATCACCACGAACACTTCGCCCGGCGCAACATCCATGTCGATGTCGCGCATCGCCACGACGTTGCCGGTCTGGTTCTGTAGTTGCCGGCGCGGCAGATCGGCGAGTTCGGAACCCACGATTCGTTCAGGTTTGGGCCCGTAGACCTTCCACAGACCGCGCACGGAAATCGACGAGTTGGTATCCCCCACGGCGCCGATGCTAGCCATACGCTCGCGCTCTACCGAGCGCCCGAGGGGAAGGCGCCGAGCGTGACAGAACAACCCACTTCGGCTCGTGCCGTGATCATCGGTGGGGGCATCGTCGGCTGTTCGACGGCGTATCACTTGGCCAAGTTGGGGTGGACCGACACGGTGCTGATCGAACGCCACAAGCTGACGTCGGGGTCGACGTTCCACGCCGCCGGTCTGGTGGGGCAGTTGCGCAGCAGCGCCAACATCACGCAGCTGCTCGGCTACTCGGTCGACCTCTACAAGCGGCTCGAGGAAGAGACCGGCCAGGCCACCGGATGGAAGATGAACGGCGGCCTGCGCCTGGCATGCAACGACGAGCGCTGGAACGAAGTGAAGCGTCAGGCGACCACCGCCAAGTCGTTCGGCCTGGAGATGCATCTTCTCTCGCCGAAGGAAGCGCAGGACCTGTGGCCGCTGATGACGATCGACGACGTGGTCGGCGCGGCCTTCCTGCCGACCGACGGCCAGGCCAACCCGACCGACATCACGATGGCGCTGGCACGAGGCGCACGGCAGGCCGGGGCGACGATCTGTGAGGACACCGAGGTGCTCGCGATCGAGGTGATCGATGGTGTGATCACCGCTGTCGTCACCTCGCAGGGCCGCATCGAATGCAGCGTGGTGGTGTGCTGCGCCGGGCAATGGACCCGCACGCTCGCGGCCGCCGTCGGCGTCAACGTTCCGCTGGTGTCGGTGCAACACCAGTACGTCATCACCACACCGTTCGACCCCGTCGTGCCCCGCGATCTGCCGACGTTGCGTGACCCGGATCGGCTGACCTACTACAAGGAAGAGGTCGGCGGACTGGTGATGGGTGGCTACGAGCCGAACCCGATCCCGTGGGCCACGGACGGCATCCCGCACGGGTTCAACTTCAAGCTCCTCGACGCCGACTTCGACCACTTCGCACCCGACGATGGAACTGGCCATGGGGCGCGTGCCGGCCTTGCAGACTGCCGGCATCAACGAGTTGATCAACGGCCCGGAGAGCTTCACGCCCGACGGCAACTTCATCCTCGGCGAGGCACCGGAGCTGAAGAACTTCTTCGTCGGCGCCGGGTTCAACGCGTTCGGCATTGCAGCCGGCGGCGGCGCCGGCATGGCGCTGGCCGAGTGGGTGCATCGAGGTGTAGCGCCCTACGACCTGTGGGTCGTCGACATCCGCCGGTTCGGGCGCCCGCATCAAGACACCGACTGGGTTCGCACCCGCACGCTCGAGGCCTACGGCAAGCACTACACGATGGCGTGGCCGTACGAGGAGCACGACAGCGGCCGACCGTGCCGCACGTCGCCGCTGTATTCGCGCCTGCTCGATGCCGGCGCATGCTTCGGCGAGAAGTTGGGTTGGGAGCGACCCAACTGGTTCGCGTCGATCGATCGCGGCGAGACCGCCCACGACGTCTACAGCTACGAGCGCCAGAACTGGTTCGACGCCGTGGGCCGCGAGCACCAGGCCACGCGAGAAGCAGCGGTGGTGATCGATCAGACGTCGTTCGCCAAGTTCGCCCTGAAGGGCCCCGACGCGATGGCAGCGTTGAACTGGATCTGTTCGAACAACGTCGACAAGCCGGTCGGCTCGTTGACGTACACACAGATGCTCGACGACTCCGGAGGCATCCAATGCGATCTCACGGTGTGTCGCGTGGCGACCGACGAGTTCTACATCGTCACCGGCACCGGCTTCGCCACGCACGACTTCGACTGGATCCAGCGATCGATCCCGGCGGGGATGAACGCACAGCTCTTCGACATCACGTCCGCCAACACCGTGCTGTCGCTGATGGGCCCACGCTCGCGCGACATCCTGCAGGCCGTCACGCACGCCGACGTCACCAACGAGTCGTTCCCGTTCGGCACGCAGCAGATCATCGGCATCGCCGGTTGTCCCGTGCGTGCCCTGCGCGTGACCTACGTCGGCGAACTGGGCTGGGAGTTGCACCTGCCCGTCGAGTACGCCACCACGGTCTACGACGCGCTGATGTCGGCGGGCCGCGCCCATGGCCTGACCAACGCCGGGTACCGAGCGATCGAGAGCTGCCGGCTCGAGAAGGGGTACCGGGCTTGGGGCAGCGACATCGGGCCGGATCACACGCCGATCGAGGCCGGCCTCGGCTGGGCCGTCAAGCTGCGCAGCGGCGTCGAGTTCCGCGGACGGGCCGCGGTCGCCGCACAGCGTTCGGATGGCGTGCGCAAGATGCTGGCGGGATTCACCTGCGACCCCGAGGTCGTGCTGCTGGGGCGCGAGACCATCTACCGCGATGGCGAACGCGTCGGCTGGCTGACGAGTGGCGGGTACGGCTACACGATCGGTCGCTCGATCGGGTACGGCTACATCCGCAACCCGGCAGGCGTCACCGCGGACTACGTGACCGGCGCCGGATACGAGTTGGAAGTCGGCGGTCAGCGTGTGGCCGCCCAGGCTTCCCTGCAGCCCTGGTACGACCCGACCAACGCCCGGGTGAAGGCCTGAAGACAACGACGAATGGGGCCGAAGTAGAACCCCGGCTCGGCGCGCGCTTCACCAACCACGCTGCTTGGGCGCGAAATCTGCCACCCGTGGCGTAAGACCGCGCCCACGCTGGCCCGTTGGGCGCGAAACCTGCCACCCGTGGCGTAAGACCGCGCCCACGCTGGCCCGTTGGGCGCGAAACCTGCCACCCGTGGCGTTGTTCTCTCGCGGGACATCGCTGACACATATCGCCGACCGTGTGCTTGAGTCTTGTGAGGCCGACGAAGCCCGCTTCGAATTTCCCTGCAGCTCTTCTACGACCCGACCAACGCCCGGGTGAAGGCCTGACGCCTACGCGCCTGCGGGGAGGGCGACTTCGAGGAGTTCGAGGTCGTCGCTGCGATCGACCAGGGCGAACGTCTCGCCGGCCGGGATCGCGAAGCTGTCGGCGGGGTGCAATCGCTCGTCCACCTCACCGGCGCGCCGCAACGTGACGCCGCCGTCGAGCACGAACAGGAACAGGAGCTCGCCGTCGTGAGTTCGCTCTGCCGCAGCGGCGGCGCCGTCGACTGCAGGGCGCAACACGCTGGCCTCGGCGAGGCCATCGGTGGCCTCGGTGAACCCGAAGCGCCGGCGCAGAAATCCGTCAGCCGTCGGGCTCCAACTCGCGTCGTCGGCCAGGTGCAGCACGAACCGCTGACCGCCGTAGTCACGATCTGGAGCGACGGCGCCGGTGGGCAGAGTCATCTCCGGATCGGCGAAGGTCTCGTGGTGCGCCGGGCAGGTGATCTCGACGACCTCCAGGCCATCGGAGCTCTCCAGCACGCGATGGCGGATCCGCGGTGGCTGCAGCACGCAGTCCCCGGCGCGCATGACGAACGGCTCGCCTTGGTCCTCGTACACGAGGCGCACCCACCCTCGGTAGCAGTAGATCATCTGGAACCGGATCTTGTGGAAGTGCACGTAGTCGGACACCGGGCCCGCATCGGGGATCTCGATGTGCGAGGCGATGAACCGCCCGCCCTGACGATCGGGGATCAGATCCCGGTAACGCATCCCGGCGCGCCCGAGCGTCCATCCGGCACCCTCGGACTCCCGCTCCAGCACGAACGACTGGTCCACCGGCGGCAGCGTCAGCGGCGGATCGCCGTCGACGATGTCGACCGTCGTGCCATCGGGGGCGACCAACCGACCGGCGCCGCCCAGGGCCGCGAGATCGGAGGCGGAGATCCGCAAGGTGGCCGGCGACGGTGGCGCATCCGGGTCGAGCCGCAGGCGAAGCCCGTACCCGCGGAGCACGGCGACCGCCGGCTCGTCTGCCGGGAAGATCGAGTCGACTCGGAACCCGAGCCGGTCGACGTAGAACGCCAACGCGGCGTTGATGTCGTTGCAGGCGATCATCGCCTCGGCCGTCGTCATCGCAACAGAGTACTTAAGCTGAGGTCGTGCCCAGCCTCGCCGAAACGTTCCGGTCGTCATTCCCGATCTTCGAAAGCCGGGTGTATCTGAACTCCTGCTCGCAAGGAGCGCTGTCGCATCAGGTGCGCGCCGCGTACGAGACCTTTCTGGATGGGTGGGAGCGCGAAGGGGCCCAATGGAACGCATGGGTCGAGCGCAACGAACTCGTCCGCGACTCGTGGGCCGACCTCGTCAATGCCCCGAGTGACGCTGTCGCCGTCACCACCTCTGTGTCGGCGGGCCTGTCGGCGTTCGTCTCCAGCCTCGACCTGACGCCGGAACGGAACCGCATCGTCATCACCGACTTCGAGTTCCCCACGGCCGGCCAGATCGCCTTCGCCCAGCAGGCCCGGGGCGCGGAGGTCGTGATCGTGCCGGCGCACGACGCAACGGTGTCGGTCGAAGACATCGAGCGGGTGGTCGACGAGCGGACAGCGCTCGTGATCATGACCCACGTGTGCTTCCGCAACGGCAGCCGCCTCGATCCCAAGGCCGTTGCCAAGGTCGCCCACGCCCACGGCGCACTGATCGCCGTCGACTCGTATCAGGCCATCGGCTCGGTACCGATCGACGTGGTCGACCTCGACGTCGACGTGCTGCTGTCGGGCGCCCTCAAGTACCTGCTCGGCTCGGCGGGGCTCGGCTTCCTCTACGTCCGGCCCTCGCTGATCGACGCCCACACGCCGACCGCGACCGGATGGTTCGCCGATTCCGACATCTTCGCCATGGATCACCGGCGCTATTCACCCTCCTCGACGGCGCGGCGGTACGAGTCGGGCACACCACCCGTGCCGAACCTGTTCGCCGGGCTGGCCGGCATCGACCTGGTGCGCAGCGTCGGCGTGCCGGCGGTCGAGGCCCACGTGCAGGAGCTGATCGATCGGTTCCGATGCGGGCTCGACGAGCTCGGCGCCACGATCGTCACCCCGGTCGAACGCAGAGCGGCGCGGGGCGATGGTGGCCGTGGCCTGCACGGATCAGAACGCGATGGTTGCCGAACTGGACGCGATGGGGATCGGTACGTCGTGCCGGGACGGGAACCTGCGGGTCTCGATGCACCTCTACAACTCCGATGCCGATATCGACACCTGCCTGCGCGCACTCCACCATCATCGGGCGCTGCTGGCTTGACATGGCCGCTGGGTGCTAGTTTCAGCGCTGTCCATTCGCGGCGTCAGCCGTAGGTTTCAGGGGGAACAATGTCCAAGAAGCTCCTATTCGC
This sequence comes from Ilumatobacteraceae bacterium, assembly GCA_963805445.1. Taxonomy (GTDB): domain Bacteria; phylum Actinomycetota; class Acidimicrobiia; order Acidimicrobiales; family Ilumatobacteraceae; genus JAENVT01. Next base: position 285,195 of record CAWDUI010000054.1, on the reverse strand, counting down.
GCCGCTGGCCGTGTTGCTCCTGGCCGCGACCGCGTGCGGTTCCGACAGCAAGAGCTCCAGCGACACCGCCGCGCCGGCCACCACGACGGCGCCACAACTGCCGCCACCACTGCCGCCACCACTGCCGCCACGACCGGCGAGCGGCCACGACGGCCGCACCGACAACCGGCGCTGCCTGCACCGCCAAGATCGGCTTCATGGGGCCGTTCACCGGTGACGCCGCTTCGATCGGCCAAGAGCAGCTCAACTGGGGCAAGCTCGGGATCGACGACTTCAACGCCAAGAACGGCACCACGTTCAGCCTCGTCGAGACCGACACCCAGCTCGACCCTGCGCAGGCAACCACCGGCGCCCAGAAGCTGATCTCCGACAACGACGTCGTCGCCGTGCTCGGGCCGGCGGGCTCGCAAGAAGTCGAGGCAATCGGCCCGGCGATGACGACGGCCGAACTCGCCTATGTCTCACCGTCGGCAACCCGTACCAGCCTGACTGTCGACGGCAAGATGCCGACGTTCGCCCGAGTCGTGCCCAACGACGACGCCCAAGGGCCGACGATCGCCAACTTCGTCAAGGACACGATCGGCGCCACGAAGGTGCTGGTCGTCGACGACCAGACCTCGTACTCCACTGGCCTGGCCGATTCGGCCACCGCCACGTGGGACACGCTCGGCGTCACGGTGGTACGCGAGTCGATCGCCCAGAAGTCGACCGACTTCTCCTCGCTCGTCGCCAAGGTCACCGACGACACCGGTGCGGTGTTCCTGCCCTGGCAGATCGCGGCCAACGCCCAGCAGTTCGGCACCCAACTCGTCGAGCAGGGCAAGAAGGCCGTCGTGGTCGGTAGTGACGGCGTCTACTCCCCCAGCGACTTCTCGCTCGAAGGCGCCTACGTGTCGTCGTTCGCCCCCGACGTTCGTGGCGTGCCCGCGGCAGCCGACGTGGTTGCCGAGTACCAGAAGGCCCACGACGACAAGTTCGGCACGTTCGGCCCTCCTGTCTACGTTGCGGCTCAACTGCTCGCCACCGGCATCCAGGCGACGTGCACAGGACGGCAAGCCCGGCACCCGGGCCGAGGTCACGGCCGCTGTGAAGGCCACCAAGCTCGACGACACCATCCTCGGCGGCCCGGTGGCGCTCGACGCCAACGGCGACGTGGTGGGCGCCAAGTTCTACATGTCTCAAGTCAAGGGCGGCAAGTACACCCTCGTCGGCTGACCTCGGGCGGGCCGAGCACTGATGGGCCAGTTCGTCCAACTCGTCGTCAACGGCCTGACACTTGGAAGTGTTTACGCGCTCATCGCACTGGGCTACTCCCTCGTGTACGGCGTGTTGAAACTGTTGAACTTCGCCCACGGCGAGGTCTACATGATCGGGGCCTTCCTCGGTTACGGCACGCTGCACACGCTCGGGGGCGCAGCTGACCCTGCGCTCCCGGTCGCCGTGCTGTTGCCGCTGTTGATGTTGGTCGCCGCCCTGGGGTCAGGACTGGTCGGTGTCGCCATCGAGCGTTTCGCCTATCGGCCGCTGCGCACCGCGCCGCGGATCGCCCCGCTCGTCTCGGCACTCGGCACGTCGTTCTTCCTCCAGAACGCGGTGCTGCTCGTCGTCGGCGCCCGCATCTTGCGCTACGAGAGCGAGAAGCTGGTCAATGTGCGCAGCGGCATCCACCAGGGCGTGCTCAACGTCAGTGTGATGCGGATCCTGGTGATCGGGGTCAGCTTCGCCGTGATGATCGGCCTGCTGATCTTCATGCGCCGCAGCAAGCTCGGCAAGGCGATGCGGGCCACCTCGTACGATCCCGAGGCGGCCCAGATGATGGGGCTCGATGTCAACCGGGTCATCATGCTCACCTTCTTCATCGGGTCCGCGCTGGCCGGTGTGGCCGGGGTGATGAGCGGCCTGGTCTACAACCGTGTCTTCCAGACGATGGGCTTCGTGGCCGGGCTCAAGGGTTTCACCGCATCGGTCGTCGGCGGGATCGGCTCGGTGCAAGGTGCGATGGCCGGCGGTCTCATCATCGGGTTCGCCGAGAGCTTTGCGCAGGGCTACGTGTCGACGACGTTCTACGACGTCGTGGTGTTCCTGGTGCTCATCAGCTTCATGCTGATCCGACCTCGCGGCCTGTTCGGCGTGGCGGAGTTGAAGAAGGTCTGATGAGCGACGACGCGAACCCCCCGCAGCCGGCATCGACGAGTCGTTCAATCGGCATAGATCAATGGGTCGAGGCAGCGGCTGACCGCCGAGTGGAGACCGGCGTCGACAAGATCCGCCGACGCGTCCTGTCGACCCCGGTGCAATGGCGGATCCTCGTGGTCGGCGTGGCGGCGCTGCTGTTCGCCCTCGTCTCGCCGAGCGACTACGTCACCCGGATCGCGTTCACCGTTGCCCTCTACACACTGCTGGCCACCGGGCTCAACGTGGTCGTCGGTTGGTCCGGCCTGCTCGATCTCGGCTACGCCGCGTTCTTCGGCTTCGGGGCGTACGCCTACGCGTTGTTGTCGTCCGACAAGTTCCACCTGCATTGGCCGACGATCGTCTCCGTGCCGGTGGTCGTGGCCGCGACGGCGATCTTGGGCCTGGTGCTGGGCCTGCCATCGCGCCGGCTCAGCGGCGACTACCTCGCCATCGTCACGTTGTTCTTCGGCCAGATCTTCGTCAGCATCGCCAACAACGGCGACCGATTGCAGATCAGCCTCAACGGCAAAGACGTGCCCAGCAAGCCGTTCAACCTCACCGGTGGCCCGAACGGCGTCACCGGCATCGACCCGATGTCGCTGTTCGGGTATCGAGTCCACACCATCACCGGCTACTACCTGGTCACGGTCGTCACCGCCGCGGTGGTGATCCTGCTGTTCTACCGGCTGCGCAACGCCCGGTCGGGCCTGGCGCTGCGCTCGATGCGCGACGACCCGTTGGCGGCCGAGATCCTCTCGGTTCCCGTTCGCCGGCTGGGGCTCGTTGCATTCGCCCTCGGTGCGGCCGTTGCCGGGCTGGCCGGCACGATCTTCGCCGCCGTGCAGCAGTCGGTCTTCGGGAGCAACTTCGACGTCCCGTTCCTGGTGCTGCTGTACGCCTCGGCGATCCTCGGCGGGCTCGGCAACCTCGGCGCGGGCTTCGTCGGCGCGTTCATCGTGGCCGTGCTCCCCGAGATGCTGCGCGAGCCATCCACCGGTCGGCTCCTGGTGTACAGCGCCCTGGTCGTCTTCCTGGCGCTGCGCATGCGCCCACTCGGTCGCCTCGGGCAGTTCCTCGCCTCGCTGATCGTCACCGGCGCGCTGGTCCGCGCCCTCCTGGCCGGCTTCGGCACCGACCTGCGCCCGCGTGGCTCGGGGCTGTCGGGGTTCACCGGGGCGCTGGTGCCACATCTGGAGAACAGCGTCACGTTCGGGAACATCGCCTTCCTCGCCCTGATCGCCGGCGGGCTGACCCTCACCCTGCTGCGTCACGAGTGGCGGCCGTTCGCCGGCGGATTGGTGACCTACGTCGGGATGCTGGCGTGGGAGAACCGCCTGGCCGAGCAGGGCTCGATCACCCGCCAGCTGTTGATCGGCGCGTCGCTGGTGGCGATCATGGCCAGCCGGCCGCAGGGCATCTTCGGTACCAAGCGGGTCGAGGTGCTGTGATGGCGCTGCTCGAGATCTCCGAGGTCAGCTTGGGCTTCGGCGGCCTGCAGGTCCTGACCTCACTCGACATGTCGGTCGCCGAAGGCGAGATCCTTTCCGTGATCGGTCCCAACGGCGCGGGCAAGACCACGTTGTTCAACCTGATCACCGGCGTGTACCAACCCGACTCCGGCGACATCTGCTTCGCCGGGCGCAGCGTCGTCGGTCTCGATCCCCATCGCATCAACAACATGGGGATCGCCCGCACGTTCCAGAACCTGCGGCTGTTCCTCAACATGACGGTCAAGGAGAACGTGCTGGTGACGATGTACGGCCGCAACCGGGCCGGCATCGCCGCCGGCGCACTCGGGTTGCCGCGGGCCCGCCGGGAGGAGCGGGCGATGCACCGGCGCGCCGAGGAACTGCTGTCGTTCTTCGGCACCCGGCTGCAGGGGTACCGCTTCGATCAGCCTGCCTACTCGCTGTCGTATGCCAACCGTCGCCGCCTGGAGATCGCCCGGGCGCTGGCGACCAGCCCGCGGCTGCTGCTCGTCGACGAACCGGCAGCCGGGATGAACCCGACCGAGACACACGAGATCACCGAGCTGATCAGTCGCCTGCGCACCGAATTGGGGCTGACGATCCTCATCATCGAACACGACATGCACGTGGTCGAAGGGGTCAGCGATCGTGTCATCGCGCTCGACTACGGCGTGAAGATCGCCGAAGGCAGCTTCTCGAGTGTCGCAACCGACCCCGCTGTCATCGAGGCGTACCTCGGCAAGGGCGCGGCGACCAAGTGAAGGCGTCACGGTGAACGGCATCGGGTTGGGCAGCGACGAGCCGCTGCTGCGACTCACCAACGTCAACACGTTCTACGGGCCGATCCACATCCTGCAGGACGTGACGCTCGAGGTCGGGCCGGGCGAGCTCGTGTGCCTGCTCGGCGGCAACGCCAGTGGGAAGTCCACCACGTTGAAGACCATTCTCGGGCTGGTGCCGGCGTTCAGCGGTTCGGTCACCTTCGGCGACTGCGACATCACTCGATACGGCACGCCACGGCGCATTGCCGCCGGGATGGCCGTGGTGCCGGAGAACCGCCGCGTGTTCGCACCGATGACGGTGCTCGAGAACCTCGAGATGGGCGCGTACCTGCGATCCGACGATCTCGACGACGACTTCGCGCGCGTCTACGAACTCTTCCCGCTGCTGCACACGCGGCGCGAGCAACTCGCCGGAACACTGTCCGGGGGCGAGCAGCAGATGCTGGCGATGGGCCGGGCGTTGATGAGCCGGCCGAGGTTGATCCTGATGGACGAGCCGTCGATGGGTCTCGCACCGTTGCTCGTCGAGCGCAGCTTCCAGATCATCCAACAGGTGAACGAAGCGGGCGTGGCCATGCTCGTGGTCGAGCAGAACGCCAACCAGGCGCTGTCGATCGCATCGCGCGGCTATGTGCTGCAAACGGGCCGGGTCGTGCTGTCGGGCACCGCCGCCGAACTGTCGGCCGACGAAGAGCTGCGCCGGGCCTACCTGGGTCGCTGAGCTCGTGCCTCGACTGCCAACCATTGCTCTGGCCAGGCGAGCCCAGAACGCGGCTCAGTTGCGACGTGCTCGACGGGCCTACCGATCTGGGCGCCAAGGATTTCGCTTGCCTGCGTCGATGAGCGAGCGTGGCGCCCAGATCGCCGGCTCGGCGCGCCCTTCTCGCGGACGTTTCGGATCTGGGCGCCACACGTCTCGCTGAGCTGCATCGGTGAACGAGCGTGGCGCCCAGATCGCCGATTCGGTGCACCTTCACGGAGCCCGAACCGCGGACTGGTCGGGCGCGGTTTCGGTACTAGGGATACCGAAATCGAACCCGTTGAACCTCGTCGGGTGCGCTGTGAGTACTGCGGCTACCGGAATCGCGCCCGACCCGGGTCAGCCGACGCGAGGAGAGCAGAACGAAGCCTCTCCTCCCGACGGCCCGATCGGTGAACCCCTCAGGTGGGCGTGGTCCCGGTCAGGATCGACGCCAACTTGGCGGCGTCGATGTTGCCGCCCGACACGATGCACACGAGGCGACCGGTCCCGGCCGCGCCCGACATCGCCGCGGCAAGCGCAAGGGCTCCGGCACCTTCGGCCACGACGCGTGCCCGACCGGCAAGCAGGCGGATGGCAGCGGCGGTTTCGTCCAACGACGGCGCCAACGCCCCGGCCAGCAAGGGATGGGCGAGCTCCCACATCGCCGGCAGCAGGCTCTTGCCGCCCGCGCCGTCGACGAACGACGGGATGTAGTCGATTGCCGTCGGCACACCCGCGGCGAACGAGGCGTGCATCGGCGCGCCGGTAGCCGGTTCGCAGGCGTAGACCTTCGTGGCCGGGCTGCGCGCCGCGAGCGCACTGGCAATCCCGGTGGTCAACCCACCCCCACCCCACGGCACGAGGACCGCGTCGATGTCGTCGAGGTCCTCGACCAGTTCCAGGCCGATCGTGCCGTTGCCGGCCATCACCGCGTGGTCTTGCACCGGATGGACGAAGAGGCCCTCGACACCGGGGTAGGAGCCTTCGACCATCGCCTGCCACCAGCGGTCGAACGTCACCTTGATCACGCTGCCACCGAGGCGCTCGATCGCGGCGACCTTGGCGTCGGGCGCGTGGTCGGGCACGACGATGGTGGCCGGCACCCCTTCCTCGCGGGCGATCCAGGCCACGCCTTGGGCCATGTTGCCGGCACTGGTCGTCCACACCCCATTGCTGATGGCGCCGGGAGGAGCGCTGCGAATCGCATTGGCCGCGCCGCGGATCTTGAACGAGCCGATCGGCTGCAGGCACTCCAGCTTCAGCCAGATCTCAGCTGGCGATTCGGGGGCGTGCAAGCGGATCAACGGCGTGCGGATGGCCACGTCGGCGATGCGTCGGCGTGCTGCTTCGATTGCATCGATCGGGATCACAGGTCGACCTCGGTCCCGACGCCGCGCTCGCGTGCCCGCTCGATGCACAACTGCGCGGCAGCGAGGTCTTCGACCGCGATGCCGAGCGACTTGAACAGGGTGATCTCGTCGGGGGCGGCCCGACCGGGATGCTGACCGGTCAACAACTCCCCGAGCTCGGCACGGATGTGATCGGGGCCGATGCCTGTCTCGCGCACGGCGTCGAGGTAGTCGCCCGATTCGTTGATCGTGGACTCCCGGCGATCCACGAACAGCGACGCCGCGGCGATCGCCTCACCGTCGAACTCCCGGGCGTGCGCCACCGACGAGCCCACGGCGTTGTAGTGCGTGCCGGGCGTCAGCAGGGCTCGGCCGATGAGTGGATCCTTCGATGACGTCGTGGTGCACACGACATCGGCACCGTCGAGCGCCGCCTCCAACGTGTCAGCGACGCTGCATCCGGTGGCCTCGGCCAACCGTTCCGCATTGGCGCGGGTACGGCTCCAGATCGTGATGTCGGCGTCGGCAACCGCGCAGCGCATGGCCTCGACGTGCGACCGGCCCTGCACGCCCGAACCGATGACGGCGACGCGCCGCGACTCCGGCCTGGCCAGCAGTTGTGTCGCCAGCGCCGAGACTGCGGCAGTCCTGATCTCGGTGATCGCCGATGCGTTGAGCACCGCCGTCAGCAAGCCGGTGACCCCGTCGTGCAGGATCACCGTGCCCTGGTGCGGGTCGAGTCCGCGGCCGTGGTTGGCCGGGGCGATGACCACTTCCTTCAACGAGTAGACCGGCGCCGCGCCACCGCGGTAGGCCGGCATGAAACCGAAGAAGGTGCCGGCGTCGGGTGGCCGGGTGACGAATCGCAACGGGTTGTACAGCTGATCGCGGGCGAGGTCGGCCAGCACCTCGCGCATCGCCGTGATGCACGCCGGCATGTCGAGCACCTGGCGAACGTCGGCGTCGGACAGGATCAGGACGGCCATGAGAAGAGCTCCGAGATGTGATTGGTGATTTCGGGGGTGAGCGGTGATTCCGCAGCGATGAGCGCAGGCTCCAAGTGATCCAACCGGCCCGGGCCGATGACGATCGCGGTGAGGCCCGGCTGGGCGAGCGCCCAGGCGAGGGCCAGCACGGCCATCGTCGTGCCGTGATCGCCGGCAAGGGCTTCGAGGCCCTCCAAGGCGTCGAACACGGTGTCGGTTCGATACGCCTGGTACGGCTCGGGGCGCAGCGTCATGCGCGACCCAGCCGGTGGCGCCTGCCCGCGGCGGTACTTCCCGGTCAGCCAGCCGCCCGCCAACGGGCTGAACGGGGTGTATCCCAGCCCTTCGGCTCGGCAGCGCTTCAACACCGAGTCGGCGTCGCCGCGATCCAGCAGCGAGAACGAGTTCTGCACCCACTCGTATCGTCCCTGCGCCATCCGAGCCGAGGAGTCGAGTGCTTCGCTCAACTGCGTGTCGGTGAAGTTCGACGCGCCTGCCGCGCCGATCTTGCCCGCCCGGATCAGCCCGTCGAAGGCGGCCTGCGTGGCATGCAGCGCGACCTCGGTGTCGAACTCGTGCGCCAGGTACATCGCCACCTGCTCCACACCGAGCCGGGTCAGGCTCGCATCGATCTGGCGGGCGATGCGCCCCGGCGACAGGCCGTGGTCCGCATCAGCCGACATCGGGTTGTAGGTCTTGGTGGCGATGACGATGCGATCGCGCACCGCAGCGCCCTTGGTGGCCAGCCACTCGCCGATGAACGTCTCGCTGCTCCCACCGCCGTATGCGTCGGCGGTGTCGAACGTGGTGATGCCGGCGTCCCATGCCGCGTCCATCAGCCTGAACGCCTCCGGCTTGGATGTGCCCTGCCCGAAGAACTCGGGCGCCGAGCCGATCCCACCGAAGTTGCCGCAACCCAGGATCACCTGCGACACCTCGATCTCGGTGTTGCCCAGCCGCCGGTGCTCCATCGGCCGCCACACTACCCACGGTGTCATTCGGGCCGGACGGGTGCCCGTCGTTAACCTCCGTCCGTGACCGAGCACCAACTGCCGTCCCAGGCCAGGATCGTGATCATCGGCGGCGGCATCATCGGGTGCAGCATCGCCTACCACCTCACGGCGATGGGTGAGACCGACGTGGTGTTGCTCGAACAACACCAGCTCACCGATGGCGCGACGTGGCACGCAGCCGGGCTGGTCGGCCAGCTGCGCTCGTCGCGCAACACCACACGCATGCTCGAACACTCCGTCGAGCTGTACGGCCGGCTGGAGGCCGAGACCGGGCAGGCGGTCGACTGGCACCAGGTCGGCAGCCTGCGGCTGGCCTGCTCGCCCGAGCGGGTGATGGAACTGAAGCGACTGACCACGATGGCGAAGAGCTTCGGCCTGCCGATGGAGATCATCAGCGCCGACCGGGCCCAGGAGCTGTTCCCGCTGATGACCACCGACGGCGTGCTGGCCGCGGCGTTTCTGCCGACCGATGGGTACATCGATCCGGCCAGCGTCACCCAGGCGATCGCCAAGGGTGCCCGCATGCGCAACGCCCGCATCTGCGAGCACACCACCGTCACATCGATCACGGTCGATGGCCGACGTGCCAGCACCGTGCACACCGATCAGGGCGACATCGCCTGCGAGATGGTCGTCAACGCTGCCGGCATGTGGGGCATGGAGATCGGGCGGATGGCGGGCGTGCGCATCCCGGCGGTCGCCGTCGAGCACCAGTACGTGTTGACCGGGCCGATCGCCGATTTCACACCGGCCGAGCTTCGCCGGATGCCGACGATGCGCGACCCGGATCTGCTCGTCTACTACAAGCCCGATGGGCCGGGGCTGCTGATCGGTGGGTACGAGCCCGACACACTCCCGTTCGGTCACGACGGCGTACCAACACCGTTCCAGCGGCAGTTGCTGGAGCCGAACTTCGATCGCTTCGAGCAACTCGCCACGCTGGCCGCGCAACGCACGCCGGTGATCGAGCAAGCCGGGATCCGCACGATGATCAATGGGCCGATCCCGTACTCGGCCGATGCTGATTTCGTGATGGGCAAGGTGCCCGAACTCGACAACTACTACGTCGCCACCGGGTTCCTGTACGGCATCGCCGCCGGCGGAGGCGCCGGGAAGATGATGGCCGAGTGGATCTTGGAGGGCCGCCCCTCGCTCGACCTGTGGCCGCTCGACGTGCGGCGCTTCGCGTTCCACCACACGACGCATCACTTCATGGGCTCGCGCATGGTCGAGCTCTACGCCCACCACTACAAGCTGGCGGCGCCGGGAAGCGAGCACGTGACGGCACGCGGCGTGAAACGCAGCCCGCTGCACGACGCGCTCGCGCGCCCAGGGCGCGGTGTTCGGGTCACGCGGCGGGTGGGAGCGGCCCAACTGGTTCGCGCCGGCCGGGGTCGAGCCCGTCGATCGGCCGTCGTTCGCCGCACCGAACTGGTTCCCGCATGTCGCCGAGGAACACCGGGCCGTTCGCGAACGCGTCGCCCTGATCGACCAGACGTCGTTCGCCAAGTTCGAGATCACCGGGCCCGGCGCACTCGCCGCCGTGCAATGGCTGTCGGTCGCCGACATGGACAAGCCCGTCGGCACGGTGACCTACACCCAGCTCTGCAACACCAGCGGCGGCATCGAGTGCGACCTGACGATGACCCGCCTCGGCGAGCAGCACTGGTACGTGGTCACCGGTTCGGCGTTCGGCGCCCACGACATGGGGTGGATCCGGTCGAACGCACCCGACGACGGCAGCGTGCAGATCCGCGACCTCACCTCGGCCAACGCGGTGATCAACCTCTGCGGCCCGATGGCGCGCGATGTGCTGCAGGCGGTCAGCGAGGACGACGTGTCGAACGACGCGTTGCGGTACGCAACTGCCCGCCAGATCACCATCGGCTCAGCACCGGTGCTGGCCATGCGAATCGGCTACGTCGGCGAGCTCGGTTGGGAGTTGCACGTGCCCACGTCGTATGCCGCGCACGTGTACGAGTTGTTGGGCGAAGCCGGCCGGCCTCACGACATCGTCAACGTCGGCTACCGGGCGATCGACACGCTGCGCATGGAGAAGGGCTACCTCTACTGGTCGACCGACATCACACCCGACACCACGCCGTGGGAAGCCGGGCTGGCCTGGCGGGTCAACATGCGCGCCGGCGACTTCTGCGGCCGTACCGCGCTGGAGGCGCAGCGCGACGCCGGCATCAGCCGCAAGCTGTGCACGTTCACCCTCGAGGAGATGGCCTACCCGGTCAGCGGCGAGGCGATCATCGCCGACGGCACGGTCGTCGGCTTCACCACCAGCGCCAACTTCGGGCACACGATCGGCAAGCCGATCGCCAATGGCTACCTCCCGATCGAACTCGCCGAGCGCACCGACTTCGTGATCGAGGTCTACGGCGAACCGATCCCTGCCGTCCGCCACGACGGCGCCCTCTATGACCCCAAGAACCTCCGGCTGAAGGCATAGCTCCGGTCGAGTGTTTCACGGCATCGGGGTGAACACGAGACACTCGACTTGCGCCCGGTCGTGGCACGATGACGTGGTGAGTGACCTCTCCACGTTCCTCGAGCGAGCCGGATTGGCCACCAATGCGTCCACGACCCGACTTGCCGGGTTGACCAATGTGAACCATCTGGTGACGATCGGTGACGATCGTTACGTGTTGCGCATCCCCGGCGAGGGCACGAGCGAGTACATCAACCGGGTCGACGAGGAGGTCGCCGCTCGATCGGCCGCTGCCGCCGGCGTCAATGCCCCGGTCGAGTTCTTCGACGCGACCGACGGGCTGATGGTCACCCGGTTCATCGACGGCGCGGCGACGATGAACGCCGCGCGGTTCGGCGATCTCGGTGCGGTCGGGCGCGCCGGCGACGCATTCCGGCAACTGCACACCACCGCGGCGCCGTTCGCCACCGACTTCACCCTGTTCCCGATGATCGACGAGTACAAGGCACTGCTGGCATCCAAGGGCGCGACCCTTCCGCACGGATACGACGACGTGCAGGGGCAAGCCGAGGTCGTGCGCGCCGCACTCGAGGCGCGGCCCGCTCCGCTCGTTCCGAGTCATTGCGATCCGTTGTGCGAGAACTTCCTCGACACCGGCACACGGATGTTCATCATCGACTACGAGTACGCGGGCAACAACGATCCGATGTGGGACCTCGGAGATCTGTCGGTCGAAGGTGAGTTCGGGCCCGAGCAGGACGACGCGTTGCTGCGCGCCTACTTCTCCGGAGACCCACCGGCCGACCAGCGCGGCCGCATGGTCGCGTACAAGGCCCTGTGCGATCTGCTGTGGACGCTGTGGGGTGTGATCCAACACGTCAACGGCAATCCCGCTGACGACTTCTGGGCGTATGCCGTGGGCCGCTTCGAACGCTGCAAGGCGTTGATGTCGACGCCCGACTTCGACTCCCAGATCGGTGCGATCGCCGGCTGAGCCGCGACGTTCAGCGGGGGCGTTTGCTGCGATAGCGGCGGCCCATGGCCACCACCGTGGCGGGCACGAAGAACGCTCGGGCCGGCAACGACACCTCGCGCCACGGACGCTTGGCGAACGGCGCCCGCCAGGCCTTCATGCGGTAGACGAAGAAGGTCGCCAACAACGCGTGGAGACCGATGGCGGCCCAGAAGTAACCCTTCGGGCCACCGACGATCATCAGGCCGGCGGCGATGAACGGACCGATGACCGCACCGAGGCCGTACAACCTGACGAGCTGCGACGCCGCGGCATTGACGTGCTCGGGCTCGATCCAGTCGTTGGTGTATGCCGCGGCGATCGAGTACAGCGGATAGCTGAACCCGCCGAGCGCGGTGACCAGCAGCAACGCCATCGGACTGCTCGACGGGCCGAGCAGCAACAGCACCGCGGCCCCGATGGCGCCGATCGAGGCGGCGAAGCCGACGGCGCGGCGATCGATGTCGTCCGATGCGGCCGACACCGGCCAGTGCAACAACATCCCACCGATGTTCGGGGCCGCGACGAACAGACCGATGTGGCCGGTCGACAGGCCGACGCGGGTCGCGTAGATCGCGGCCATGCCGGTCAATGCCCCGTGGGCCATGCCGACGATGAGGCACGAGAACACGCCGGTGGGCACCAGGTGCGCCAGCGCACGCAACGAGATGTGTTCGCGTTTGACCATCATCGGCGCCACCGCGTCTTCCGACAAGGCCACCGGTGCCACAGCGAGCGACGTGATGATGCTGGCGATCGCGAACCCGGTGATGACACGAGCGTCGATGGCGAACAGGAGGAGCTGACCGATGCCGAACGCGCCCGACGTGACGACCGCGTAGATGGCCAGCAACCGCCCACGGTTCTCGTTCGTCGCCAGGTTGTTGAGCCACGATTCGGCAACCACGTACTGACCCGCCAGGCACAGCCCGGTCACGAACCGCAACCAGGCCCACGCCGGCGCCGACTCGGTCAAGCCGACGGCGAGCATCGCCGCCGACAGCAACGAGGCCAGCGCCGCGTAGACGCGAATGTGCCCGACGCGACTGAGCGCCGACAGGGCGACGCGCGAGCCGACGAGGAACCCGCCGTAGTACGAGGCGCTGATCAGGCTGCTGACGGCCGTCGGCAATTTGATCAACTCCGAGCGAACACCCAGCAGCGTGCCGAACAACCCGGCCGCCAGCAGCAACATGGCCAAGCCGACGAACAGGCTCCATGTCGCCATGGCGATGTCGCGGTTCAGTGACGGGCCGTCGTCGCTGCGTTCCATGGGGCCCCAGCCTGCCATGCGCACCAGAGCGCCCACGGGAGGCCGTGGTGTACTGTCGCCCGATGACTTCCCCGTCGGCCACCAAGCTGACACTCGTCGGCGCCGGCAAGATCGGTCAAGCGATCGTGCAACTGTTGTCGTCTGCTCCTGAGTTCGACGTGACGGTCATCGACCGTGATGAGTCGGCACTGGCCCCGCTGCGCGCCCGGGGCGTTCGCTGCTTCGAGACCGACATCACCGACCCCATCGCGCTCGCCGCGAACATCGACGGCCAAGACATGGTGATGAGCGCTGCCCCCTTCCACGCGACGTCGATCATCGCCACGGCGGCGCGCAACGCCAGTGCTCACTACTTCGACCTCACCGAAGACGTCGATTCGACGCGCGTGGTCAAGAGCCTGGCCATCGACGCAACGTCGGCGCTGGTGCCGCAGTGCGGTCTGGCACCGGGCTTCGTGTCGATCGCCGCCGCGGAACTCGCCCGCTCCTTCGACGACATCCGCTCGATCTCGATGCGCGTCGGTGCCTTGCCGCAGTTCCCGACCAACGCGTTCAAGTACAACCTCACCTGGTCGACCGATGGCCTGATCAACGAGTACTGCAACCCATGCGAGGCGATCGTCGACGGCAAGATGCTCGAGGTGCTGCCGCTGGAGGAGGTCGAGGCGTTCTCACTCGACGGCGTCGACTACGAGGCGTTCAACACCTCGGGCGGACTCGGCACGCTGTGCGAGACGTTGCTCGGCGAGGTCGAGACGCTGAACTACAAGACCGTCCGGTACCCGGGCCACTGTGCGGCGATCAAGATGCTGATCACCGACCTGCGCTTGTCGCGACGGCGCGACCTGCTGAAGGAACTGCTGGAGGCAGCCATCCCGATCACCTACCAAGACGTGGTGCTGATCTTCGTGACGGCGTCGGGGACGCGCAACGGGTTGCTGATGCAGGAGACCTTCGCCCGCAAGGTGTATGCGTCGGAGGTCAACGGGGCGCGACTCTCGGCGATCCAGCTGACCACCGCCGCCGGCATCTGCACGATGGCCGACCTGATGCGCGAGGGCAAGCTGCCCCAGCGCGGCTTCGTGCGTCAGGAGCAGTGCGCGTTGTCCGACTTCCTCGCCAACCGGTTCGGCTCGCTGTACCTGCGTGGCAAGGAAGTCACGGGTTAGCCGCGACGGCGCTGCACCTCGGCGGTGATCGCCGGCACCACCTGGTGCAGATCGCCGATCACCGCGTAGTCGGCCTTGGTCACCATGTTGGCTTCCGGGTCGATGTTGATCGCCAGGATCTTCTTCGATGCCATCGCCCCGACCCAGTGCTGGATCGCCCCGGAGATGCCGCAGGCGATGTAGATGTCGGGCGCGATGCGGGTACCGGTCTGGCCGACCTGATCGGTGTGGTTGCGCCACCCGTTGTTGGTCACCGCACGGCTGCAGCCGACGACGCCACCGAGTGCGGTTGCCAGCTCCTGCAACGGCGCGAACCCGTCGGCCGAGCCGACGCCGCGGCCGCCGCTGACCACGACCGGGGCGGTCGCCAGCGTGACGCCGGCAGCACGTTCGACCCGCTCGCGGATCATCGTGCGGCCGAGGTTCGGGTCGAGGTCGACCCCCATCGGCGAGGCCATCGCGGTCACCGGCGATTCGACTGCGGCGAACGCGTGATGGGCGATCGTGAGGAGGCGGACCGGCGCGTCGAGCGTGCAACGCTCCAGCAGCGACCCACCCCAACGAACGCGCACCAGCGAGTCGTCGGCGAACTCGATCACGTTGGCGACCATCGGCAGGTCGAGGATCGCCGCGGCGTGGGCCATGACCTCGTTGCCGCGATCGGTCCCCGTGGCCATCACGATCGAGGGGCTCAGCATCGTCGTGGCCTGGGCCACCACGGCGCCCCACGCCTCGGGCCCGTAGTCGACCAGCAGATCGTCGTGCACCTGATGCACGGTTGCGGCACCGAAGACGCCGATCTGTTCGACCAGGCCGTCGGCGGCCTTCCCGATCGTCAGGGCATGGGTCTCGCCGAGCTTGTTGGCAGCGGCGAGCGCCTCCCACGTGGCCGGCGACATCGTGCCTCGATCGTGCTCGACGACGACCAGGATCACTTCAGCACGCCGATCTCTTCGAGCATGTCGACCACGGCGCCGGCGGCCTCCGGGCCGGTGCCGAGGATCACGGTGGCGCTGACCTGTTCGGCGGCGGGCAGCAGCGTGACCATCTGTTGGCCTCCCGGTTCGCCCGCCGGCACGACCTGGGCGACAGCGACCTTCTTGGAAGCAAGTCGTCCCTTCATCGTCGGATAGCGCGGCAGGTTGATGCCTTCCTTCACGCCGAGCACGGCGGGCATCGGCACCTCGTAGACCTCGACACCGACGTCGGCCTCGCGACGGGCGCGGAGCATGTCGCCTTGCACCTCGATCCCCTTGATGCCGTTGACCACCGGACGGCCGAGCGCGTGGGCCACACGGATGCCGACCTGGAAGCCGCCGGAGTCGGCCGATTCGTTGCCGAACAGGATCAGGTCGAACGGACCGTCGGCGGCCTCGATGTCGATGACCGCTGCGGTGATCGCCGCGGCGGTGCGCTGCGGGTCCCAGTCCGGCCCGGAGATCGGCAGCAGCACCGCGCTGGCCACACCGAGGCTGGCCGCGTAGCGCAGCTGCTCGTCGGCCTCCGCGGGACCGAGGGTCAGCACGGTTGCGTCGCCGCCGTGTTGCTCGACGAGTTGCACTGCCTCCTCGACCGCACACTCCTCGTGCGGGCTCATGGTGAACCCGAGGAACGCGGTGTCGATCGCCTGGCCGTCGGCGGTGATGTTGATCCGCGCACCCGGCGCCGGCACGCGCTTCACGCACACCAGGATCTTCATGACTTCATCCGCGAGTCGTCGGGATCGAACAGCGGCTTGGCACCGGCGCGCTCCACCGTCACCGGGTACAGCTCGTTCATGTACATCACCTGCAACTTGGTGCCTTCCACGGCGTGCTCGGGCGGCAGGTAGGCCAGCAGCAGGAACTTGCCGACCGACGGCCCGGCGCCGGCGGTGGTCACCCGCGAGACGCGACCCTTGGCGTCGAGGATTCGCTCGCCTTCGAGGGTCAGGATCGGCTCGTTGCCACCGGTGGGGAACCGGTCGTAGCCCTCGGCACAGCGCAGCGAATCCATCGACAGCGTGCACATGATGGCCGCCGGCGACTCGTCACGTGCCTTGAGGTAGGCCTCCTTGCCGATGAAGTCGGCCGACTTCACCTTGGGTCGGGCCAACCCCGCTTCCACCGGGTTGTACTCGCTCTCCAGCTCGGCGCCCATCAGGCGGTAGCCCTTCTCGATGCGACCGGTCACGGCGTAGACCCCGATGCCGACGGGGATGATGTCGAACTCCTTGCCGGCCTCGGCGACGGTGTCCCACAGCCGCAGCCCGTGCTCCATGTTGGTGTAGATCTCCCAGCCGTTCTCACCGACGTAGGAGATGCGGAACATGATGCACGGCACACCGTCGATCAGCACCTCGCGCACCGCGCCGTACGGGAAGCCGGCCTGCGACACGTCGTAGGGCTTCGACTGATCGGTGACGATCTTGGCCATCGTCTTTTCCGCATTGGGGCCCCACACGCCGAGCGTGCAGATCCCCTGCGAACGATCGGTGAACGTGACCGAACCGTCGGTCGGCATGTACTTGTTGAACCAGTAGTTGTCGCGGCCGCCGTCGAAGGCACCGGTGATGATGCGGAAGTGGTCGGTGCCGAGGCGCTGGATGGTGAGGTCGCCACGGAACCCGCCGTGCTGGGTGAGCAGCGGCGTGTAGACGCTGCGGCCGACGGCGACGTCGACGTTGTTCACGCACATGTACTGCAGGTAGGCCATCGCCCCGGGCCCGGTGATGTCGAACTCGTTGAACGCGGTGAGGTCGACCATGCCGACGCTCTCGCGCATCTGCAGGTGCTCGGCGTTGGTGATCGGGCTCCACCAGCGGGCGTCCCACTCGTGCTGGCGCGGGGTGAACGCCTCGGGGAACTTGTCCTTCAGCTTGGCGTTGCTCTCGAACCACTGCGGACGCTCCCAACCACGGGCGTCGAAGAACACGGCGCCCAATGCCTCTTCTCGCGCGTAGAACGGGCTGCGGCGCATGCCGCGCTGGCTGGCCCACTGCTCGCGCGGGTGCACGATCCCGTACGTCTTGTTGAAGTGCTCGGCGCAGCGGGCGAGGATGTGGTGCTCGGTCTTCTCGTGCGGGTAGAAGCGGCTGATGTCGGTGCTGTGCGGGTCGCACAGGTGCGGGTACCCGTACGTCATCCACTCGGCCACGATCTGGGCGATGCCGGGGCCTTCCTTGATCCACACGGCGGCGGCGCACCACAGGTTGCGCACCTCGACGGTCTCGCCGAGCACCGGGTTGGCGTCGGGGGTCAGGCTCAGCAGGCCGTTGATCGCGTAGCGGATCTCGGCCTCGCCGAGCATGTCCATCAGGTCGATCGCCTCTTCGAACTGCTGGTCGAAGTCGTCGGCGGTGAACGGCAGCTCGGTCGGCGACAGCGCCGATGCCTCGTTCGAGGGGATGTCGTCGGGGTGCATGAAGATCGGGCGGTGGGCGTACGAGCCGACCTCCATCGAGCCGGCCGTCTGGCGCTCGTAGCAGAACGTGTCCATGTCGCGGACGATCGGGTAGGCGACCTCCTTGCCGCTCTGCTGCAAGATGTCGATCGGGCCGACGTCGGCCATC
Organism: Ilumatobacteraceae bacterium; assembly: GCA_963805445.1. Lineage (GTDB taxonomy): Bacteria > Actinomycetota > Acidimicrobiia > Acidimicrobiales > Ilumatobacteraceae > JAENVT01. Next base: position 267,238 of record CAWDUI010000054.1, on the reverse strand, counting down.
TGGTGCACTGCGGGGGTCAGCGGGATGTTGGCCCCCGCCATCTTGGCGATGCGCGGGCTCCACACGCCGCAGGCGATGGCGACGTACTCGGCCTCGATGCGACCCTTGTTGGTCACGACCGCGACGACCTTCGGCCCGCCGGGGCCGTCTTCGGTCTCGATGTCGAGCACCTCGGTGTTGGCGAACACCTGCAGCGCACCCGCGTCGACGGCCTCGTTGCGCATCAGCGTGCCGGTCTCCAGCGAGTCGACGCACGACACGCTGGGTGTGTAGAACCCGCCGAGCAGGATCTCTTCGTTGATGAACGGCACGAGCTCTTTGATCTCGGCCGGGGTGACCAGTCGGGAGTCGATGCCCCACGCCTTGGCCGACGTCATGCGGCGCTTGAACTCCTCCATGCGCTCCGGCTTGCGGGCCACCTCGATGCCGCCGGACGTGTTGTTCAGCCCGTGGTCGATGTACTGGTGCTGGCTCTCCAGGGTGAGGAACGCCATCTCCTTGTTGTGATCGGTGGGGAAGATGAAGTTCGACGCGTGGCCGGTCGACCCACCGGGGTTGGGCAGCGGGCCCTTGTCGATCTGCACCATGTCGGTCCAGCCGAGCCGGCTGAGATGGCCGACCAGGCAGTTCCCGACGATGCCGGCGCCGATGATCACGCACTTGGCGCTGGTCGGCACCGTCTGGGTCGTTGAGTCACTCGATCTCGGTCATCTCCCTCTGTGCCTTGTGATTCAAGGCCGTCTGATATATCTTTGCGATATCACGAACCTATCACTGAGCGAGCAAGCGTTTCAAGCGATCCGGCGGATGATCGTGACGCTCGAACTGGCCCCCGGGGCGGTGGTGCGCGACGACGCGCTGCAGGCCCAGTTGGGCCTCGGGCGCACGCCCATCCGCGAGGCCCTGCAGCGTCTCGTACGTGATCAGTTCGTCACGATCATCCCCCGCCGCGGCATGTTCGTGTCGAGCATCGATGTGTCGGAGTTGTCGACGCTCTACGAGACACGAGCGATCCTCGAGCCGTACGTCATGCGCCTGGCCAGCGCCCGCGGTCGTGCCGCCGATTGGGAAGCGATGGCTGCTGCGCTGGCCCGCGCTCACGCCGAGAGCACCTCCACGGAACTGCTGGAGATCGATCGGGAGTGCCGCGAGATCGTCTGGGCGGCCGCCGACAACCGCTTCCTGACAGCGACACTCGACATGCTGTACGCCCAGAGCGATCGGTTGTGGCACCTCTACCTGGCCGACGTGGCCGCGCTCGATCACGTGATCGCCGAGCACCGCGCCATCCATGCCGCACTGGTCGACGGTGACGGCGAACGCGCCGCGGCGCTGATCGAGTCGCACATGCGCGCCTTCAACGACAAGATCAGCGAGGCCGTGCGCCGCCGCCTGGAATCCCCCCTCGCCGGCTACTGACTCGCATCACGTAATCTGAGTGGTCGTGGCACTGCGCGAGATCCCCGACCCGAGTGGAATCCGGAAGGCGACGACGTTGCCGGCATCGGCATACAGCAGCGCCGAGTTCCACGAGCGCGAGCGTCAGACGATCTTCCAGCGCGACTGGGTCTGCGCCGGCGTGGTCGACGAGATGCCTGCTGCGGGTTCGTGGACCGCACGGGTGGCCGGTGGGCTGCCGGTGTTGTTCGTCCGCGACAAGGCCGGCGTGCTGCGCGCGTTCCTCAACGTGTGTCGTCACCGCGCCTCGCCGTTGTGTGAGGACGGCGAGACGCACGCCAGTTCGCTGATCCGCTGCCCGTACCACTCGTGGCTGTACCAACTCGACGGATCGCTGGCGCGCGCGTCTGGCGTCGGCGAGCCGGAGGGCTTCGATGTCGCCGACTACTCGCTGAAGCCGGTGCAGTTGGCGCAGTGGCGCCGAATGGTGCTGGTGTGCTTCGACGAGGCTGCGCCGCCATTCGATGCCGGTCCGCTCGGCCGGGCGATCGACGCCTACCCGTTGGAGTCGATGCAGTTGGCGCTGTCGGAGACCAACGACCGGCAGTTCAACTGGAAGGTGCTGCTGGAGAACTACAGCGAGAACTACCACACTCCGTTCGTTCATCCGGAGATCGACACCACCGCGAACGAGGATTACCCGATGGTCTCCGACGGGATCACGCTGTACGCGTGGGACCGGCCCCTGCGACCCGACGGCTCGCGGATCGACGAGATCCGCTCGACGCTGCTGCCCGGCGAGCCCGGTTGGGAGGAGTTGGCGGCGGTGCCGATGAACGGGCCGTACGGGATCGGCGGATACCTCACCGTGTGGCCGAACCTGATGATGAACGTGTTCCCCGGGGCGTACATGGCGATGTGGATGGAGCCGCTCGACGCCACGACCACGAGGGTCGAGCGACGGCTCTACATTCGCCCCGAGATCGACGACGCCTCGCGCCAGTTGATCGTGTCGGCGCACAGGTTGGTGCACGGCCAAGACGTCGACATCTGCAATCGTGTGCAGCGATCGCACAACGCCGGCCTCGATGCCGACGGCGTGCTGGCCACGGTCGAAGAACGCGGCGTGTACTTCGTGCACGAGCACCTGCGAAATCGGGTTCCAGCGATCTGATCGTACGTGTGATCTGATTCCGCTATGGCTGACATCCCGGATCACGATCACCATTGACGACGACGTTGCTCGAGGAACTGAAGAGCCGGGTCGGCCCTGGTGAGGTTTCCGCTTCGTCATCGAGGCGTTCGAACCCGGTTGCGCAAAGACCCGATCCTGGAACTGCTCGACAAGCTCGACGAGATGTACGGACCGTTGACCGACGAAGAGATTGCAGACGGCAAGCAATGGATGAAAGAAGCCAACGAGCGCCTGTCTCGGGCGATCTGACCCGTGACGCGGCGATGCGCCCGTCCTTTCGGACGGACGCATCAAGGCGCCGAGTCGGCGGTCCGTAGACCGGAGGTGGCTCGCCTTCTCGGGCCAGCGAGTCAACCGTGAGGCTGACTCACCCGATTCGAGGCTAGTGTCACCACCCGGTCTTGGAGAAGGCAACGGCATCCGCGACTCTGCCTTGGCACGGTGCAATCCGTCGCGACCGTGGTCTTCGCATAAACTGTTCCCGGGCCGCCTGCGCCGACCGCATCCTTGATGTAGAAGCAGGTGCCGGTCTGGGACAGCACTGCGGCATACCAGGTGTCAGTGTCCGTCCCGACCACGGCGACCGACACGGTCTTCGGGTCGTCGACGGGGTGGCGGCGATCACAAATGTCAGGGATGGCTCGCTCGACTTGGTAGCTTGGCGACGCTGGCGTCGGTGTAGGTACCGGCATCGGCATAGAGGGTCTTGGCGGTGGTCAGGGCGTTGCGGGCCGATGACTGGGCGCTGCGGTCCTTGGCCTTGTTCTGGGCGCCGAGGAAGGTTGGGATGGCAATCGCCAACAAGATGGCGATGATCAAGACGACCACCATCAACTCGATGAGGGTGAATCCCTTGTCTTCTCTGCGTTCTGTGGGGGAGCTGTTCATTTTGTGTACCTCCGGTACCTGTGTTGTTGCTTTGCTGAGTCGGCCGGGATCTGTGCACCACTGCACGAATTCCCCCTTTTCCGAAACTGCTCGCACGACTGATGCGAGGTTCAGGGCGTCGGGGTGGCAGCAGCGGCGGGAGTCCACGACGACGGCACCCGAATGGCGGGCGCAGCGTGAAGACACGCGCCGACAACTGCAGCTGGTCCGACTGTGGTGTGCCGTCGGCGCCTGCCGGCTGCACGCTGATGCCGATCTGCTCGATCACGAGCAGCCGTGGCATCGTGCGCAGCGCGTCGAGGTAGGCCTGCACCGACGCATGGGGGCCCGAGGCCGAGATCGAGATCTGCATCGAGCCGCCAGGGCCGCTCGGGTTCTCGGCCAGCGGGGTCGGCCCCACCGAGGCCAGCGCGACGCCGGTGCTGTCGGCTACGGCCTGGAGCTGCCGGAGCAGGTCGGTGATGGCTGGGTCCGCAGGAACCGCCAGAGGTGCCGCGGTCGGGGTCGGTATTCGGCACCGCATTCGACGTGTCGATCGGTGTCAGCAGCGCCAACTGGGCGTCGGAGACGCTCTGCTCGGCCGTGGCTCGGTCGTCACGTGCGCCGGACAACTCACTCTGCTGCGGCTTGAACACGAAGTTGTAGACCGCGAACAGGAGCAGCACACCCATCAGGGCCATCATCGCCAGGTCTTTGCGACTGCGGTTCATGGCTGCACCTCCGTCGTCGAACTGCGATCGACGAGGTTGGCGTCGGTCACCTTCATCTCGATCGAGAACTGAACCGCTGTCGAGCCGTCGGCCTGGGTGGCGATGGTGAAGCCCGACGCCCATGGCTCGGCGAACCGGGGATCGGCCGCAACCACGTCGATCCAGTCAGCGACCATCGGAAGACTGGGAGCGGTCGCCGTCAGCGTCACCGACCCAGGAGGAGCCACGGAGCCGGGCGTCGCGGCAACAGCCGTCGACGGCGTGAGCACGCCCTGTATCGAGGAGAACACCACGCCGAGGGGCGCTCCGGTCTCTTCGACGGCGCGCTCGACCAGCAACCAATCGATGTTGGTCGTGGCAACGCTGGCCGCGACGGCTTCCGGGGTCGCGGCAACCCCGGCGTCGGACCCCGGCACTGGCAGCCGGCGCCCGAGCGGCGATCTGCGTCCGCAGGTCGGCGAGTTGCGCGTTCAAGGTGACGAGTTGGTCCTGTTCAGCGGTGATCTGGCTGCCAGTGTGCACGTACAGCGCGCCAACGGCTCCGACGAGGATCACCGCACCGGCGCTGATGAGCAGGCGGCGCGCTCCGAACGTGCGCTGTGGGCGCCTGGCAACCGGTGTCAGATCGATTCGCCTGTCCTTCGGCCGAGCCTGACCCAGCGCAACGCCCAGTGCAGCGGCCATGTACGGCGCGAGGAACGGGAGGTCCGCTGGTTCGAAGCCGGTGTTCCCGAGGCGAACACGCGCAAATGGGTCTGCGCATTCGACGTCGATTCCGAGCGCATCGCTGAGTGCCATCGTGAGGCCGGGCAGTTGCGAACCGCCCCCGGTCAACAGCAGGCGACGTACGTGCAACGAGCCGGGCTGCTCGGCGTAGAAAGCCAGCGACGCCTCCACTTCGGAGATCAGCTCCCCCACGCTCTCCTGGCTGGTTCGGATTGCCACCGCAGATGCCGGATCCTCGGTGACCCCGAGTCGCTTGTAACGCTCGGCGTCGACCTCGGCGATGCCGAGCCGGCTGGCAATGCGTTCGGTGGTCAGCCGACCAGATGTGTTGGTGAGCGTTCGCGAGAACACTGGTTCGCCGGCCCGTGCGGCGACGACGACGACGGTCCCGGCGCCGATCGACAGCACCACATCGACGCTGTCGTCCTGATCGGGCTCGACGTGTGTCAGGGCCAGCGCCAACGCGGCCGGAATGACGTCGACGGCGGCCACCTTGAGGTCGGCTCCCTGCACTGCCATCAGCAGCGGCTGGACAGCATCCTGGTGCGTCGCGGCCAGCAGCAGTTGCACGGTCTCGCTGCTCGGCTCGGACCCATCCATGGTCCGGATGTCGAAGACGGTCTCCTCTGCCGGCAGTGGGACGTAGTCGTCGAGCTGGAGACGGATGGTCGACATCAGCTCGTCGTGCGACAGTCCCGGCATCTCGAGCGTGCGAACGATCACCCGCGCCGACGACATGCCCACGCGGACCTTGCGCGACGTGAAGCCCGCCTGCGTCCACAGCTGCTGGAGTGCGATCGACACGGCACCGACATCGGCGACCTCGCCATCGACCACCGCGCCAACGGGCAGGCCGACCTGACCCATCCGCCGAATCAGCGGAGAGTCGCCGAGCTCGATCTCCACGGCACGCACGGCGTTGGTGCCGACATCCAATCCAACAACAGTTGCGGCCATGGGCCGTTCTCCTCGCTCTCGCACGCTGTAGTCGGCCTCTTCGACCCGCCGCCGACAACGGTTCCCCCATGTGGTGAACGAGCAGTCACCAGTCAGCCAGGTTGGCCGACACGAGTGGTGTGGGAATTCACACCAACCATCGCAGCCGGATGTTCCCGGCCGACAAGGGCTTCGGCCTGATCGAGCAGATCATCGCGATGACCGTGATCGTCGGCGCACTGCTCGGCTTGCTGACCACGTTGGGGGCAACCGCGCAGGGCGTGACGACCGGCCGGCAACGCACGATCGGTGTCTCGCTGGCCAAGCAGATGATCGAGAACATGCAGGGCGCCGACTGGACGAGTGTTGCGACCGGCACGGGTGTGACCACCGCTGATCCGTTGGTCACCGCCGGGACGCCGTTGAAGTTCGGCGGCGAGGATCTGTTCTTCGGTGGCACCACGCCCTACAAGACGACCAAGGCCTCCGTGGGGACCACCTTCACACTCCGCACGTTCGTCACCACGGTGCCACCGCCCGCGGGCCAGGGCACCGGCTATCGGCACGTCACGGTCGTGGTCGAGTGGCCGTCGCCGACATCGACGCCACACAGCATGCGCTTCTCGTCACTGGTGTTCCCGCTCGACTACACCTCATTCCCGTCGAGCAAGGGTTCGGCCGAAGTGACGGATGGGCTGATCACCCTCGGTGGGTGCCTGGGCGCAGACACCTTCGACGATGTGCACGTCGCCCTGGCGAGCGCACGCTCCGACACCATCGCTTCGACCCTGCGCACCGCCATCGGTTCGGGAACCAGCGCATCAGCCCACGTCGAAGCTCACAGCCGCATCGACTCGTCGACGTGCGCGCCGCAGCGACCCGATCGCTGTTGACAACTGTCCCGTCGTCAGCATCACCGACATCGCCGACAACGATTCCAGCACCACCACGCTCAACACCGCGTCCGGACTCGGTGGCTACTTCTTCTGCCCGAGCCTGCCGACCGGTGGCGGACTCGTGGTCTCCGTACCGCCGGCCGGGGCAACCGCGTTGGCCGCCAACGCCAAGACCGATGCGTGCGTGCCTGCCTGCCCGTTCGCCGGGGTCGCCGACATCGTGCCGTGGGCCAGTGCGACGGTCACGCCGACAGCCGGCTCGACGGCCACCTTCAACAGTGGCGGCCTGACCGGCACCTTGTGGTCGTTCGCTGACGGTTGGTCGGCCGCGACCTCGGTCGACCACGACGCGGTGGGCGGCGTGCGAGCAGCGGCCACGCTGAACGCGCCGGCGCTGAGCATCTTCTCGCTTTCGGGAATCCCCGACGGGATGGTCAAGGTCGGCGAATTCACGGCCACCGCGTCGGCCGCGGCGGGCTTCACCACGACCGCGCCAACCCTCAGCTTCAGCACCACGGTGCAGATGTGGGACGGCACCGCGTACGCCGCACCGGTGGCCGTCGCTCCGGGAGCCGATTGGACGGGCACGTCGACGTTCTCGGTCGGCGATCGTCAATTCTCGTTGCTCACCGCCGTCAAGACCCAACCGATGCTCGTCATCTCGGTCGCCGTGACCATCACACCATCGATGCTCGACGCGCTGCCCGGGGTAGGAACAGACGCGTTCACCGTCGAGGTCAACTATGGACGGGTCGCCGCCCACAGCACCTGGCTGACGAAGGCGGGATGACGACGATGGATGCCGCTGCAGACCGGGTTGACCGGGGCGCGACGCTGATCGAGCTCGATGATCTCCATGGCCATACGGCCGTGGTCGTCGTGATCATCTCGGCGACCCTCGGGCTGGCAGAACGGGCCGCGAACCGCATCGAGAGCAGCTTCTGACGCCGTTGATGCCGCCCGGCTGGTGTCGGCCACGTTGGACCGTGAGCTGCGATCAGCGGTCTGCATCAACGAACCGGCCCCGAACCAGGCCGGCCCCACGAACGTGTTGAACTTCCAAACCGTCGCTTCGCCAGGTGCGGGAATCACGTACGAGATCATCGGCGATGAGGTCATCCGCACCGAAGGTGCCAGTTCGCGGTCGGTCATCGGCAACGTCGGGTCGACGACGACCGCGTTCACCCAGCTGATGACACCGCTGCGGACGGTCGTCGTCGACATACCGATCCGATCCGCCAACGGTGGCGAGTTCCGTATGCAAACAACAATCGCTGGGAGGAATGCGTGGGGACAATGCTGAATCACAACGTTCGAGGCAGGTCCGAAGCTGCCGAACATCGCCCGACCGATCGCGGCTCGGCGTTAGTGATGGCCGCCATCGTCTCAGTCATCGTCTTCGCGCTTGCCGGCGTGTTGCTGTCGTTCGCCGCCCGTCAGAGCACGGCGTCGAACAACGACCGGCAGCGTCAACAGGCGGTTGATGCCGCGTCGGCCGGACTCGTCGATGCCGCGTCGGCCCTCACGACCGACGCCTCGATGACCGTGGACTCGGGCACGTACGACACCAGCGGCGCCTCGTACGACGTCACCATCAGCCCCGTCACCGGCGAGCCGTTCAGACGAATGCTCACCTCGATCGGCACGGCCTCGAACGCTCAACGAACGATGCAACAAGTCGTCGAACTCGTTCCAGTCGCCTTCACCTACGGCTTCTTCACGCTCGGGACGCTCGACGGCGCCAACTGGTCCGTGACCGGCAAGGTCTACATCGGCGGCGACCTCATCCTGCCCAGCCAGGCCAAGACGTTCACGGGTGACATCTATGTCGTCGGCAACGTCGATGCGGGCAAGGCGACCTTCGTCGGATCGTTGTTCGCGAACCACAACGTCAGCCTCAGCAGCGCGCGTGGCGTCAACGATGTCGCCGCCGGAGGGACGCTCGACATCTACAGCGCCGGTCACTGCCCCAACCCTCCTGTCAAGGGCACCTGTCAGCCGCCGAACCTCCGGCCTCTGCCGGTGCCGCTCCAGACGCTGCCGTCATTCGCGTGGCCCAACCCCGACTACCCGGTCGGCTCGTACACGCAATACGCGACCGGTGCGGCGTTCTTCGCCGATCATCTGCGGCAGAACAAGGGGGTCTTCTACTTCCCTGGCGACGTGGATCTCGGCGATCTCGGCGCCCTGACGGGTGACATGACCATCATCGCGGCCGGCAGCATCACCTTGCCGGGCAGCGTGTCGAAGGTCGGCACCACTGCGGCACAGCTGTCCATCATCTCGACCAACGGTGGTTCGATCCTTCTGCCGAACAACTTCGGCAACCCGAACGTCCCGATGCTGACATACACCACCGGTGCGTTCACGCCGGTGAAGAAGAACGCCAACTCGGTCACGTACGTCGGCGCGCTGTACACGGGAAGCTTCGATGCCCACGCCAACCTCAACATCACCTATCCCCTGGAGGGGTTGAAGTCGCTCGGGTTCAACTGGACGACCGCCAACCCGCAGAGCTTCACGATCCGGCACATCTCCACGAAGGAGATCACTGGAGCCTGAGCCCGAAAAGGGGACTTCTGGTCCATTGCGGGGCCGAGACGGCCGACACAAGCGGGTGATGGATGCAACCACGCTCCCGGTACCGGTGGCCAACACGGAGAAACCACCGCCAGGAGCCGAGTTGAGCGACCCGGCGCTGCGGAGCGCTTCTGCCCGAGCACATCGGGCATCAGGTACCAGGCCGTGCCGTTGCGTCGCGAGAACGGCGAGCTGATCGTGGGGATGGTCAATCCGGGCGATCTGCGGGCCGTCGACGACCTTCGTGCGCTGCTCGACGAGCGCTTCACCCGCGTCCCGATCACCCCGACCCAGTTGGCCGACCTGCTCGGCGAACGCCGCAAGCTCGACCAGGAAGTCAACAACGTCGCCCAGATCGTGGTCGACGACTCGTTCGAGGAGCAGACCAGGACCTGGCCACGCTGCGCGCAGTCGTCGAGGAAGCCCCGATCGTCAAGTTCGTCAACCTGATCATCCTGCAGGCGGTGCAGGAACGGGCGTCCGACATCCACGTCGAGCCGACCGAGCACGACCTGCGCATCCGCTATCCGCATCGACGGGGTGCTCCATGAGCGGATGCGTCAACCACGGTCGATCATCCCGGGCGTGATCTCGCGCCTCAAGGTGATGGCCGACATCGACATCGCCGAGCGGCGAGTGCCCAAGGACGGCCGGATCAGCTTGACGGTCGACGGCGCAGTCGGTCGACCTGCGCGTCTCCACGCTGCCGACCGTGCACGGCGAGAAGATCGTGATGCGTATCCTCGACCGCGCCAGCAGCGTGCAGTCGTTGGCCAGTCTCGGCTTCCTGCCGTCGCAGCTTGCGCAGTACGAGCAGTCGTTCCGCAAGCCGTACGGCGCGATCCTGGTCACCGGGCCCGACCGGCTCGGGCAAGACGACCACGCTGTACGCGACGCTCAACCTGCTCAACGTCGAATCGAGCAACATCGTCACGGTCGAGGACCCGGTCGAGTACCGGCTCGCCAACGTCAACCAGGTGCAGACGAACCCGAAGGCCGGCCTCACGTTCGCCAACGCCTTGCGCTCGATCCTGCGCCAGGACCCCGACATCATCCTCGTCGGCGAGATCCGCGACCGCGAGACCGGCGTCATCGCCATCGAGGCGGCCCTCACCGGGCACCTCGTGCTGACGACGCTGCACACCAACGACGCTCGCCTCGACGCCGCTGCGCCTGATCGAGATGGGCATCGAGCCGTTCCTCGTGACGTCGGCGGTCGACTGCGTGCTCGCCCAACGCCTGGCACGTCGGCTGTGCGATCGGTGCAAGGAACCGTTCGTCCCGACCGAAGCTCGAGCTGCAGCGCCGCCAAGTGGGACTTCTCCCGCATGCCTCGATCGACGACCTGGTCTTCTACCGCGGCGTCGGCTGCCCGCAGTGCGGCGGTACCGGGTACCGCGGACGGCTGGCGATCCACGAGGTGATGCTGATGTCCGAGCAGCTCAACAAGCTGGTCGTCGGCCGAGCCTCGTCGGAAGACGTTCGCCGTTGCGCCACCGAGCCAGGGAATGATGGATCTGCGCAGCGACGGACTCGCCAAGGTCGCATTGGGACTGACCACACTCTCGGAGGTATCCCGTGTCGTTGCTTGACCCGAACGGCTCTGCCGCGTCGACGACGGCCCCGGTGCTCGCACCGCCGGTCGTTTCTGCCCCGAGGATCCCACAGAACATCGACGAGCTGCTCGAACAATGCCTGCTGCTCAAGGGGTCCGACCTGCACCTGGCCGCAGGCGCGCCGCCCACCGTGCGCGTCAACGGCGTGCTCCGCCCGATCGAGGGCTACGACATCCTCCACGGCGGCGATGATCGAACGCCTGGTCTTCGCGATCCTCAACGAGCGCAAGGTCGAATCGTTCGACGACGACCTCGAGCTGGACACCAGCTACGCGATCCCTGGCAAGAGCCGCTTCAGGATGAACGTGTTCCGCCAGCGCGGCGCCGTCGGCGCGGTGCTGCGCACGATCCCCTTCGACATCCCCGACTTCGACTCCCTGCACCTGCCGGCCGTGATTCGCATCGTTCGCCGACCTGCCACGCGGTCTCGTGCTGGTGACCGGACCGACGGGCTCCGGAAAGTCGACGACGCTGGCCTCGCTGCTCGACATCATCAACCGGACCAAGCCGGTGCACATCCTGTCGTGCGAGGACCCGATCGAGTTCCTGTACACCCACAAGATGGCGATCGTCAACCAACGCGAGGTCGGCGAAGACACCAACAGCTTCGCATCCGCATTGAAGCGGGCCCTGCGCGAGGACCCCGACGTGATCCTCGTCGGCGAGATGCGCGACCTGGAGACGATCCACATGGCGCTCACCGCGGCGGAGACCGGGCACCTCGTGTTCGCCACGCTGCACACCCAGTCGGCGCCGCAGACCGTCGACCGCATCGTCGACGTGTTCCCGCCCGACCAGCAAGGCCAGATCCGGGTGATGCTGGCGACGACGTTGCAAGCGGTCGTCACCCAGCAGCTGCTTCCCAGCGCCGACGGCCGAGGCCGCGTCGCAGCCGTGGAGATCCTCATCGCCACCCCGGCGGTACGCAACCTGATCCGTGAGCGCAAGGGCTATCAACTGGCCAGCCAGATGCAGGCCGGGCGCGAAGTACGGCATGGTGACGATGGACCAGAACCTCGCCGAGCTCGTGCGGTCCCATCGCATCACCCTCGATGCCGCGTTGGAGCGTGCCGCGAGCACCGACGACCTGCGCAGCCTGCTGGGCATGAGAGACATCCGAAGCCGGTGGGCGATGAGCACGACCTATGCGTACAAGGTGCGCGACAAGGTCGGCACCGTTCACAAGGGCAGCATCGAGGGCCAGAGCGAGCAACTCGTCGTCGCCAAGCTCCGCGAGCTCGGCTACGTGCCTGTCTCGGTCGTCGCCCGCGGCAAGTCGAAGCTGAGCGCCGACGTCAAGGGCGGCGGCGACGGCAAGGTCAACCTGCACGACGATCGTGGTCTTCTCCCGGCAGTTGGCGACGATGGTCGCCGCCGGGCTCACCCTGATCCGCGCCCTGACGATCCTCGCCGACCAGACCGACTCGAAGCCGCTGGCATCCGTGATCACCGAGATGCGCGGCGACATCGAGCGTGGACTGTCGTTCTCGCAGGCGATCTCCAAGCACCCCAAGGTCTTCCCGACCGTGTACATCGCCATGGTGCGCTCCGGCGAGGTGGGCGGGATGCTCGACATGGTCCTGCTGCAGCTGGCAACGATGCTCGAGAAGCAGCTCGAACTCCGGCGACGGGTGAAGTCGGCAATGTCGTACCCGATCGCCGTCGGCGGCATCATCGTCGTGATCGTCTCGGCGATGTTGCTGTTCATCGTCCCCATGTTCGAGGCCATGTACAAAGACCTCGGTGGCACGCTGCCGCTGCCCACGCAGATGCTGATCGCCGTCTCCGGCTTCCTCACCAGCATGTGGTGGGTCATCTTGATCGTCGGGGGCCTGACGATCTTCGGCCTGAAGCGCTGGAAGGCGACGCCCGGCGGGCGGATGGCGTTCGACAAACTGAAGTTGCGAATGCCGATCATGGGCGTGATCGTGCAGAAGACGGCGATCGCCCGCTTCTGCCAGACGCTCGCTGCGCTGGCGCGCTCGGGCGTCTCCATCATGGAAGCACTCGACATCGTCGCCGACACCGCCGGCAACGCAGTGGTTGCCGACGCGATCAACCAGGCGCGCGAACGGGTGCGTGTCGGCGAATCGGTGTCGGCAGCGTTGATGAACCACCCGGTCTTCCCACAGATGGTGGTGCAGATGATGGCAGTCGGCGAAGAGACCGGCGCCCTCGACGAGATGCTCGACAAGATCGGCGAGTTCTACGACGCGGAGGTCTCGGCAACGGTCGATTCGCTGACGTCGCTGATCGAACCCCTGCTGATGGTCGTGATGGGCGTGACCGTCGGCGGCATGGTCGTCGCCCTGTACATGCCGATGTTCAAGATCATCAATCTCGTGAAATGAGCGGAGAACTCCTATGAACCACAAGAAGCAAACCAGATCCCACAACTGGCCCGCACCCGACGCGGCGATGCGTGTCGTGGTCGATGACGAACGGCAACTCGCCGCTTCCGCCGCGTCGTTCGTCGCCAGCGTCGACACCGACGTCGGAACCGAGATCTCGACGAGGCGAGCTCATCGTCGCCGCCGGCATCGTCGGAGTGCTGGCCTCGGTGGGTTCGCTGTTCGTCAAGGTCATCGACGTGCCGTCGACATCGAGCGTGGCGGTCGGCGGTTTCGGCGCCCTCCTGGTGCTGCTGGGCATTCTCATCCGTCGCCGGTCGCCTGTGGCGCCTGCCTCTACACCCAGGATTGTGGCCGAGACCACACGACCGGTCGAGGCTGCACCCAAGATCGAGCCGCTGCCGCCGATCGAACCGGTGCGCCCTGTCGTATCCCCAGGGTTCGCGTTCGCCCCGTTGCCGTCGACCTCCCGTCGTTGACCGGGCAGCTCAGCGAGGTGCTGGCCGAGCTGCGCCACGAGTACGGCATGGCGTATCGCACGCGCACCTGGATCGAGGAGATGCTGCCCGCATACGGCGCCCAGCTCGATGACCCGGTGTTGGCCCGCGCCCTGCTTGCTGTGGCGGCGCTCGATGCCGGCGGCATTCGGGCCGACGTGTCGGGACTCGTCGGGTCCCACGGGAACGACGAGATCATCACCACCGGCAAGGTGGTGCTGGCCGCACTGCACGAGGTCCGCGCCGCGTGTGACGGATCGAGCAAACGCTCCGACGTGCCGGTTCGACCGTCGGACCCTTCACGCTGGCCGGCGTCGGTCAGCTGATCTGCTCAGCGCCGCGACGAGCGACGCTTCGCCGGTTGCGACGGGAGACGATCGTCGTCGATGCCTGCGTCGGCGAACCGCGAGGTGATCGGCGGGGCGTCCTCGACGACATCGGGCGCCACTTCGACCTGCTCTTCGACAGAGGCGATCGGGTCGAGCAACTCGGAGAACTCGACGTCGCCGGATTGGGCATCGTTGACGCCCGTTGCCTTCCTCCGGAACGCGCGGCTGCCCTTCCCCATCACTTCGACCTCACCGGCTGATGCGACGCACGCACGACGACGAATGACGATCGATTCCGAGCTGGCCGCGATACGTGGCAACCGTCCACCGGCTGATGCCCAGGGCCTCGGCCGCGTCGACGTGGGAGAGATCACGCAACGCAACGAGGTCGTGCAGCAATGCACGGCGCTGGCGCAAAGACGACCGGGAGCATTTGCGCGTTCAGCAACACGTCGAGCGCCTCACCCGGATTGCACGAAGCTCGTCGGCAACGCCGTACAGTCCCGATCTGTCGAACAACGCCTTGAGCTGCGCCCGCTGCCTCGCGGCGACCGAACCGCAGTGGGCGGCCCGCTCGATCTGGGTACGGCGACACGGAGAACAGATCGTTCCGCCGTGATCGTCGAGCCAGCCGGGCTCCACACGACACGCAGCGCGTGACGGTGTCGGCCGTGGTGATCACGCTGCATCCCCGAGCATGGCCAGCAACAACGGCGTGTACGGCTCGACGCGATGTGCCAGCCGGGCCGGCAGGTCGCGACTGCCGAGGTCGTTGACGGTCAACCACTTGGCGAGCTCGGCTGCCAGCGCCTCGTTGCGATCCTTCACGATCGCCAGCCATTCCGTGAGGCAAGCACTCCGGATGCGGCCGATCTCGTGGTCCTCCACCTCGTCTTCGACGGTGCTCGTCTCGACCACGTCGGGCACATCTGCGACGGTCGACGGATGCCGGGATTCGAGCACAGCCTTGGCCCAGTGGACTCGGGTCGAGTCGGGAGCCACCTCTCTGGCGACCGCCCGTCGCTCACCCGGCGTCAGCGTGCGCTGCTCGGCCTGCTCGCGCCGGGCGATCTCGCCTTGGAAGTGCCGGCGCCGAACGCGTTCGCGCCGGCTCAGCCAGTCGTCGGACCGGGCAGCTTCGATACGCGCCCGGCTGACCTTGCTCTCGAGGAACGCCGGCCACGCCTCGTACCGATCCCAATCGATCCGGGAGCAGGCATCCCACGTGAGGCTCAGCACTTGCGACAGCACCTCGTGGCGATCGGCGTGGGCGGGAAGCCGCGCGCTCTGCGCACCGGCGAACGCGACCGCCCACGTGTGCAGGCGGTTGTACAGCTCGAGCGACAGTTGCTCGCCCGGCTCGCCCGCCGTGCGGCGATCGGCCAGTGGCCGGAGCACGACAGCGACGAAGTCGGGGTGCCGGGGCGACTGTGTGGCCGGCATCCGCCGGCGTTCGCGAAATGGGGCGGCGTTGTGCTCCCTGGGTACCACTGGCCGACCCTGAAGAGGTCCCCGACGTGCTGTTCGCAACTCCGCTTGCGTCGCTCTGAACCGACATGTGCACCCTTTTCCACCCGATTTGACACTTGTAGTCATCAAACCCGCGCTCAGGGTCGACCGACAGAGACCTAGTACCCCTCTGCGGCATTACTAAGACCCCCTTGGGGCGGTAAATCGTCGACCGGCAGTGTCCGCAGGCGGTTTACGGGTTCGAGGTCGACGAGGGGGTGGTCGTGACCGAGGAGGCGGCGGAACTCGATCCCAGTAATCAGGACCGATCACGACGGCGACCATGCCCTGGATCGGGCTACCGAGGAATGAGTTGTCGTAGGTGTCGAATCCGTCGAGGCCGAGGACCTCACCTACCGCCGATGCCATCGGGGCGTTGTCGCCGATCGGCATCAACAGCGTCTGCTCGACGGTCTTGCCGGAGCCCGGCACGATCGTGCGGTTGTAGCCGGCCAGTCGCTGGTACGCATCCTCCATCGCGCCTGCCGGCGCGCCCCCGTCGATCAGCAACACGCCATCGAACAGGCTGATCGTCGTCGGAGTCTCATCGTTCGGATTGGTGGTCGGCGGCTCGGAGAACGAGGACAACACGCTCCGCAAGACATCACCGGCGCGCGGCGGCTGGGAGAAGTCGATCGCCGAGTTCATGTTCTGCATCTGGAAGACGTCGGTGAAGCCGAGTTCACCAGCGAACTCGTGCCAGATGACGTAGTTGTACATCGCTCGACATTCGGGCGACGTGCAACCGAACTGTTCGGGCGTCGGCATCACATCGGCCGCCGCCTGGTCCACTGGTTCGACGACCAGTCCGACGCCGGAGGGATCGAAGCGCACGTTCCGCAAGGCATCCCAGACCGCCGACGCGGTGACTGTCATCGACGGCAGCCCGAACATCGTCGTGGTGCTGAGATCCGACGGCTGGTACGCACTCGACGTCGGTGGGGCATCCACGGCGTCACTCGGCGCCGATCCGGCGGTGGATGGAGCGGCGGAATCGCGGCGGACGATCAGTGCTGCGGTCGCGACGCCGGTGCATGCCACGACTCCGACGGTTGCTGTCAGCCGACGTTGGTTGTGGCGGCGAGCCCTGCGGCGGACGTCGGTCAGCGAGGGCCGGGCGTCGACCGGTCCACGAACGTGTGCCATCGCATCGTGCAAGAGCGGATCCAGATCAGTCATTTGTTATCTCCTGGCGTAGGCGGGCAATCGCCCGGTGCAATGTCGATTTCACGGTGCCGAGCGGCACGTTCAAGGTGTCGGCAATCTCGGCGTCGGTCAGCTGCAACTCGTAACGGAGCACCACGGCGGCCCGCTGCCTGGCAGGCAGGCGGCGGACCGCATCGATCACGTGGTTGTAGACCATCTCGCTGTCGGGCTGTGGGTGGCCGAGAAATCGACGACTCAGCACTCGACGACGCAGCACCTTCCGGCCGCCGTTCAACACCGACACGCGTAGGTAGGCGAGCGGCGTCGCCACGACTCGATACCGAACGTAGAGCGCTGCGAACGCGTCCTGCACCACCTCTTCCGCCTGCTCCTGGCTGTCGACCAACACCATCGCAAGACGAACCAGGCCGGCGAACTCGCGGTGGTAGAAGGCGTCGAACGGCTCGCGAACGACGGCCTCGACAGGTGCCATCGGTACGGGCACGTTGGTCACGCTCACCTCACTCATTCACTACATGAGAGCCACGGGGACGGCGATCGGTTCCCACGGACTTCGAGATCAGCCGGCGCGGCGGGCACCTCGGCCGCGGGCCAGGGATTTCTTGTGCTCGATGAAGTCGACGAGCACGTAGTCGCCCAACGTCTCGGGGGTGGTGAAGAAGGCCCGGCCGCGGTTGATCGACGTCAGCTTCTCGATGAACGACTTGAGGTAGCTGTTGGCATCGAGCATGAACGTGTTGATGCGGATGTTCTCCTTGGTGCACCGCACCACCTCGCGAAGCGTCGCCTCGATCGTCTCGGGCACCGGCGGATAGTTGAAGAACACGTCGCCTCGCGGCGTGATGTGCGCTGTCGGCTCGCCGTCGGTGATCATGATGATCTGCTTCGTACCGGACTGCTTGGCCAGCAGCTGCCTGGCCAGCAGGAAGCCGTGCTGCATGTTGGTGCCGTAGACGAAGTCCCACGACACCTCCGGCAGTTGCGCGGCGGTGAGGATGCGCGCCGTTTCGCTGAACCCGACGATGCCCATGTAGTCGCGTGGGAACTGCGAGGTGATCAGCGAGTGCAGCGCCATCGCCACCTTCTTGGCCGGCAGGAAGTTGTCGCGCATCGGCATCGACAGCGACAGGTCGAGCATCAGCACGGTCGACGACTTGGTGAGGTGCTCGGTCTTCTCGATCTCGAAGTCGTCGGGCGACAACTGCACGGGTGTGCCGGTGCCGTTGCGGCGCAAGGCGTTGCGGATGGTCTTGTGGAGATCGAGATTGAACGGATCGCCGAACTCGTACTGCTTGGTCTCGTAGGTGCGCTCGTGCCCCTGACCGAGGCGATCCATCTGGTGCTGGCCGACCTTGTCCTTGGCCAGCTTGTCGAACAGGTCGCGCAGGGCGTTCGAGCCGATCTTGCGCAGGCCCTTCGGGGTCAGCTCGAGGCGGCCTTCCTTCTGCTCGATCAGGCCGGCCTCTTGCAGCATCTTGGTCAGCTCGGCAAGCCGTTGCAGCGATCGCGCTGCGTCGTCGCCCATGAGGTCGCGCACCTTGTCCATGTCGGCCTCGGCCAGCGCACCTGGGCTGGTGGCGTTGCGCAGCAGGTTCTCCAACTGGTCGAGGTCGCCGAGCTCCTGCATGGTCTGCATCGCCTGGCCCATGCCCATCGGGTCACTGCCCTCGAACTGGTACCCCTGACCCCACCCCATCTGCGGATACATCGACTGCAGGTTCTGGCCGAGCTGACTCATCTGCCACCGCAAGTCCATGTCTTCCAGCAGTTGGTCGCTGAGCTGCTGTAGCTGGGCCCGCTGCTCGGGTGACATCGAGTTCATCATCGCCTGCATCGCGGCCATGCGCTTGGCCATCTGCTCCAGCAACTCGTCGAGCGTCTCGGGGTTCTCCGGGAAGAAGTCGCCGAACTCCTCCATGAACTTGTCGAACTCGGGATCCTCGCCACGTTCGCGCTTCTCGAGCATCTCGTTGAGCCCGGCGATCATGTCCTTCATGTGCTGCATGTCTTCGGGCGTCATGCTCTGCATGGCCCCCGACATCTGCTCGACCATCTGCTGGGTCAGCTGCTGGCGGATCTTGTCGAGCAACTGCTCGAAGCGCTGCGCCGCCTCTGCCGACTCGAAGTCGTAGGCCTGCAGCTCGCGCACCTTGCCCGCAAGATCATCGGGCAGCATGTCGAGGCGGAAGTTGCGGTCCGCGGCGGCATCGCGTGCGGTCTGCGCCCGGCGATCGTCGCCGCTGCGCTCGGCCGCCTGTGTCGCGTTGTCGATCGCATGGCGCTCTTCGTCGACGATGTCGTTCAGCTCGTCGGCGATCTCGCTGTAGACCCCGCCGAGGTCGAACTGGTCGAGGCGGTCCTGGCGCTGCTGGCGGAGCTTCTCCATCAGCTCACGCAGGCCCTGCAACCGCTCGCCATTGCGGTCGCGCATGCCTTCTTGCATCATCCGTCGCAGGGCCGAGTTGACGTCGCCGTGGTACAGCAGATCGTCGGTCAGCTCCTCGAACAGCGCGTCGGCATCGAGATCGAACCCGCGTTGGGTGCCATCCCACCGCGAGTAGGTGAAGCGGGCTGCCATAGGAGAACCTTACCGAAAGATCGGCCGAGCTACCCTGGGGCACTGCATGCGCGTTCCCCGCACCTTCTCGTTCGTCGATCTGTCCGGCTTCACCAACTACACCGCCGCCTTCGGCGACGACGCCGCAGGGCGGATCCTCGGCGCCTTCCGGTCGCTGGTGCGCGAGATCGCCAGCGAACGTGGGGTCCGCATCGCCAAGTGGCTCGGCGACGGCTGCATGGTGGTGTCGATCGAGCAGAGCAACGCCGTGGCGTTCGCCCTCGACCTCGAGCACCGCTCGGCAGAGGTCTGTGCGCCGCTGTCGCTCCGCGTCGGGATGGCCACCGGCCATGCCCTGCTGTTCGAGGGCGACGACTACATCGGTTCGGCGGTCAACATGGCGGCGCGACTGTGTGACGCGGCCGGGCCGTTCGAGGTGCTGATGCCGACGATGCAGATCGAGCGACTCCCGCGAGGCGTCACCGCCAACGCCCACGAGCCCGTCGAGCTGCGCGGCTTTCCCGGCCCGATCGATGTCGTCGAGCTCGGCGGCCAGCCGGAGCTCGTCGCCAGCACCGACACCGGCGAACTGTGGACGCGTAGCCCGTTCGCGTGATCCGCACCGCCGTCGTCCCCCACTCCCGTCTCGACCGCGCTCGATTCCATGAGGATCTCGTGCTGCTCGGCGGTCTCCCCGCCTCGTCGGTTCGGATCACCCTCGACTGGGGATGGCTGCAACCCAAGGCCGGCGCCTTCGACGGCGACGCGGTCGAGTGGTACAGCGGCGTGCTGCAACACGCTGCCGGGCTGGGGATCGCCGTTCAGTTCACGCTGCTCGAACGCGTCGTGCCGCAGTGGTTCGACAATGACGGCGGCTTCGGTGACCCGCGGTTCGCCGGCCACTGGTGGCCACGCTGGGTCGAAGGGGTCTCCGAGCGGTTCGGCGACGCTGTCGCCGGGTGGGTGCCGTTCGACAACCCGCTGGCGTTCGCCAACCGGATGATCCCCGACGACCCACGCCGGCATGGCGAGATGCTCGACACGCTGGTCGTCGGCTGGCGCGACGCGTGGCGAATCCTGCGCGGTGGGCCACCGGTGTCAACAGCGATCGGCGTGAAGACCGTGCGACCGGCCGACCAGACCATCCAGGCGGCCGAAGCCGCTCGTCGAGATGACCATCTTCGATGGAACGTGTGGCTCGACGGTCTGCACGACGGGACCATCAGCATCCCCGGCCGCGCCGATCGGGAACTTGCCGATCTGGCCGGGGCCTGCGACGTGCTGGGCATCGTCGTTGCCGACGTCGACGAGTCGCTGGGCGCCGTGCTGCGAACGGCGGAGATGGGGCCAGATCGGCCACTGGCGATCACGCTGATCACTCCTCCTGGTCGAGACGCCGAGCGGGTCACGGTCATCCAGCGGTTCGAGACAGCCTGTGGTGAAGCCGCCGAGGGCGCTCCGCTGCAGGCGGTCGGTGTCAGCCCGACGTTCGACGTCGACGGGCACGACGACGGCGTCATCACGCGCGATCGCGACGTGAAGGACTCTGCGGCCATCTTCTTCGGGGCAGCAGTGCAGTAACTTCCGACGTCATGGAGTTCTTCACCGACGTCACCGATCGCATCGCCTACGAGGGTCCCGACAGCGACAACCCCCTGGCATTCCGCTGGTACGACGCCGACCGGGTGGTGGCCGGGCGGCGCATGGAGGATCACCTGCGGTTCGCCGTCTGCTACTGGCACTCGTTCGCGTGGGACGGCTTCGACATCTTCGGCGCCGGCACGCTCGATCGGCCGTGGCACCCGACGTTCGCACCGTCGGCCGACCCGATGGATGCCGCCAAGCAGAAGATGGAGGCGGCGTTCGAGTTCTTCTCCAAGCTCGGCTCACCCTTCTACTGCTTCCACGATCGCGACATCGCTCCGGAAGGCGCCAGCTTCAAGGAGTCCGCGGCGCACCTCGACGAGATGGTCGATGTCGCCGCGCAGCACCAGCAGCGCACCGGCGTGCAGCTGTTGTGGGGCACGGCCAACCTGTTCTCCAACCCTCGCTACCAGGCCGGGGCGGCCACCAACCCCGATCCCGAGGTCTTCGCCTTCGCCGCCGGCCAGGTCGCCCATTGCCTGGAGGCCACGCACCGGCTCGGCGGGCACAACTACGTGCTGTGGGGCGGCCGCGAGGGCTACGAGACGCTGCTGAACACCGACATCAGGCGCGAGCTCGACCAACTGGCCCGCTTCTTGACGCTGGTCGTCGAGCACAAGCAGCGCATCGGCTTCACCGGCGCGATCCTGATCGAGCCCAAGCCGTTCGAGCCGACCAAGCACCAGTACGACTACGACGTCGCCGCGGTGCACGCCTTCCTGCAGAAGTACGACCTCGCCGACGAGATCAAGGTCAACATCGAGGTCAACCACGCCACGCTTGGCCGGCCACGACTTCGCCCACGAGATCGCCTCGGCGGTCAACGCCGGCATCTTCGGGTCGATCGATGCCAACGCCGGCGACGACCGGTTGGGGTGGGACGTCGACCGCTTCCCGGTCTCGGTCGAGCAGATGACACTCGGCATGCTCGAGATCCTGCGCGGCGGCGGATTCACGCACCGGTGGGTTGAACTTCGACTCCAAGTTGCGCCGCCAGTCGAGCGACCGCACCGACCTGTTCTACGCCCACATCGGCGGGATGGACACCATGGCCCGCTCGCTGTTGGCGGCGGCATCGATCGTCGACAGTGGCGAGCTCGACTCGCTCCGCGAGGCCCGCTACGCCGGATGGTCGGGCGATCTCGGCACGGCGATCCTGACCCGGTCGAGCCTGGCCGACCTGCACGACCGGGCGATGTCGAACGGCGAGCCGACCCGTTCCTCGGGCCACCAGGAGATGTTGGAGAACCTGGTGGCCAGGCACATCGAACGCGAGCCGCGCTGACCGACCGATCGGGCAGGCGCGAATCGGCCCCGCCACCCCCCTGTGGAGTGTTTCAACGCACCCACCTGGGCGCCAAACACTCCACAGCTGACCGGCCGTTCGGGCAGCTGCCTCTGCACCATCGCTTGCCTCTCCTCCGTCACGTCACCGGGTGGACGAGTGCACCATGAACGTGCCGCACGACAGAGGAGAATTCCATGAGCGACGTCCAGTACTCCGACGATGGCCAGTGGTGGTGGGACACCGACGGCCAGCAATGGCTGCCCGTCGACGGCCAATCCGACGGATCGAGTTCGTCGAGCAGCAGTTCGTCGAGCAGTCCCGAGGCGAACATGTCGGTGCAGCCGCTCGCCGTCAACCAGGGCGTGACACTGGTGCCACAGCCGACCGAGGTGACGTGCTGGGCCGCCAGCATCGCCATGTTGACCAACAAGTCGGTCGAGGACGTGTGCACCACCGCCGGGATGAACACCACCGACGGCTACGGCTGGCCTGAGATCCAGCAAGCCGTGTCGATGCTCGGGCTCACCGAGATCGGGCCGGCATGTGGCGGGCCGGACTACTTCGCCCAGATGCTCGAGCGCAGCCCGCTGTGGATCGTCGAGACCGGTGCGCCGTATCACGCCGTCGTGCTCGCCGGCCTCAACGGTGGCGGCAGCTGGGACGACACCGAGGCGACGATCTACAACCCGTGGCCTCCCGGCTCGGGAGCGATCGAGCGCAAGCCGTTCGCCGAGTTCGCCAACGAGTACGAGCTCGGCGCCGGGGCGATGGCCCAGATCGTCAGTCGCTGACGAAAGCGAAGTGTGGTCGGGTCAGGAACGGCCGCGATAGGTCGCGCTGGTTCCCGACGAGTCCTTGTTCAACCGCTTCGACAGGTGCAGGCCCTCGAGCACGAACTCGACGGCTGCGGCGACCGCAGCAGGCGACTCGTCGCCACCGGTCAACGCCAGCACCGGAGCGCGCAGCGCCGGGACCATCTCGACCAGACGGGCCTCCTCGACCGAGGCGATGTCTTCGCCGGCGTGGGCGACGACACCTTCTTCGAAGGCGGCGATCACATCGCGGACCTGGTCGGGCGAGATGCGCTCCTTGTACACCGTCAGCACCGCGGCCTTCACCAGGTTGTCGAGGATCAGGCCGTCGCGGCCCTCCTCCAGCGACTCGATCTCGATCTTGCCGCTGCTCGACGCGGCGAGCGCCTCGAGGTCGCAGATTCGCGGCACGACGAGGTGCTCGCCGGCGCGCAGCCCACGGCGCAATGCGTTGGCGCCGAGCACCTCGACGTTGCTGACCGACAGGCGCACGCTGACGCCGCTGCGCTGGTTGACCTGGGTGCTGGCCCGGGCCAGCTGGCTGAAGGTGGCGACCACTTGCTCCATGTAGTCGGGCAGGTGCACGGTGACGTTGCCGACCGAACCGGGCCGCGCCTCTTGGCGCATGATGGCCACCTCGGTGGCGATGTCGAGCGGGTAGTGGGTGCGGATCTGGCTGCCGAAGCGGTCCTTCAACGGCGTGATGATGCGGCCGCGGTTGGTGTAGTCCTCCGGGTTGGCGCTGGCGACCAACAGCACGTCGAGCGGCAGGCGGATCTTGTACCCGCGGACCTGCACATCGCGCTCCTCGAGCACGTTGAGCAAGCCCACCTGGATGCGCTCGGCGAGATCGGGGATCTCGTTGATCGCGAAGATGCCGCGGTTGGTGCGTGGCACCAGGCCGTAGTGCAGCGTCAGTTCATCGCTGAGGTAGCGGCCCTCGGCGACCTTGATCGGGTCGACCTCTCCGATCAGGTCGGCGATCGAGGTGTCGGGCGTGGCCAACTTCTCGCCGTAGCGGTCGTCGCGGTGCACCCAGTCGATCGGGGTGGCGTCGCCCATCTCGGCAATCAGATCGCGGGCGTGCTTGCTGACCGGGGCGTAGGGATCGTCGTTGATCTCGCTGCCGGCCACGATCGGCATCCACTCGTCGAGCAGGCCGGTGAGCGAGCGGATGATGCGCGTCTTGGCCTGCCCGCGCTCGCCGAGGAAGATCACGTCGTGGCCGGCCAGCAGGGCGTTCTCGAGCTGCGGCATGACGGTCTGCTCGTAGCCGAGCACCCCTTCGAACAGGGCCTCACCAGCTTCGATCCGGGCAACGGCGTTGCGGCGGATCTCCTCTTTCACCGGTGACGACTGCCAGCCCGACGCCTTCAGCTCGCCGAGGGTGTGAGCACGTGTTGCCATGCTTCGACCATACCGGCTTTCGGCGGCGCACGCCCAGGGGCGAGCCGCGCCTATCCTCGCCCTCGTGGATCTGTCGGGACAGTGGCGGGCCAACGTCGCTGATGACGAGCGGCGGCGCAGCGCCGTCGGCCTCGACTACTTCGACGACGACTGGCCCGAGGTCGCCGTGCCCAGCCACTGGCGGCACCTGACCCCCTTTGCCGACAACGACGATCCGTTGATCTACCGCAAACGCTTCGACCTGGAGCCGCGCCGCCCGGGCGACGGCACTTCGTGACCCTCGAAGGCGTGTTCTACCAGGCCGATGTGTGGCTCGACGGCGCCTACCTCGGCGACCCCGAGGGGTACTTCTTCCCCCACAGCTTCGACATCACCAGCCTCTCGCGCCTGGCCACAGAGCACGTGCTGGCCGTCGAGGTGGCGTGCCCGCCGCAACGCAACCGCAAGTCGAAACGCACGATCACCGGCGTGTTCCAGAACTGGGACGCGATGGACCCGACGTGGAATCCCGGAGGGCTGTGGCGACCGGTGCGAATCAACACCACCGGACCGGTGCGCATCGACCGCTGCCGGGTCTTGTGCCGCGACGTCAACGACACGCGCGCTCACCTCCGGCTGCACGCTCGGCTCGACAGCGACACGGCCCGCACCGTGCGGGTCTGCACCCGCGTCGACGGTGAGTTGCTCGACCAGCACGAGCAGTCGCTGGCCGGCGGGTTGAACGAGGTCGACTGGAACCTCGACATCAACGATCCCCGGTTGTGGTGGCCGTGGACGCTCGGCGAGCAGCAGTTGACCGACGTCGAGGTCGAGATCTCGGTCGACGAGGTGGTCAGTGACTCGCGACGCGTGCGCACCGGTCTGCGCGAGGTCGTGCTGCAGGACTGGGTGTTCACCGTCAACGGCGAGCCGATGTACACCAAGGGCGCCAACCTCGCGCCGACACGGATGGCGCTGGGCGACGCGACGCCGGCGGAGTTGCGCCGCGATGTCGAGTTGGCCCGCGAGGCCGGGCTCGATCTGCTGCGTGTGCACGGCCACATCTCGCGGCCCGAGTTGTACGACGCCGCCGACGAGCTCGGCATGTTGCTGTGGCAGGACTTCCCGCTGCAATGGGGCTACGCCCGCACGATCCGCAAGGAGGCCGTGCGCCAGGCCCGCGAGGCCGTCGACCAGACTCGGCCACCACCCGTCGATTGCCGTGTGGTGCGCGCACAACGAGCCGGTCGCGCCCAACGTCGATCGCACCGAACCGGTCCGCCGGGCGGCAATCAAGTACATCACCGGGCAGCAACTGCCGTCGTGGAACAAGACGGTGCTCGATCGGTGGGTCAAGCGCTCGTTCGAGCAGGCCGACGAGACGCGCACGACGATTGCGCACAGCGGCGTCATTCCCCACCTGCCGATGCTCGACGGCACCGACAGCCACCTGTACTTCGGCTGGTACCACGGTCACGAACGCGACCTGCCTGGCTTCGCCGCGTCGATGCCGCGCATGGTGCGCTTCGTCAGCGAGTTCGGTGCTCAGGCCGTGCCGGCCGCAGCCGACTTCATGGAGCCGCATCGCTGGCCGGACCTCGACTGGGAGCACCTGCAGGAGCGGCACGGCATGCAACTGCATGCCTTCGACAAGTTCGTGCCGCCGGCCGACTTCGCCACGTTCGACGAGTGGCGTGAGGCCACGCAGCGCTACCAGGCGCGCGTGGTGCGCCATCACATCGAGACGCTTCGGCGCCTGAAGTACCGGCCCACCGGAGGGTTCTGCTTCTTCATGTTCAACGACGCCGGCCCGATGGTGTCGTGGAGCGTGCTCGACCACGAGCGGCATCCCAAGTTGGCCTACCAGGCGGTGATCGATGCCTGCCGGCCGGTGATCGTCGTCGCCGACCGCCTGCCCGAGACGGTTTCGGTCGGCGCCGCCCTGGCGCTCGACGTGCACGTGGTCAGTGACGTGCGCCGGCTGCTGGAAGACACGGTCTGCACCGCCAAGTTGAGCTGGCCGGGTGGTTCGCACGCCTGGCGGTGGGGCGGCGACGTGCCCCCGGATTCATGCGTGCGCGTCGGCACCGTCCAGTTCGTCGTCGCCGATCAGCCCGGCGAACTGTGGCTCGATCTGGTGGTCGAGCACGGCGACGAGATCGCCACCAATCGTTACGTCAGCACCATCGTCCGCTGACGACGGTGCTGACGCACGTGTGAATGATCAGGCGTAGTAGCCGAGGATGTCGACGATGAAGTCGGTCGACCCACCGCCGCCGCAGAACACCTTGATCTGACGGTTGGCATCGAGCTTGACCGTCAACCCGTTGGCCAACGACAGCCCCGAGGTGAACCAGTTGATCGACGAGCCGCCAGGAGTCGCCGCATCACCGGGGTTGGCCGAGAGGAACCCCGACCCGACCGTGTTGGCGATCGTGAGGTTGTAGGAGATGGCCTGGGCCCCGACCGGGACGATGTTCGCGGTTTCCAACGTGCCCGTCCCCGACAGGTAGCTGTTGGCGACCGAGACCACCCGGTTGGTGTTGGTCGCCAGCGGGCCGACCGGCGCGACGAACCGCGAGTCGTAGGCGCGCTTGGGGGCGATCGGGTAGAACGACAGCGGCGTCGTCGGACCCGGCACCCAACCGACGCGGACGCTGTTGACGCGCGCGTCGTGGTCAGGGTGACGACCAGCTGGTGGGTGCTGGCCTGCTCGTTGTCGACCACCCAGCCGTCGGAGTTGTCGACTACCAGGCTGACGTACTGCTCGGCCGTCTGTTGGGGCAGCGCCGAGTTGTCGCGGAAGTCGAGCAGCGTGTAGTCACCCGACATGGCCTTGTAGGCGAAGCACTGGGCGACGCCGGGAATGTCGCCGACTTGACGACCGCGAAGGTCACCTCGGTGATCCGCGCCCCGTCGGTAGGCCGTGCAGTGAGGCGTAGAAGATCGCTGTCGCGGCCGCTGGATCTGTAGCCCGCTCTTCGACCAGCCGGTGTACGTGGGGAGGAGTACGTCGAACTCGTCGCCTTGCACGTAGGTGTAATGCGTGCCGGGCGTCGGGGCCGGGAAGGCCTCGGTGCGCAGCGGCGTCGAGCCGGTCACGCCGGTGTCGGTGCCGGCACCGCACCCATGTACCGCCCCTGCCGGTCTGGGCGTGTGCCGCTCCGGGCAACACTGCGGCGGTGACGCCGGATGCTCCCAGTGCGCCGAGAAAGGCGCGACGGGTTGATTCGTTCATGACAGGCATTCGTCCTCCAGCGTGGTCTTGGCTGCCGAAAGATAACAGGCCGTCTCCGTGCGATCGCGCGACCCCGAATCCCCAGCGTTTGGCGCCTCCGGCCCCGCATGGGTGCGCCAACTCACAAACGCCGGGCCAGCGTCGAGGCAGCGGTCGAATCGGGCAGCCCCGGAAGGCTACGTAGCGAACTGGGGCTGCCCAGTTCGTCGCCGCGCCGGTTGCCGGGGGCGGGAGAAATCAGGTGCGGCTGAGCTCTTTGCGGTTGGCGAACTTGGCCTTCAGGTAGTCCTTGTTCATCAGGGCGATGAAGTCGATGGAGATGCTCTTCGGGCACGCTGCCTCGCACTCGCCGTGGTTGGTGCACGAACCGAAGTACTCGTCCATCGTCTCGACCATGGCCTCGACGCGGCTGTAGCGCTCGGCCTGGCCCTGCGGCAGCAGGTTGAGGTGACTGACCTTGGCGGCGGTGAACAGGTTGGCCGCGCCGTTCGGGCACGCAGCCACGCAGGCGCCGCAGCCGATGCACTCGGCGGCGTCCATCGACGCGTCGGCCACGACCTTGGGGATGGGGATCAGGTTGGCGTCGGGCGCGCCGCCGGTCTGGGCGGTGATGAACCCGCCACTCTCGATGATCCGGTCGAAGGCAGTGCGATCGACGATGAGGTCCTTGATGATCGGGAACGACGTGGCCCGCCACGGCTCGACGACGATCTCTTGCCCGGAGGAGAACTTGCGCATGTGCAACTGGCACGTGGCCGTGCCGCGCTGCGGGCCGTGGGCCTGGCCGTCGATCATCAGCGAGCACGTACCGCAGATGCCCTCGCGGCAGTCGTGGTCGAAGGCGATCGCTTCCTGACCTTCGTTGATCAGTCGCTCGTTCAGCACGTCGAGCAGTTCGAGGAACGACGCCTCGTCGCTGATCGAGTCGATCGGGTAGCTCTCGAAATGGCCGGCGGTGTCGGGGCTCGGCTGCCGCCAGATCTTCAACGTGAGGTTGGTGAGGTGATTGGCCATTACTTGTAGCTCCGAGTGGCGAGGTGCACGGCTTCGAACTCCAGCTCTTCGACGTTGCGGATCGACTTCATCGGGTCACCGGTCCACTCCCACGCGGCGACGTTGGCGAAGTGCTCGTCGTCGCGCTTGGCCTCGCCTTCCGCGTCCTGGTACTCCGAGCGGAAGTGGCCGCCGCAGCTCTCCTTGCGCTCCAGCGCATCGCGGCACATCAGCATGCCGAGCTGGAAGAAGTCGTCGACGCGGCCTGCCTTCTCCAGCGTCTGGTTCATCGAGTCGCCGTCGCCGGTGACGCGCAGGTCCTTCTGGAACTCGCCGTACAGCGCTGGCAGCTCCGACAACGCCTTCTCCAGGCCCTGCTCGTTGCGCTCCATGCCGCAGTAGTCCCAGATGATCTTGCCGAGCTCGCGGTGGAACCAGTCGGGCGACCGTGTGCCCTTGATGTCGAGGTAGCCCTGGAAGCGCTGCGCGGCTGCGGCCTCGGCAGCCTTGAACTCCGGATGGTCGACACCAGGACTCGGCTTGCCGAGCAGCGGGGCGAGGTAGTTGCCGATCGTGTACGGCAGAACGAAGTACCCGTCGGCCAGCCCCTGCATCAGCGCCGAGGCACCGAGGCGGTTGGCACCGTGGTCGCTGAAGTTGGCTTCACCGGCGCAATAGAGGCCGGGCACCGTGGTCATCAACTCGTAGTCGACCCACAGCCCGCCCATCGTGTAGTGGCTGGCCGGGTAGATGCGCATCGGCACCTTGGTGGGATTCTCGCCGGTGATGCGCTCGTACATCTCGAACAGGTTCGAGTAGCGCTCGTAGACCGTGTCGTAGCCGATGCGATCGATCGCCGCGGCGAAGTCGAGGTACACACCGTTCTTCAACGGACCGACACCGCGACCGGTGTCGACGGCGCGCTTGGCCGCACGTGACGAGATGTCGCGCGGCGCGAGGTTGCCGAAGCTGGGGTACAACCGCTCGAGGTAGTAGTCGCGATCCTCCTCGGGGATCTGCTCGACCGGACGCGTCTCGTCGGCGTTCTTCGGCACCCACACCCGCCCGTCGTTGCGCAACGACTCGCTCATCAGGGTCAGCTTCGACTGCGTGTCGTCGGCCTGCGGGATGCACGTCGGGTGGATCTGCGTGTAGCACGGGTTGGCGAAGTACGCGCCGCGCTGATGGGCACGCCACGCAGCGGTGACGTTGCAGTTCATTGCGTTGGTCGACAAGAAGAACACGTTGCCGTAACCGCCGGTGGCCAACACCACGGCGTCGCCGGCGTGCGACTGGAACTCACCGGTCATCAGGTCGCGTGTCACGATGCCGGCGCAACGGCCGTCGATCACGACCGTGTCGACGAGCTCGACGCGGTTGAACAGGCGAACACCACCGAGGCCGATCTGGCGGGCCAGCTGCTGGTAGGCGCCGAGCAGCAGTTGCTGGCCGGTCTGCCCACGGGCGTAGAACGTGCGGCTGACCTGGGCGCCGCCGAACGATCGGTTGTCGAGCAATCCGCCGTATTCGCGGGCGAAGGGGACACCTTGGGCCACCATCTGATCGATGATGTCGACGCTGACCTGGGCCAGCCGGTGCACGTTGCCCTCACGGGAGCGGAAGTCGCCGCCCTTGACCGTGTCGTAGAACAAGCGATGGACCGAGTCGCCGTCGCCGCGGTAGTTCTTGGCGGCGTTGATGCCGCCCTGCGCGGCGATCGAGTGGGCGCGCCGCGGCGAGTCGTGGAACGTGAACGCGTCGACCTGGTAGCCGAGTTCGGCCAGCGTGGCAGCGGCCGACGCGCCGGCCAACCCTGTGCCGACGACGAGCACCTTGAACTTGCGCTTGTTGTTGGGGTTGACCAACTTCATGTCGCTCTTGTACGTGTCCCACTTGTCTTCGATGGGACCTGCGGGGATCTTGGCGTCGAGTACGACCGACATGTCAGCTCTGCACAATTCCCGCCAGAACGGCGATAGGGAACGAGACGTTGCCGACCACGATCAAGCTGGCGAACCCGATCGCGAAGCCGCGGCGCCACTTGTTGAACCGCGGCCGGTTCCACCCCATCGACTGAAACAGGCTCCATGCACCGTGGTACAGGTGCACACCGAGGGCGATGTTGGCCACGACGTACAACACGGCGACGGGGACTCGCGACAGCGATGCATCGACGTTGCGGTACACGTCGCCGCGCACGTAGCCAGGGTTGACCCAGCCCCAGGTGAAGTCGGCGAGGTGCCACAACACGAACAGGAACACGATGATGCCGGTCCAGCGCATCGTGCGACTGGCGAAGTTGGCGACCTCGTAGTCGCGGGCGCTCTGGTACTTCACCGAACGCGCCTCGCGGTTGAGGATCGTCAGGCTGTACGCGGCGTGGATGTGCAGCACGACCGCCCCGAGCAGGCCGATGCGCAAGATCCACAGCACGACCGTTCGCGGCGCGATCGGAACGAGCAACTCGCGCAGGAACTCGCCGTAGTGGTTGATGTCCTCCGGCCCCAGGTACATCTTGAGGTTGCCGATCATGTGGACGAAGACGTACCCCATCAGGGCAATGCCGCTGAGCGCCATGGCGTACTTCTTGCCGACTGCGGTGCCGTAGAGATCGAGGAGGAAGAACTTCCGTCGTTTCTTGCCGGCCGTTGCGGTCCCTGAGACGGGGCCGCGCGTGGATACTGCCTGTGCCATCACCGTCGACGGTACTCCCACGACGTCTCACTCACGAACTTTCCGGAAACGTTCATCGTTTCGCCGGACGCACCGCAAAGTCCCTACACTCTCCACGTTTGCCAACCAAGCGTTCCCCACCTATTGGGCGCGCCCGAGATTCCCGGGAGTACGACCGGTGTCATCAGTGATTGCTACCGAAGGCGGCTACCAAGACTTCATCCTCCGAGGCGGAGAGTGGGCGGTGCTCATTCTCTCCGGCGTGGCTGCACTTGTCGCCATCGTCGTCGGCCTGCTGTTGGCCAAGAACGTGATGGCGCACGACGAAGGCACCCCGAAGATGAAGGAGATCGCCAAGGCGATCCAAGAAGGGCGCCTCGGCCTAC
The DNA here is from genome assembly GCA_963805445.1 of Ilumatobacteraceae bacterium. Taxonomy (GTDB): domain Bacteria; phylum Actinomycetota; class Acidimicrobiia; order Acidimicrobiales; family Ilumatobacteraceae; genus JAENVT01. The sequence continues at coordinate 235,463 of CAWDUI010000054.1, read as the reverse complement.
CTGCGCCGCCAGTTCAAGACGATCGGCATGATCCTGGTGCCGCTGGCGATCATCGTCTTCGTCACGTCGACGGCGATCAAGAAGCCTGACGGCAGCGAGGCGCTGAGCTTCGGGTTGGCCGGCACCTGGCGAACCCTGGCGTTCATCCTCGGCTGTTTCGCATCCGGCGCCACCGGCCTGATCGGCATGACGCTGGCCACCCGCGGCAACGTACGCACTGCCGCAGCCGCCAAGACCGGCTCCATGCCGAAGGCCCTCACCGTCGCCTTTCGTACCGGCGGTGTTGCCGGCATGTTCACCGTGGGTCTCGGCCTGCTGGGTGCAACCGCGATCATCGCCCTCTTCCAGAACACTTCGTCGGTCATCCTCGTCGGCTTCGGCTTCGGTGGCTCACTGCTGGCGCTGTTCCTCCGTGTCGGCGGCGGCATCTTCACCAAAGCCGCCGACGTCGGCGCCGACCTGGTCGGCAAGGTCGAGGCCGGCATCCCCGAAGACGACCCGCGCAACCCGGCGACGATCGCCGACAACGTCGGCGACAACGTCGGTGACTGCGCCGGCATGGCCGCCGACCTCTTCGAGAGCTACGAGGTCACCCTCGTCGCATCGATCATCCTCGGCGTCGCCGCGTTCAAGTCGGTCTTCCCCGACGATCCCCGGAAATGGGTGCTCGGCCTGATGTTCCCACTTGCGGCCCGCGCCATCGGCGTCGTCGCCTCGATCATCGGCATCTTCTTCGTCAAGGCGAAAGAGGGCGAGACGAACGCGCTCAAGCCGATCAACAAGGGCTTCCTGGTCGCCGGCTCGCTCACGCTCATCGGCACGCTGCTCGTCGCCTTGGTGTACGTCGGCAACGACAAGTCCAGCGTTGGCTGGAAGTGCTTCGGCGCCGTCGCCATCGGCCTGGTACTGGCGCAGTTGATCAGCCGTCTCACCGAGTACTACACAGCCACGCACCACTCGCCCGTGCAGGAGATCGCCGCGGCCGCAGAGACGGGTCCGGCCACCGTGATCCTCGCCGGAACGGCCAGCGGCATGGAGAGCTCGGTCTATGCGGTGCTGGCCATCGCCATCGCCCTCGGCTCGGCCCTTGCCCTCGGCGGCGGCAACCTGCAGTTCTCGTTCTACCTCGTGGCGCTCTGCGGCATGGGCATGTTGGCGACGACCGGCATCATCGTCTCGGAAGACACGTTCGGGCCCGTCAGCGACAACGCAGCCGGCATCGCCGAGATGAGTGGCGAGTTCCACGGCGAGCCGCAGCGCATCATGGTCAGCCTCGACGCCGTCGGCAACACCACCAAGGCCGTCACCAAGGGCTTCGCGATCGGCTCGGCCGTCATCGCCGCGGTCGCCCTGTTCGCCAGCTTCATCGAGACCGCGGTCAACGAGTTGCTGCCGCAGGACAAGATCGACGCCGCATTGCGCACCTCGCGAGGCGTGTTCGACCTGTTGCCGATCAACGTCGCCGACCCGAAGGTGTTCATCGGTCTGCTGATCGGCGGCTCCGTGCCGTTCCTGTTCAGCGCCCTCGCCATCCGCGCCGTCGGACGCACCGCCGGCGTCGTGGTGCAAGAGGTCCGCAAGCAGTTCGCCGACGGCAAGATCATGAAGGGCGAGAAGGAACCGGAGTACGGGCCGGTCATCGACATCTGCACCGAGGCGTCGCTGCGCGAGCTGGCCACGCCGGCCCTGCTCGCCGTGCTGACGCCGGTGATCGTCGGCTTCGGCATCAACTTCTTCGCCCTCGGCGCGTTCCTGGCGGCCGTCATCCTCGTCGGGCAGCTGATGGCCAACTACCTGTCCAACTCCGGTGGCGCTTGGGACAACTCCAAGAAGTACATCGAAGACGGCCACCACGGCGGCAAGGGCAGCGACCCGTACCGGGCGGCCGTCATCGCCGACACGGTGGGTGACCCGTTCAAGGACACCGCCGGCCCCGCCTTGAACCCGTTGATCAAGGTGATGAACCTGGTGTCGCTGTTGATCCTGCCGGCCATCATCAGCCTGCGAGACAACGACGGCGCCCGCTTCTCCATCGCCGCAGCCGCGCTGGTCGTGCTGATCGGCGCGATCATCTTCTCCAGCCGCAAGGTGACTTCGATCACCGACACGCCCAGCAGCTGATCGCTCGCCTCGACCTCGTGCTCGCCCTGTTCGACATCGAGAAGTGGCTCGACCAGGGCGGGTTGGCGCTTGCCGCGCTGATCATCTTTGCCGAGACCGGTCTGCTGATCGGCTTCTTCCTGCCCGGTGATTCGCTGCTGTTCATCGCCGGGTTCCTGTCGTCGAAGCCGAAGGGCTTGCCGCACCTGCCGGCGATGGGGCTGGTGCTCCCGGTGCTCATCGTGTCGGCGTTCGCCGGCAACCAGGTCGGCTACCTCATCGGGCGCACGTTCGGCCCCGCGGTGTTCGATCGACCGGATTCGCGTCTGTTCAACCAGCGCAACGTGGTGCGGACCCAGACGTTCTTCGACCGGCACGGCACGAAGGCACTGGTGATGGCCCGGTTCGTCCCCATCGTGCGCACGTTCGTGCCGGTGATGGCCGGCGTGGGCAAGATGCGCCAGCGCACCTTCATCACCGCCAACGCGATCGGTGCGGTGCTGTGGGCCGGCGGCGTCACCGTGCTCGGCTACTTCCTCGGCCAGGTCGAGGTGATCAAGAACAACATCGAGTTGGCCGCCATCGCCGTGGTCGCCATCTCCTTGATTCCGGTGGCGGTCGAGTACATGCGCCACCGCCGCGGGGCGAAGCAGGTCTAGCTAGCTCGGAGCGACGAGCTCGTCGGGCGCCGGCACGTCCATCCCCCACCTGACCATGCCCTGCTCGACCCGGTGGATCGCGGTCTCCAACACCTGCACCCGGGCGAGGCGCTTGTTCTCGCCGGAGATCAGGTCCCACGGTGCGAGATGGTGATCAGTTCGTTCGAACATCTCCTCGGCGGCGAGCGCGTACTGGTCGGCCTTCGTGCGATTGCGCCAGTCCTCCTCGGTGATCTTCCAGCGCCGCAGCGGATCGTTCTCACGATCCTCGAACCGCTTCAACTGCTCCTCGGCGCTGATGTGCAGCCAGAACTTGACGATGATCACGCCCTCCAGGGCGTTGGCCCGCTCGAACTGCACGATCTCCTCGTAGGCCCGGCCCCATTGGTCCTCGGTGGCGAACCCCTCGATGCGCTCGACCAGCACCCGCCCGTACCAACTGCGATCGAACACCGACATCCCGCCGAGACCCGGCACGTACGGGTAGAAGCGCCACAGGAACGGGTGCCGCTTCTCGTCGGCCGTCGGCTTGGCGAACGACGACACGCGGTAGTGCCGGGGATCGAGCGGCTCGACCAGGCGCTTGATCGCACCACCTTTGCCCGCCGCGTCACTGCCCTCGAACACGAACACCAGGCCGGGGCCGAGGTCGCCCGCCGTGCCCATCTGACCGCCGACGTGCAGGCGCAGGTGCAACAGGCGGCGCTGCGCGGCGTACAGCCGCTCGTCGTAGTCCTTGCGGGACAGGCGCTGTGTGAGATCCAGTGAGTCGAGGCGTCCCATGCGTCGCCGAGACTACGCAAACCCACCGGTCGGGCGCGATTCCAGTACTCCCACTACTCACTGCGCACCCGGCCGGTCGCGGTTACGTCACACGACTGACACGGGGTCGCGGGAACCAGACGTGCCGGTGGTCACGTCGAACACCCATGGCACACGTGAACACAGCGCATCGAGGGGCACGGATCGCCGCCGTCCTCGTAGCTGGCATCCTCGGCGCAACCGCCTGCGGCAGCGACAGCAAGTCGTCGATGAACACCGTCGACATCGTCAAGCCCGCAGAGACCAAGAACGGCTCGGCCAACGGTGATGCCAGCCAGGTTCCAGGCGACACCGGTGCTTCGGGGGAGACACCGGCCGCAGGACCCGGGCTGGCGCTGCCTTCGATCGATGCACCCAACAACAGCACGCCGGACAAGTACCTGGCGATCGACGTCAGCTACGGCGTCGAGGTCGACGACATCACCAAGGGGATCAACGACGTGGTCGCGCTCTCCGATCGCCACGGTGGTCAGATCTACGAGCGCAAGATCAACATCACCGACGACCGTTCGTCGAGCGCCTCGTTCGTCATCAAGTTGCCTCCCGAGAACATCGAGGCCGCAATCGCCGATCTCGATGCGATCGGTGTGCGGCGCACGGCATCCCAAGGCACCGAGGACGTGACCGGCCAAGTCGTCGACATCGATGCCAGGTTGATCACGGCGCAAGCCAGCCTGGACCGCGTTCGCAAGTTGCTGGAGGCAGCCACCGACCTCGGCCAGATCCTGAGCCTGGAGAGTCAGCTCACCGAGCGCGAGACACTGGTCGAGCAGTACACGGCGATGAAGCGGGCCATCAGCGACCGGGTGTCGCTGGCCACGTTGCGTGTGCAGTTGAGCGACAGCCCCGAACCCGCAGCGGCCAAGGCCGCACCGAAGGCCAAGCAGACGATCGGCACGGCCTTCCGGAACGGTTGGAAGGGCTTCGTCGTGGCGCTGGCCGCGATCATGATCTTCATCGGCTACGCCTCGCCGCTCCTGGTGATCGGCGCCATCGCCGCGGCGTTTGCGATCCCGTTCAGTCGTCGGCGTCGCCGCCAGGCGGAGCAACGAAATCGATCAGCCGCTCCACCGCCCCCACCAGTTCCGGTCGCAGATCCGCAAACGTCCGAACGTGATTCCGTAGGCGCGGCCAGAAATCCGTGAGCGACACGCCGAGTGCGGCGCACATGCCCTGCTTCCACTCGACGTTGCGGGGCACATCGGGCCACTCGGCGAGTTGCATCACCTGCGGACGAATGCCCGCCCACACGTCGACGAAGGGGTGGCCGGTCACCAGCACATGGGGACCGGCCACCTGTCGCGTGATGCGGTCTTCCTTCGACCCGGAGACGAGGTGGTCGACGAGGATCCCGAGGCGCCGCCGAGGTGTGGGACCGAAGCCGGCGACCATCTCGACCAGTCCGTCGATGCCATGCATCGGCTCGACCACGATCGCCAGTTCGGCCAGCTCATCACCCCACACGTGCTGCAGCAGTTCGGCATCGTGGCGTCCCTCGACCCAGATGCGGCTGGCGCGGGCGACCTGGGCGCGCTGCGGCGGACCGGCAACTGCGCCGCTGTTGGTGCGGGCCGGTGCCTGCGCTGATCGCAGTTCACGCACGAGCGTGACCGGCTTCCCGTCGAGCAGGAAGCCGCCGGGTTTGTAGCGGAACTGCCGCGTCGCACCACGCCGGTCGCGCAACGTGACGGCCTCTGCCGTGATCGCCGTGATGTCGCCGCAGAACCCGGAGGCGCGGTCCTCGACGACCTCGCCGAGGCGCGCCGCGATCGACGGGTACTTCGGCTGCCCCCGCATCTGCTCGAACTCGTCGAGGATGTCGCGGCTCATGCGCCGATAGTACGGCCGAGCCAACCCGTCGAGGTGAGCACCTGATCCACGTGCACCCCGTCGGTGCGGCGATACGGCGCCCGAAGACCAACCGAGTCAACCGGCATCGCCATCGCTTGCGGACGGTATGGCGCACCCCACACGTGAACGCGACGGCCAGGCCCGACGAGCTCGAGCACCCCTTCGGTCAACTCGATACGGGCGTCGACGTCGCCGGCCTGCTCGTATCCGTGATCGATCGCGGTCGGGTCATCCGCCGCGCCCCATTCGATGTCGAACGTCACCGGCACCGGCGACCCGAATGCTCGCCGCCATGCCTCGGCCGGGTCATCGAGGAGCACGCCGTGAGCCTCGTTGCCGATGCTCCATTGCCGGAACGGAACATCACAGGTGTGGTCGGCCCACATCTCCGAGGGCTTGATCTCCAACCCGGCGCGCAGCCCGGTTCCGTCGAGTTCCTCGACGTAGAGGTAGGGCTCGCCGCGGCGCACGAGGCCCGCCCAGTAGTCATAGCGTCGCCCGCGCAGCTCCAGCCCGACGAACAGCCCTGCGGTGGCAGCAGCGTTCCACCCCCACCACCACCATGCCTCGACCGCCACATCGGGGTGACGAGCCTCGTCGGCGGCAGCGAACAGCATCTCGATCCGGCAGACTAGGCGGCCGTGGTCCGCTATCTCAGTCTCGCTTGGATCGATGCGTTGTCGCAGGAGGTCGCCAAGAGCGACGCGCTCGCCGCGCTCGCCGACACCCACCAGATCGGCGTCACCCAGGTCGTGACCGACGGGCCGGAGGGCAACGTGATCTACCACCTGCGCCTCGGCGACGGCACGGCGTCGTTCGGCGCCGGCCCGGCCGAGGCCGAAGACGTGTGCATGGAGCAGTCGTGGGCGACCGCTGCAGCAGTCGCCACCGGCGAGCTGAACGCGCAGGAAGCCTTCATCAAAGGCCTGATCCGGCTCACCGGCAACCAACAGAAGCTGATCGAGTCGCAACCCGTGTTCGCCGCGCTCGACGCCGTGTTCAGCTCGGTTCGCGAGCAGACCGAGTACCGCTGAGCCACCGCCGTGCCCGAGCTACCGGAGGTACAAGCCCACGCCGAGCGGCTGACCGCGCAGTTCTCCGGGCGCGTCCTGGCCAAGTTCGCTCCGTTGACGTTCACCGCCCTGAAGACTGCCGTCCCGCGGCCCGATGTCGCCTACGGGCTGGCGCTGCAGAAGGTCGGTCGGCGCGGCAAGTACCTCCTGCTGCAGTTCGAGCCGGTGACCTTCGTGGTGCACCTCATGCAAGGTGGGCGGCTGTTGGTCGACGACAAGCAATCGCTGAAGCCACGCAACGGGCAGGCCCGCTTCGTCTTCACCGAGGGCCCGGCGCTGCTGCTGACCGAGGCGGGGACCGAGCGTCGAGCCGGAGTCTGGTGCATCGCCGACGACGCCATCGACGGTCCGCCGCTCGACCGCCTCGGGCCCGAAGCGCTCGAGGTCACTCCAGCCGCGTTGGCGGCCTCGTTCGCCACGACCAACATGCGCATCCACGGCTACTTGCGCGATCAACACCAGATCGCCGGGCTCGGCCGCATGTTGGCCAACGAGGTCTGCCATCGCGCCAAGATCTCTCCGTTCGCGATGACCGGCAAGCTCGGTGCCGCGGGCGCAGAGCTGATCGTGACCGCGATCCACGACGCCGTCGACGAAGGTCTGGCCTACGAGCGAACACGCCCCGACATGAGCTCGTCGAAGGATCGACCCGGCCGCGTGCACGGCCGGGTCGGCGAGGCCTGCCCCGTGTGCGGTGACACGATCCGATCCGTCTCGTACAGCGGTTACACGGTGGCGTACTGCCCGACGTGTCAGACGGGCGGCAAGGTGCTGGCCGACAACACCACGTCGCGCTTTCTCAAGTAACCGGCAGCAAACAGTCGTACCGCTATACGCTCGAAGGAATGCCCGTTCACCTCCGCGCCGAGCCCTCCGACTACGCCCCTGCGGTGCTGGTTCCCGGCGACCCCCGCCGAGCCACGCACATCGCCGAGACGTTCTTCGACCCGGGGGCGCGATGCGTCAACGAGGAGCGCGGCATGTTGGGGTACACCGGCACCTTCAAGGGCAAGCCGATCAGCGTGCAGTCCGTCGGGATGGGCTGCGCCAGCGCGGCGATCTACTACAGCGAGCTCATCCAACTCGGCGCCAAACGGATCATCAGGGTCGGCACCGCCGGTGGGCTGGCCGACGGCCTGCAGATGGGCGACACCGTCATCGGGCTCAGCGCGACTGCCGATGACCCGATCATCGGCCACCTCACCAACGGCGAACCGCATGCGCCGACCGCGTCGTGGTCGTTGATCGAGCACAGCGTGAACCTGTCGCGCGCCGGTGGCGCGACGGTGCACATCGGGCCCGATCGTGTCGAGCGCTCTCTTCTACGATCCGCGTCCCAACATGATGCAGCACTGGAAAGAGCGTGGGCATCTCGCCGTCGAGATGGAAGCCGCGGTGCTGTACACCTTGGGCGCCATTCACCACATCGAGACACTGTGCATGGTGACGATCAGCGATCTGATCGCCGCTGCGGAGGGCACCTCGCAGCGCATCTCCGACGAGGATCTGCAGCGAGGCGTCGACACGATGATGGTCGTGGCCTGCGAGGTCGCCGTGGCCGACCTCACCTGACCTCCGACGGCCAGTGCCGCGTTCGGCAACGTTCGCGCTCACATAAGCGCGAATATGCCGGTGAGCGTGTGAGTTGCTGGCCCGTCGTTCTGCGCTCGCTGTTCTGGGCGCACGATATGTGCGGAGCGCGGATTTCACCGCCGACACAGATCGGCAGTTCGGGCGTTGTTCACTCGCCACCCGCGGACGAAGTGTGTACTTTCGGTGGACCCCCTGTGCATCGAAAGTACACACTTCGGCTGGGCGACCGCATCCACGGCACGCTGGATGTCCGGTCTCGCTCATCTAGCGCCGAATGCCCCGCTCCGGCAGCGTGAGCGCAAGCACGATCACGGGTACATATCGACTAGCGCCGAGCGGCAGTTCGGCGCACGCGCTGATCCCTCATGAGTGCTTGCGATCGACCGTAATGCTGTATAGAGTTGCTGTATGTCAGCCACGCGGACACAGGTCTACCTCACCGAGGAGCAGCGAAGGAAGGTCGACCAGTTAGCCGACTCCGAGGGCGTCCCCATGGCCGTGATCATCCGCCGGGCTCTCGACGACTACCTGACCGACGACGCCGACGCCACCACGGCTCTCACAGCCACGTTTGGTGCCGCACCGTCTGCAACCGCGCCTTCGTGCGACGAGTGGCAGCGTGGCTGATCTCCTCGTCGACACCGACATCTTCATCGACCACCTGCGCGGCGCTGGTGCTCTCGTACCCGGTCGCCACCGGCTCCACTACTCGGTGGTTACCCGCGCCGAACTCTTCGCCGGCAGCACCGCCACAAACCTCTCCACCCAACTGCTCGCGCCTTTCAGAGAACTCGGCGTCGACCGGGCTGTGGCCGAGCGCGCCGGCCGGATCGCGCGGGAGTTCGGAGTCCGACTCCCCGACGCGCTCGTCGCAGCGACCGCAGTTGAGCACGGTCTCGGTTTAGTCACGAGTCACCGCAAACACTTCGACTCGATCCGAGGATTACGCCTTCGTTCGCTTTGACCGCGCCCGCCCGATCCCGCAACAGTTCGGAGCTAGTTGAGTAACAATCGCAAACTCCCTGGGGTACACCTGGGGAGTGCGCGATATCGGCAAATATGCGTTACCAGGTCGTTCGAGAGCCGCGCGCTCGCCGCTTGAATCGCCACGCTCGTCAGTGAGCGGCCCCATCTTGCCGAATGACTGAACTTCATCAAGCACAACGTCGATCATTTCGCTGAACAGCGTGTCCGGAAGGTGCGAGTCCCAATATGTAGAACCCCCGTTTAGGTGAATGAGCCACTCACCCGACGAAGGTAGGCGATCGAAGGCGTCGAGCAGCGTGTCAGCCCACTCGTTCGGCGCACCACGTCGCGCTCGCAGATCCCCACCCGCCAACCGGCCGCACGGACTCGTTCGCTGTCGCATGCCAAGACGGTTCGATCCAACATGACACGAGTCTCGCCTCAACGCACAGGTGAATCAAGAGCGGATGATTCGCTCGACGCCCTCCCGATCTCCGATCAGCCACAAGCAGACCCTCGACGAGAAGCCGCCGCCAGCCTCGCTCGATCACCGGAATATCTACAGATGTGGGCGGATCCGACCTGCGAGGTGGGCAGTAGCATTCGATCGATGCGGAGCAAGCGCCTTCGCCCGCTGACTCTCACGTGGATGATGGTAGGTGCGGTCGCGGGCGCTGTCGTCGGGTGCGCTGTCGGCCTCATGGTCGGTCTCATCGTCCATTGGCCCACCGCCTGGTTCGCGGTCTTTGAACTGGGCGTACCGGCGTCAATTCTTGGTGGGCTTCTGGGACTCATTTGTGGAGCAATCGTGTGGGCTATCCAACAGACTGTCCGCAAAGGCCGGCACACCTAGTGCCCTGTCCATGAACGTTTGTGGGTCGCGTCCACCACTTGGGGGGCTGGACCTGTTTTGATCGGGGGATGTCAACTCCTGTGAGGGTTCGTCGGTTGTCGGATCATGAGGGCCGCCAGTTGCAACAGATCGTGCGGCGTGGTGGCGGCAAGTCCCGAGAAGTCGATCGTGCGATGGCGTCGGGCGCTGGTGGTGATGGCGTCGGCGTCAGGAACACGGTGCCGGCGATCGCCCGGCTGGTGGCCACGTCGGAGGATCGGGTACGCGAGATGATCCATCGGTTCAATGACAAGGGGATGGCGTCGCTGGACCCTCAGTGGGCGGGTGGCCGTCCCCGCCGGATCACGACTGAGGACGAGACGTTCATCGTCGCGACGGCCACCACTCGACCCGAGAATCTCGGCCAGCCCTTCACCCGGTGGTCGCTGCGCAAGCTGGCCGCCTACCTCGGCGACAACAACGAGCGGGTCGTGGTCGTCGGCCATGAACGGCTCCGTCAGATCCTTGTCGCTCACGACGTGACGTTCCAGCGGACCAAGACCTGGAAGGAGTCCAACGACCCTGACCGTGACATCAAGTTGGACCGCATCGAGCACGTCGTCGAGCACTACCCGGACCGATGCTTCGCGTTCGACGAGTTCGGGCCGCTCACATCCGCCCCGTCGGCGGGGCAGGCTTGGGCACCGGCGAGTCAGCCACAACGACAACCGGCGAACTACCACAAGCTCCACGGGGTCCGCCAGTTCCACGGCTGCTACTCGATCGGCGATGACCAGCTATGGGGTGTCGTGCGCCACCGGAAGTCCGCAGCAAACGTGCTCGCTGCGCTGAAGACGATCCGAGCGGCCCGCCCCGACAGCGAACCGATCTACGTGATCCTCGACAACCTGTCTGCCCACAAAGGCCAAGATCCGGAGCTGGGCGCAAGCGCAACACACGTCGAGCTGTGCTTCACCCCGACCTACAGCTCATGGGCGAACCCGATCGAACCGCACTTCGGGCCGTTACGTGAGTTCGTGCTGAACAACTCGAACCACCCCAACCACGTCGTGTTGACCCGCCGGCTCCACCAACACCTGGACTGGCGCAACAGCAACGCCCGTGCTCCCGAACTACTCGCCGCCCAACGCCGGTGAGGACACAAACTGACTGCTCGTTCCGGCGCTCACCGAAACGACCGAAGCCGTCATCGGGTGCGCGAGATCGGCAGAAATGGCGCGACGCCGCCCGGACGCTCGGGTGGCTGAAGGGACCCTTCCTCATCCGGTCGCCATCCCAATCGCCAAAGCTCCGCAACGGTGATGCGATACGACGGATGTGACCCGCTTGACCGTGGTTGGACCTCCTCGAATCGGTCTTGCGGCACGCCACACACAACGAACAGTCGTACATCGCTTTCCGCAAGGCGATCGAACCGCCACTGTTGAGACTGCAGGCCATCCCACTCGTCGGGCATGCCTCATCCTTCGCGTCCGTCGCCGCCTAACGGCAGTTGGGCACTACGTCGTTGCACACTCGGAGAATCGGCTGCCTTCCCCGATTCACAATCGCACACTCCCTGGGAAGACTGGGGAGTGCGCGAGATCTGCCGATCCGCGCTCATCGCCGTGGACCCTTCGACCCGTGCAGTCACTCGCCGGAGCGGGCATTCGGCGATACCGGCCCACGAACCAACGAGGCACCCGCGGCACCACGATCAGGCTATGCAAATGAGGCCGATCGACCCTCGGGCAATCGGGCGCTGAGTGCGACGATGTCCTCATGCCGGCGCGGTCGCAGCGGAGGTGGTGGCTCGCCCAGGCAGTGGTGATATCTGCTGCGCTTGGCCCGCTCGTCACAGGCATCTTGATCATGGCTGGTGTTGAGTCGTTAGTCGGCTGGCTGGTCGGCGGGTTCATCTCGGTGGGCACCTTCGTCGCGCTCGTATCTGGCAGATCGTCACGCTGGTGGTGCCGATCGGCGAACGTCCAGGGCTGTCGAGGCACCAAGAAATGCTCGGGCCATTCTGCAGTCGGCCGCGATTAGCGTCGCGTTGGGAGCGCTCCTCGGCGCGGCGGTGGGACAGCTCGGACGCGGCGCAGTCATTTGATCAATTCTGACTCCAGCCGTTGACGCCGCACGGATGCGCATCCAGGCAAACCGCAGATAGCGCCATATCTGCGTCGTTCGGTACTAGCTTCCGACGAGGCGGCTCGGGCAGGATGTTTGCGTGACCAAGAGGGCAGACAGGCGTGTCCTCGCAACCCGAGCATTGACGTATAGGCCGGCTGGCGCCACAGCTGTTGCCCACGACGTCTGGGCGCCGAAACCATCCGAGTTTCGCCGTCACGAACAAGCCGTTGATATCAACGCACCTTGGTACGACGCCCGGTCGCTGTTGCTTCGGTCGGAAGTGAAGACACGAAGTGGGTTCGAGGTTGTCGTTGACGGCACTGGTGATCCCACCATTGTCGAGGGCGGCAACATGTGGCTCCGATTTTCACTCGGGCCTGTTTCTATAAGCGAGCCGATTCGAGTCATTCCGGTTGTCGATGACTCGCTGCGGTGTGGCTTCTCCTACGGCACATTGGAGGGCCACCCGGTGAGTGGCGAGGAGGCGTTCGTCATTCGTCGTGCGAGTGAGAACGCGCCGGTTGAGTTGACCATTCGGTCGCTCAATCGACCCGCACCCGCAGGATTTTCGCGTTATTCGTTCCCGGTGCTTCTCGTCGCGGAGCGATGGTTCCGCAGGCGATATCAACGTTCACTCAATCACTGATTGGTATCGCCACGCCTACGACAACACATCAGCGCCGATCAGCGTCTTCTGTCCGCATGGCCACTCTTGCGCTCACGTGCCGGAGCGGGCATTCGGCGCTCGATGAGCGAGACCGGACATCCAGCGTGCCGTGGATGTGAAGCGCTTGACTGCAGTGTGTACTTTCGATGCACAGGGGGTCCACCGAAAGTACACACTTCGTCCGCGGGTGGCGAGTGAACAACGCCCGAACTGCCGCTCGGCGCTAGTTGAACTGTCCGAAGGCGGACGCGGCATCAGTGTCGCCGAGACGGTCAGCGTGTGACCACCGTGTGAAAAGGTGCGCGAAAGGTACGGCGGAAACCGAATCACAGTCGCGCCAGAACTGCGTGGATCTGGTCGGAGTCTGAAATACGTGAACGACGCATGACGCACGCACCGATCTGCGGCGAGCAGAACGTCCATCGCGACGTACGCCGAATGTGCACGGCGCACCGAGCCGGCGATCTGTATCCGTGGATTGTCCACCCGGCACCGGTCGCAGACCGCGAACGTTGGCGCCGCCCGCTGTTGCAGCACTACGAGATCAGACCCAGTTCCTTCACGGCGTCGCGTTCTTCGGCAAGCTCGGCCACAGAGGCGTCGATCTTGGCCCGCGAATAGTCGTCGATGTCGAGGCCCTGCACGATCGAGTACACCCCGTCCTTGCAGACGCAGGGGAACGATGAGATCAGGCCTTCGGCCACGCCATACGACCCGTCGGAGGGAATGGCCATCGACACCCAGTCGCCTTCGGCGGTGCCCTGCGTCCACGTGCGGATGTGGTCGACCGCAGCGTTGGCGGCCGAGGCGGCCGACGAGGCGCCGCGGGCCTCGATGATCGCCGCACCACGCTTGGCCACGGTGGGGATGTAGGTGCCGTCGACCCAGGCATGGTCGTTGATCAACTCGTAGGCGTTCTTGCCCGAGACCTTGGCATGGAACAGATCCGGGTACTGCGTCACCGAGTGGTTGCCCCAGATGGTCATGTTGGTGATGTCGTTGACCGTGGTGTTCGTCTTGGCGGCCAACTGGCTGACGGCGCGGTTGTGGTCGAGGCGGGTCATCGCCGTGAACCGCCCGGGGTCGAGGTCGGGCGCATTGCGCATGGCGATGAGCGCATTGGTGTTGGCAGGGTTGCCGACCACGAGGATCTTGATGTCCTTCTTGGCGCTCGCGCTGAGCGCCGCGCCCTGCGGTTTGAAGATCCCGCCATTGGCACTCAGCAGATCGCTGCGCTCCATACCGGCCTTGCGCGGCATCGCCCCGACCAGCAGGGCGACGTCGGCGTCACCGAACGCGACGTTGGCGTCGTCGGTGCACACCACGTCGGCCAGCAACGGGAAGGCGCAATCGTCGAGCTCCATCTTCACGCCGCCGAGAGCCCCGAGCGCGGGGGTGATCTCCAGCAGTTGGAGGATCACGGGGGTCTCCGGGCCCAGCATCGAGCCGGAGGCAATGCGGAACAACAAGCTGTAGCCGATCTGACCGGCAGCTCCGGTGACGGCAACGCGAACAGGTGTAGTCATGCAAGCGAGCGTAGGTCGCAGGTCGCGCCGACCGAAAGCCCGTCAGGTGGGCAGACCGAGCGCTTCCAGGACGATGTCGCGGTAGAAGGTCTTCGCCGTGTCGTCGCTGAGGTGAATCCCGTCGCTGGAGAGGTGGCCGGAGATCTCGGCGGCACGGGCCTCCCAGTCGAGCACGACCACGTTCGGATAGCTCTCCGGCAAGGCGCGGATGATGGCGTTGTTTCCTTCGATCCACGGCCGCTTCGCCCTGACGGTCAGCATCACGACACGCGGTACGTCGGTCAGTTCCTGGAGGATCGCGTCGTACTGCTCGCGGGTGACGGTGCCGTTGGTGCCGAGCTGGATCACCACGCCCAACTTGATGTGGTACTTCGTCTTGGCGATGTTGAGCTGCTCGAGTTCCCAGTCGGGCCCCTTCGACACTTCGGCGATGGTCTTGATGCCGCGCGCCTCGAGCACCTGCGCGGCACCCAGCATCACCGACTCTCCGAGAGCCAGGATGGGAATGTCCTGCAGCACGGTGGTCGGCGGCGCGGTCGAGGGCGGTGGCGGCGGGACCGTCTCGCCGGGAGCCACGCTCCCTGCGATGCTGGCGGAATTCGACGGCGGGACCGTTTCCGGGGCGTCGGTCGCGGCCACGTTCACCACGACGCTCCGACCGATCTCGCTGTCGCACTCGACCTGGCCGACGCACTGGTTGTCGGCCATCGCGATGCTGACGCCGGCAAAGCCGACGAGCGCGGCGCTGACGATCCCGAACGCGGCGATGCGTTGGCGTCGTTGGTACGCCGCTGCGGTGCGCGGCCGACGATCGCCGCGCAGCCATTCGCCCAGCCGACCTTGCCGAATAGGCGTCTCGATGTATCGGAAGCTGGCCTCGGTGATCGGCAGCGTGATCGCCATCGCCAGCAGCCACTGCCCTCTCGTCAACGGCACGCCGGACTGACCGCGGATGATCTGATAGATCGGCCAGTGGTACAGGTACAGCCCATAGCTGCGGGTCCCGATGTAGTTGAAGATCCGGTTGCCCAACAGCCGGCCCATCAGTGCCCGCTGGTGCGTGACCGCAGCGATCACCATCAACGTCGCCATTCCGGTCATGAAGAACCCGCCCCGGAACAACCACGGGTTGAACCGGATTCCGGTCGAGTGACCGTCGCCCGACAACGTGAGCTTCCACGCGAGGAGGCCGAGCCAGGCCAGGCCGAGGAGCGCCAGCAGATCGAGCTGTCGAGCCTTGTTGCGCACCTCGCCGCGCATCAGCGCCATCGGCCGCCACACCATCGCGAACGCTGCACCCATCATCAGTCCACCGGCGCGGCTGAACGTTCCGAGGTACAACGCGTCGTTCACGCTGATGCACCGACCGAACAACATCCAGTAGCCGTTCATCGCGTCGGGTGTGCACGTCGTGGCGACATCGCCGCCGGCGAACAGGATCCCGACCATCACCGAGATCCACGCGCTGATCCCGAAGAGCCAAATCGCAACGCGGGGCAGCCGGTTCCGACCGAGGCGCAGCACGCCGACCATCACGAGCGGCCAGATCAGGTAGAACTGCTCCTCCACGGCCAGCGACCACAGGTGTCGGAACGGCACGAACGCCTCGTTGGCCGTGTACCCCTGTCCCACGAAGATCTGGTACCAGTTGCTGCTGTAGAAGATGCCGCCCAGGAAGTCGCCACGGGTGCGGCCCTGCGGCTGGCGCTTGAACAGCGCCATGTAGACCGCCATCGCGCCCATCATCGTCAGCACCGCCGGGAGCAAGCGGCGGAAGCGCCTCAGCCAGAACTGGCCGAGGTTGACCCGGCCGGTGCGCTCGTGCTCACCGATCAGCAGCAGGGTGATGAGGTATCCGCTGATCACGAAGAAGACCTCGACACCCAAGAACCCGCCGCTCAGCCAGGAGTGATTGGCGTGATACAGCATCACGGCCACCACGGCGAGGGCACGCATGCCGTCGAGGCCGGGCAGGTACGGAACCCGGTTGAGCTGTCGTTTGGGCGCGCGGATGAGGTCGAGACGCGAGATACCGTCCGTGTGCTCATCGGGTCACCAGTATCGCTGATCCGACGCCGAGAGAACGGGCACACCGCCGACTTGGCGCGCGAGTCCCTCAGTCGTCGTCGACGGCGGTGTTGCCCAATCCGAGACTCAGGGCGATCGATCGTGTCGTCGGGCTGCGGTTCAAGGTGTAGAAGTGCAGCCCCGGTGCGCCGGCGTCGAGGAGCGCACTACACAGTTCCGTGGCCGTCTCGGCACCGATGCGATTGGCTTCGACGGCGTCGTCGCCGGCCTTGCCGACCCGCTCGACGAGCCATGAGGGGATCACGGTGCCCGACATCTGGGCCATGCGCGACACCTGGGCGAGGTTCGTCACCGGCATGATGCCGGGGATCACCGGCTTGGTCACGCCCAGATCGGCCAGCTCGTCGACCAGCGCGACGTAGTGATCCACCTCGAAGAAGAACTGCGTGATCGCGAAGTCGGCGCGTGCCAACTTGCTGGCGAGATGCCGGCGATCGTCGCCCCGGTCGGGCGATCGGGGGTGGAGCTCGGGGTGGGCCGCCACCCCGATCGAGAAGTCGCCGAAGTCGGCCACGTCGTCGACCAACTCACTGGCATGGTGGTACTCGCTGATCGTCGGCACGTCGGTCATCGGCAGGCGGATCGCCGCCCAACGCCAGGATGTTCTCGACGCCCTCGGCGCGGTAGTCGATCAGGATGTCGCGGATGTCTTGACGGGTGTGGCCTTGACACGTCAGGTGGGCCATCGGCGTGGTCTCGGTCTGGCGTCGCACCCACGACACGAGGTCGCGGGTCTTGGTGCGGGTACTCCCGCCGGCGCCGTAGGTCACGCTGACGAAGTCGGGACGGAGATCTTCGAGCTGGGCGATGGCGTGGCCGAGGCTGAGCCACCCGGCCTCGTTCTTCGGAGGGAAGAACTCGAACGAGAACGTCTCCTTGGCGGCAAGCAGGTCCGATATCCGAGCCATGTAGACCAAGTGTGTCAGAGCATCCAGCCGATTCCATGCCAGGCTTTACGGAACATAAGGGAGCGTTGATGGCACAACCGGCGAAGTGGTGGCCCGATCCGTACGGCAGGTTCGAGCAGCGGTACTTCGACGGAGAGTCGTGGACCGCTCACGTGATCAGCGGTGGCGAGCAGACCGTCGACCCACTCGGCACGACGGTTTCGGTTCCATTCACCGCTCCCACGAGCGATCCGATCTCCGCTCCGGCCGTTCCAGGCTGCGGGCGGGGTAGCGATTCATCAGTTCCTCGACGGCCTCGGCCCGGAAGCCCGCACGCGTTCGGCCGTACATCTCTCGATCGCGTTGGCGGGAGTCGGTGGCGTGGTGGCCGCGGTCGGGGTCGGCGTGGCCATTCTCGGCGACAGTGACTCCAGCAGGCCACGCAACCTCACCGCGTCCATCGTCATCGTTGTATTGGCATACGCAATCCGGCTCGGCGTCAAGTCGCAGGCCGAAGCTCGATCGGCGGCGGTCGGCGCCGCGGCGCGTCGGCATCCCCGCGCTCGCCGCCGCCATCACCAACGTTGGCGACGGAGGCGGCACGGCCGTACTGGCCGCGGTGTTCTTCATCGCTGCCTGGGCAGCGCCCGGCATGCGCGGCAGGCCGCTGCTGCTCGGCGAGGGGGCCGTCTCGTTCGTGCTGGCGCTGACCACGCTCGACAGCACATCCACCACCGACAACACGGGGCTATTCGACCTCGGCCCCACCGACGTGATCGGCGGCAAGTCGTGGATGTTCGTGATCGCCGCGGTTGCACTGCTGGCGCTGGTGTGGTGGCTCGACTCGCAGGGCTATCACGGTGTCGGCACCAGCTTGGTGGTGGCTGCCGTCCTCTCCACCGCGTTCGCCGTCCTGAAGGTCATCGCAAACCTCTCGTCGACGAGTAGCGCGCTGTTGTTGGCCGTCGCCGGTCTCGCGGTCGCCGTCGTCGGCAGACCACGGGCAGCGGCGGGCACTCGACGTGGTTCGGTGTCGCCGTCGCGGCGATCGGGACGGTCGGCTGCGTTCATCTCGGCGCTCGAGCCGAGCAGCACGGGAGACAGCCGCCACGTCGCTGATCTTCGCCGGTCTGGCGTCTGGTCGTGATCCCGCTGGTCGTGAAGGCCATCCGGCGCCATCGCGTGCGTCAGTGGCGGAAGTGTCGCTCGACGTGAACACCATCGCCATGCCATGCTCGTCGGCGGCGGCGATCACCTCGTCGTCGCGGACGCTGCCGCCCGGTTGAATCACGGCAAGGATGCCGGCCGCGGCGGCGGCTTCGAGCCCGTCACGGAACGGGAAGAACGCATCGCTGGCGCACACCCCGCCGTCGGCCCGTCCGGCCGATCGCTCGGCAGCGATTCGGGCTGAGTCGAGCCGGTTCTGCTGCCCGGCACCGATCCCGAACGCCTGACCATCCTTGGCGTACACGATGGCGTTGCTGCTGACCGCGGCGCAGACCTGCCACGCGAACTGCAAGTCGGCCCACTGCGATTCGGTGGGTTGGGCCGCGGTGACCACTCGCCACGTCGACCGGTCGAGGTTGACCGTGTCGACCTCTTGCACCAGGAGCCCGCCATCGATCGAACGGATGTCGAGCGTGGCGCCGTACGGCGCAGGGCCGCTGAGCACGCGCAGGTTCTTCTTCTCGCTCAGCACCGCCAACGCATCCTCGTCGAACGCGGGGGCGACGATCACCTCGGTGAACACCGCCGCCAGCGCATCGGCGAGGGCAACGGGCACCGCCCGATTCGAGCGCGACGATGCCGCCGAACGCGCTGACCGGGTCGCATGCGTTGGCCTTGACGTACGCGTCGGTGATGTCGTCGCTGACCGCGACGCCGCACGGATTGGCGTGCTTCACGACGACGCACGCCGGCGCGTCGAATCGCTGCACGAGCCGCCACGCCGCTTCGGTGTCGAACAAGTTGAGATAGCTCATCTCCTTGCCGCCGTGCTGCACAGCGTCGTCCCACCAACTGCGACGCCCCTCGACGCGATAGCGGGCGCCGCTCTGATGAGGGTTCTCGCCATAGCGCAACGACTGCGCCTTGGTCAGCGACAGGTGCATGCGGTCGGGCAGCGCGGCGTCGTCGAACCAGGTCGCGATCTGGGCGTCGTAGGCGGCGATCCGGGCGAACGCGTCGCCCGCCAGACGACGTTTGGTGGCGGCACTGATCGCGCCATCGGCGCGGAGCTCGTCGAGCACCACGTTGTAGTCCGCCGGGTTGACGACCACGGCGACGAACTCGTGGTTCTTCGCCGCCGGCGCGCACCATCGCCGGGCCGCCGATGTCGATCAGCTCGATGCTCGGGTTCGAGGCGAACGGGTAGAGGTTGCACACCACCAGATCAATCGCCTCGATGCCGTACTCGGCCATGTCGGCGCGGTGCGATTCCTTGGTCGGGTCGGCCAGCAGGCCGCCGTGGATCTTGGGGTGCAGCGTGACGACGCGGTGGTCGAGGATCGCCGGCACACCGGTGAGCTCGGCAAGGTCGGTGACGGGCGTGCCGGCTGCGGCGATCGCCTTCGCGGTCCCGCCACTGCTGACGACGCGCCAGCCGAGTTGATGGATGCCGGCGGCGAATTCGACGATGCCGGCCTTGTCGTACACGGAGAGCAGCGCGGTGGGCATGACCCAGACAGTAGGGGACACCGGGTATTCCACGATCGAAGCCTTTACAAGGTGTACGGTGCGCGTGAGATGAGTCCGTTTCGTCCCTGGAGGCACATGTGGATCTGAGCAAGTTCAAGACATCCGATTGGCTGAAGGTCGGAGGCGCCATCGGCTTGTCCATCTTCGGATTCTTCCTCGACTGGACGACGTGTCGACTGCCCCGGCGGCCCGGCAAGCAGCATCTGTGACAGTTTCAACCTCTCAGTTCCGACTTCTTCTTCACGTGGCACCGTTCCGTGGCTCCTGGTGCTCGCAGCCGGCATCCTTACGTTCCTGATCGCGACCGGTCAAGATGAAATCTGGCTCACTGCCTTGGCCAATGATCTTTCTCGTCGGCGACCGGCCTCGCCACGTTGCTCCTGTTCATCTACGTGATTCACCCCAGCTGACGGCGGTCGTGACAGCGTATCGGTGGAGGGTTCGGCCGGCAATCGCTGACATCCATCGGCGATCAGCGGCTGTCGCCTTTGCCGGCGCCTTCATGGGCTTCAAGGAGTCCGGTGGCAACTTCAACGATCTCAAGGACATGAACAAGATCAAGGGCGCCTTCCAGGGCAGCGGCGAGGCAGACCCGCCGCCTCCCCCGCCCCCCGGCATGGCGCCCCCGCCTCCCCCGCCCCCGCCGGCCTGATCCAGCGTCGATCGAGAAGAGCCCCGCCCGAGTGGCGGGGCTCTTTCGTGTCACAACCCTGCCTCGCGCGGTTCTGTGCGAGTGCGCAGAGCGTCCCCCGCCTCTGATTCCTCGCACAGAACGCCGAACGTTGGAACGTGGACGAGCGCGGCGATTGAATCCGCCCGCGTGTCCACGCAACACCGCCGATCGGCGGTCCTCGACGGTCAACTCACACCCGAGTTTCGAAGCCGAATCCAGAGCGGCTTCCAGGTAGATCATTTCGCGGCGCTCGCCGCGTCTGGTTGCCGACATCGGCGAGCCGTGCTGGCTCTGCGGACCCACCGCAGCGGCGGTCGAACGGTTCGAGGGCTTTCGGTTGGCGCCTCCGTACCACGTCCTGACTCCTCGAGACCGACGAATACAGCGCGTCGGTGTCGTCATTCACTCCTCACAGCACCTCGACCTGCTCGACCGCGAGATCTGTCGCGGACTTCCGGTGACAGCGCCGGCCCGCACGCTGATCGACCTCGCCGCGATTGCTCCCCGAGACGCGCTCACCGCCGCGCTCGACGGAGCCTTGCGCGACGGGTTGGTCACCGAGGACTATCTGCACAGCCGGATCAACGCGCTGCGCGGCAAGGGCCGACACGGGATTCCGGCGCTGCTCGCCGTCATCGAGGGCGTCGAGATCATCCGGGGAGCTCATAGCTGGCTGGAACGAGAACTCCTGCGCCTGCTGGCGGCCGCGGGAATGGCTCTGCCCACACCGCAACAAGTTCTCGGCAGAAGCGGCACCCGGCTGATCCGCGTCGACTTCCGGTTTCCGGGAACACGACTCGTAGTCGAGGCCTTGGGGTATCGCTCGCACCGCACAGGGGGGCAGATGCGGATCGATGCGGAGCGCATGAATCGCCTCACCATGGATGGCTTTCTCGTGTTGCAGTTCACCTACAGCGACGTCGTCGAGCGCCCGGCGTACGTCGTCGACGGCATCATCGAGGGCCTCCGACTGTGCGGTCGACGTTCTGCGTGACGCGACAGACACGGGGGACGCTTTGTGTGCTCACACAGAGCGCTGGAATCTGGTCCTTTGGTGCGACCTGGCGTTCGAGTGAGGTCAGGAGAGACCGGCGACGATGGTGGCCATCAGGTCGCCGGCTTCGGTGGGGTTCAGGCCGACGTGCACGCCGGCGGCGCGCAGCGCGTCCATCTTGCCCTGGGCGGTGCCCTTGCCGCCGCTGACGATGGCGCCGGCGTGACCCATCTTCTTGCCGGCAGGGGCGGTGACGCCGGCGATGTAGGCGCTCATCGGCTTGGTCACGGACGACTCGATGAAGGCCGCAGCTTCCTCTTCCGCCGATCCGCCGATCTCGCCGATGATGATGATGGCGTGGGTCTCCGGGTCGGCCTGGAACTCGCTGAGACAGTCGATGAAGTTCGTGCCGGGCACCGGGTCGCCGCCGATGCCGACGCACGTCGACACGCCGATGCCGCGCTGTTTCAACTCGTACAACGCCTGATAGGTCAGCGTGCCCGATCTCGACACGATGCCGACGTTGGGGCCGGCGGCCGTGGGGAGTTGGGCGATCTCGCCGGCAGTGATGCCGATGTTGCACTTGCCGGGGCTGATGATGCCGGGGCAGTTCGGTCCGAGCAACCGAGTGTTGGGGTGATCGCGGACCAAGGTGTTGAACACCTTCGCTTCGTCCTGCGCCGGGATGCCCTCTGTGATGCAGACGATGAACCCGATGCCTGCCGCTGCCGCCTCGAGGATCGCCGCCGACGCGGCCTTGGGGGGCACGGCGATGAACGACGCCGTCGCGCCGGTCGCCGACACGGCCTCGGCGACGCTGTTGTACACGGGCACGCCTTCGACGTCTTGGCCACCCTTGCCAGGCGTGACCCCGCCAACGACTTTCGTGCCGTATGCCTTGTTGCGCAGTCCGTGGTACTTGCCCTGCCCGCCGGTGAGGCCCTGGACGATGACCTTGGTATCAGCGTTGACGAAGATGGCCATGTCAGACCGCCGTTCCGTTGGAGAGTGCGACAGCAGCACGAGCCGCTTCCAGCATGGTGGGTTCCGATGTCAGTTTCGATGCGGGGATGCCGGCACCAGCGAGGATCTCGCGGCCTTCCTCGGCGTTGGTGCCGTCGAGTCGGATCACGATCGGCGCCCGGAGATCGACGCGACCGAGTGCCTCGACGATCCCTTTGGCCACTTCTTCGCCGCGGGTGATCCCGCCGAAGATGTTGATCAGGATGCTCTTCACCTTCTGGTCGGAGTTGATCACCTCCAACGCTGCGGCCATCACGTCGGCGTTGGCGCCACCTCCGATATCGAGGAAGTTGGCGGCGGTGCCACCGACCTGGTTGACCACGTCGAGGGTGCTCATGGCCAGGCCGGCGCCGTTGGCGATGATGCCTACCGTGCCGTCGAGGCCGATGTATTGCAGGTCGTTCTCCCGTGCCATCTGCTCGCGCTCGTCGAGCTCCTCGGTCGCCCGGTACTCGTCCCACTCGGGATGGCGGAACGCGGCGTTGTTGTCGAGGCTGACCTTGGCGTCGAGGGCGTGCACGCCCCCATCGGGTCGGAGGATCAACGGGTTGATCTCGGCGAGATCACAGTCACCCTCGGTGAAGCAGCGGTACAGCTTGACCAAGATCTCGGCAGCCCCATCGACTGCGGCGGGGTTCAAGTTGGCATCGACGCACGACTGGTGTGCATCCTCCAGCGACAACCCGTCGATCGGGTTGATGTGGCGCAAGACGATCGCTTCGGGGTTGGTGGCAGCGACGGATTCGATCTCGACACCGCCCTCGGCCGACAGCATCAACAGGTGCTTCTTGGCGGCGCGATCGAGTGTGAAGGAGGCGTAGTACTCCTCGGAGATGTCGCTGGCACGTTCGACCCACACCCGCTTGACGATGTGGCCCTTGATGTCCATGCCCAAGATGCTCGTGGCGTGCAGCCGGGCCTCGGCAGCATCGTTGGCCAGCTTGATGCCTCCGGCCTTGCCGCGGCCACCGACCTGCACCTGTGCCTTGACCACGACGGGATATCCGGCGGCATCGGCTTGCGCAACTGCTTCGTCGACCGTCATGGCCACACCGCCCGGCGAGACCGGGATGTCGTAGCGGGCGAAGTACTGCTTGCCCTGATACTCGAATAGGTCCACTTAGTTCTCCTTGCTGTCCAACGCCGCTTCCAACCATGCACTGATGCCCTTCAGCGAGCTTCCCGGACCGAAGATCTCGGCCACGCCCTGAGCGCGCAGCGCCCGCGCGTCGGCTTCGGGGATCACGCCGCCGCCGAACACCAGCACCTCGTCGAGCCCTCGCTCGCTGAGCTCGTGCATCACACGCGGGAACAGCGTGAGGTGCGCGCCGCTGAGCAGCGACAGACCCACCGCGTCAGCGTCTTCTTGCAATGTCGTCTCGGCGATCTGTTCGGGGGTCTGGTGCAAGCCGGTGTAGATCACCTCGAAACCGTGATCCCGCAGTGCCCTGGTGATGGTCTTCGCCCCGCGATCGTGACCATCGAGACCAGGTTTGGCGACCACGACGCGGTAGGGGCGATTCACGAACCCCGAACCATACGACCACATCGCTGGTTGGCTCCAATCGCCGTTCACCGGCACACTGTGGCAGTGCGACGACCACAGCTCCGTACCCCACTGGCTCGAGCCGTGGCGCCGGTGCTCGGTGGAATCGGGTTCTTCGGCGTGCTGGCGCTGATCCTGTGGGGAATCGCCAGCCTGGTCTCGCAGAACGGCAGCGGTGCAACAGCCAACCTCGCCAGCAACGTGTTCCGACCCGGGTCGGTCGTGCGCTACGCGGCGATCATCGACGAGGACGGCCCGGTGCTGTTCCCCGATCTCTTGGGCACCGATGGCGACAAGTCGATCGTGCTCGAGCACAGCGGGCTCGATCCGATGAACGGCTGGCACATCTATCTCGGCCATCCAGCCGACCGACCGATCTCGTGCAAGGTCACACAGGTGCAGCACACCGATCAGTTCACCGATTGCGCCGGACGGACCATCGCCGTCGAGGCCTTGGCGCTCCCTCCCCGAGGTGTGAAGCCGGTGGTCAGCGCCGACGGCATCTTGACCCTCGACCTGACGCCCGACTGAGCCGGGTCGGGCCGATCAGACGAGTTCGCTGGTGCGCTCGACGAGGCGAGCAGCGAACTCCTCGGTGTGCTGCGGCAACTTGGCGCGATGCAATGCGAGACCGCCGAGCACATCGGCGCCGAGCGAGCCGAGCACGCGGGTCATCTTGTCGAGCGACTTGCCGGGGTTCAGCGCGTAGGTGCAGAACGCCGCTGCTCTCTTGCCCGTCATGACCGGCAGCTTGGCCAGTTCGCCGAGCGCCCACGGCGCCTGGCCGACGACGAACAGCCCGTGGATCCAGGTGCCGACCAGGACCATGTCGGCCGCCTGCAACCCGGCGTAGTCAGGCTGACGCACCGGAGACAGGGCGGTGATCCCCCACCCCGCCTGCTGCAACTGGCCGGCGATCATCTCGCCCGCCTTCCAGGTGTGGCCGGTCAGGCTTTCGACGAGGATCGCTGCGTTCATGACGCCAATTCAAGCACGACCGGACATGGTGGCCAGCGCCCGGATCGCGGCGCGCTCGGCGCGGCCCTTGCGGATCTTGCGGACGATCGTGAGCACGGCGAGGCTCAGCATCGCCACGATCACGAGGCAGAGAATCACGATGACCTTCTTGGGCAGGGTCCGCGTGCCGACGAAGATGTAGATGTCGGGCACCACGTAGGCGACGAGAGAGAGGACCCCCCACTTCACAGCCGCCTTGTAGCGGTCGTCGATGAAGTACAGCACCATTCGGGGCGTGGTCATGGCGTCGATCGTGGAGCACACCAGATCGATGCACAGATAGATCCACGGGTTGAACCCGTAGTCTCCGAGCGCCGCCCAGATGATGATCGTGCGGATCACGGACCAGGCGATCACGACGCCCGCCCACACCCGCGTCAGGACCTGCCGCTTGCGCAGGGTCTCGGCACTGTGCTCGACCATCACGACCATCGTTACAGCTTCTTCAGCGGCGCCCAAGCGAGCGACAGGTGCTTGGTGCCGGCGTCACGGAAACGGATCGTGGCTTCGGCCTTGTCGTCTTGACCGCGGATGTCGATGATCACACCTTCACCGAAGGCCGGGTGCTCGACGTCGTCACCGAGACGGAGGCCGATCAGCTGCGAGTTCGCGGGCGACGGCTGCTTCGCCCGCTGACCGGCGACGAGTGCCGCCTCGACGACGCGCTCGCGATGGCGCTCGGCGTCTCCGTTGTCGTCGCGGTCGACGCGACGGTACGGCGGCGGGTTCGACCACTCGTCGCGGGCCCGGTAGCTCTGCCGGCCGTACGAGCTCCGCCCGCTGACAGCACCCACCTGCTCCATCAGATCGGTCGGGATCTCGTCGAGGAACCGCGACGGCGGGTTGTAGTTGGTGCTGCCGAACAGCTGGCGGCTCCAGGCGTGAGCCACGAACAAGCGCTGCTGGGCGCGGGTGATCCCGACATAGGCGAGGCGCCGCTCTTCTTCGAGCTCCACCGGTTCGGTCAGTGCTCGACTGTGTGGGAACACACCCTCTTCCATACCCACCAGGAACACTGCGGGAAACTCCAAACCTTTGGCGGAGTGCAATGTCATCAGCACCACTCGGTTGTCGTCGTCGAGATCGTCGGTGTCGGCAACGAGCGCCACCTGTTCGAGGAACTCCTCGAGGCGGGTGAACTCACGCGCCGAACCGACCAGCTCGCCCAGGTTCTCGATGCGCCCGGCGGACTTCGACGGAACCCTCTGCCTCCAGCTCGGCCAGGTAGCCGCTGTCGGTCAATGCAGCCTGCAACAGGTCGCCCGGCCCATCTTCGAGCCGAAGCGCCAGGTCGTCGAGCAACCGGACGAACGACTCGACACCGCGCGCAGCACTCCCCGTGAGGCCGGCGTCGTTGGCATGGCGCATCGCCTCGACGAACGTCGTGCCGGCGCTCGCGGCAAGCGCGTCGAGCTTGGCCACACTCGACTCACCGACGCCACGCTTGGGAACGCCGAGTACCCGCTTGACGCTGATCTCGTCGGCCGGGTTGGCCACCGCACGCAGGTACGCCATGGCGTCTTTGATCTCACGGCGATCGTAGAAGCGAGTCCCGCCGACGACCTTGTAGGGGATGCCGAAGCGCATGAGCGACTCTTCGAGCACTCGGCTCTGCGCATTCGTTCGATAGAACGTGGCCATCTCTTTCCACATGAAGGTGGCATCGCTCTGCAACGACTGCATGGTGCGGGCCACCCAGGTGGCCTCGTCGCCCTCGTCTTCGGCGTGATAGCGGGTGATCCGCTCGCCAGTGCCCAGCTCGCTCCACAGCTGCTTGTCCTTGCGGTCGGGGTTGTTGGTGATCACGGCGTTGGCTGCGTCGAGGATGGCCTGTGTGCTGCGGTAGTTCTGGTCGAGCACGATCGTGGTGACGTTGTCGAACGCTTCCTCGAACTGGCCGATGTTGCGCAGATCGGCCCCGCGGAAGCGATAGACGCTCTGGTCGTGATCGCCGACGATCGTGATCTGCTGATGCTCGGCGGCCAGGGCCAGCGCCAGCTCGTTCTGCGCCATGTTGGTGTCTTGGTACTCGTCGATCAACACGTGCTGGAAGCGCTGTTGATAGTGCGCCAGCACGTCGGGCTGGGAGCGGAACAGCTCGACCGTCTTCATCAGCAGGTCGTCGAAATCCATCGCCCCGGCCTTGAGGAGGCGGGATTGGTAGTCGGTGTAGATGTCGGCGTGTTTGCGCTCGAAGATGTTGGCGGCCCGCTCGACCGCCTGCTGCGGCGTGATCAACTCGTTCTTCCACAGGCTGATCTGGCCGTGCGCGGCGCGTGGCGGAAACCGCTTGGCATCGAGGTTGAGGTCGCGAACCACATATCCGGTCAGGCGCTGCGCATCGGCCTGGTCGTAGATGCTGAACGTGCGCGGGTATCCGAGCCGGTCGCCGTGAGCTCGCAGGATGCGCACGCAGGCCGAGTGAAAGGTGCACACCCACATCGCCCTGGTGACCGGGCCGACCAGGCTGGCGACGCGGTGACGCATCTCTTCGGCAGCCTTGTTGGTGAACGTGATGGCCAAGATCGCGGACGGCGGCATGCCCTCGTCGATGAGGTGGGCGATGCGATGGGTCAGCACCCGGGTCTTGCCGGAACCTGCGCCCGCCACCACCAGCAGCGGGCCGCCACGATGCACGACCGCATCGAGTTGGTCGGGATTCAGCGAGTCGAGGTCGAGCAGGACACGCTGGTTCGTGGCGAGCTCGTTCGGCGCAGTCATGATCGACCCATTCTACGGAAGGGGTGTCGCATTGAAGTTACAGGCCCGCCGAATATGGTGGCCACGTGACTCGTGTCGGCCGCGCCAGCCCCGACGTGCTCGGCGTGATCGCTCTCGGTGGCATGCTCGGCGCCACCGCCCGGTTCGAGCTCGCCAGGGCACTCCCGGTCAGGGCTGGCCGCTTCCCATGGGCGACTTTCTGGACCAACCTCTCGGGGAGCTTCCTGCTCGGGTTCCTGCTCATCGTGCTGCTCGAACGGTTCCCGCCCACCCGCTACATACGGCCGTTCGTGGCGACCGGCATCCTCGGCGCCTTCACCACGATGTCCACCTACACGGTTGAAACGGCGCTGTTGATCAAGGACGGCCATCCCACGACCGCGCTGCTCTATGGCCTCGGTGGCCTCGGCGCCGGCGTGTTCCTCGCCTACGTCGGCGTCGTCGCCGCCCGTCTCACCCCGCAACGACAACATCGGGAGATCTCATGAAGCTCGAAGGGCTCCAACAGCGCCTCACCATCTACATCGGCGAATCCGACCGACACGGCCACATCCCGTTGGCCACCGAGATCGTGCACCGTGCGCACGCCGCCGGCATCGCCGGTGCTTCCGTCTTCCGTGGCGTCGAGGGGTACGGCGCGTCCAACCACATCCACACCACCCGCATCCTGTCGCTGTCCGACGACCTGCCCATCGCGATCGTCATCGTCGATGGGCCGGAGGCCATCGCGGCGTTCCTTCCCCAACTCGACGAGCTCATCACCGAGGGGCTGGTCGTCGTCGAAGACATCGAGGTCGTCAAGTACATCGGGCGCGAGCAGGCGCCGCAGTGACGCACACCGCGTGGCTGGCGTTCCTCGTGGCCGCGGCGATCGGGGCGCCGGCCCGCTACGTCATCGACGGGCTCGTGCAAGACCACACCGACGGAACCTTCCCGTGGGGCACGCTCGTCGTCAACGTCAGCGGCTGTCTCGTCCTGGGGGTGATCACCGGTCTCGGTCTGTACCACGGCGTCGGCTCGACCACGAGAACGGTGCTCGGTACCGGTGGCCTGGGCGCGTACACCACCTTCAGCACCTTCACGTTCGAGACCGTTCGCCTGGCCGAGGAAGGAGCGGTGAACCTCGCCGTGCGCAACGTGGCCGCCAACTTCGTGTTCGGCCTCGCCGCCGCCGGCGCCGGCCTCGCGCTGGCCGCCGCGCTCTGACAGCGGCACGCTCGTGATCGCGCCCGTCAACCGCTTCGAAAGCGCAGACCTGCCCGCCGCCGGACCATTGCCCAGTCGTGGATGATGATGCGACGCTTGCCGGTCTCCAGCACGCCTTCGGCGCGCGCCTCGTTGAGCACCCGATTGGTGATGCGCAGGCCGACGCCGGTCATCGAAGCCAACTGTTGCTGGCTGAGCGGTAGCTCGGCACCGGCGCGACGACTCCCGTAGACGTCACCCAGCCGCCACAGCTGGCGGAAGAGACGCGTCGAACTGTCGAGCTCGGAGAGCTCGCTGACCTGTGTGGTCAAGCGTTGCACGAGGCGCAACAGCGCTTCGATGAACACGTCGGAGATCCGCGGAAACCGTTGACGCAGCGCCTCGATATCGGCGCGCAGGATCTGGATGACCTCGACCTTCGACAGCGCCTGCGTCGTGGCGGTGCGCACCCGTTCGTTCGACAGGATCGCCATCTCGCCGAACATCTCCCCCGGCCCGAGGATGGCCAGCAGCACGGGGTCGCCGCGCTCACCACCGCTCCAGATGCCAACCCGTCCACTGACCAGCACGTAGACCGCGTCACCCGCCTGCCCCTCGTGGTAGAGGTAGGCCTGCGCCGGGATCTTCAGGTGCCGGCACCGCGCCTCCAGCGCAGCGCGTTCGCGTTCGGGCAGCGAGGCAAAGAGGGCGATGTTCTCGACGATGTCGGCCAAGATACCCGAACACGCACTATTGCGTGTTGCAACACGCACATGAGCGTGGCCTGCGGACCACGGTCCGTGGTTTCGTGACTCCATGAGGACGAACGCAACACCGGAAGAAGTAGCAGTCTCTGGTTCAGCGCCACTTCAGCGGCGACGCGAAGGCGTTGGCCGAGCTGATCACCATCTTCGAGTCACTGGTGAAGGCAGCGGCGCGCCGGGTGTTGCGCTGCGCAACCGATGTCGACGATGCCGTGCAGGACACCTGGCTGAACTTCGTCCGCTTCGGTGATCGCATTGCCGATCCGGAGCGCGTGGGTGCGTGGCTCTGGACGGTCGCGCTCAACTCGGCGCGCCGCATCCAACGCCGCGACAGTCGCTGCATCGTTGCCGACAACGTGGTGGCACTTGCCGACTCCAAGGCCGATGACGTGCAGGAACCCGACGAGATCCTGCAGCGGTGCGAGCGGGCCACCGTGGTGCACCGGGCCGCCGCGGAGATGCGCGAGACCGACCAGCGGCTGCTGGGCCTGATGATGGACGAGCGGGCCTTCGACTATCGGCAGATCAGCCGGATCAGCGGCAGGCCGATCGGCAGCCTCGGCCCGACACGTGACCGCATCATCCGCAAGTTGCGGACGAATCCGCAGGTTGCCGAGCTGATGGTGCCCGTCTGAAATCCGGGTCGGGCGCCGTGGCTCGGGTAGACATGCGCCATGGCGTCAGCGGCGGTATCACTGGGTCTCCTCCTGCCCCCGTCCGAGGGCAAACAACACGGCGGCGACGGGCAGCCGTGGTCTCCTGACGGGGGCCGGTTCTCCGACCTCGCGGCGCGCCGCTCGGTGCTGGTGCGGCGGCTCGCCAGGGTCCGCGGCGGCAACGAGCATCTGCTCGGCGTCGGTGGAAGGCATCTCGTCGAGGCACGGCTTGCCAACATCGCGTTGCTCGGCGGCGCCCTCGCTGCCGGCGTGGCGGCGCTACACCGGCGTGGTGTGGGACGGGTTCGATGTCGCCTCGTTGGCGGCCGATGCCAAGCGGCGCGCCATGTCGTCGGTCGTCGTCGTGTCGGGGTTGCTGGGTCTGGTCGCATTGGACGACCCGACTCCCGACTACCGGTTGAAGATCGGCGCCTCGCTCGCCCCGTACGGCAAGCTCAGCACATGGTGGCGGCCGACCCTCGCCGAGCCGTTGACCAGATGGGCGGAGCGGAGGTTCGTCGTCGACCTCCTGCCGAACGACCATCGCGCCGCGTGCTGCGCCGCCGACGTCGACGGCGTGACGGTGACCTTCGTGGAGCGCAACGGCAAGGCGGCGGGGCACGACGCCAAGATGGCCAAAGGGCGACTCGCCCGGCATCTGCTCACCAGCCGCGCCCACCCGCTCGACGCCTTGCGGGCGTGGACCGATGTGCGCTTCGATCTGCAGATCAGCCCGATCGCCGATCACCCGACCTGGCAGGCACCTCGCCGGTAGGGTCGGGCGAAGTGGAAGCGATGTCGGCAGCCGATCTTCTGCGCCGCGCCGCGTTACGGAAGATGAAGGTTGTCGCCACGGCCTTGTTCGCTGTGGTCACGGTGGTGTTCTTCGTCGCCCGGTGGCAAGAGCAACAACACGACTGGGTCGGCTACATCCGAGCGTTCGCCGAGGCGGCGATGGTCGGCGCCCTGGCCGACTGGTTCGCGGTCTCCGCACTGTTTCGCCACCCACTCGGCATCCCCATTCCGCACACTGCGATCGTGCCGCACCGCAAGGACCAGATCGGGCGCTCCCTCGGCGAGTTCGTGCAGACCAACTTCTTGACTCGCGAGGTTCTCCACGAGCGGTTGGCCGGCGCCAACGTGGGCAAGCGTCTCGGTGACTGGTTGGCCGACGAGCGCAACGCGAGCAAGGCGGGCGAAGGTGTGGGCGACCTCTTGCGCGGGGCACTCGAGGTGCTCGACGACCGCGATGTCGCCATGGCCGTGGAGACCCTGATCGAACGACGCGTGCGGGCGACACCCGTGGCGCCGCTCGTCGGCAAAGCGATCGACCTTGCCATCGAAGGTGGCCATCATCAACGGCTGCTCGACGCCGTGCTGACGGGCCTCGGCGGGTTCCTCGAAGACAATCGCGCCACGTTCCGGGAACGCCTCGAGCACGAGTCGCCGTGGTGGATCCCCGAGTCCATCGACGACCGGCTGTTCGCCAAGATCTACGGCGCGGTGCACAGCTTCCTTGCCGATGTCGGCAGCGACTCGAACCACGAGGTGCGGCGTTCGATCGACACCCGCGTAGCCGCGTTTGCCGATCGACTGCGCAGCGATCCCGAACTGCTGGCCAAGGGCGAGGAGCTGAAGACCGAGTTGCTCGCCCACCCTGATGTGCGGGCCTGGTTGGGCTCGTTGTGGGGCGAGTTGAAGCGCAACACCGTTGACGCGCTCGACAACCCGCACAGCGAACTGCGCCAACGGCTCGACCAGTCGCTGGCGAGGCTGGGACAACGCCTGGCGACGGAGGCAGAGTTGCAGGCCAAGGTCGACGACTGGGTGATGCGGGCTGCCGGCCACGTCGTGGATCACTACCGCGGCGAGGTCGCCGACCTGATCGCTGGAACCGTCGCCAAGTGGGATGGCAAAGCCACGGGCGAACGCATGGAGCTGCAGGTCGGTCGTGATCTGCAGTTCATCCGCATCAACGGCACCATCGTCGGTGGGCTGGCCGGTCTGGTGATCTACACCGTCAGCCAACTGTTGTTCTGAGGATCAACCCCAGTCGCGTCGGGTCGGCGGCATCCCTGACAGGCCCGTGTCGGTCGCGAGCACACCGAGCACCTGGTGGATGCCGATGCCGCCGTCCTCGAAGCCGACCGCCGACCCGGCCATGTACAAGCGCCAGATCTTGGCCCGCGGCTCGCCGACCATCTCCACGGCTTGCTGCCAGTTCGCCTCGAGGTTGGCGACCCAACACCGAAGCGTGCGCGCGTAGTGCTCGCGCAACGACTCGACATCGCGGACCTCGAACCCGGCCTCCTCCATTCGCAGCACCACGTTGCCGACATCGATCAACTCGCCGTCGGGGAACACGTAGCGCCCGACGAACGAGCGCGGGCCGAGTGTGGAACCACCGACAGAGGAGATCGCGTGGTTGAGCAGGCGGCCCCGCGGTGCGAGCACCGAGCGCAACGTGGCGAAGTACTGGTCGATCTTGCCGTGACCGACGTGCTCCGACATCCCGATGGACGAGATCGCGTCGAACGTCTCGCCGGCGAGGTCGCGGTAGTCCTGCAGACGGATCTCGACGCGGTCGGTGACGCCGGCATCGCTGATGCGCTTCCGGGCCCGTTCGGCCTGCGCTCTGCTGATCGTGATGCCCACGACCTTCGCGTCGTACTGCAGCGCGGCGTGGATCGCCATCGAGCCCCATCCGCAACCGACGTCGAGCAGGCGCGCGCCGGGATGCTCGTGCAAGCCCAGCTTGCGGCACACCAGATCGTGCTTGGCGGTCTGGGCATCTTCCAGCGTTGCCTCGGGCTCGGCGAACCTGGCGCACGAGTACGTCATCGTCGGGCCGAGCACGAGTTCGTAGAAGTCGTTCCCGACGTCGTAGTGGTGGCCGATCGCGTTGGCATCTCGCCGCATCGAGTGCCGCCAACCGCGCAGCCGCGCCTCTTCCGGTGGCGGAGGTAGTGGACGCCCCAACGCGCCGACCTGCTTCGCCGCCATCACGGCCGCAGGCAGCACACGCCATGCTCGTCCGGCGCTGGCAACTTCCGGCTTGGCGTCGCGAAATGCCACGACGACATCGAACAGATCGCCGTCGAGATCGATCTCGCCCGACACATATGCCCGGCCGAGTCCCAACTCGTTCGGCATCCACAACAGTCGCCGGATGGCATCGGGCGAAGTCGAAGCGGAGCGTGGCGACTGTGTCGTCGGGAGGGTTCAGGGTCGATCCGTCCCAGAACTGGAAGCGGATGGGAATCTTGCGACCGAAGCTGGCTTCGATGACCGGTCTCATGGCCGCAGCGACCGGCCCATCGGTCTGGATGGGCGCGGTTGCGGTCGTGACGTGGTCGGTCAGCGAGGTCTGGGCTGGCGGAACCATGGCATCACCCCTTGGTTGAGTTTCTCCCAGACTACGACGACTGCTCACGGTGCCGTGAACCGTGCCTCACCTGGGTCGGGACGACATCGTTCCCAGCCGGGCGAGCATCGAAACGGCGTCGTCGGCCATCATGTCGACCACGGCCGTGACGGCCTTGCCGGGTCCCGTCACAGCGGCCAGGGCGCGCCCTCCCGACGCGGCGCTCGGCAAGCCGACGGTCAGGATCGCGAAGCCGCCGGCAGGATCGGCCTCGCGGATGACTGCGCCTTTGGAGATCGCCCGCCACAACAGTTCGAGTCGCTGCGCGCCCGGCCGGTTCGACGTGCGCCCGCCGACGACATCGAACCACCACACCCCGCCGGCGGGATCGATGGCGCGCAGTGTGGGCACCACACCCGGCACCACAGACGAC
This sequence comes from Ilumatobacteraceae bacterium, assembly GCA_963805445.1. Lineage (GTDB taxonomy): Bacteria > Actinomycetota > Acidimicrobiia > Acidimicrobiales > Ilumatobacteraceae > JAENVT01. Next base: position 201,193 of record CAWDUI010000054.1, on the reverse strand, counting down.
TTGTCGTCGATGTCGCTGAAGCCGGCCTCGGCAAGGAGGGATCTGGCGACCTCCTTCGACGACCATCCGCCACGAAACAGGTCGGTCCGACGCCCATCCTTGGCCAGCAGTTCGACGGGTCGGGCGACGCCTTCGTCGTCGTCGTCGACGCGCTCGGCCTCGAGGCGCCGCTCTGCGTTCTGCACATACGCTGCATCGGTGTCGTAGCCGATGTAGTGCCGCCCGGCACGGCGTGCAGCGACCGCAGTGGTTCCGGAACCGACGAACGGATCGAGCACGAGGTCGCCCACGTACGTGTTCATGTGGATGAGCCGCTCGGGCAGGGCCACCGGAAACGGAGCCGGATGATCGACCCGACTGGCACGCTCGGGCGGGATCTCCCACACGTCGACAGTTGCCTCCATGAACTCGTCACGAGTCATGGTGCTGATCGACGGCAGACCGATCTTGGCGCGATCCTTCGCCGTGATCGCCCGATCGAATCGCCCCTTCGAGGCGATGATCACGCGCTCGCTGAGATCGCGAAGCACGGGGTTGCCCGGACGCTGGAAGCTGCCCCACGCACAGTTGCCTGCGGCGCCGCGCTGCTTCACCCACAGGACCTCGCCGCGCAGGAGCAGCCGGAGGTCGTCTTGGAGGATGGTCGTGACATCGGCCGACAGAGACCGGTACGGACGGCGGCCGAGGTTGGCCACGTTGACCGCGATGCGCCCGCCCGGTTCGAGCACGCGCACGCACTCGGCGAACACGTCGCGGAGTTGCTGGAGGTAGTCGAGATACGTCGCCGGGACGTGGCCGTGGCCGAGCGCTTCTTCGTATGCCTTGCCCGCGAAGTACGGAGGGGATGTCACGACGAGGGCAACGCTGTTGTCGGCGACATCGCTCATGTGCCGGGCGTCGCCGACGATCAGGCGATCGACGACCTTGGGCGGGGCCACGTGATCATCCGTGCTGATTGCCGGCGCCTGGAACCGATCGTAGAAGGGCGTCGAGTCGTGACCCTCGCGTCGACCGACCCCGAACGCCGAGGTACGGGTCCCACGTCGCTTCGCCGAAGCCTGCTCGGCACCATCCTCCACGCGGCAACGTTACGCGCCACGAGTCGCCGGGCGGGCGATACGCGCCTCGGTAGTGTGATCGGCGATGGCCTATCGGTACCTGTGGACTCCGTTGGCGTTGGGCCCGATCACCGCACGCAACCGAATCGTCTTCAGTGCGCACCTCACCAACTACGCCCGCGACGGCAAGCCAACCGAGCAGCACGCGGCGTACTACGAGGCCCGTGCCGCCGGCGGTGCCGGCCTGATCATCACCGAGGAGCACTCGACCCACCCGACCGACTGGCCGTACGAGAAGTTGATCCATGGGTTTCACCGCGACGTGATCCCTGGCTACCGCGCCATCACCGATGCGGTCCACCGCCATCGTGTCCCGATCATCGCCCAGATCAACCACAACGGTGGCCAAGCCAGTTCGATGTACTCGCGGACTGCCGGTGTGGGCGCCGTCCGCCGTTGCCGATCCGCTGTTCCGAGAGGTCCCGAAAGCCGTCACTCACGCCGAGATCGACGAGATCGTCGCCGGGTACGCGCTGGTCGCCGAGCATTGCGCCGAGGGCGGGTTCGACGGTGTGGAACTGCAGTGCAGCCATTCGTCGATCGTCCGCGGCTTCCTGTCGCCCGCCACCAACAGGCGCACCGACGAGTACGGCGGATCGCTGGTCGACCGCTGCCGACTGTTGGTCGACATCGTTGCCGCAGTGCGCCGGGCGATCGGCAGCGGGCTCGCCCTTGGGGTGCGCATCTGCGGCGACGAGTTGATCGAGGGCGGCACCACGATCGACGACGCCGTCGAGATCGCCAGATTGGTCGAGGCGACCGGCACCGTGGACTACATCAACACCTCGATCGGCGTCGCCACCGCCAGCCTGTTCATGATCGAGGCGAGCATGCACGTACCGCCCGGCTATGCGATGTTCATCCCCTCGGCCATTCGCAAGGCGGTCGATCTACCGGTCGTCGGCGTCGGCCGGTTCAAGGACCCGTTGCAGGCCGAGCGAGCGCTGGCCGAAGGGCACTGCGATCTCGTCGGCGTGGTCCGCGGGCAGATCGCCGATCCTGACTTCGCAGCCAAGGCCAAGGCAGGAGCGACCGACGACATCCGTCTCTGCCTGTCGTGCAACCAGGAGTGCGTCGGCCGCATGGGCCTCAACCGCTGGCTCGGCTGCATCGAGAACCCGAGCACCGGCAAAGAGGCGGATGACTTGGCGAAACGGGGTCGGGCCCCGGTTCCCAAACGTGTCATGGTCGTGGGCGCCGGGCCGGCGGGGCTGCAGGCGGCGATCGCCGCAGCGCGAAATGGGCACGCCGTGACGGTGTACGAGAAGGAGCGCCACGCAGGTGGGCAGGTGCGGCTGGCCGCGTCGGTGCCGAATCGAGCCGAACTCGGCGACATGATCCGCAACCAACTGACCGAGTGCCGGCGGCTGGGCGTGACCATCGAGTACGGGGTCAGCGTGTGGCCGGGGCTGGTCGCCGAGCAGCAGCCCGACCACGTGATCATCGCCATGGGCGCCGAGCCGCAGCGGCCGTGGTGGGTCCCCGACGACGCCGATCAGGTCGTCGACGTGCGCGCCGTGCTCGACGGCAGCGCCGTGCCGACGGGCGATGTCGTGGTGATCGACGAACTGGGCTTCCACCAGGCAACATCGGTGGCCGAGCTGCTCGCCGATCGAGGGTGCACCGTGGAGATCGTGACGAATGGGATGGTCGTCGGGCAGGACCTCGGCATCACCCTCGACATGGAGAACTGGTGGATGCGGGCCGGCGCGAAGGGCATCGTGCAATCCACCGATCTCGTGGCCATGGGGATGGGCGAGCCGGGCCCGCGGCGGACGATCGACCTGCTGCACCACCCCACCGGCGTCTCGGTGACTCGCGACCCCGACTGGGTCGTGCTGGCCGTACCGGCCGGCCCCGTCGAATGGCTGTACCACGAGCTCGAGGCGTCGGGGATCAGCGTCGAACGAATCGGCGATTGCGTCGCGCCGCGCCGGGCTCACGCCGCGGTGATCGAAGGCGACCGGGCCGGCGCGGCCATCTGAACGTCAGGCGGCGGCGAGGATCGACTCGATCTGGCTCATCGCCGCGGCGAGACCCTCCTCCATGCCCATCTCGATCATCTGCACCATTGCTTCGGGCGAGGGGAACCGCGTCTCGATGCGCATGCTCGTGGCGCCGCCCGGCAACTCGGCGAACGTGACCGTGGATTGCGTCGTCGGCATCGACTCGTTGGGGTTGCCCTCGGGGTCGGCGAAGCCGTCCTCGAGCTCCAGATGGTGCGGCTCGTCGACCGCGACGACCTTCCACCACCCGTGGTACTGCTCGCCCTCCGGGCTGGTCATGAAGTAGCTGACCTTGCCGCCCGGCCGCAGGTCGTGTTCGACGACGGTGGCCGGGTACGTGGGCGGACCCCACCAGCGCTCGAGCTTGCGCGGGTCGGCCCACAGTTGCCAGACGCGGGCGATGGGGGCAGCCCACTCGCTGGCCACCGTCATGGTGAGGGCGGTCGAGTCCTTGTGGATGTCGGTGACGGTCATGGGTTGTCTCCTTGTTCGGGTTCGGCGAGGACGTCGCCGAATCGGTTCATGCGGTCACGCCAAACGGCTTCGAGCTCGTCGAGCAGGCGGTTGACGTCGCGGACGGCGTCGATCCGCCCGCGCACGATCCGCTCGCGGCCGCGCTGGTGCTTGGTGATGAGGTCGGCCCGCTCGAGCACGGCGACGTGCTTCTGCACGGCGGCGAAGCTCATCGGGTAACGGCGGGCCAGGTCGGAGACCGAGTGCTCGCCACGCAGCACCAGGCGGACGATGTCGCGGCGCGTCGAGTCGGCAAGGGCGTGGAACAGCAGATCGGTCCGTTCCGCCTCCGTTGGCTCCTCGCTCATCTACAACCATATGGTTGTAGATTACCGATCGTGCCCGGGAACGCAAGAGCGAATCCCCACTCCCAGGCCGAACCGGGCACGCCCCTTGCTCGCTCAGCAGCCATACTGGGCCGGTGAACGAGAGCCCGCTGGTCGCCGTGGTGATGGGTTCGTCCAGCGACTGGCCGACCATGAGCAAGGCAGTGGAGGTGCTGGCGCACTTCGGCCTGGCCCACGAGGTGCGCGTGCTGTCGGCGCACCGCATGCCCGACGAGATGTTCGCGTTCGCCGAATCGGCTCGCGAGCGAGGTGTGCGGGCGATCATCGCCGGTGCGGGTGGCGCCGCCCACCTGCCGGGAATGCTCGCCGCCAAGACCACCGTGCCGGTGCTGGGCGTGCCCGTGGCCTCACGCCATCTCGGTGGTCAGGATTCGTTGTACTCGATCGTGCAGATGCCGGCAGGCGTACCTGTGGCGACGTTTGCGATCGGCGAGGCCGGTGCGACCAATGCAGCCCTGTTCGCAGTGGCGATCATCGCCGGCAGCGACGCAGCGCTGGCGAAGGCACTCGATGCCGATCGCCGCCGACGCCACGACGACGCGGCCGCGGCCATCATCCCGCCGCAGTGATCACGCCGCCTGCCACGCTCGGCATCCTCGGCGGCGGCCAGCTCGGCCGCTACTTCGTCGTCGCCGCGCGCACCATGGGCTACCGCACGATCGTCCTCGAGCCCGACCCACTCGCCCCGGCCGGCCAGGTCGCCGACGAGCATCTGGTCGCCGCGTACGGTGACGAGGCAGCCCTCCGGCATCTGGGGTCCGTGTGCAGGGTGGTGACCACCGAGTTCGAGAACCCGCCATCGGCTGCCATGGAATGGCTGACCGCACACACCGAGGTGCACCCGTCGCCTCACGCAGTCGCGATCGCCCAGGACCGTCGGATGGAGAAGGCCTTTCTTCGCGATGCCGGCATTCCCGTCGCGCCATTCGCGGTGATCGAAACGGACGCGGACGTCAGGGCCGCAGTCGACTTCCAGTACCCGGCGATCTTGAAGACGGCACGCATGGGCTACGACGGCAAGGGCCAGATCACCGTCACACGGCACGACGACCTGAACGTGGCGTGGACACAACTCGACAACCAGCCGTGCGTGTTGGAGCAGCGGCTGCCGCTCGACGGCGAGGTCTCCGTCGTGCTGGCGCGAGCCGCAGACGGTCAGACCGCGATCTACCCCGTGGCCCACAACACCCATGCCGACGGGATCCTCGATTGCACGGTGGTTCCGTTCGCCGCACCCGGGGCCGCAGAGCTCGCCGCGGCGATCGCGACGTCGCTCGACTACGTCGGCGTGCTGGCCGTGGAGATGTTCATCGTCGGCACGGAGTTGTTGGTCAACGAGTTGGCCCCGCGACCGCACAACAGCGGTCACTGGACGCTCGATGCCGGCGCGCACCAGCCAATTCGAGCAACAGGTGCGTGCGGTTTGCGGCGTCGGTCTCGGCGACCCCTCGCTGTCGGCTCCGGCGGCGGCGATGGTCAATCTGCTCGGAGACCTGTGGGCCGACGGCGAGCCGGATTGGTCGCAGGCCCTGGCCGAGCCCCACGCATCGCTGCACCTCTACGGCAAGAGCACTGCCCGGCCGGGCCGCAAGATGGGGCACATCACCGTCACCGGCGCCACCGCCGATGAGGCACGCGAGCGGGCAATGGCGATCCGAAGCAGCCTGACCGCCGGCTAATCTGCGACACCAAACGTTGCCCATCTGCGACCGCTGCCGAGGGGACAAACCACCGATGCAGATCGGCGGCTCCGGCGCCCTTCCTCCCCCTCGAGCCACCAACTCGCTGGGCGCGATCTCTTGGCGGATGCCGCGAAACGCCGATCAGGCCGCGTCTGGGCTCGCCCCGGACGTCAACGCGCGCTGCGTAGGGCGATCGTTGCCGGACGCGGCACTAGTCTCCGCGGGACATGATTGCCGGAATCGTCACGGATCTCACCGATTGGCTCGATCGGATCTCGAGCCACTGGTGGTTCCTGCTGATCATCCTCGTCATCGCCTACCTCGACTCGGTCATTCCGATCGTGCCGAGTGAGACCTGCGTGATCATCGGCGGCGTTGCCGCCAGCCTCGGGCACCAGAACATCTACGCGGTGATCGGCTTTGCCGCTGTCGGTGCGTTCCTGGGCGACAACACGGCCTACCAGATCGGGTTGCGCGCCAGCGGCGCGTTCCGGCGCCGCGCCGACCGGAAGCCGGCGTTCGCCAAGAAGATGACGTGGGCGGAGGACCAGATCGCCGAGCGCGGCGGACTGCTGCTGATCACGGCGCGATTCATCCCGGGCGGGCGGACGGCGCTGACCCTGTCGTGCGGGATCACCCGGCAGCGGCGCGCCTGGTTCATTCGGTGGGTTGCTGCTCGCGGCGACGATCTGGGCGACCTATGCAGCAATGCTCGGCCGCATCGGCGGGACTGCGTTCGAAGACGACCACACGAAGGCGTTCCTGCTGGCGTTCGGCTTGGCCATCGCCACGAACGTGCTGATCGAGGTCCTTCGTCACTCACGCAAGAAGCGTCGTGCTTCGGCCGCGCGGGCAGCGCCGGCGCCGTGAACCGCCATCTCGCCCAATTGAACGTCGCCACCCTGCGCCACCCGATCGACGACCCGCGCACCGCCGACTTCGCCGACGCCCTGCCGATCGTGAACGGCGCCGGCGAGGGCTCGCCCGGCTACGTCTGGCGCCTGCAGTCGGACTCCGGCGACGCGACCGACATCCAGGTCTTCGACGATCCGCTGATCATCGTCAACCTCACGGTGTGGGAGTCGTTGGAGGCCCTGAAGGCATTCGCCTACCGAGGCATCCATCGCGACTTCTTCCGGCGTCGCGCCGAGTGGTTCGTCGAGGGTTCGTCTCGCTACCGCGCTCTGGTGGCTCCCTGCGGGCACGCTTCCGACCACCGACGACGCCAAACGACGGCTCGATTTCATCGAGGTGTTCGGTTCCTCCCCCTACGCATTCGCGATGGGCCAGAGCCATTCCCCATTGGCGATCGAAGCCGGTCGGGCTCGACGACGCCCGCGCTCAGGACCTGATCCGCCGTTTGAACGACGACCTCGAGCGCACGGGCGACGGCGAACGCGCCTTCCGCCTCGGACCCGACGACATCGGCGAGGGCCGCGGCACCATGGTCGTGGCCGAGCTCGACGACGAGCCGGTGGCACTGGGCGGCTACCGACGCAACGATGCCACGACGGCCGAGATCCAGCGCATGTACGTGGACCGATCGGCGCGTGGGATACGGGTCGGAGCAGCGATCATCGCTGAGCTCGAGAGCGCGGCGAGACGGCAAGGGGTGCGACGGCTGCTGTTGGAGACGTGGCCCCGGCAACTTCCGTTGCTGGAGAACTTCGGCTTCCGTCCGTGCCCGTGCTGGGGCGAGCACACTGCGTCGGCGACATCGATCTGTTTGGACAAAGCGCTCACCGCGGAGCCGAGCCGTTTAGCCTGACGGCAATGCTTGCAGTGATCGTGGTGCGCGACGGGGTGTTGCCCGCGGGCGCCAACGAGACCATCTCGGAATGCGGCGGGCGCGCACTGCTGGTCGGATCCGGTACCACCGCGGCCATCGCTGAGGTTCAGCATGTGGCCCGGCAGGTGACCACCATCGAGCTCGGCGACTTCCATCCCGACTCGTGGGCGCAGGCGTTGTCCCCCGAACTGGCCGACGAGCTGATCGTGGTGCTGCCCGCCTCGCCGGACGGACGCGACCTCGCCCCGAGGCTCGCCGCACAACTGCAACGACCCCTGCACGCCATGGCCATGGCGGTGTCTCCGTCGAGGATCGAGCTCGTCCGTCGCGCCGGCACCGAGCTGCACTCGTTCGAACCCCCCGCGGCCTTCGTCGCAACGCTCCAACCCGGTGTCCGTGGCGTCGATCACCTCGACGCCCCCACGGTCGTCACCACGAGCACCGTCGAGGAGCCCGCTGGGGCACGACCCGATGGTCGAGATCGTGCTGGCGGCCGATGCGGCCACGATCGACCTCTCCGAGGCTGCACGGATCGTCGCCGGCGGCGGCGGTCTGGACGACCCTCACCGGTTCGATCAGCTCGGCGAACTGGGTGCCGCACTGCGCGCCAGTGTGGGTGCGACGCGTGTCATCACCGACCGGGGCTGGGTTGGTCATGAACGCCAGATCGGCACGACCGGTGTGATCGTCGAGCCCCAGCTGTACATCGCCTTCGGGATCAGCGGCGCCGTGCAGCACACCAGTGGCATCGGCCAACCACACCACATCATCAGCGTCAACACCGACCCGCACTGCCCGATGATGCAGCTGGCCGACGTTGCGGTCGTCGCCGACGCGAACGCGGTGCTCGACGAGCTCGTGGCCCGGATCGGGGCGGCAGATGGCTGAGCCCGACTTCGACGTCGTCGTCGTCGGCGCCGGTCCGGCAGGGTCGTGCGCGGCGATCGAAGCGGCGCGCGGCGGGCTCCGCACGTTGCTGCTCGAACGCGGCCCGTTTCCCGGCAGCAAGAACATGTACGGCGGGGTCGTCTACCCACGCATCCTCGACGACCTCATCCCGGAATGGTGGAACGACGCCCCGGTCCAGCGTTGGGTGACGCGGCGGTCGACGATGATCCTCACCGACACGCAGGCGTTGTCGGTCGACTTCCGCAACGACGGCTGGAACGAACCGCCCTACAACGGCGCCACCACGTACCGACCCGAATTCGACCGCTGGCTGGCCGACCATGCCGTGGCCGCCGGCGCGACGTTGCTGTGCGACACCACCGTCACGGGCCTGCTGTACGGGTCCGGCCGCAAGTCGCGCCAGCCAGTGACGGGCGTGTGCACCGATCGGCCCGACGGCGACGTGACCGCCTCCGTCGTCATCGCTTGCGATGGGGTCAACAGCTTCGTCGCCAAGGAGGCCGGTCTCTACGGAACACCCCAAGCGAAGAACTTCACGCTGGGCGTCAAGGAGACCCTGGCCCTGCCGAAGGAGGTGATCGACGAACGCTTCGGCGTGCGCGATCGCGATGGTGTCGACATCGAGATCATCGGCTGCACAGGCGGCGTCAACGGCGGCGGCTTCGTGTACACCAACCTCGACACCATCGCAGTTGGGGTGGTGCTGAAGCTGCCCAAACTCGCCGCCCAGCAGACCCGGCCCGAAGCGATCATCGCGGCGATGAAGCGTCACTCGGCGATCGCCCCGCTGGTCGAGGGCGGAGAGCTGAAGGAGTACTCCGCGCACCTCATCCCCGAGGCCGGGCTCTCGATGATGCCGGAGATGACCGGCAACGGCCTGCTCATCGCCGGCGATGCTGCGGCGCTGTGCCTCGCCGCCGGCATCTGGCTGGAGGGTGTCAACTTCGCCATGGGCAGCGGTATGTATGCGGGCCAGACCGCCGTCGAGGCCATCGGCAACGGCGACGTCAGTCAACGCGGGCTCGGCGGATACGCCCGCCGTCTCAGCGAGACATTCGTGCTCCGCGACCATCGCAAGCTGCGCCGGGCACCCGAACTCGTCCTCAGCGATCGAGTGCAACACCTGTACCCGTCGATGCTCACGGGGATCGCCGAGCGAATGTTCCGAGTCGACAACCCGCTGGCCAAGCCGGGGTTGCGACGCATCATCCGTGAAGAGCGCAAACGTGCCGGCGTGCGCATCGGAAACCTGGTGCGCGACGGCCACGACGCCTTCCGGAGCTTCGGATGATCGAGCGCGACACGACGTGGCCCGACGTCTCGTTCACCGATCGGATGGCGTCGACCGAGTTCAAGGTTCACGACCGGCCTCACATCGTCGTCGACGGCAAGGTCTGCGCGGACTGCAGCACGCAGGCGTGCGTCGTTGCCTGCCCTGCCGACCTGTTCGTGCCGACGAGTGATGGCGGCATCGTGTTCAACTACGAGCAGTGCTTCGAGTGCGGCACGTGCTACCTGGTGTGCAACCACGAGGGCGCGATCAGCTGGTCGTACCCAGAAGGCGGATTCGGCGTCATCTTCCGGAGCACCTGATGATCGCGGTGTGCATCAAATGGGTGCAAGGCGCGGCCACGTCGGGTGTGTCGGCAGCCGACGAGGCGGCGATCGAGATGGCGCTGCGCCACGGCGCCCACGTGCGTGCTTCCGTCATCGCCGTCACGGTCGGGGGCGCAGCGGCGGACCACGGCCTGCGAACGGCCCTCGCGTGTGGTGCCAAGACCGCGATTCGCGTCGATGCCGCCGATGATCTCGACAGCGCGTCGGTCGCAGCCGCGCTCAGCCCCGTCGTGGCCCACAGCGCTGCCGTGTGGTGCGGCGACTACTCGGCCGACCGGGGAACCGGCAGCGTGCCGGCATTCCTCGCTGCCCGGCTGCATCGTCAACAGGCCCTCGGTCTGGTGGGTGTCGACTTCGCCGATCCGCTGCGCGTGACCCGGCGACTCGACGGCGGTCGTCGCGAGGTGCTGCGTGTCACCGGCCCGGCGGTGCTGTCGGTGGAAGGATCGATCGCCCGGTTGCGCCGGGCCTCGCTGCCCTCCGCGCTCAGCGCCCAGTCGGCCGACGTGCTGCCATATGCGAGCACGGTCAACGCTGCAGCGGCGGCTACTGAGGTCGCGATCGGCCGGTACCGGCCACGCGCTCGCGTGCTTCCGGCACCCGACGGCGCTACGGCCCTCGAGCGTCTGCGGGCACTGACCGATGCGTCCGCCGCGCCGCAAGCCGGCGAGACCGTCGAGGCCCCACCAGCGATCGCCGCGCAGCGGATCATCGAGGTCCTCACCGACTGGGGCTATCTCTCGTAACGGTGCTCCCTCATAGCTGACGATCGCAACAAGGCCCTGTGGAGTTCTTGGCGCGAACCCGGGCGAGCTACCGACTGGGCGTTGCGACGCGGACCACCGGAACTGGGGGCAGTTCCACCGCTTCGGCGACGTCGTCTTCAGACGCACTCGGCAGCCACCGGAGGGCGAACATCGCTCCGACCAACACCACGGCGGCAGAGACCCACGACCCGGCACGGAACCCGTCGATGAAGGCCGTGTCGACGGCGGCCTTCACGGCGGCGCCGGCCTGCGGACCCGCCGCCTCGCCGGCGCGGCGGGCAACCTCGACGCCGGCCCCGACAGAGTCGCGGGCGATGTGCTGGGCATCTGCGGGCACCGCCGTGCCGGTCAGCAGTTCGCCGAGGCGAGTCGAGTACACGGAGGCGAACAGGCTGCCGATGATCGCGACACCCAATGTGCCGCCGAGCTCGCGCGCTGTGTCGTTGACGGCTGAGCCGACACCCGCCTTGGCCGGCGGCAGAGCGCCCATGATGGCCTCCGTCGCCGGGGCGTTGACCAGCCCCAGCCCGCCCCCCATGAAGAACATCTGGCCGACGACCAACCAGTACGACGAGGTCGCCGTGTCGCGTGTCGTCCACGCAAAGCCGATCGCCATCGAGGCCAGGCCCGCTGCCACGATCGCCTTCGTGCCGAACCGCTCGGCGAGCTTGGCGCTCAGCGGCGCGGCCATCCCGGTGAAGAGCGCGAACGGCACGGTGCGCACGCCGGCCTCGAGCGTGCTGTAGCCACGGACGAACTGGAAGTACTGGGTCACCATGAAGATGAACCCGAAGAGCGCGAAGAAGGCGAAGGCAACCGACACGCTGCCGGCCGTGAAGCGCATGTTGGTGAACACGCCGACGTCGAGCATCGGGTGATCGCTGCGCTGCTCCCACCGGATGAACCCGGTCAGCAGCGCCACCGCCAGGGCGAACGCCACGACGCTGGTCGCCGACAACCAGCCGTGCTTGGGTCCCTCGATCACTGCCCACACCAGCACCGTCACGCCGGCGATCGACAAGGCGATGCCCAGCGGATCGAACCGGCGGATCGTGGTGTCACGTGATGTCGGCACCACTCTCCAGATGGCAACCATTGCCACCGCGATCACGGGGACGTTCACCAGGAACACCGAGCCCCAGAAGAAGTGCTCGAGCAGGAACCCGCCGCTCACCGGGCCGAGGGCCACGGCCAGGCCGCTGGTGGCCGCCCAGATCGAGATGGCGATCGCCCGCTGTCGGGCATCGGTGAACACATTGACCAAGACGGCCAACGTGGCCGGGAAGATCAACGCTGCGCCGATCCCCATGGCAGCACGCCAGCCGATCAACTGAGCTGGTGTGGTCGACAGCGCAGCCAGGATCGACGTGATGCCGAACGCAGCCATGCCGGTCATCAGCGTGCCCTTGCGGCCGAATCGGTCACCGACGCTTCCGGCGGCCATCAAGAGGCCGGCGAACACCAACACGTAGGCGTCGACGATCCACTGCAGTTGGCTGGTCGTTGCGCCCAGTTCGCGCACGAACGTGGGCAAGGCGACGTTCACGATCGTGCCGTCGACCACGATGATGAACACCGAGGCGCACAGCACGGCGAGGACCGACCACGGTGATCGGCGGTTCGGCTCGGCGGGGTTCTTGGTCTCGTCCATGGGAGGCCTTTCGAGGGCGGTCGGGGGATGAAACAACGTCATAACATTGTTATCACACTGTTCCAGCGAGGTCGACATGACATCCGCCACACCACGCCCCCACTATCCTGCGCCCATGGTGCAGCTCGATTCGGTGGGCTCCATGCTGCTCAAGGCAGCCAGCGACCTGCTGGCGACCGAGGGGCCGGGAGCCCTGACAGTGCGGCGTATCGCCAAGGCCGCCGGTGTCAGCACCATGAACGTCTACTCGCGGTTCGGCGGCAAGGACGGCGTCGTCGAGCACCTCTTCATCGAGGGCTTCCAACGCCTCGGCGAGGGCATGAGCGCTGTCGTGCTGACCGACGACCCGATCGCCGACATCGCCTCGTGCGGCATGGCCTACCGAAGGTTCGCCATCGACCACCCCACGCTGTATTCGGTGATGTTCGACCGCGTGGTCCCGGACTACCGGCCGACCGTCGAAGCCCAGTTGATCGCCGGGTCCACGCTCGAGCTGCTGGCCCAACGGCTCGAACGGGCAATGACCGCCGGCAGACTGCGACAGGGGGATCCGCTGCACACCGCAGCGCTGGTCTGGGCCACCTGCCACGGCGTCGTCAGCCTGGAGTCGAAAGGTGTCGGGCCGACGGCGATCAACTGGCCGGAGGTCTACCAGGAGGCGATGCGCATGATCATCGCGGGCTTGGCATGACCAACCGGCTCGGTGACGTCACCTGGACCGACCTGTGGGATCTGGCGCCGCGGCCGATCATCGCCGTGCCGGTCGGGTCGTTCGAGCAGCACGGGCCGCACCTGCCCCTCGATACCGACACACGCATCGCCACAGCATTGGCAAAGGGACTGGCGGCCGCGTTCGAACCCGGTGACGTGCTGATCGGCCCGACGCTGACGGTCACGTCCAGTGGCGAGCACGCCGCCTTCCCGGGCACGCTCTCGGTGGGCGCCGAGGTCGTCGAACATCTCATCGTCGAACTGGTCCGCAGCGCCGACTGGTCGGCAGGAGTGGTGCTGATCAACGGCCACGGCGGCAACGCCGTGCCGGTGCAGCGCGCCGCCAACCTGCTGCTCGGCGAAGGTCGCCGGGTGCTGGCCTGGTGGCCGCACATCCGCAACGGCGATGCCCACGCCGGCGAGACCGAGACGTCGATGATGCTGGCCATCGCCCCGGCAGTGGTTCGCATGGCGCGGGCCGAGGCCGGCAGGCCGGAGCCGATCGTCGATCTCATCGACGAACTGCGGGCCAACGGCATGCGCGAGGTGAGCCCCAACGGTGTGCTCGGCGACCCGCGCCCGGCAACGGCCAACCATGGCAAGGCGCTGTTGACCCGGCTGATCATCGATCTCGTCGCGGCGGTCGACGAATGGAGATCATGACGCCGCCGTTCGTGCTCGATGGCTCGTACCGCAGGTACGACGCGGCTGGTCATCGCCGGCTCGCCGCTGCGGCTGTTCCGGCTCTCGGCGGCGGGCCAGCGAGTGGCAGCGGCCATCGAGCGGCAAGAAGAACTGCCGCGGCGTCACGACAAGCTCACCGACCGTCTCGTCGACGCCGGCGCGATCCACCCGAATCCGGGGAACTCGCAGTTCACCGAAGCGGACGTGACCATCGTCGTGCCGGCACTCGAGACCATGCCGCTGATGACGCTCGACGACAGCGTGATCGTGGTCGATGACGGCAGCGCTCCTCCGCTTCCGACGGCTGCTGCGCACCGCATCGTGCGCCTGCCGGTCAATCGCGGCCCGGCGGCGGCACGCAACGCCGGGCTTGCCGAGGTGACCACAGCCGCTCGTGGCGTTCGTCGACACCGACGTCGAGCTCGACAAGGACTGGCTTCAGCCGCTGCTCCGCCACTTCACGGACCCGCGAGTCGCACTCGTCGCCCCACGGGTCGTCTCGTCGGAAAGCCGCGCCGCCCTGGCCGAGTACGAGTCGGCCAGGTCCCCGCTCGACCTCGGTGATCAACCCGGCCGCATCGCCGCAGGCACGCGCATCAGCTACGTGCCTGCAGCAGCGATCCTGGTGCGCACCGACGCGTTGCGGGCGATCGGCGGGTTCGACGAGTCACTGCGCACCGGCGAGGACGTCGACATGGTCTGGAGGCTGGTCGCCGCCGGGAATCGGTGCAGGTACGAACCCGCTTCAACTGTCCACCATCGACCGCGGTCGAGCGTGTGCGGATGGCTCCGCCAGCGGGTCGCCTACGGTCGTTCGGCGCCCGCCCTCGAGCGCAAGCACCACGGCGCCGTGGCACCGCTGCGGATGAGTGGTTGGAGCGCAGCGGTGTGGGCGCTGGTGTTCGTCCGGCGCCCTGTTGCCGCTGTCGCCGTTGCCGGCGGCACGATCGTCGCGCTGCGCCGAAAGATCCCCGACCTCCCACCCGCAGAGTCGATTCGTCTCGTCGGGCTCGGTCACCTGTACGCGGGCCGCCAGCTGGCCAGTGCGATCACCCGGGTGTGGTGGCCGGTTGCCGCACTGACGGCCCTCGTCTCCCGCCGCGCTCGTCTGCCGCTGCTCGGTGCAGCACTCGTCCCTCCCCTGCTCGACTGGATCGAGCGACGCGGCCCACTCGATCCCGCTCGGTACGTCGCCCTGCACCTGGCCGACGACGTGGCCTACGGAACGGGTGTGTGGATCGGCGCCGCCGATCTGGGCACGTTCGGCGCGTTGGCGCCGACGTTCACGAACTGGCCGGGGCGAACAGCCGGCTGAGGTCGTTGCACTCTTCGCAGACGCCGGCGGAGATCAGCCCCCATCGCATCAGCCGGTTGAACACCAGGCAGCCGAGGCACAGCGCGAAGACCGACTCGAGGATGGCAGCCCCGACCAGCCCGGCGATCAACACGTACGACAGCGCATGCACACCGACGCCCCACGACACGAGCGCACCGGCGCTGAACGTGAGCCCGATGCCTTGAGCGAACCGCTTCGGCGGGCCGGGCACGAACCGATGCTCGATGTCGAGACGTGGCGTGATCGCGCGGGTCACGACTTGGCCGAGTGGGCTGAACCGTGGACCGCTGAGCACCCGGGCGAGGAAGCCGTACACCAGCGGGACGAGCACCCACCACTGCCTGACGGCGAGGAAGGCGACACCTTGGGCGACGACGCCGCCGGCCACCAACCGGGCAGACGTCTCGTTGACCGGGTTGGGGAAGCTGAACAACCTGCGCACGACGAACGACTGTAGTCCGACAATTCCGATCGGACAACTCGGGATTAGCTGCGGCGGATCATCCACACGCACGCTCCGGCCACCAGGGCGGCCGCACCCAGGTAGATGCCCAGCTCGTACCACTGGAACGTCCAGTACCGACTCGAAGGTTGGTATGTCACCAGCGTGTGGTACTGCTTGCCCACGACCGAGACGCAGTCGCGGAGTGCCGTCTGAACATCGGTCGGGACCTGTTGACGAGTTTCGGTCCCGAGCGGCCGTGGCACATTCTCGACCGAGAGTTGGGGGCACATGCTGGTGAGCACCTGGCTCGTCAGGCGATGGCCGGCGTCGTCGACGATGCGAGTCGAATAGATCCACGCGTTCGGGAGGTGGGGAGCGCGAGGATCCAGCATCGCCGGGCCCGGGCCCGTGCGCCCGAAACCCGTTGAGTCTGGGTCGAGGACACCGGTGACATGCAGCGGAGCGACCAGGCGGTAGCGCACCCAGTGGTTGATCGCCACCCGGGCAGCGGTGAACACGATGAGCACCGTGACCATGGCCGGCAGGGTGCGGCGAATGACTACGCCCGCCATCACTCCGAGCACGAAACCGAACGCCGCGTACCCGATCGGCACGATGTCGCGTTGCTCGAAGTAGGTGAAGGCGTCTGCACGAACTCGATCGAGGGGGTGAGCCCACCAGGTGACCATCAGACTGAGCAGCCCGGTCGCTGCCAATGTGATGGCGAGCGTGACACCCAACTTGATCGCCAACCATCGCGTGCGCGAGACACTCTGCGTCCAAGCCAGACGGAACGTGCCGGTTTCCAGCTCGTGGGCCACCATCGGCGCGCCCCAGAAGATTCCGAGAAGCGCTGGACCAACGAGCACGAGGAGGTCGAGCCCGGTGCGCAGCCCGCTGTAGCTGCCGAGGAAGGAGTCGAGCGTGGTCGGAGAGCAATCGCTGTTCGCCAGGCATGGAGCCACGATCGTGCTGTACAAATGGGCGAGATTCGACCCGGTCACGGCCAGCACCACGGCCGCGACAAGGATCGCGGCACCGGCCACGATTGTCTGGGTTCTGGCCTGCAGCCAGGCGACGCGGATCATCGCAGGACCGCCAATCCCGAGCGGCGCTGGGCAGGCTTTGCGTTGCGCGAGCGACTCATGTACGCAAGCACGAGGTCCTCCAAGTCGACCGGTCGCACGTTCCACGACGGGTCGAGGATCGGGCCGTCCGTGCGCACGAGGAGGGTCGACTGCTTGTCGGTGTGGCTCTCCTCGATGATCTCCTGGTTCTGCGGGAGGTTGCCGGTGTCGCGACGGGGACCCGTGAGACGGTGATGCGATGCCACGAGGTCACTCACGTCACCGGCCAGTTGCACGTGGGAATCGACGAGGATCACGAGACGGTCGCAGACCCGTTCGAGGTCGGCGACCAAGTGAGAGGAGAGCACCACCGTGACGCCGTGCTCGGCAACCACCTCCATCAAGCTCTGCAGAAACTCGCGGCGAGCCAGCGGATCCAGGCTGGCCACAGGCTCGTCGAGCAGGAGCAACTCTGGTCGCTTGGCAATCGCCAACGTCAGGGCCAGCTGTGCACGCTGCCCCCCTGACAGCGACCCGGCCCGCTGTCGCGGATCGAGGCCGAGCTGCTCGATGCGGCGCGCCGCCAACGATGCATCCCATGCCGGGTTCAGCCAGGCACCCATCCGCAAGTGGTTGGCGACCGACATTCGCGCGTAGGTCGGCGTGTCCTGGGCGACGAAGCCGACCCGGGCGAGTTGTGCCGGGCTGTCGCCGGGCTGACCGCCGATGACCGCGATCGTGCCAGCGCTCGGCGCCAGCAGCCCGACCGCCAAATGCAACAGCGTGGTCTTGCCGGCGCCGTTCGGTCCGACGAGGCCGACAACGTTGCCATCGGGAATGCTCAGCGAGCAATCGTGCAGCGCCCAGCGCCGGCCGTACCTCTTGCCGAGCCCGTTGGTTTCGATCGCCGCGGTCACGCTGCGCCCTCGGCATAGCAGTTGCGAACGGCCGTCCGGTAGATCGCTTCGATGTCGTCGGCGCCGAGCCCGGCCGAACGCGCCGACCGCAGCCATTCCGTCATCGATGTGAGGAAGCGGGCCTGGGTAGTCGGATCAGTACCGGGCAACGCCCTGACGATGAACGTACCGAGACCGGGGCGGGCCCGCACGAGGCCCTCACGTTCGAGGTCGCGGTACGCCTTGAGGACGGTATTGGGGTTGATCGCCAGCTTGGCGACGACCTGTTGGGCGGTCGGCAACTGGTCGCCCGGCTCGAGCATTCCGAGCTGCAGAGCCTGATGCACCTGCTGCACCAGCTGGAGATACGTCGCCACCCCCGAACCCGAGTCGAGTTGGAACTCGATCATCATTTCCTCCGCTCACGGTGAAGACTGGTTGTTCACTCTTCCACTAAGTAATTAGTGGAATCGTATATTGCCGAAACTGTTGATGCAAGACGCCACCGGAAAGTGCGCTGCAAGTACGGTTGATGCGGCATGACCTTGCGACTCACTGTTCAGCGCGCCGCGTGGGAGTCGCACATCGATGCCCTCGCGGCGAGCGTCGACGGCCTGGTCCCGGTGGTCAAGGGCAACGGGTACGGGTTCGGTCGAGCCACGCTGCACCCGATGATCAAGACCCTGGCCGACTTCGTGTGCGTCGGCACGATCCACGAACTCGACCACGTGGCCGACCGCGTCACGCCCGTCGTGCTCACCCCGTCACCAGTCCCGCCGCCGACTCTGTCGACGGGTGCGACAGCCGTGATGACAGTCGGTTCGCTCGACGATGTCGCCGCCCTGGCCGGCTGGCGCGGCCGAGTGCTCGTCAAGTTGCAGTCGTCGATGCGCCGGTTCGGTGCAACCGCTGACGAGGTCGCCGCCGTCGACTTCGCGGCGAGTACAGCCGGGCTCGACGTGATCGGGTTCGCGTTGCACCTGCCCCTCGCCGGAACCGATGTGGATCGCGTCGCGGAGGTGGAAGCGTGGCTCGAGCACATCGAGGTACACCGGCCGCTGTGGCTCAGCCATCTGCAGCCGGAGGCGTACAGCGCACTTCGTGCTCGCCACCCCGATCGGTACTTCCGGCTGCGCGTCGGGACGGCGCTGTGGCACGGCGACAAGTCGTTCCTTCATCTCCACGCCGATGTGCTGGCCGTGCACGCTGTCGCCGCCGGTGACCGCGCCGGCTATCAGCTCGTCGAGATCTCCGCCGACGGTCATCTCGTGATCGTCGGTGCCGGCTCCGCGCACGGTGTGTCGCCTCTCCCCGACGGCTCGAGTCCATTCCACTTCGAGCGGACAAGGCTTTCGTTGCTCGAGCCACCGCACATGCACACCTCGATGGTCCTCGCCCCAACGGCCACGCCGTGCCCGGTAGTCGGCGACCGCGTCGATGTGCAGCGACCGTTGATCTCGACGCTCGTCGACGAGGTCGAGTGGGCATGAGCACACCGCCGTCCGAGCGGGTGATCGACCTCGACGTGACCCGAGCAGTCGCCCTGATCGGCGTCGCCACGATGAACTACCACGGCTACCTGATCGTGCGCGGCGGTCAGGTAGGAGAGTCGGGGATCAACCGCTTCTTCGACCCGTGGATGGGCCCGCTCTCAACTCGGTTCGCGGCGACGTTCGTGATGATCGCGGGGATGGGCATCACCTTGATGACCAACCGCGGCCGCATCGGAGGCGATCGAAGCCGGCGCACACTCGACCGCTGGACGTTGATCCGCCGCGGCTTCCTGTTGTACTGCTTCGGGTTCTTCTTCGAGTGGTTGTGGAACGGCACCGTCTTGTTCTTCTACGGGGCGTTCTTCGTCGTCGGGGCGATGATCTTCACGCTGAGAACACGATGGTTGGTCGCCATCGGCAGCCTTGCGGCCGTCGCCGCGGCGGGCCTGCAATGGTGGGCCTTCGAGACAGAGCACAGCACCGCATGGCTGTTCGGTGGCTGGTACTCGGCTGGCCCGTACCGCTCGCCGCGCCGGCTGGTCTTCGATACGTTCGTCAACGGCACGCATCCCCTGCTGCCGTGGCTGGCGTTCCTGTGCGCCGGCATGGTGCTCGGTCGCCTCCTGCCGCTGGCCCCAGCGTGGCGTCGCGTGCTCGGAGCCGGCGGGCGTGCTCGTCGTAGCCGGCACGTACCTCGCCAAGCACGTCTTCGGTGACACACCGCTGCGCTCCGTTCTGTTCGCGACCGACCCGTTCAGTCGCAGCCTCAACTACACGGCGTGCGCCTTGGGCTCATCGGTCACGGCGTTCTGCATCATCGGTTGGGTCGCCGAGGTCACACGCACCAGCGTGGTGACACGGGCCTTCGCTGCTGCCGGTCGAACCACACTGACCCTGTACATCCTGCATGCGTTGGTGTTCAACGCACTCGTCACCCGTGGCACCTGATCAAGCCGGCCGGCCTCGATGTCGCCCTGGTGTTCGCCTGCAGCTTCTGGGTGTTGGCGATCATCGCCGCCGCTGCGTGGCAGCACCGCATCGGCATCGGGCCGGCCGAGTGGTTCTATCGCAAGTTCGGCGGCGGCAGCATGCCGTTCGTGCCTACAGAACCTCGCTGAACGTGTCGCACTGGTTGGGGTCACCCGAGTTGTAGCCACGGGTGAACCAGGTCTGGCGCTGCTCGGCCGAGCCGTGCGTCCAGGCTTCCTTGTCGATGCGTCCCTGGGTCTTTTGTTGGATGCGGTCGTCACCGACTCCGGCCGCAGCGTTGAGGGCTTCATTGATCTCGTCGGCCGAGTCGAGCTTGCCTCGCGCGGCGACATCTCCGACCCACATCCCCGCGAAGCAGTCGGCCTGCAGTTCCATCGCCACCGAGTACTGGTTGGCCCGGCCGGGGTCGTTCTGCTGGGCCTGCTGGACCTGGTCGTTGATGCCCACGAGGTTCTGGATGTGATGGCCGTACTCGTGGGCGATGATGTACTGCTCGGCGAGGTCGGTGGGCTTGCCGATCAACTGCTCTTCGAGGGCCTGCATGAAGGCCAGGTCGATGTAGACGAGGTGATCGACGGGGCAGTAGAACGGCCCGGTCTGCGACGACGCCTGACCGCACCCGGTTGTGGTCGCCATCGGTGAAGAACACGGTCTTGGTCACTTCGTACGTGGCGCCGTAGAACCTCGGCAGGTTGGCCTGCCAGTAGTTCTGCACATCCTCCGTCGCGCCGCAGACCACCTGCTCGAGATCGCTCGTGCACGATGCCGCAGTCGACGCGCCCTTGTCCGCGGGTTGCGGAACCCCGGCCGCGGATTGGCTGCTGCCCAGCAACTTCGGCAGCAGCAAGGAGGCGAGCAGCACGACGATGCCGAGCACGCCACCGCCGGCCTTGATCGGGAAGGGGAACCCACCACCCAGACCACCGGAGGAGAACCCTCCACCACCGGCGCCGCGGCGGTCGTCGATCATCGAACTGTTCCCGCTTCGAATCTTCGTCATATGGAGTACTCCGATGCCCATTTCTTCCGGCACTGAAACTGCGAGTCCGTGTGTCGCGGTGACTGCTGACCGACGATAGCTACTGACGACTAGTGGCGAGCACGACTGGCGCGCCGGAGGCCGCGCACGCCGACGGCGCCGGCGCCGATCAGCGGACCACGCCCGCCGAGACGCGCCGGGATGATGCGCGCACCCTTGCTGAACGACAGTTGCGCATGCTCGTCGAGCGTCTCCTGCGCGGAGTTGAAGAACGTCGCCCCGAAGCCGAGTGCCACCGATCCGCCGACCACCGCCAGATCGATGTCGAGCAGGTTGCACGCGCTTGCCACGGCCCTGCCGACGAGACGGCCGGTGCGTTGCATGATCTCGTACGTCGGCTCGCGGTGCGACCGGCCGGTGATGGCCTCGATCGCCGGGCCCGATGCCTCGGCATCGAGGCAGCCCCGTGAGCCGCACAGGCACCGACGGCCATTCGGCTCGACCACCGTGTGGCCGATGCTGCCGGCGTTGCCGGTGGCCCCGTCGAGGAGTTGGCCGTTCAACACGATCCCGCCTTCCACGCTGGTGGACACCACCATCGCCAAGAAGTTCTGCCGACCGTGCGCCGCGCCCAACCACCCTTCGGCCAGCGCCAGCGCCTTGGCTCCGAGGTCTCCGTAGACGTTGAGAGTGGTCGCCGTGGCCAGCCGTGAACGCAACGGGAACGATTGCCACGCGTTGATGTTGGTCGGCGACACGGCGACGACCTCAGGCCGCACCGGCCCGGCGCAGCCGACGCCGACAGCGACCGGTCGGGAGTTGTGGTGGGTCCTGGCCCGCTCGAGTTGCGGTTGCACGATGTCGTTCAACGAGGCGAACAAGGCGTCGGCGTTCAACCCGAAGTCGATGTCGATGTCTTCACGGTCGAGCAGGTCGCCTTTCAGCGTCATCAGCCCGGCCGACAACTTGGCATCGCCGATGTCGATCGCCAGGACGACGTCGCGTGTCTCACTCATCAGGCCGTCTACCGTACCGGCCATGGGTGCGCGGGCCTAGCCGACTCGGCGGGCGGTCTCGATGAGGTTGATCTCGTAGAGGACCATGTCGAGCGCATCGGCGCTGACCATGGCCGAGTGTCGTTGTGGATGCTCGGCCGTGATGCAACTGGCCAGCGGTGTGAGCAGCGTCCACGGCGTCGGATGGCAGAACTGCACCACGCTGTACCGCTCGCCCGTGAACCCCGGCGCGGCGACCACGCGGTGAACGCCGGTCGGCAGCACGCCGTTGGTCAGTCGCTCGAGCATCATCCCGGTGTTGATGATCACCTGCCCCTCCGGGGCGACTGCATCGACCCACCGATCGCCGACCTTGACCTGCAGCCCGGGGGCGGTCGCGCGCGGCAGGGCCGTGATGAGGTTGATGTCGCCGTGCTCGCCGGCCCACACGTGCGTGCCGCCTGGTGACTCGGTCATCGGTGGGTAGCGAATGGCTCGGGTCAACGTCGCCCCGTTGTGGGTCATCTCGTCGAAAAGTGACTCATGGCACCCGATCGCCTCGGCGATCACCCGCAAGAACCGGCGCTGGAGGTCTTCGATGCGGTCGTGGAACAGGTTCAGCAGCTTCTCACTACCCGGAATGGCTGCTTCGGGCAGCACCTGCGTGCCGTACCGATGGGGGTAACGCGCTCGCAGCGGGTGGCCCGGCGGCAGCTCCCTTCCCCAGTTGAGCATCTCTTTCCAATCGGGCACGTCGCTGGACGCGGCGGTCTCGACCAAGAGGCCCGTATACCCCGTCTGACCATGGCTTTCAGGCGCCACGAAGCCCTGCTTGACCTCGTGCGGCATCGAGAAGAACTCGGCCAACATGCCGTAGGCGCTGTCGAGCAGATCCTCCGACAGGTCGTGTCGTGTGTACACGAACCCGGTTGCCAGACTGCGCCGAACGCCATCGACGACGGCCGCTCGCTGAGTGGACGTGCCGCGCTCGAACGCGAGCAGATCGACATCGAGAATGTCATCCATCAGCCCAAGTCTAGATCGCCACGTTCTCCCAGCTAGAACGACGAATTCTTCGCATCCATCGAAACCTCGGTAACACTTGCGGCGTGTCAAATTTGTGGTGTACGCCTTTTCCACGATGAGCGAGTACGAAGACGTCACGGTCGTTGCGACGGTTGACTCTCTTTTCGTCGCGCATTACGGACGTCTCGTGCGGGCACTCACACTTGCGTGTGGCGATCGCGAGATCGCCGCCGACGCCGTGCAAGAAGCATTCGTGAAGGCCCACCTGCACTGGCGCCGAATTCAGCAGTACGACGATCCCGTCGGTTGGATCCGTCGAGTCGCGATCAATCGCCTGCGCGACGATCACCGCCGGCAGAGCCGCAAAGGCGTTGCGTTGCAGCGCCTGGCCGGCGAGCCGCAGGTCGAGTCCGTCGAGCAGCACGGCTTCGACTCCGATCTCCCGGCGATCCTTGCCCAACTGCCGAAGCAGCAACGCATTGCCATGGCGTTGTTCTACGTCGACGAGTTGTCGATCGCAGAAGTGGCCGTCGCCCTCAACGTCAGCGAGGGCGCCGTCAAGTCGTATCTACATCAGGGCCGCGCGCGTCTTCGTAGCGTGGTAGCAAGCGGGGAGGAGGTGCATTCGGATGAGTGATTTCCACGATCCCGAGTTGCGCCAGCAATTGGGTCGCCTCAGTGGCCCGTATCCAGATGACAACGTCGCGTTTGCCGCATGGCAGCGTCGAGTCGGTCAGGCCCGGCGCCGTCGGGCGGTGGGGTGGACCACGGGTGCGGCGATGTCGTTGATCCTCGGCACGGTGGCAGTCGCCGCGTTGCAGAGCCCCAGCCGGCACACGCTCGTGCCCGGCAAGTCATCCGAGACGAGCTCCGAGTTCACCCTCAGCGTTCCGACCACGGAGGCCGAGGAGTCGTCGAGCACCGAGTCGAGCGCGCCCGAGACCACCGCGCCGACCACGACTGCGATCGACACCACGCCCAGCAGCACGGTCGAAGCCGAGTCGTCGTTGCCCGAACCCGAGGCCACCGCGGCAGCAGGACAGCAGCCTGCGAACCCGCCGAAGAAGGCGCCCACCAGCACGGCGGCCACAACGGTCCCGGCAACCGCATCCCCAGCAGTCACGAAGACCTTCTCGGGGTTCGGAGGAAGCATCACCGTCCGTCAAGACGGCGACCGGCTGACGGTCGTCGCGGTCAACGCCAATCGCGGGTTCCACGCTGACCAGAACAAGCAGTCGGGTAACCGTGTCGACGTCACGTTCACGTCGGACAAGCACCTGACTGAAATCACCGTCAAGCTGTTCTTCGGTGCGATGAAGCCCATTGTGGACGAGAGGCCCGTGACGCATCAGGACTCCGGCCCCGTGGGCACCTCAGGCGACGGGCACGACGGCCAGGGCGGCTGAGTCGATCTGCTGAAATGTCAGTCGGTGAAGACCGACTGGAATCCCGTGCTCCGTGCCGAGTTCGACAAGCCGTACTGGAAGGAACTGCAACGGTTCGTCGCGGGCGAGCGTGCCCGGCACACCGTCTTCCCCCCGGAGGACCAGGTCTTCGCAGCTCTGCATCTGACACCGTACGAGAGCACCCGGGTTGTCATGCTCGGCCAGGACCCGTACCACGGACCTCGCCAGGCGCACGGCTTGTGCTTCTCGGTGCAGCACGGCGTGCAACTACCACCATCACTCGTCAACATCTACACCGAACTCCGCGACGACCTGGGCATCGAGACGCCGGCACACGGCAACCTCGAGTCGTGGGCGCGCCAGGGGGTGTTGATGCTCAACACCAGCCTCACGGTTCGAGCCGGCGCCGCGGCGTCGCACCAGGGCAAGGGGTGGGAGATCTTCACCGACGAGGTCTTGCGCACGGTCAACGGCAAGCCGCACCGCGTCGTGTTCATTCTGTGGGGCGCTCATGCCCGCAAGAAGAAGGCCCTGATCGACACTTCGCGGCACACGGTGATC
Organism: Ilumatobacteraceae bacterium; assembly: GCA_963805445.1. Classification (GTDB taxonomy): domain Bacteria; phylum Actinomycetota; class Acidimicrobiia; order Acidimicrobiales; family Ilumatobacteraceae; genus JAENVT01. Next base: position 176,205 of record CAWDUI010000054.1, on the reverse strand, counting down.
GAGTCGGCGCACCCGTCGCCCCTCAGCGCCTACAACGGGTTCTTCGGCAGCAAGCCCTTCAGCCGGACCAACCAAGCCCTGTCCGCCGCCGGGCTCGCCCCCATCGACTGGCGCCTCCCGCTGTAGCGGTCAGCCGGCGGGGCTCGGGTAGCTGCCGGGGGCCTCACCGGGTGGCGGCGAGGTGTAGAGCGCCACAGCGCCGGCGGGGTCGAACATCTTGTCGACGCTCGGCCATTCACCCGGGAGATAGCGCTGTCCGCCATCGACGAACTGGTACATGCCGACGCCATCCTTGCGGATCTCGTCGGGGCCGGTGGCCGCGGGGTCCCACCAGATGGCAGTGGCATCGTCGACACCGGAGAAATCGGTCTTGTCACTCCAGTACCCCTTGTCGCCGTAGGAGAAGAACGGTTGGCTGATCGCCAGTCCGTCGGATGTTCCTGGCAAGGCAAACGCAGCGTTGCGGAACGTCTCCGGCGTGAGATTCGGACCGACCGCTTGCACGACGGCGAAGAACAGCGCCGGGTTCGGTTGGATCACGCCAATGGTTCCGTCAGCGGGCGGATCGACTCCTGTGAACCACTTGTAGACGGAGAACGGCCCGATCTGGTCGGTTGGTGTCCTGGCGGCAAGTTGCGTCACACCGAAGGCGTGCTTCCACTGCTCCTGGTCGTACGTTCGAGCGAACGCGGACACGTCGACCAGCGTGCTGGCGGCCACCACCCACTCCGGGAAGTACTCCTGTGCCGTCGCCTCCTTGGTGAAGTCGCGTGGCGCCACGGGGTCGCCGTTGAACACGATCGTCGTGACACCGGCAGCCTTCATCTTCGTGATCACCTGCGTCGCCGTCGCCTGGATCGTGGCCGGGTCGAGTTGGTAGGCGACGACCTCGGCGAACGGCGAACCGGCAGTCTGCATGTCGGCCGCAAACGCGTTGGCCAGATCCTTGGCCGCGCCGCTGTTCTCCAGGTACAGCAGGCCGAGCTTGCGTGGTTGATCCTTGACTGCATCGCCGCCGTGGCTGGCGTTCTTGCCGATGATCTGCTTGGTCAAGAACTCCACGACATGTTGTTGCTTTTGCAACGGACTGCCATCAAGTCCCCAGACGTAGGGATCGCGGTCGTCGTAGAACGAAGCGGGTTGGCCTGGCGTGCAGCCGATGCAGATCACTTGATGGGCCGCCAACTCGTCGGCGAATGCGCTCGTCAACGATGGGCCGCCGAACACCGCGAAGGGCTTGTACTGCAAGGCAATCTGGGCGGCATCGGCTCGTGCCGCAACCTCGTCGATCGCAGTCCCAGTTCCTTCGAATGTGATGAGGTTGACCTTGCGGCCGTACAGCTCGTAGTACGTCTCGTAGTAGCGGATCAGTTCTTTCATGGTCGCGAACTGGTCACCGTTGGTGTCGTCGACCTTGATCGCATCGGTGATGTAGGCGATGATCGGGTCGGTTTCTTGGCCTTCGTAGTACACGATGTTGATCGTGTCGCCGGTGACACCGGGCGCCGTTGGGCCGCCGTTGTCGCCGGTGAAGGGTGCGAAGCACGGCTGGGCGAAGTAGTCGGGAACGGCCAGCTTGCCGATCGACGTGTCGCAGCGCGCGCCCCAGTCGATCGAGGCGGCGTTGCCCTGCAACGTCGCCTCGGCGTACGACAACGGGTACGTGATCGCCGCGGGCGGCGTGGTAATGGCCACCGACGTCTCCGGGCCCGGTGTCGTCGAGCCGGTCGGCGCCACCGAGGTCGATGCGGCAGCAGTCGTGGCACGACGCCGCAGCGGCGGTCGTGGCCGAGCTGGTGCCATTGCCCGAGTCGCGTGTGATCAGCACCAGCCCGACGACCACCGCAACCAGTACGACGACCCCCGCAATCGGGCCCCACCGACGGAGCTGACGGCTGCGATCAGCACCTGTCGAGCTGGCTGGCTGCATGTGGCTACCCCCTGATGCCGGAGCGCTGTCGCGCCGCTGCGTTGTTCCCCAAGTAGCTCTCTACCACGTCGGGATGGGTCAACACGTCAGCAGGGCTGCCGACGGCGATCACTTCTCCTTGGTCGAGAGCAATCAGTCGGTCGGCGATCGACGAGATCAACGGCAGGTCGTGTTCGATCACCAACAAGCTGGCCCCCATCTCGTCGCGCAGGCGCAAGAGCACCGGCGCCAGCGCCTCGACCTCACGCTGGGCGATCCCGCTGGATGGCTCGTCGAGCAGCACCACCGTCGGGCGGTGCCCGATCAGGCAGGCGAGATCGACGATGCGCCGAGTACCCGTCGAGAGCTCACGGATGAACGAGTTGCGATACGAACCGAGGTTCATGACGTCGATCAACTCCTCGACGCGCACGTGAACGCGCTCCTCGTCGTCGAACACCGTCGGGAAGCGCAAGGCGGCAGCCACCACGCTGCGCTGCGTGGTCCACCGCTCGAGCGCGACCGCGATCGTCTCGGAGACCGTCATGTCGGGGAACAGGCGGGCGTCCTGGAAGCTGCGGCCGAGGCCCCGACGGGCGCGGACAGTGGCCGAGTTCGATGTGACGTCACGGCCGTCGAGCACCACACGCCCGCTGTCGGAGGGAACGTACCCACTGATCAGATCGAACAGCGTGGTCTTGCCGGCGCCGTTGGGCCCGATCATGCCGACGATCTCGTTCTTCGCCACCGCGAACGACACATCGTTGACGGCACGGTTGCCGCCGAACGATCGCCCGACGCCGGAGACCTCGAGCGCGACATCCTCGGTGGGCGTCGCCGCAGCAACGGGGGTGGCCGGACCGGCGATGTCGGTGAGGAACACCGATCGCAACAGATCGGGCCGCCGCAACAGATCAGCGGTCGGGCCCGAGAATCGAATCGCGCCACGCTCCATGAAGTAAGCGCGCTCGGCCAACGTGAGGGCGACGTTCACGCTCTGCTCGACGAGCACCACTGCCACGCCGTCGTCGGCCAGCCTTCGCACGAGTGGTAGCAGCTGACCCACGATCACCGGCGCCAGGCCCAACGACAGCTCGTCGATCAACAGCACGCGTGGTTTGCTGATGAACGCCATGCCGAGTGCGAGCATCTGTTGCTGACCGCCGCTGAGGTCAGCGGCGGACGCCGAGTATCGCTCGCGCAACACCGGGAACATGGCGAGGATCTCCTCGGTCGACGCGTCGACGTCGTGGCGCCGTTGCCGCGTCCAGCCGGCCAGTCGCAAGTTCTCGGCGACGGTCAGCGACCCGAAGACACCTTGGCCGCCCGGCATCTGACTGATGCCCAGTGCAGCGATCTCGTTGGGTGGAGCGTGGGTGACGTCGCGGCCATCGAGCACCACAGCCCCGCGATCGGCCTCGACCACACCACTGATGACCTTCAACAACGTGCTCTTGCCGGCTCCGTTGGTGCCGAGGAGGGCGACGATCTCGCCTTCTTTGATATCGATGTCGACGCCGAAGAGCACCTGTCGGCCTCCGTAGCCGGCGTCGGCGCCGCGTACGAGCAGCAGATCGCTCTGACCCTGGCGGCGTTGGTACAACGCCTCGCTGCGCGCCGCGGCGGCTCGCCACACCTGGGCGATGTCGGCGTCGATCACCGAGCCGGCGCTGCCGAGCACGAGGCTGCCGATGATGAACAGCGGTACCAGGACCGCCAATCCCCACCGGATCCCGACATGGCCGGAGATCCAGCCGATCATCGGCAGCACGATGAGTCCCGGGATCACCCACAGCGAGGCAACGGAGAATCCCGTGGCGCGAGCGCGAGGCGGGATGGCCAGGGAGAGGGCGACGAGGATGCCGGGACCGAGCATCGCCAGCGACGCCGAGATCACGCAGTTCACGCCGACAGCGACGACGATGTTCGGCGCGATCGCGAACGCAATGGCCGCGACCGAAGTGGCGACCGCGACCTTGGCCAAGAAGCGGATCAAGCCCGCGCATGTCGCCGAGGAACCGCCGGGTCACGATGCGCGAGCCCAGCACGAGTCCGACGAGCTGGAATGGCTCGGCGATCGCCGAGGCGATGCCACGGGCGCGCTCGTCGAGGCCGAACTCCTGCTCGTACAGCAGCGACGCCAACGCGACGAAGCCGATGAGGGCCGTGGCGAGGAACGGCAGGCTCCACCAGATCCGCTTGAGGCTCTCGATCTTCTGCACCGTGCGCCAGCTCTCGGCGTACGACGGGACGGTCTCCTCGGTCGCGATCACATCGTCGCTGGCGCCCATCGCCTCGCGCTCCCACCGCCCGCGCACCGGTTCCCGCAGTCGCAGCGCGATGACGGCGAAGACCATCGTCGGGATCACGAAGACGAGGAACGGGGCGCGCCAGCCGAAGGCGTATGCCAACAGGCCGGCCGCCAACGGACCGACGAACGAACCGATCGCGTTGGCAGCGCGGTGGGTGCTGAACACGCGGCTGCGGGCATTGATCGGGTAGTAGTCGGCGATCAGCGAGTTGTGCGTCGGGTCGATCACCGCCTTGCCGATCGAGCTGCCGCTGCGGGCGATCGTCAGCACGATCACACCGGTGGCCAGGCCGGTGAGCCCGCTGAAGAGCGCCCACGTGACGGCGCCGGCGATGGCCAGCGGCACCCGGCGCGAGCGGTCGGCGTACTGGGCGATCGGCACCTGCAGGGCGAGCGCGGCCACTGAGACACGAGGGCCAAGAGACCGAGGGCCTTGGTGTTGTCGAGGTGGAACTCGTCGCGGATGTTGGGCAGCAAGATGCCGAACGCGGTGCGGTCGAGCTCGTCCACCGCGTTGAGGCCGAACAGCACCACGAGCGGGAAGGCGGCCTCGCCCCCGCAGATCTCGCGAAGCCATCCGCCTGGATGACGGCACGCCGTGGCGAACTCGCGCATCATGCTGCGGGCTCCACGGGAACGCCGGCGGGCACGTCGGCCATCCCCTTCGGCGTGCGGCGCACGAGCAGGCGCACCATCACGTCGCGCACGGTGACCCACAGCCCGCCGAGCCCGCCGGGCAGGATCAGCAGCACCAACAGCACGCCGGCCCCGCTCGACAGCAGTTGCCACTCCTGCGAGGGGATGAACCAACGGATCCCGCGCAGGTACACCGCCCCCAAGATGCCACCACCCAGCGAGCCCAACCCGCCGATCACCGCCGAGGTGAAGACGTTGAAGCTCTCGCCGGTGCTGTAGCTGGTGACGCTGAACGATTGGTTGAGGTGCGCGAACAGCGCCCCACCGATCCCTGCCAGCACGCCTGAGACCACGAACGCAGTCAGCTTGGCACGCACCGCGGGGATCGAGAAGCTCTGCGCGGCTCGCTCGTTCTCGCGTACGGCGATGATCACCCGACCGGTCCGCGATCGCCGGATGCCTCGCGTCGCCAGGTAGCACAGCGCCAGCACGATCAGCGAGTACATGTAGTAGCGGGTCGGTGTGTCGAGACGGATCTGCCCGAACAACGGCGGACGCTCGAAACGCGAGTCACCCCTCGGGAACCACCCGAAGAACCGGTCGCTCAGCAGCCACTGCTCGGTGGCCAACGCCAGCGCGAACGTGGTGACCGCCAGGTACAGCCCGCGCAGGCGCAAGGCGGGAACCCCAACCGCGAAAGCGACCACTCCCCCGGCACAACCACCGATCAGCAGACCGAGTGTGAGGTCGACATGCCACCGCGAGGTGCAGGTGGCGCTGACCGCCGCGCCGACACCGACGATTGCCATCTGACCGAGCGAGATCTGCCCCGCCCACCCGGTCAACACCACGAGCGACAGCCCGATGATCGCGAATGCAAAGATCGCCGAGGCCTTGATGATGTAGTCGACGTCGAGCACCATCGGCGCCCCGATCACGGCAACGACGCCGACGATGCTGAGGGCCCACCTGGCGAGACGCACGCTCGGGTGGCGATGATCGGCGGTCGCCAACGGGCGCACCTCCTCGGCACCCCGCCACGTGCTGGCGGCGTCGTTGTCGCGACGATTGCTGCTGGTTCGTTGCACGAGCAGCACGACGAACATCACTGCAGCCATGATCGGGTACGCCGCAGCCGGCGTGTCGGAGTTGAAGCGCACGCCGGATTCCAACAGGCCCAACGCGATCGCGGCTGCGGCGACGGTCGGCAACCGTTCGAGCCGGGCGATGACGAGGGCGGCGAGCGATTGCAGCAACGCCGGCAGCCCCGCTGCATAGCCAACCGGCACGCCGATGATCCCGCTGCGCAGGAACAGGGCGACGAACGACATGGCCGCGGCGATCGCCCACACCAGCGTGTTCAAACGGCCCACCGGGATGCCGAGCATTGCTGCCCGATCACCGCGCTCGGCGCTGGCCCGAATCGCCACGCCGTAGCGGCTGCGGGCGAGGAACCAGGCCACACCGGCCATCATCAATGGCGCGGCGACGAGGGCGATGAGGTGGTTGGCGTTGAGGATGACGTGACCGATCGTCAGCTTCCAGCCGACCGGTGGGGCGATGCGCTCACTCGCCAGGTTGCGACCCCACCACCTGGGGATCAAGATGCCGATCACGACCAGGAGCTGGGTGATGCCCAGCGTGGCCACGGTGACCACCAGCCGGGGCGAGTTGCGGAACCGGCGGATCAGGGCGAACTCGATGACCACACCCGCCACGATCGAGAGCACCAGCCCGGCAGCCAGGCCGAGAAGGTACGGCCAGCCCCAGAAGATGATGAACGCGGCCGCGAACGAAGTCGGCACGGTACCGAGTTCGGCTTGGGCGAAGTTCACCACGCGATTGGCCCGGTAGATCAAGGCCATGCCGACCGCCATGACCGCATTCAGGCCGCCGAGCGTCAACCCGTGCAGCCACAATCCCAGCGGCAGCCCGAAGAAGATCAGCTGGATACCGACGATCACGGCGATGGCTGCCAGCGCCACGGCGCGAGTGGGGTCGACGTTGCTGACACCGGGCCGTCGCACGCCGCGACCGTAGTGGCAGATCCTGATTCGTGGCGATGCCTGGACGACGAAGGTTTGGAACGAGCGCCGTCCACCTACATTCCTACGTGTGAATTGGACCGAGAACTCCCGCGTTCGCGCGCTTCGCGCCAAGTCGCGTCCAGCCGATGTCGGCGTCCACGCCATCGAAGGGTTCCGCAAACATCGCAGCGGCCGCAACGCCGCTCTGATCGCTCACTTCGGTTTCCTCTCGGTGTTCCCGTTGCTGCTCGTGTTCACCACCGTGTTGGGCTTCGTGCTGCAAAGTCACACCAACCTGCAAAAGGACATCATCCACTCGGCAATGGCCCAGCTTCCGTTCATCGGCAAGCAACTCGCCACCGATCCGTCGAAACTGCACGGAGATGCCTTCGTGTTGATCCTCGGCCTGCTGGCCAGCCTGTGGGGCGGGATGAAGGCGTTCGTCGCCGTGCACACCGCGCTCGACGACATCGCCGAGCAGCCGCTCGACGAGCGCAGCAACCCGTTGATCACGCGGCTGCGCGCCCTGCTGGGCATGGCCTACATCGGCGGCGCCCAGGTCGCCGCAGCGATCCTCGCCACCGTGGCCACCGTGACCGGCGTGTTGGTCGTCGGCAAGGTGTTGCTGGGGATCGGGACCGTGGCCCTCGATGCCGGTGTGTTGGCGTTGAGCTACCGGTGGCTGCGAACCACCCGGCCGGCGTGGCGCACCATCGTCCCGGGGGCGGTCGTCGGCGGGGTGCTGTTCGCCATCTTGCAGTTGGTCGGGGTCGCCATCGTCGGTCGAGCGATCGCCAAGGCCTCGCCGGTCTACGGAGATTTCGCATCGGTGATCGGACTGCTCACGTGGCTGAGCCTGCACGCGATCATCGCCATCGGCGGTGCCGAGTTGAACGCAGCGTTGATCGCCGATGGACCACCGCGTCCGCCGGACTGCGACGACGAATGAGCGGACCTGGTGTTCCGGCGCTGCCAATGCTCGAGGGCGAACGCCTGGTGAAACGGTACGGCACGGTGGCCGCGCTGGACCACGTCGATTTCGCTGTCTATCCCGGCGAGGTCCTGGCCGTTGTCGGCGAGAACGGGTCGGGCAAGTCGACGTTGGTTCGTTGTCTGTCAGGCGCCGAACGGCCCGACGAGGGTGTCGTGCGGCTCGAGGGCAGGCTGATGCAGTTCCGCAACGCTCGAGACGGACGGCTTGCCGGCGTGAATGCCGTCTACCAGTCGATGAAGGCCGAACCTGCACTCGATCTCAGGAACAACCTCTATCGCGATCGCGGTCTGGGTGCGCCGGGCCCGCTGGGCAAGGCCCACACGTGGCTGGAGAACAAGGGCCTGCGCAAGTCAGCGGCCGCTGTTGCCGGCAAGGTGATCATCCTCGACGAGCCGACCGCAGCATTGGGTGCTCGCGAGTCGGTCGCTGTGCGCAAGCTGATCGATCACCTCCGCCGGGACGGGCTGCCGATCGTGGTGGTGTCACACAGCATCCCTCAGGTCTTCGACGTCGCCGACCGCATCCATGTGCAATTCATGGGCAAGCGGGCCGCTGTCGTCAGCCCCCGCACGTTCACTCGGACCGACGTGATCGCAATCATGAGCGGCACGTTGCAGGTCGCCGAGAAGGACCAGGTGTTGCGACCAGTTCCCTGATCGCGACGGCTACCCTTGTTGGACAGCGTGGAGACGAGCGCGTCGGCGAGTACGGCGGGCCACGCAACGAGGGCGTAGTCATCGAACGTCGCTGTGCCGTCCTCGACCGGCAGATCCATCGCGATCGCCGTATGGCCACGGGTCTCGAGTTCCGGCACGGGTTGCTCCCAGCACAGCCACCAGACCTGCCCGAACTCCCGATCGCGTGCTGGCCACGCAGAACACCTACCATCAGGCGCCCCGGCGAACCGGGACTGCAAGCTCACACCCACGGTGGAGACCGAACGGGTTCGAGCGGCATAAGAGAAAGGACGGAACTTCTCGTGGATGTTCAGCGAACAGGGCGAATCTTCGGCTGGTTGTTCATCGGTACGTTCGTAACGAGCATCCCGGCACGGCTGCTCTTCGTCCACGGACTCGGCGCCAGCTGGTCCGACATGCGTTTCATCCCTGGCGCCACTTCCAGCGCAAGCCTCAAGCTCGGCGCGGTTCTCGAGTTCGGACTGATCGTCACCCAGATAGGAACCGCGGTCGTCATCTATTCGCTCGTCAGACGGCAAAGCGAAACCGTGTCGCTCGGATACGTCACCGCTCGCATCATGGAGTCGGTCTTCGCTGCGATCGGCCTCATGAGCATCATCTCCGTGGTGAACGTGGCGCACTCGTTGTCGTCAGCGACCGGCGTCGACGCCGCAGCACTTGGCGCCTCAGGCAATTCGCTGGTGAGCACCTACGAATGGGCGTTCCAGTGGGGACCCGGACTCGTTGCCGGAATCGGGAACGGCTTGTTGCTGGGTTACTTGATGTACCGATCGGAACTCGTGCCGCGCCGGATGGCGTTGCTGGGTCTCATCGGCGGCCCGCTGCTGATCATCTGCCACGTGCTGATCCTGTGCGGAGCGTTCAAGAACGGCGAGGGACCCTCTGGCCTGATGACACTGCCGGAGGCCGCGTGGGAGCTGTCGCTCGGCATCTACGCCGCATGGAAGGGCTTCAGGCCGCAGAGCCCGATCGCCAGAGAGATGGCGATAGCTGACTGAGGCCGTCGCCGGGGCCGGCCAGGATCAAACCATCCGTACGACGGCGTCGGCTCGACTGCGGGTCGCGGCGACGATCACGGCGTTCGCTTCGTCGGAGCGCATCACCCACTCGACTGCCTCGTCGGGTGTCTTGCCGAACTCGATGTGGCGAGCGATCAGGCGCGGCACGCGAACCGCATCGTCGAGGTCGACGAACCACACCTCGTCGAGCAGTGGGCGGACCGCGCTCCACGGCTCGTCGTCGAGCAGCAGATAGTTGCCCTCGGTGATGACCAGCGCCACATCGGGCTCGATGGTGATGGCGTCGGGCACCGGCGCGCTCGCGGCCCGGTCGTATCGCGGTGCGGCGACCGTCTCTTCGTCGGGCTGGCGCCGGACTCGCTGGAGCAGGGCCACGTACTCGTTGACATCGAACGTGTCGGGCGCACCCTTGCGATTGCGCCTGCCGAGGCGTACGAGATCGTCGTTCAACATGTGGAACCCGTCCATCGGTACCACGACACTCGACGCAATCCGTGCAGTGATCGACGCCGACAACGTCGACTTGCCTGAGCCCGGGCAACCGACCAGGCCGAGCATCGTCCGGCGGCCCGTCGCCAGCACGCCGGCGCGTTCGATCGCGGCGGCAATCGACAACTCGATCACGAACTGCTCGGCCTCCACGCATCGCCGAGCTCGTCGCGGCTCGGCGGTTGCGCACCGACACGCGTGCAGCTGACGGCGGCAACCTCGACCGCAGCAGCGACTGCGGCGCGTACGGCACCGGCAACATCGAGGTCACGCTCGACGCAGGCCGGCTTGATCCCACCACGCCGCAAACGCCCCGCCGAACGCGTCACCGGCACCGATGGTGTCGACGACCTCCACTGCAGGAACCGGTACCTCGATCTCGGCCTCCGCCCAGTGGATGTGCACGCTGCGGCCGCCATCGGTGTGCAGTACGACATGGGCGCCGTGCTCGTGCATCATCCGCACTCCCGCAGCGTGATCGGCGGGGCTGATGAACTCGAGGTCATCGGTGCTGACCTTGACGACATCGGCGCGCCGCAACATCCGTTGCAACCGTGCGATGTACCCGGGTCGATCGCTGGTGGCTCGGGGCCGGCAGTTGGGATCGAGCAGCACGAGCACATCGTCGTCGCAGCCGTTGACGATGGTCTCGAGCGTCGACGCCATCGGTTCGAGGACCAAGCCGAGTGTTCCCATGTGAAGGACCCGCACTCCTGCCGGCAAGCGCCAACGGGTGCAGGTTCGGTGCAGCAGTCTCGGAGAAGTAGAAGTGATACGTGGCGGCACCGTGCTCGTCGAGCTCGGCCGATGCCAACGTGGTCGGCAACTCGGTGAACTGCACGAGCGAGTCGTCGACGCCATCGCGGAGCAGTTGACGGTGGAGCAAGGCGCCGAAGCGGTCGCCCGACAACGTTCCGAGGAACGCGACCTCGCTCCCCAACCGGCCGATCGCCCGTGCGCTGTTGAACGGCCCGCCGCCCAGCTTGGCCGTGACCGAACCGTCGAGATCGATCACCAGGTCGACCAACGCTTCTCCCCCGACGACGATCATCCATCGACCTGTTCAGGCTGCGTCGTCGACAGTGACCGCACCCGTCATGATCGCGACCGCATCGGCCATGGTGTGCGTCTGCGGGGTGACAACCGCAACCCGTCGCCCGAGTCGCTGGATGTGAATTCGGTCGGCGACTTCGAACACATGTGGCATGTTGTGGCTGATCAAGATCACAGGAAGACCGCGGTCACGAAGGTCACGGATCAATTGCAGCACCAATCCCGATTCCTTCACGCCGAGCGCCGCCGTCGGCTCGTCGAGAATCACGACCTTGCTGCCGAACGCTGCGGCCCGGGCGACGGCAACGGCCTGTCGCTGACCGCCCGACAACGTCTCGACGGTCTGGGTGATGTCTTGAATGGTGCCGATGCCGAGATCCTGGATGGTCTTGCGTGCCTCGCGCCGCATGCCAGACGTGTCGAGCATCCGCAACCACGAGCCCAGCGGCCCAGGGCGACGACGCTCACGGGCGAGAAACATGTTGCTGGCGATGTCGAGCGCGGGCGCCACCGCGAGGGTCTGGTACACGGTTTCGATTCCAGCGGCTCGCGCATCGGACGGCCGGCGAAAGTGCACCGGCTGGCCTTCCAGCTGGATCTCACCCTCGTCGGGGACCATGGCCCCGGACAGGCACTTGATCAACGACGACTTGCCGGCACCGTTGTCGCCGATGACGGCGAGCACCTCGCCCGGGTACAACTCGAGGTCGGAGTCGACAAGGGCAGTCACCCGGCCGAAGCGCTTCAGCAAGCCACGTGCTGCCAGGACCGGCTGAGGACCGATCATCAACGGAGTTCACTTGCCCACCCTCCGGATCCATTGGTCCAACGTTACCGCGACCAGGATCAGCGCCCCGATTGCGAAGTTCTGGTAGTACGGGTTGACGCCGGCCAGGCTGAGTCCGATGCGGAACACCGTCACGATGAGCGCACCGATCAGCGATCCCCACAACCGGCCCCGACCGCCGAAGAGGCTCGTTCCCCCGATCACAACGGCGGTGATCGATTCGAGATTGATGTCGGTTGCGGCGTTGCTGCTGGCCGACAACGAACGGCCCAGCTGCACCCAGCCGCCGATGGCGTAGATGAGGCCGGCAACCATGTAGACGCTGAGTAGGACACGGTTGACGTTGATGCCGGCCAGCCGGGCCGCCTCGCGATCGTCACCAGTGGCGTAGAGGTGCCGCCCCCAAGCTGTGTTGGAGAGGATGAACGCGAACACGATGTACATCGCCAGCACGAGGAGCACTCCGGTGGTGATCTTCATCGATCCGATCGAGATCTGTTTCCCCGTCCACAACAGCAGCGAGTTCTCGCCTCCCAACGCCTCTTTCGAAATCGTCTGGGCCTTGCTGTACACGAGGCCGAGCGAGTTGAAGATGTAGAACGTGCCGAGCGTGACGATGAACGGCGGCAGGCCGATCTTGGTGACCAGGCCGCCGTGAAAGGCGCCGAGGCACACACCCACGACGCCACCCAGCAGCAGAGCAGGCACACCGGGCACCCCGTGGTCGACGCCACCTTGGCAATGACGAGGTGCGTCAGCAGCATTGCGGTTCCGACAGCCAGGTCGACACCTGCCGTGAGGATGATCAGTGTCTGGCCGATCGCCAGCGCAGCGAGCACCGCCGTCTGCTGGAGGATGATGCCAATGGTGTCGAATCGGTCGAAGCGGCCTTTGCCGAGCATCGTGAACACGACGCCGGACAGCACCAGCACGAGCGCCGGGCTGACCGCTGGATATTTGTGCAGGATGTGCTGCACACGTGCCAAAGCACCTCGCGGTTGATCGAACGATGCCGCGGCGCTGGACGCGTCGATTGCCTCCATCGGAACCCCCTGGTTCAGTTGCGTCGATGCGGGTGAGCTGAGACAGCAACGGCGGGGCGGTGGTGTACCGCCCCGCCGTGCATGGTAGGCGCTGAGATCAGGACCGATCGCCAGAACAGGCATCGACCCTGGAATGGTCTGTCAGCCCCAGCAGATCTTCTGCCCCTCGGCGACCGAGATGCTGTCGACACCGGCAACCGCCTTGTCGGTCACCAGGGCGACGCCCGTGTTGAAGAAATCCAGACCGGGAGAGACGGCAGGCGCCGGCTTGCCGTCGGCGAGGTCCTTGATGGCCTGCATTCCGAGCGTCGCCATCTTGCCCGGGTACTGCTGGGCGGTGGCACCGATGACGCCGCTGGCGACCAGTTCGAGGCCTGGCTTGCAACCACCGTCCACCGAGACGATGAGCACACCCGCATCCTTGCCGGCAGCCTTCGAGCGCGTCCTCCGCACCCTGGGCGGCGGGCTCGTTGATGGTGTACACCACGTTGATGTCGGGGTTCTTGGCCAGACAGGTCTCCATGGCCGTCTTGCCGCCGTCGACGGCGCCCTTGGTCGGCTCGTGGCACGCGACCTCGTAGTCGCCGCCCGAGTACTTCCCGGTGGCCGGCTCCTTGCCATTGCCGGACTTGTCTTCGGACTTCGACGATGCCCATGCCCTGCAGGAACCCTTGGTCACGCCCGGTGTCGACCGAGACCACCTGATCGTTGAACAGGTCGAGCATCGCGATCGTGGCCTTCTTGCCGGCGAGCTGCCCTGCAGTCCACTGACCGATCAGCTGGCCGGCGTTGTAGTTGTCGGTGGCGAAGGTGATGTCGACCGCGGTCGCCGGATTCGGCGGCGTGTCGAGAGCGATCACCAGCAGGCCGGCCTTGCGAGCGGCGTCGAGCGCGGGCACGACAGCGTCAGTGGCCGGAGTGATGAGGATTCCCTTGTCGCCCTTGGCAACGGCCGCCTCGATCGCGGAGATCTGTGTTGCGCTGTCGCCGTCTTCCTTGCCGGCGGCGACGGTCAGCTTGACACCGATCTGGCGAAGCAGCATCCTCAGCGGACTTCTGCATCGAGACGAAGAACGCGTTGCTGAGGTTCTTCAAGATCAGTGAAACACCGACGGTCCCTCCGGACCCGCCAGTCGTTCCGCCTGGAGCAGTTGTCGCACCGGGGCGCGTTGGTCGCTGTCGAGCTCTTCGTGTCGGAGCCACATGCAGCCAGAGCCAGCGATGCGGCGAGACCGACGGTGACGGCGGTACGGATCACGCCGCGACGTGAAGTCATTGCAGTCATGTATCTCCCCCTCGGAAGTTTGGGACGGACCGTTGTCTTTGACAACGTTGTCAATATTGAGCCACAACTTAACTAACGATGTCAATAGGTAGTTTCGTCGTGAAATTCTTGACAACTTCGTCCGCGTCTACCAACGTTGTCAACCGTGGCTGAACGTCGTAACGCGCGGACCCGACCGACAATTCGCGATGTCGCCGCGCTCGCTGGGACGAGCTTGAAGACGGTGTCGCGCGTGGTGAATGGCGAGTCGGGGGTCTCGGACGAGCTCAGCCTGCGAGTACGGGCGGCCATCGACCGTCTCGGGTATCGCCACAACCTGACCGCCAGCAGTCTGCGGCGCGGCGACGGCAAGACGCGCTCGGTCGGCATGCTCGCATCGAACGTCGCCAACCCGCTCGATGCCGCTGTACACCGCACGATTGAGGAGATCGCTTCGCGACGAGGCGTCGTGGTGTTGGCATCGAGCCTCGACGAGGACCCCACGCGGGAGCGTCAACTCGTCGAGGCGTTCGCGGAACGGCGAGTCGACGGGCTGATCATGATGCCAGCGAGCCACGACCACAGCTACCTCGTCGAGGAGCGACGAATGGGGATGTCGATCGTCTTCGTCGACCGACCACCTGCATTTTTCGACGCCGACGCGGTGCTGGTCGACAACCGCGACGGGACCTACCGCGGCGTGAAGCACCTCATGGCGCACGGCCACCGGCGGATAGCCTTTCTCGGCGATCGTCGTTCGATCGTCACGGCCTCCGAACGCTTCCGGGGCTACGTCGATGCGCTCGAGGCCAGCGACATCATCGTCCAGCATCACCTCGTCCGACAGGACATTCGCGACAGCGAACACGCCACCGGTGCGCTGCACGATCTCCTGTCGCTCGATGAACCGCCGACCGCAATATTCGCCGCGCAGAACCTGGTGACGATCGGGGTGGTTCGCGGCCTCCGATCCGCGAGGAAACACCACGACATCGCACTCGTCGGGTTCGACGATGTACCGATGAGCGACCTCCTCGACCCGGCAATCACCGTGCTCGCCCAGGACCCGGCCGCGATCGGTCGCCAGGCGGCGACGACGTTGTTCGCTCGACTCGATGGTGACCGGTCACCGACGCAGACGTACGTCGTGCCGACCACGATGATCACCCGGGGCTCCGGCGAGATTCCGGCTCCCCGCTGAGCCGCCGCTCCACCCAACCGTTTGACGGCTCCGGCCCCGATACGGGGCGCCAGCTCACAAACGCTTCAGGCGGAGGGCGGGTTGGAGGGCAGCGGTGAACCGGTTGCGGGCGACGGGTCCGGGGCTCGGGGCGCAGGGGAAGGTGGAGCCGGCAGGGGCTTGGCGGCACCGGGAATGGCGGGCAGGGTGGCGAGGACGAACCCGACGGTGCTGCCGCCCCCGTCGCGCCGCTCGGCAAAGACGGTGCCACCGTGCGACTCGACGATGTCGCGCACGATCGCCAGGCCGAGGCCGGAGCCCGGCAGGCTCCGTGAAGCGACCGATCGGTAGAAGCGATCGAAGATGTGCGCAAGATCTTCCTCCGGGATACCCGGGCCTCGGTCGCTGACCGCCACCCGGCCGTCGTGCACGACGACCTCGATCGCGCCATCGACGCTGAACTTGGCGGCGTTGTCGATCAGGTTGACCACCGCCCGGTCGATCGCTGTCGGGCGGCACGAGACCAGCGAGTCGTCGCCCGTCACCATGATCTCGCGGCCGGTCCGGCGCCGAACGCGCCCCGCGGCCTGCTCGCAGATCGCCTGCAGATCACATTCCTGCTCCGGCTCGTCGTCGCGACGGTCGGTTGCCAGCTCGACCAGTTCGTTGACCAGTGCTGTCAGCTCCTTGGTCTCACTGTCGAGATCGTCGACCAGTTGTTGGCGGGCCTCGGGCGCCAGGTTGTCCATCCGGCGCAGCACGGCCACGTTGGTGCGCAGGCTGGTCAACGGCGTGCGCAACTCGTGGCCGGCGTCCTGCACGAGTTGCTGTTGCTGGTCGCGGCTGCGCGCAAGGGCGCCGAGCATCCCGTTCATGGCCTTGCCCAGGCGGCCCGTTTCGTCGGACCCGGAGACCGGCACCTCGACATCGAGCCGACCAGTCTCGGCGACGTCGTCGGCGGCCTCGGTGAGGCGCACGAGGCGGCGGGTGACCTGCCGGCCGATCAACCAGCCGAGCGAACGCAGCGCCGAGGATGACGAAGGCAACTGACAGAATCGTTCGTTCGCGGATGACGGCCAGCGCCCGTTGAGTCTCACGAGCCGACCGGGCGATCTGCACCGCGCCTCCGCCGTCGACCGGGATGGTCAGCATGCGGAAGGCCTCGCCCTCCACGGTTACGTCGCGAGGCTGGGTGATGCCGGTGGATGCGCCACTGGCGACGGAGCGATCGGAATCGTCGACCGGCAGATCACCCGACTGCGGGGACCGCACGATGGCGCCGTCGGCGCCGATGATCTGGGCCAGCACGGCGTCGAACACCCGCGGTGCCGCGGCGGCCGGCAGACCGTCGCCATCGGTGTCGGGGTCGAACGCGCCACGACCTGGCCCGCCGAAACCGGGACCGCGACCGAAGTACCGCAACAGCTGTGCCGGGTTGGCTGCGGCCTCGCGCAGCGATAGGTCGACGACCTCGTTCAACTCATGCCGCGTCGACACGTACGACGACACGCCGACGGCGGCAGTGGCGCACGCCGCCAACAACACCGAGCGCGGCGACGATCTTGAGGCGCAGGCTCACATCGACCGCGCCGAATAGCCGACACCGCGAACGGTGTGGATGAGCTTGCTCTCACCAGGCACCTCGAGCTTGCGGCGCAGGTACGAGATGTAGACGGCGAGATTCTTGCTGTCGGGCCCGAAGTCGTATCCCCAGATGCGGTCGTAGATCGTCGAATGGTCGAGCACGATTCCCTGGTTGCGCAGCAGCAGTTCCAGCAGATCGAACTCGGTCTTCGACAGTTCGACCTCGCGCTCGCCGCGCCACACCCGACGCGATGTCGGTTCGAGTCGCAGATCGGCGAGTTGCACGGCGTCGCCCGCAGGCTCGTCGTTGGAGCGTGTTCGTCGCAGCAACGCGCGCAGCCGGGCCAGCAACTCGTCGAGGTCGAACGGCTTGGCGAGGTAGTCGTCGGCGCCGGCATCGAGACCGGCGACCCGGTCGGGTGTCTCGGTGCGCGCCGTGAGCATCAGCACCGGGAGCCGGTTGCGTTCGGCACGCAGCACCCGGCACACCGTCAGCCCGTCGATGTTGGGCATCATCACATCGAGGATGGCCACGTCGGGCTGGGTCGACTCGATCACCGACAGCGCCATGTTGCCGTCGCTCGCCTGCACGACGTCGTAGCCCTCGAGCACCAGTGCCCGGGTCAGTGCGTCGCGGATGGCCCGATCATCGTCGGCGATCAAGACACGGGCACTCATACGTCGTCATTCTGACCGGCCGGGATGACGAGGGAGGAAGTCATCCCGGCCGAGCCAAAGAACTTCAGCCGGCGACAGTGTCGGTCGGGCGGTGGTATCGGTCGGCGCCGTGGCGCCCGCCGGGGCGTTGTCATCGGCATCGTTGTCGTGACCGTGGCGGCCGGGACCGCCGAAACCGGGACCGAACCACCGAAACCGGGGCCGAAACCGGGCCCGCCGACGGAGGCGTGTTGTTGACGAACTCCGTGGCACGAGTGGTGAGGTCGGCCAAACGGGCATCGGCCTGGGCTTGGGTCAGCTTGCCGTCAGTCACGGCCGCATCGAGCTTCGTGGTCGCCTCGGCGACGATGGCATCGATCACGTCCTGCGCGGTCTTGCCCTTGCTGACCGCCAGATCAGCGATCGACTGGCCGCCCTCGAGCGCAGTGCGAACGTCGTCGGCGGTGATGCCGAGCGTGGTGGCGACCTCATCGAGCCCGAAGCCGATGCGAGCGCCAGGTCCGTCGAAGCCGCGATGACGTCGACCCATCGGCCCACCGATGCCAGGTCCATCGACCTGCTGGGCCGCGACGATGGCGGCAATCACCTTGTCCGCCTGATCCTGCGTGATCGTTCGCGGCGTCGACGAGGGGCTTCAGCACCTCGCCGAGCCGGGTCGACGGATCCGGTCGAACCGGGGCGGCGGGGGCCGTCGTATCAGTCGTGGCATCTGTCGACGAGTCGCCGACGGCGAGTGCCGTCGAGTTCCCCGCGGCGGCGCCGACGTTGCCGGACAATTCGAGGATCAAACCTGCGCCTGCGCCTGCGACCAAACCGATCGCCAGGCCCGTTCCTGCAAGCTTCTTGTTCATGCTCAGTCTCCAATTCGATGGGTGCAACGCCAGTCATCATCAACGGTGCAGGTGAGGGGTCTACCGACATCGTGTTAAAGACGGGTGAGAAAAGAATCAAGCCTGGTCGAAGGCCTCGATCAGCTTGAGCAGCGCCTGTTCGACCACCTCTGACAGCGCCGGATGGATCCACACCTGACCGGTCGCCAACTGGTCGACGGTGTTGCCGAGGTGCATCCCCTGCACCAGCAACTGCACCAGCAACGATGCCTGGTAGCCGATCACGTGGGCGCCGATCAGGGTGCGTGTGGTCGGATCGCCGAGCAGCTTGCAGAACCCGCTGGTGTCCTCCAACGCCCACCCGTACGCGCTAGCGCCATAGGCATGGGTGATCATCGTGAAATCCCGACCCGAGGTGTCGGCCTGCGCCTCGGTCAGGCCGACCGCGCCGACCTGAGGGCTGGCGAACACGGCGTGGGGCGCGGGACGAGGGTCGAGCGGTCGGAGATCGTCGGGATGCAACAGGTTGTGCCGCACGACCGTCGGCCTCCCCGTTCGCCATGTGCTTCAGCTGGTGCCGCCCGTTCACGTCGCCGAGCGCCCAGACTCCCGGGGCGCTCGTCCTGCCGTAGGCGTCGACCATCACCTCGCCCATCGGGCCGATCTCGATACCAGCCAAGTCGGCGTCGATCTGGTCGCCGTTCGCAACGCGGCCCGCGGCAACCAACAACGTGTCGCCCTCGACCACCCGATCACCATCGGCGGTCGTCACTCGCACCCCGACACCCTGTGCTGTCATGAAGACACGTTCCACACGAGCACCCAGCACCAGTTCGAACCGGTCGGCGACGGACTCGGTGAAGGCATGCGAGATGTCGTGGTCCTCCGCGCTCAGCAGACGATGACCACGGTTGATGATGGTCACGCGTGAGCCCAGCGATCGGAACACGTGACTCAACTCGGCAGCGATGAACCCGCCACCGAGCACGACGAGATGCTTCGGTTGATGGGCGCTGCGCAAGATGGTGTCGCTGGTGTCGAAGGGCACCTCGTCGATGCCGTGGATGGCGTGGGATGAACGGCCGGGCTCCGGTGGCGAGCACGACGCGATCACCAATGATCGTCTCGGCACCGACCTGCAGCGTGCGTTCGCCGACGAAATGTGCATCACCTTCGTACACCGTCACGTTCGGCAGGCTGTATCGGTACTCGCGGCCTCCCTCGACGATCGGGTCGATCCGGCCGAAGACACGACGCACGATGGCGGGCCAATCGGCGGATTCGAACCGGGTGGTCACCCCGTACTTCGGGTCGTTGTCGTTGCCGGCCGACTCGGCGATGTCGGCGGCGTAGACCAGCATCTTCGAGGGGATGCAGCCGCGATTGAGGCACGTCCCCCCAAACGTCCACCGTTCGATGATGGCGATCCGCCATCCATCCATGTCACTGCTGATCACCGAGTTGCCGGAGCCCGTTCCGACGATGATCAGGTCGTAATTTTCGGTCGTCACCGCTTCAGCCTTGCAGGTGGATGGCAGAATTGCCGGGTGGCGAACATCGACCAGATCGAACCGACCGACTCCTGCTTGCACGTCACCTGGGACGACGGGGCCGAGAGTTGGTACCCGTGGCTGTGGCTGCGCGATCACGCCGCTGATGACGCCACGACCCACCCCGTCACGAAGCAACGCCTGCTCGACACCGCCGCGCTGGCAGCCGATCTCCGCGCCGCTTCGGTCACCGCCGACGGCCGCGTCGCCCGCATCACGTGGCGCGAAGCCGATGTCTCGGAGGTGCCGGTGGAGTTCTTGCACCGGTTCCGGTCCCCGGATTCGGCGCGAATCGGGCCAACGCAACGACCGGTCCTGTGGGACAACGCCACCATTGCGGAGGCTCCGATACGCGTCGATCACGACGCGGTGATGCGCAGCGACGAGGGTGTTCACCAGTGGCTGTCGACGGTGGCCACTTATGGGTTCGCGATCGTCACGGGCACCCCTGCAACCACCGAGGCGACCGAGGCGCTGATCCGGCGCGTCGGCTATGTGCGCGAGACCATCTTCGGGGGGTTCTGGGAGTTCACCGCCGACCTGAAGAAGGCCGACCTGGCCTACACGAGCCACTACCTGCCGGCCCACACCGATGGCACGTACAGTCACGACGCCCCGGGCTTGCAGATGCTGCACTGCCTGTCCTTCGACGGCACAGGTGGCGAGTCGACGTTGGTCGACGGCTTCAAGATCGCCGAGGTGTTGCGGGCCAAGGAGCCCGAGTTGTTCGACGTGTTGTCGACCGTGGCCATTCCGGGCCAGTACATCGGCGACGGCTCACACCTGATGGCGGCCCGGCCGGTGTTCCGACACGATCACACGGGCACCCTCGTGCAGGTGTCGTACAACAACTCCGACCGCGCCCCGTTCCTGTTGCCACCCGACGAGATGGCACAGCTCTACGCGGCGCTGCGCGCCTTCGACCATCTGGCCAACAGCGAGTCGATGCAGTGGAGCGAGGTCCTACGACCGGGCGACGCGTTGCTGTTCGACAACTGGCGCGCGCTGCACGGCCGTCACGCGTACACCGGCAAACGAACGCTGTGCGGCGCGTACCTCAACCACGAGGATTTCGAGAGCCGATTGCGGATGGCCGGGTGAGCCATCCGCCCCGCACGGGTGACGCTGGCAGCGAGGAGATCGTCGACGCCGACGTGACCTGGCGCTTCGATCGGGCGTTCCTCACGTCGAACTGGACGTGCATCTGGGGACGCGGCTGCAAGGGAATCCTCGACGAACCCGCCGAGCACCTGAACCAGGGCTGCTGTTCGATCGGCGCCGAAATGGCCGACGCGGAAGAAGCGATGACCGTGTCGGCGTTGGCCGCCACGCTCGATGCCGATCTGTTCCAGTACCAACAGGCGATCGATGCAGACGACGTCTTCAGTGACGACACGCGCACCAACACCAAAGTGGTCGACGGCGCGTGCATCTTCTTGAACCGCCCCGGTTTCGACGGTGGCGAAGGGTGCGCGCTGCATCTCGCAGCACTGCGTGCGGGGGAATCCCCGACGGCCTGGAAGCCCTCGGTGTGCTGGCAACTGCCGATCAAGATCGATTGGCAGGTCGTTCCCGGCGGCACGGAGATCGCCACGGTGCGGGGATGGGAGCGGCGCGATTGGGGCGACGAGGGCGACACGATGCACTGGTGCTGCACCGAGGGGCCGGAGGCATACATCGGCGACCAGGCAGTGGTTGATTCCCTCGCGGACGAGTTGATCGCTGCGGTCGGTGAGCCGGTCTACGTCGAGCTGCGACGACGTCTGAACGGACCGTGAGATCTACAACGCGTCGTGCTCAGTCCGACACGACGTGGCCGTCGAGCAGGGCCACTCGGGCGCCGACCGAGAGCCCCTTGGACGACAGGCGGGCGGTGACGCCGGCGAGGAACGAAACCGGGGCGTCGGGCAGGCCGTGCCGCGCGGCCAACGATCGGATGACACCGCCGTGGGCGACGACCAGCAACGACCCACCGGGGCTCGCCACATGCATCGCCTCCAGTGCCTCGATCACTCGATCCAGTACGACGTCGACCGGCTCGAAGCCGTCGGGTCGGCGGCCGTCTTCGAGCCATCCCGGCCAGTCCTTGTCGATCTCCGCCTTGGTCAGCCCGGTCCACTCACCCACCGCGCGCTCGCGAAGGCGCTCGTCGACCACCACCGGCCCGACACCCAACTGCTGGGCGATGATCGCGGCGGTCTCGGCGGCACGCAGCAGATCGCTCGACACGATGCCGTCGAGCGCACCGATCGACGCGGCGGCAACCGATGCCTGCCGTCGCCCGAGCTCGGTCAGCGCGGGGTCGGCGTGGCCCTGCCACCGGCCGATGGCGTTCCACTCCGATTGCCCGTGACGCACGACGAGCAGGTCCGTGGCATCCATCGGCGCGGGCGCTACCGTCGCCCTTCCCGCCGGCCGGGTTGCAGATACTCGTACTCGCCCCTGACCGAGGTGTCGATCTTGGCCCGCGTCATCACGATCCCGAGGAGCGGGGCGCCGACGCGGTCGAGGGTTGCCAGGCTCTCGCGCAGTTGCGGCAGCGTGACCCCCTTTGACTGGGTGACCAGCAGCACGCCATCGACGTTGCGTGACAGCGCGGCCGCGTCGCTGACCGCGAGCAGCGGCGCCGAGTCGATGATGACGTAGTCGAACCTCCGGGACAGCTCTTCGGCAAACGCATCCATGCGCCGCCCGCTCAGCAACTCGCTGGGGTTCGGCGGCACCGGCCCGCCGACGATGACCCAGAGTTGGTCGGTGATGCGTTGGATGGTCAGTTCCATCGGGTCGCCGGCCAAGTTGTTGGTCAGCCCGTTGCTGCCGTCGACGGCGAACATGCGGTGGAGGTCGGGCTTGCGCAGGTCGGCATCGACCAGCACCACGTTCGCCCCGGTCTGCGACAACACGACGGCGAGGTTGGCTGCAGTGGTGGTCTTGCCCTCGCCGGGGCGCGTGCTGGTGACCTGGATCGAGCGCACCTTGCGCTCGATCCCGAGGAACAGCACGTTGGTTCGCAGGTTGCGGTACGCCTCGACGGCAGGGTTCTCGGGATCGGAGATCGCCAACGGCCTGTTGTCGCGTCCCGTCACGCTGGGGATCGACGCCAGTACGGGCACGTCGGCGCCGAGCCGGGCGAGATCGTCGGCAGTGCGCACCGAGTCGTCGAGGTGATCGATCAACAACGCTGCGGCGAGACCGAGCAGCAAGCCGAAGATCGCGGCGATCGTCGCGGTTCGCACTGGCGTCGGTTTGATCGGCTTCGTCGGGGTCTCCGCCGGTCGCACCAACTCGGCATTGCCGGCCGACAAGGCCGCGTCGACCTGGAGTTGATCGATGCGCTGGCGGAACGAGGCCTGCTGGTCGATCAGCGTGCGACGATCTGCTTCCGCACTCGAATCGTCGTCGGTGCTGCTGGCGGCGATCTGTGCGTCGAGCGTGTCGATCTGGGATTGCAGGTCGATGATCTTGGCCTGCAGTTCGGCACTGGCCGTGACCATGCCGTTGACCGCCTGATCGCGTTTCACGTCGATGTATGCAGCGACATATGCGTTTGCCAACGTGGCCGCCGTCTTGCGGGTCGCCACTGTCGACGCGGACCGTGATCACGTCGGCGTCGGTGAAGCCACGACCCGAGACCATCGGCGGATCGTCGTCGAGACCGAGGTTCTGCTTCAACCTCGCGTACACCTGGTCGCCCTCGAGGACCGAGATCTCGTTCTGCACCAGATGGTCCGGGTTGATCGCCTGCTGGCCGCTTCCGAACACGGATTCGCCCGGAGAAGCGCGGATCAACATGGAGGCATCAGCTTCGTAGATCGACGATTGTCCGCAACGACAACGCGAGAGCCGGAGCGGCGGTGGCGATGATGGCGACGATCACGATCCACGAGCGGCGAATGATCACACGCCCGTAGCCGCGCAAGGTCATCCGCGGACGCTCGCCAACGCTCATAGAAGTTGCCAGCCTACCCGTGGGCCCTGATCGAAGGGCTCAACGCGGAGCATCGGGGCCGAGCACGACGATGACGTCGCCGGCATCATCGGAGTTCGTGATCGGCTGCGACGAGTTCTTCGGGAAAGGCGACGATGATCGCCTTGGGGACGCCGATGTCGTTGGCCGCGATCTCGGCCTCGTCGTCGAAGCCGGGCGGTAGTAGACGACCGTCGCGCTCGACACGATTCAGCGTGTCGCCGAGATCGATGATGTAGCCGAGCGATCGGATGCGATCTGCCGTGATGCTGGCCAGCCTGAACCGCCCGTCGCCGTTGGCCAGCACCAATCGAACCTTGTTCCGCGCCAGCGGACCGGCGGTGGTCGTGCTGGTGGCGGGAACACGCGTCGTGGTCGTTGCCGTTTTGGTCGTTGCCGTCGTGGTCGTTGCCGCCGTGGTCGTTGCCGGTGCGTGCCGACGTCGATGCCGAAGACGGTCGCGGTGGTCGTGGCGTGGACCGCGACCCGGTCGTGCTGGCGATCGACGGCGTCGACGTCGGCTCTCGCGGCACGGTGATGCCGGGGTCGAGCACGAAGTGTCGCTCGGCACGGGCCGCCCGGCGATGGCCAGGCCGGCGCCGGCGCCGACAACGATCACGAAGAGAGCCAACGGCCACGACTTGCGCATGAGGTCGGTCAAGTTACCAGCGCACCCCTGACCGAGACCGACCGGTGCAGGAACTGCCGTCTGATACCGCGAACCAGTTCCTCGCCAGTAGCCTCGGCCGGTGGTGACGGAGGGACAACAGCGGGATGTCCGCAGCATCAACTTGCGAGTCGGCGGGATCTCCGTCGCGGCCGGCGTCGGCGTGGTGCTCGGCGGGCCGTCCCCCACCGGCTCGACCCTGATCGACAGCATGCTGCTGGTCGTCGTCACCGCGGTCTGCATCTCCTGCATCGCCCTGGCCCCGTGGACGCTATCACTGGCAGCGCACCATGCGGCCCGGTGATCACCGCCGGGGTGTTCGGCGTAGCCGTGCAGGTGCTGGCGCGGCTCGGCAACATCTGGCGATTCGGGATCAGTTCGGCGATCGGCATCGTGCCGATCCTGGCGATCACCTTGATCGCCGTACAGCGTCGCTCGGGCCAGCGCCGGGTCCAGATGTGGTCGGTCTGCGGCGGACTGGTCGCTGCAGGGATCCTGTCGTTGCTCGGGTTCGGCGTCGCCGCCGCGGCAGCGCGGCCGAACCTCAACCGTGGCACCGACGAGGCCGAGCGAGCCCTGGATCTGCTGAAGGAAGGCGACTTCGGCGGCGCCCGCAAGCAGTTCGATCTGGCTGCGGCGCCTGTTGAGCGGCGCCAGCAACGACCTCGATGCGCCGTGGACCCAACCGGCGCGCCTGATCCCGGTTGTCGCCCAACACCGCCGCGCCGCATCCGATCTCGCCGACAGAGCGGCATCGGTGTCCAGCACGATCTCCGACGTGTTGGGCGAGATCGACTTCGACCGGCTGCACATCGTCGACGGCACGATCGACATCGCCGCGATCGCCGCGCTGCAAGATCCGCTCGCCACGGCTGAACAGCGCGCTGGCGGACCTTCACTCGACCGTCGATTCCGTCGACAGCCCATGGTTGGTACAACCAGTCCGATCGCGGCTGCAGACCTTGAACGATCAGATCGACCAGCAAGAGGCGGAAGGTGATCGCGCCGCGATCGCCGTGCAACGAGGCACCGGCCATGCTGGGCGCCAACGGCAAGCGGGTCTACTTCATCGCCTTCACCACGCCGGCCGAGGCACGCGGTCTCGGTGGCCTCATGGACAACTGGGCAGAGGTGACGATCGACCAGGGGCACTTCTCGGTGACCGGTTTCGGGCGCACCGCCGACCTCGCGGTCGACGGCGACACCGAGCAGTGGATGCGCATCACCACCTCACCGCACTTCCCCGACGTCGCCAAGCTCATCGCCGATGGCTATCCGGCCCACAGCGGCCACGCCGTCGACGGCGTCTTCGCCATGGACGTGTACACCGTCGCCGCTCTGATGAAGCTGACGGGCCCGATCGATCTGACCACGATCACCCAGACGGTCTCGGCCGACAACGCAGCGAAGTTCCTGCTCAGCGACCAGTACGCCGCGGGACCGGATCGAGTCGAGTCCGCCGACCTGCTGGGGGAAGTAGCGGGCACGACGATCTCGCGACTGCTGTCGACCACCCTGCCCGCTCCGCCCGACCTCATCAAGTTGCTCAGCCCATTCGCCGCACAGGGCCGCCTGGTCGGCTGGTCGCCGAACGTCGACGAGGAAGATCTCATCGAACGCATGCGCATGTCAGGCGAGTTGCCTCAACTCGATGGCGGCGATGGCCTGGGCATCGTGATCGACAACGTGGGCAACAACAAGATCGACTACTACCTGACCGGCGAGGTTGCGTACAACGTCGGAACCGACCGGAGCACCGGTGCGGTCGAGTCGATCCTCGACATCACCCTCCACAACGGCGCGCCGCCCGGCGCGACCGAACCGGCGACCGTGTTCGGCAACTCGACGGGCTCCCCACCGGGCAGCAACGTGATGCAGCTACACATCTACTCGGCTCTGCCGGTGACCGGCGTGACTGTCGACG
The DNA here is from genome assembly GCA_963805445.1 of Ilumatobacteraceae bacterium. Lineage (GTDB taxonomy): Bacteria > Actinomycetota > Acidimicrobiia > Acidimicrobiales > Ilumatobacteraceae > JAENVT01. Next base: position 149,595 of record CAWDUI010000054.1, on the reverse strand, counting down.
GCGAGAGTCGTCCCGTCGACGCGACCAGCGAGGATCACGGTTACCACGTGTCGACCCTCGATCTCGTGGTCGCCGGACAATCGACGATGCAGATCACCGCCCAACTCGCCGGCACGCTGGACCTCACCAATGGCTACCACCTGGTGATCCGCAACACCGCTGCAGTGAGCCCGTTGGACACCAAACTGGTCGTTGACGAAGCCATCGTCGAGGACCTCGGAGCCCAAGCCGGCGTGCGCGTGATCGGGAAGTAGGCGGCAGCGCACCCTACAATCGCGTTCCGGGGCCGACCAGCACGAGGAGATCCCAATGGACAAGCAGTCACGAATCTACGTTGCTGGCCATGCGGGGTTGGTGGGTTCCGCTGTGCTGCGCCGGCTGGAAGCCGAGGGTTTCACGAACATCCTCACGGCGAATCGTCAGCAACTCGACCTGCGCGATCAGGCGGAGGTCTCGCACTGGTTCAAAGCGAACCGGCCCGAGTACGTGTTCCTCGTTGCCGGAACCGTGGGCGGGATCATGGCCAACAGCACTCGGCCTGCCGAGTTCATCTACGACAACATGATGATCCACGGCACGGTCGTGCATGCCTCGCACCTCTACGACGTGACCAAGTTGCTCTATCTGGGTTCCTCGTGCATCTATCCGCGGCAGGCGACGCAGCCGATCACGGAGGAACAACTGCTCACCGGGCCACTGGAGCCGACCAACGAGTGGTATGCGATTGCCAAGATCGCCGGCATCAAGCTGTGCCAGGCGTACCGAAAGCAGTACGGGCGTGACTTCATCTCGGCGATGCCGACCAACCTCTACGGTCCGCACGACAACTTCGACCTCACCAGCGGTCATGTGCTCCCGGCATTGATCCGCAAGTTCCACGATGCCAAGACGACCGGTGCGGCCGCCGTCGAGATCTGGGGCACCGGCTCACCGATGCGCGAGTTCCTGCATGTCGATGATCTGGCCGACGCGTGCCTGCACCTGATGCAGAACTACAGCGAACTGATCCACATCAACGTGGGCACGGGAGTCGACCTGTCGATCCGTGATCTCGCCGAGAAGGTCCGAGATCTCGTGTACCCAGAGGCCGAACTGAAATTCGACACCTCCAAGCCCGACGGCACGCCGCGCAAGGTGCTCGACGTCAGCCGCCTCGCGGCAACCGGGTGGACTCCGAAGATCGACCTCGACACCGGGTTGCGCGAGACCTACCGATGGTTTCTCGACCAACAAGCCGCCAACATCGACATGCGCGGCATCGACATCCTCGCCGCCACCGGAGCCTGACTCGCTTCCTGCCGGCGCCGGCGCCGCCGCTAACGTTCCGTCCTCATGCCGAGCGTCGATGAGCAACTGGCGGCCACTGCTGCTGCGTTCGACAGCGTGGCTCCGACGTTCGACGGGCCGCAGGGGAACAACGAGCTGATCCACCGGATGCGGCAGATCGTGTGGGACCGCGTCGAGCTGTTTCTCGATGGTCCGTCGTTCCTGCTCGACATCGGCTGCGGAACGGGGATCGACGCACAACACTTCGCCGAGCTCGGGCATCAGGTGCTCGCCATCGACTCCTCACCCGCAATGGTCGAGCGCGCCGGCGAACGCACGGTCGAAGGCAGCGGCAGCATCTGCGCATCGCTCATTGGCGCCCAGGAGCTGCATCGTCTGCGCGTCGACGAGGGATCAATCGATCTCTCGTACTCGAACTTCGGCCCGCTCAACTGCGTTCCGGATCTCGGCGAGACGGCACGCAGTCTCGCCGTCCACACTCGGCCCGGCGGATACGCGGTGTTCACCGTCAGCGGCCGGTACTGCCCTTGGGAGGTCGCGCACGACGCACGGCGACGCAAGTGGGCGCAGATGCGGAGGCGCTTCAGCCGCAACATGACACCGGTGGAGATGAACGGGCACACCATCTGGACCCGCTACTTCACCCCACGCGCGTTCGTTCGCGAATGGATCGGCACCGACGGCGACTGGGCACTCGACCACTACGAGGCGCTGTCGTTGTTCGTCCCGCCGCCGTACATGGACAAGATGGCCGAGCGTCACCCGAAGCTGATCCGCCGGCTGCAGTCGATGGACCGACGCCTTGCCGAGTGTCCCGTGATGCGATCGATGGGCGATCAGTTCCTGGTGGTCCTCCACCGCCGCTGATACCGCGCACAGCGGTCCGTTCGTCGCCTCGCTGAACGGGACTACCCTTTCGCAATGGTCGCCTCGGCAATGCTGGCGAATGCGACGGTGGCACTGAGCGGAAACGATCTCGGGCTCATCGGCTCGATCATCGGTGGTGTTTCCACGATCGTCGCCGCCGTGATGTCGAACGCAGCCGCATCTCGGCGACAGCGGCGCGAGCTCCGCTACCAGCACAAGAGCTCGGGAATGACCGGCTTCCTGTTCGCACTGTTGTTGATATCGATCGCCGCCGGTCTCTATTTCGCCAATCGCCCTCAACACGAGGGCACGGCCCGCGCCAGCGAACCGTCTAGGTGCCAACCACAGAGGAACCGATCACCATCGAAGAGGCATCGACGATTGTCTCAAAGTATCTCGCGACGGTCGATGCCGAAGCGACAGTGGATCAAGCCTGGGACATGTTCACCGATGGCTACAAGACGAAGATCGCCGCGAACGCAAACGGGAGAGACAGGTTCCGGAACTTTTGGCGGACCGTCGATTCCGTCCAGGCAGTGGGAGAAATGTCGGTCGTTGAACCGATCGACGGCCGCACGCATCGTGGTCGAGTTGCCGGTGAAGTTCAACATGATCCCCGAATTGATCGCACCCGGAAAGGCTGCCTGCAGCACAGAGAACGACGACTTCACGATCGTGCGCATCGACGGCGCACTGCAGATCGACAAGGCCCAGATCTCGCCGGGGTCATATAGGACCTGCTGAGAGGCCAGACATACGCACGCCCACGCATCGGTCGCCGCGATCAAAAGCGGTCGATGGGAATGCCGAAGTGGGCCTGGGTGACGGCGCGGGAGCGGAAGTCGAACTGGTGCACCGAGTTCGAGCGGAATGCGCAGAGGTCGCGCCAGTAGCGCTGGATGCGGCGACCGTCGAGCGAGGCCGCCGAACCGGCAGTGCGGAACATGAGTTCTCCGGCCTCCCACGACAAGCGGGCCGCGGTCTGGATCATCCCGTAGAGACGCCAGTGATCCTCCGAGGTCACGGGACGACCTGCTTCGAACGCGGCGCGGGCGTTGTTCATGTAGATCTCGCCGGCGCGCATCATGATGCCGTGGGCGGCGTCGACCCAACCCAAGGCTGCGCCGAACGCTCGTTGGAAGTCGTGGTCCTCGTAGCGCTTCTTCGTGGCGCTGCCACTCATCGACGCGATCGGGACGGAGTCCATCAGGCGCGCGTACTCGTCGAGCATCCCTCGTGCCGCGCCGACCTGCACAACCGTCAACTCGCCGATCGCGAACCCCATGAATCCGCCGCTGTACATCGGGTTGCCGTGGATCGCCCCACCGGGCAGCACCTCGGTGGTCAGCGGCCACTCGCCCATCAGCTGGCCGATCGGCGCGGTGTGGTGCAACGGCACGAACGCGTTGTCGATCACGACGCTGTTGGAACCCGATCCCTTCAACCCGATCAGGTCGCCCCAGTCCTCCAGCACCTCGTAGTTCTCGCGGGGAACGATGACGAGGATCGACTCGGCCGGGTCGGCGCCTTCGACATCGGCCAGCCCCATGAAGTCGGTGCTGTACGGCACACCGGAGGCGTAGCGCCACTTGCCGCTGACCAGGTAACCGCCGTCGACGCGGCGGGCGGGCCGCGGCCCGGGGAAATTGCCGACGCTGAGTGGTGCGATGAAGTGACCGTCGGGGCCGAACACCTCTTCCTGTGCCTGCTGCGAGAACGACGACCCGAGTTGTAGAGCGTGTCCGGCGCCGAGGCACAACAGCCAACCACTCGACGGGCACCCTCGGGCGATCTCGATGATCGTGCGGTAGAAGGTGGCGATCTCGAACTCGTAGCCACCGAACATCCGCGGTTGGAGGATGCGGTAGAAGCCGGCATCGGTGAACAGTTGGTGCGTCTCCTCCGAGTACCTGCTGCGCGCCTCGGTCTTGTCCTGCTCATCGACCAGATGCGTGCGAAGGGCGACGGCGCGGGCCACCATCTGGTCGGATGTGAGACCCGGGTCGGGTACATCGAAGCTCATGACGTCACCTTGCCATACCGTTGGTCGGCGAGTGATGGCGAGCGCCGAGACAGGTCATAGGAACCCGGCTCGGCGCCCGCTGTTCGCGTCGGTCAGCCGTCCATCTGACCGACGTGATCCTCCCCATGATGTCCGGAATGGACATCGTCGGGTGTGCACGTGACGTCGGGGTTCCACATGGCAAACGTTCCGGCCGGGTTGTGCTTGAACAGCCAGGCGTGGAGCGAGTAAAAGGCTGGCAACCCGTATCGGTTGTCCTTCGACGTCAGGCTGAAGTCCTCGCCGAACAGCGATGGCTTGGAGCTGTGCTGGGCATCCCACGCGTCCTGGAACACGACGTACTCGAGGGCGACCAGGTGTGGACGGCCGCGCTCGTCGGGCTCGTAGACGACGGCTTCGGGTGTCAGCGCGTTGACTGCGCCGTCGCCGACGAGGGAGCCGTTGACGTAGTGAATTCCCATGGCACCCATGCCGGGCATGTCGATGCAGGCGATGCCGTCCTTGTCGACGAGTTGGCCGTAGCCGGCCTTCTGGGCCACCGCGAGACTGCGGAACTTGGAGGTGACCTGCTTCACCTGCTCGAGACCGCCATCGCCGTGGTTGTGCGAGGCGAAGGCGACGCCGGCGGCGCCACCGATCACCGTCAGGATTGCAAGGGGGGCGAGAAGCTTACGAAGCATCGGTGCCACCGCCCTTGCCGACGTAGAAGTACGGGTCGAGCACGCGCACTTCGGTGATGGCATCGACTGGCAGCCCGTTGCGGTGGGCAACCTGACGGATGGCCTCGGGTGAGGGACCGTCGTAGACGCAGAAGGTCTTGCGGTTGTCGTCGCCGACGTAGGAGTGAACCCACGTCACGCCCAAGTCGGCGTTGGTCGCCACCACCGATGCGACAGCTTTGATTCCGTTGTCGTCGATCGGGATGTCGAGCCCATCTGGAAAGCTACGTTCTACTAGGTAGCGGGGCATTTTGTTCTCCGTTTCCAGCCGGTCGATCCGGCCTGGACTCGAAGGTACGCGCACCCCGCGAAACCCACATCGGGAGGTCTCCCTATCTTGCGGCCGACGGTTCCCCATCTTGCACGCCGAGACGCAACGCCTCCCGCGCTGCGGCGCCACGGCTGGCGACGCCGAGCTTGGTCAGCACCGACGACACGTGATGATCGATCGTCTTGGCGGACACGACGAGTTGCTCGGCGATCTCGGAGTTGCGCAGCCCCTGGGCGAGCAGACGCAAGACGTCGAGCTCGCGCGTCGTGAGACCGGCCGGGTTCGCTCTGGTCGTAGAACGGGCACCGCGTGGGATGCTGCGCACACCGAGTTGACGCATTCTCCGCACGACGTGGGCCGCCGCAGGGTCGGCGCCCAACGAGTCGAACAGCTCGAACGCCCGTCGCAGATCCTCGTGTTCTTCGCTCTGCGAAAGTGCTAACGCTTCCTCGTACGGGCAACCGAGACGCTGCCAGGCTGCCGCCGATTCCTGCGCCTGGCCGGCCAACAGCAACGCCCACGGTTCGGCCGCACACGCCGGCGGCGATTCGTCGATGCCCGCGCAACGACGCCACCAGGCGATCTCGCCGGCCCACCACCCGGCGCCGGCTTCGACGCAAGCCTTGAGCGCGGCAGCCGATTCAGATTCCTCGCCGGCGAACCGGTCGTTCAGCCACGCGGCCTCGGCGCGGGCCGCGGCAACAGGCCCGACCCACTGCAACTCACCCGATCGCTCGGCGAGTTGCCCAGCCTCGTCGAGGACGGAGCGGTGCCCTGGGTCGCCCCGGCGGGCGCGCACGAGGCCGAGCACGACCAGCGCGTCGATGCGGGCCAACGGAGTACCCGGCACGTCGACGCTCGCCGGAATCGCCGCGACCGCTTCGGCCCACCTGCCCCGATCCAGCTCCGAACGTGCGTAGTACACGTGCAGATACCGGGCCCACAGATCGAGGCCGTGATCCGTGAAGTACTCGGTCGCCGGGCCGTAGTACCGGTCGATGAGATCCCACAACCGATGTCGTTGGGCGATGTCGACGAGGTGCACGTAGGCCCTGCCCACATGGTCGTCGCGACCTTCCGCCGAGCGCGATCTCCAGACTCTCCTGCAGCGCAGCCAAGCCACGTTCGTCGCCGCCCAGCATCTCGAGCATCCCCAAGGTGTTGAGCGCATGCACATGAACATCACGGTCACCATTGGCGTCGGCGACGTCGATCGCCTGCCGGGCCCATCGGATCCCGGTCTCGATCTCACTCGCGTTCATCGCCAGCATGGCCATGTTTGCGTAGGCCGCAGCGATCTCGCTGTCGCCGGGCGCCAGGCTCTCCAGCAATGCGACTGCATGCGCACCGTTGGTCGACGCATCGGCGTGGCGCCCACCGCATCGTTGTACCGTCGACAGCCGCCGCAATGCGTCGCCTTCGCGAAGCACATCACCGATCTGGCGTCGTAGCTCGACTGCTTCGATGAGCCAGTCGATCGCCGCATCGAACTGATCGATCAGGTAGCACTCGTATGCACCGGCCTCCAACAACTCCGCTCGTTGGACCGCTCCGAGATGAGCGGCGAACCGCAACGCACGTCGGTACTGCGCCGCCGCTTCTCGATGCGCGCTGCCGCGCCTCAGCCTGTGCCGCCGCAAGTGGAGCGAACTCGACCACCGCCTCGGCGTCGGCGGTCGCTTCGGCATGGTGCGCCAGGCGAGCCGCGTCGGCGCCGGCCCCTCGGAGCACCTCCAAGGCGATCGCGTGGAGCGATGCTCGTCGCAATGGCTCGATCGCGTCGGCGATTGCTTCGCGTGCCAGGTCGTGGCGGAACGCAATACCGTCGTTCGACTCCACCAACATGCCGGACTCCAGGCACGCGGCCAACCGGCCGGCGTTGGCTCCACCCAACGCTGAAACCAGCGCCAGTGGAACGGTCCCGGTGACGATTGCCATCGCCTCCAACAAGGCCCGCGCCTCCGCATCGAGGCCAGCCGCACGAGCCAGCACGGCGTCGCGCACCGATGGCGGTAGCTCGGTGCACCCGGTCGCCAACACCTCGCTCACGTAGAAGGGGTTGCCCCCAGTGCGTTCGAACAGCTCATCGGCATCGAAGCCGAGAGGCTCGGCCAACTCGCGCACGGAGCGCAGCGACAATGGCAACAGCGGCATCCGCTCGACCCCGGCAGCAGCGAGCACACCCAAGACCATTCGCAACGGATGATCGAGGGCCAGCTCGTCGCGACTGGTGATGATCGCCACGCTGCACGTCGTCGCCATCCGACGGGCGAGCAGAGCGACGACGTCCATCGTCGCCTCGTCGGCCCAATGCACGTCCTCGATCACCATCAGTGTCGGGGTCGAGCGGAGCTCATCGAGCAGCACGGGAAAGACTTCGTGCACCGGCGCGCCGCGCCGCACGACCTCGGCCAGCCGGCCGCCCATCTTCGAGGCGATGTCGGCGAGCGGGCCGAGCGGACGTGCCGTGAACAGCTGCTCGCACGATCCACTCCACACGCGAACGTCGCAGGTCTCCTTGACACTCTCGACCAGTGCCGTCTTGCCAACTCCTGCTTCGCCGGTCACCAGAACGATCCGACCGGCGCCCGACTTCGCTTCGTCGACCGCAGCGCGAAGTCGAGCCATGGGCCCGTCTCGCTCCAGCAACGTCCCAATCGTTCCCACGTACCCCATCATGCCCAAGAGTCTGGCGAGATCAAATCCAATACACGTTCGTCATATGTCACGTCGGCCGAGCGGAACCATCGACGGTGGCTGCGGGACTACGGTTCTGAATCATGAATGACTCGTTCGACAACGTCGTCGTCGGCGAGAGTTCGCTACGCGAGCTCTATCGGATGCCGGCCGACACCACTCGCCAGAAGGTGCTCGGCAGCCTCGACCAACACGCTCGCACGTTCATCAACGCGTCGCCGTTCGTCCTCATCGGCACCACGTCGCTGATCGACAACTGCGGGGATGTGTCGCCCAAAGGTGGGCCGCCCGGGTTCGTCGTCGTGCTCGACGACCACCGTCTCGCCATCCCGGACCTGGCGGGCAACAACCTGCTCGACTCGATCACCAACATCGTCAACGGCTCGGGTATCGGGTTGCTGTTCGTCGTCCCCGGCATCGACGAGACGCTGCGCGTCAACGGTCATGCCTGCCTCACCACCGACCCCGCCGTGCTCGATGCCTGTGCGGTGAAGGATCGCCGCCCGAGGGCCGCCATCGGCGTGACCGTGGTGCAGCAGTACATGCATTGCGCCAAGGCCCTCCGGCGCAGCGAGCTCTGGGATCCGCAGAGCTGGCCCGATCGCGACTCGTTGCCCACTCTCGGTTGCATCGTCCGCGATCAGATCCCGTCGCTGCGTGACGTGACCGCCGAATCGATCGACGAGGGCCTCGAGCGCAGCTACGCCTCCACGATGTGGGAGGTCGGAGGCATCAACCCCTAGCCCGAGGTGTCACACGCTGACCGTCCTACGGACGGTCAGCGCGACGGCCGGGACGGGCATTGTCAACTCACGGGGTGGTCGCGGTGGGCGCCTCGACGATGACGGGGGCCGGACCGGACCCCGTGGATGAAGACACCCCGGAGTACACCGAGTCGCCGCACGCCCGAACGGCGATGGCTGGCGGGTCCGCGACTACACCGGTGACGACGCCGTTGTCGATCGTCAATGCGGGCAGGCAGGCCTTGTCGATCTGATCGACCGACTGGCCAGCGAGGGCTCGTTCTATCGTAGTGCGGCTGGCCGGGCCGTAGAAGAAGAGCCCGAGCGGCGAGTCGAACAGACTCGCCCCATCGGCCACGTCGTGCAGGCTGGTAGCGGTCGACGCCAGGACGGTGCCGAGCGGCGACACGTACCACTTGCCACCTGTCTGCACGACCGAGATCGAAGGCAGGTCCTCGAACCCACTGGAGAGCACGAGCAACCCGAGAGCACCGATACCACCCGTATCGCTGCACAGTTGGTAACCACCGTCGATGGCTTGTCCGATCGAACTGATCGCGAACAACGCCTCGGCGCCGGCGCCCAGGTACGTCGTGCATCCGTCAGCGCGTTCGATCGTGAACGGCTGAAGTTCGTCCGCACCGGCGGCGGAACCCTGGTTGAAGCCGGCGGGCACGGAGCCGTGGGCCGTGAACGTCAACGGACGAAGGGTGAGATGGGCGCCGTCACCGATCGTCTCGTAGGTCAAACCGGAGAGAGCGACCGACCAGCCGTCGGACCGAGCGCGCTCGATCCCGGCCTGGGCGTTGTCGATCCACGACTGGGCCAGCCAGGCCATGGCGTCCTCGCCGGGCGCGAAGGTGTCGAGCGCGCCTTGCAGATCGAAGGCAGTCAGCCTGGTGAACAGCGCGTCGGCCGCCTGCTGTGGTGAATCGAATCCGACCGGTGTGCGCGTGACCCCGCCCGGTTCCTCGAGGTGTGTGGCGCGGCGAATGTACTCGGCGATGGTGTACTCCACGCTGACGTACCACCGCCCGTCACGCTCGACGGTCATCACCACGTATGGCGTCGTACTGCGGCCGATGTCTCCCACATTCGTGTCCGATGCGGGGTTGTCGAGCAGCGACCGCACCTTGTCACCAAAGGGGAATGCCGTCGGATCGAACGAGGTGCTCACACTCCCACCCGTCGCCGTCACCGCGGCCAGGCCGCCTTCGAGGAAGTTGGTGTCGAGCGTCAGACCGTCCACCGAGACGTCGATGCCCTGCACGCCATTGGGGTTGAAGTCGGCGGAGAGCAGCCCGATCCGCTCGGCGTCGGATGTTGCCGAGTCGACCGCGGCACGCAGCACGTCGACCTCCTCGGGCACGGTCACATCGATCATGCCCAGCAGATCTTCGTGCTCCAGTGCGGAGACGAACGTCGTCACCGCCTCTTGGGGAGTCGCCGCGCCACCGTCGTTGGCGGCCCCGAGGAACGAGTAGGTCGTGAACCCGCCGGCGCCCACGAGAGCAGTGACCGCGGCGATCACACCAGCGCGGCGCCGACGACGAGGCGAGCGGGCAGCGGCCACCACGGGCACCTCACCGGGGAGGTGCACGGCCGTGGGTGCGTGGTCGGCGAGTTGGGCGAGCCGTTGCCGCAGCAGCGTCTCGGTCTGTGCGAGCTCCTGGTCGGACATCGATGTCATCGGATCACCTCTCGAAGTTCGCCGAGCCCACGCCGCACCAGTGTGCGAACAGTGGACCTACGGCATTTCAGGATTCCAGCGATCTCCTCTTCGGGGAGATCGCACAAGTAGCGCAGCACGATCGCCGAACGCTGACGAATGGGGAGGGCGATCAACGCGTCACGCAGTTCGACCATGCCGACATCCATCACCGCATCGGTCGGTTGATCAGGCCTCGGCGCGGCGACTGTTCGGCGATGCAGGGAGCGGCAGCGATTGACCACGGCGACACGCAGGTAGGCGGCCGGCTCGGCCAACGAGTCGATGCGCGGCCCGACGGTGGCGAACACGTCGTGGACCACGTCTTCGGCAGCCGGCGCAGAACCGGTCAACACGAACGCAACGCGGAGCAGATCGCGATACACCGCGGCGTAGACCGCCTCGGCGCCCTGCCAGGCTCTCGATTCCGCGATGGGAATGCGAGCTGACTCGGGAACGGCGTCGCTCATGGCGAGATTCATACTGTGTCTCACGCACGAGTGTGGCAATCCGTTTCAAGAAACTTCTCGACGTCGTCAGGGCATTACGTCGACCACACCATCGAACCGTTGACGAAAGTGGCCGCGACCAGCGGCACTCCGGGCCGGTAGACGAAGTCGATGGGGTTGGCGGTAGCGAGGATCGCGAGGTCAGCTCGCGACCCCGGCGTGATCCGGCCGACATCGTCGCGCCGCAAGGCCGCTGCTCCCCCCGCCGTCGCGGCCCAGATGGCCTCGTCGATGGTCATCCCCATGTCGCGCACCGCCAGTGCGATGCAGAACCCCATCGAGGTGGTGTAGCTCGATCCGGGATTGCAGTTCGAGGCGAGCGCGGCAACCCCGCCGGCGTCGAGCAACCGTCGCCCGTCGGGATACGGCTGCCGGGTCGAGAAGTCGGTTGCCGGCAGAAAGGTTGCAACGGTTTCGCCACCGGCGAGAGCGGCGATGTCGTCGTCGGAGAGATAGGTGCAGTGATCGGCCGACGCACAGCCCAACGCGACCGCCAGTTGCACCCCCGGTCCGTGGCCGAGCTGGTTGGCGTGCAACCGCATTCCGAGCCCAACCGCGTTACCGGCCTCCAGAACCGTGCGCGACTGGTCGGCGTCAAATGCGCCGCGCTCGCAGAACGCATCGATCCAACGCGCGTGAGGAGCGGCCGCTTCCAACATCTCGCCGCAGACGAGTTCGACGTAGTCGTCGACGCGGTCCCCGAACTCGAGCGGCACGACGTGCGCGCCGAGGAACGTGGTTTCATCGGTCAGCTGCCCGGCGACGCGCAACGTCCGCGCTTCGTCGACAGCAGTCAACCCGTAGCCCGACTTGATCTCGATCGTCGTCGTGCCGGCGCGCCTCGCCTCGGCCAGCAACAGCGAGGCGCGGTCGAACAAATCCTGGTCGGTCGCGGCTCGTGTCGCATCAACCGTCGTGCGGATGCCACCAGCTTCGTACGGCCGACCCGCCATCCGCGCCGCGAACTCGGCGGACCGGTCGCCGGCGAACACGAGGTGGCTGTGGCTGTCGACGAACCCGGGCAGCACGCAGCGCCCGGAAGCGTCGACCCGCTCGTCGGCCGCTGGCGCGGCGCCGGTTCCGACGTCGGAGATCAGACCGTCGACCATCACGATCCAGGCATCGTGCAACTCGCCGGTCACACCAGTCTCGTGGCTGGTGTCGTTGGTGATCAGCCGCCCGATGTTGTCGACGACCACCGATGGCTCGATCACGCCCACGCCTGCCTGATCGAATCGTCGAGAGCCTCGTTGACCTCGATGGTCTGGTGCATGCCGCCGGCGACGACGACACGACCGCCGACCACGACGTGATGCACATCGCCGGCGGTCGCCGCGAACACCACGGCCGCTGCGGCATGGTCGAAGTCGGTCCCGGCGAGGCGCGGCGTCGTGAGGTCGACCGATGTGAGGTCGGCGAGCGCGCCGACCGCGATGCGCCCGCCGTCGTGCCAGCCGAGGCTGTGATAGCCCGACACGGTCGCGGCCGCCAACAGCTCGCCCGGGCGATGGCTCCCCCGCCGCAACGACACCAGGCGTTCGTCGAGCTCGATCGCCCGTGCCTCCTCGAACGGATCGATCACCGCATGCGAGTCGCTCCCGATCGCCATCGCCACACCCGCCGAGCGGAACCTCCTGGTCGGCCCGATGCCGTCGGCCAGATCGCGCTCGGTCGTCGGGCACATGCAGCAGGTTGATCGGCTCGACCCCAGCAGTCCGATGTCATCGTCGGTCAGATGCGTGGCGTGCACCGCAGTGAAACGCTCGCCGAGCACGCCGTGTCGGTCGAGCAGCTCGGTGGGCGTGCAGCCGTGCACGGCGAGGCACTGTTCGTTCTCCGCCGGCTGCTCGCTGACGTGGGCATGCAGCGGTGCCCGACGCACGGCGGACCAGTCGGCAACCGTCGACATCGCCTCCGGCGGCACGCTGCGAACCGAATGGATCGCGGCACCGATCCTGGCGATGCTCGTGCTCGTCAACCCATCGCTGCGCGCGGCCCACGCATCGGCGCCACCGTCGTCGAAGCGCCGTTGCGTCTCGTTCAATTCGGCGTCGGCCGACATCCCCGCTTGCAGGTAGCAGGCATCGAGCAGCGTGATGCGAATGCCTGCAGCGGCTGCTGCCTGCAGCAGCACATGGCCCATCTCATTCGGCACCGCGTACGGCACGCCGCCCCGGTCATGGTGGAGGTAGTGGAACTCGCCGACGCACGTGAAGCCGGCCAGCACCATCTCGGCGAACGTTGCCGTCGCCAGGTCGAGGTACGTCTCGGGATCGAGCCGATCGGCAAGTGCATACATCCGGTCGCGCCACGTCCAGAACGAGCCCGACTCGCCGTGTGTGCGCCCGCGCAGGGCGCGGTGGAACGCGTGGCTGTGGGCGTTGGCCATGCCGGGCAGCGTGAGACCACCCAGGCGCTGAGCGCCACGCAACGGCAACCCGCCGACGCTGACCGCTGAGATGAGATCGTGCTCGACGGTGATGTTGACGCCGCGCTCGACCTTGCCATCGAGGTCGCCGAGCCAGGCCAGCTCGCACCAGTAGGTCGTCACGGCCGTCCCCTCACGACCCGACTCGGGCGACGAACTCCGTGATCCGCTCGATGAACGCAGCCCGGTGGAATCGCTCGAACTGCTCCCACGTCGTGAACGTGCGCGGGTCGACGACTCGGTCGAGGAACAACACGCCGTCGAGGTGATCACACTCGTGCTGAAAGGTGCCCGCAGTCAGTCCCCGCCGGATCTCGTCGACAGCGCCACCGTTGCGATCGAGGTATCGAACACGAACGTTCACGTGCCGCATCACCGAACCGCGCAGGTTCGGCACCGACAGGCACCCTTCATTGATCTCGACCAACTCGTCGTCGATCGGCTCGATGACCGGGTTGACCACGACGGTCAACGGAATGCGTGGCTTGTACGGATAGCGCGGGTTGTCGCCGACCTCGATGGCCGCGATCCGCACTGGCACCCCGACCTGGTTGGCGGCCAGCCCGGCGCCGTTGGCATGACGCATGGTTGCGATGAGATCGTCGATGAACTCTTGTGTCTCCGCCGTCGCCAACTCCTCCACCGTCACGTCGCGGGCGCGCTCGCGCAGCACCGGGTGTCCGACGGTGACGATGTCGCGAACGCTCATGGGGTCTCCGACATCGGGATGCGCACCCCCCGCTCGGCGGCGACGTCGATTGCTCGCTGGTACCCGGCGTCGACGTGACGGATCACACCCATCCCCGGATCGCTGACCAGCACACGCCCGAGCTTCTCGGCGGCCATGTCGGTGCCGTCGGCCACCACCACCATGCCGGCGTGGATCGAGCGCCCGATCCCCACCCCGCCACCGTGGTGGATGCTGATCCACGTGGCGCCGCAGGAGGTGTTGACCAGGGCGTTCAGCAGTGGCCAGTCGGCGATGGCATCGCTGCCGTCGGCCATCGCCTCGGTCTCGCGGTACGGCGATGCGACCGAACCCGAATCGAGATGGTCGCGCCCGATCACGATCGGTGCGGACACCGCACCGGTGCGGACCATCTCGTTGAACCGCAGACCCAGCCGATGACGTTCGCCGTAGCCGAGCCAGCAGATCCGCGCCGGCAAACCCTGGAACGCCACCCTCTCGCTGGCCAGCTTGATCCACCGGTGAAGGCCCTCGTCGTCGGGGAACTCGTCGAGCACGGCCTGATCGGTCGCGGCGATGTCGGCCGGGTCTCCCGACAACGCAACCCAGCGGAACGGGCCCTTGCCCTCACAGAACAATGGGCGGATGTAGGCCGGGAGGAAGCCGGGATAGTCGAAGGCGCGGTCGAAGCCGCCCAGCTTTGCCTCGGTGCGCAAGCTGTTGCCGTAGTCGAAGACCTCGCGACCGCGGTCGAGGAACCCGACCATCGCCCTGCAGTGCGTCGCCATGCTCTCGCGGGCGCGGCGGATCAGTTCCTTCGGATCGGTGCGACCCAGTTCGGCGGTGGCTTCCGGCGTGAGGTCGGCAGGTACGTAGCTCAGCGGATCGTGGGCACTGGTCTGGTCGGTCACGATGTCGGCGGGAAAGTCCATCTCCAACAGCTTGGGCAGCACGATCGCGGCGTTGCCGACTACCCCGACCGACAGCGGACGCTTCTCGTCGCGAGCACGGATGCAACGACCGACGGCATCCTCCAGCGAGTCCGCCACTTCGTCGAGGTACCGGGTCTCGACGCGTCGATCGACGCGCCACCCATCGACGTCGATGCACAGTGCCACGCCACCGTTCATGGTCACCGCAAGGGGCTGCGCCCCGCCCATCCCTCCCAGGCCTGCCGTCACGGTGATCGTGCCCGCCAGCGTGCCATCGAACTTGCGCCGGGCGATCTCGGCGAAGCACTCGTACGTGCCCTGCAGGATCCCTTGCGTGCCGATGTAGATCCACGAGCCGGCCGTCATCTGGCCGTACATGGTCAGGCCGAGCGCCTCGAGCCGGCGGAACTCCTCCCAGTTGGCCCACTCGGGAACCAGGTTGGAGTTGGCGATCAACACGCGTGGCGCCCACTCGTGTGTGCGAAAGACCCCGACCGGCTTGCCCGACTGCACCAACATCGTCTCGTCGTCGGCCAGCGTGGTCAGCGTGCGGATCATCGCGTCGTAGGCGTCCCACGAACGCGCCGCGCGTCCGGTGCCGCCGTACACGACGAGGTCGTCAGGCCGCTCGGCAACCTCCGGATCGAGGTTGTTCATCAACATGCGCATCGCTGCTTCTTGTTGCCAACCGCGACACGTCAACGTCGAGCCTCGTGGCGCCCGTACGGGCCGTGGTCCTGACATCGTCGTTCCCCTTTCTTCGTCTGCTCGGCGGATCAGTCGAGCGGTCCGGTGACTCGCTCGACTGCTGCCAACATCTGGCCGGTCATCACCATCGCCTCGGCGCGGCCCAGCTCCGGCGACAACCACCGGTCGGGTCCCGCCCCGGCCACCCCCGCCTCGCGCAACGCCGTCAATGCGGCCGCCGTCGGTTCGGCGGGTTGCAGCGGACGGCGCAGGTCGATGCCACGCGCTGCGCACACCAACTCGCAGGCGATGATCCTGCCGAGGTTGGCCACCGAGGCGCGCAGCTTGCGCGCCGCACCCCAGCCCATCGACACATGGTCCTCTTGCATCGCCGATGTCGGCAGCGAATCGACGCTGGCCGGTGATGCCAGCCGTCGATTCTCGGCGACCATCGCGGCCTGCGTGTAATGAGCGATCATCAGGCCCGAGTTCACGCCGGCATCCTCGGCGAGGAACGGCGGCAGGCCATGCGAGCGGGTGCGGTCGAGCATGCGATCCGTGCGCCGCTCGGCGATGGCGCCGATCTCGGCGGCCGCGATCGCCAGGAAGTCGCAGGCGAACCCGACCGGCGCACCGTGGAAGTGCCCGCACGATTCGACCCGACCATCGGGCAGCACGCTGGGGTTGTCGATGGCCGACCGCAACTCGGTGTCGGCGACCGACCGGGCGAAGCTGATGGTGTCGCGCGCCGCACCGTGCACCTGCGGGGTGCAACGCAGCGAATACGCGTCCTGCACACGCGGGTCGTCGGTGCGGTGGCTCGCAACGATCGGGCTGTCGACCAGCAGCCGACGGAGGTTGTCGGCCGACATCGTCTGGCCGTGATGAGGACGCAGCACCATCAGATCGGCGGCAAAAGCCCGGTCCGTGGCCATCAACGCTTCCACGCTCATCGCCGCGGCGATGTCGGCTGTGCGCGCCAGCATGTCGAGATCGGCAAGGGCCAGCACCAGCATGCCCAGCATGCCATCGGTGCCGTTGATCAGCGCCAGCCCCTCCTTGGCTTGCAACGTGACGGGGGCGATGCCGGCGGCCGCCATCGCCTCGGCGCACTCGCCTTCGCCGATCAGGGCCAGGGCGACGTGGGCCAGCGGCGCCAGATCGCCACTTGCACCCAACGAGCCGTGCTCGTGAACCGCTGGAATGATGTCGGCGTTGAGGAGGGCGAGGATCGTGTCGATGACCACCTGGCGCACACCCGAGAACCCCATCGCCAGCGTGCGCGCTCGCAGCAGCATCATCGCCCGCACCACTTCCGTCTCGACGAAGGGTCCCATGCCGGCCGCGTGCGATCGGATGAGGGCGCGCTGCAACTCCTCGCGTCGTTCCGGTGGGATCACTGTCGTGGCCAGCGAGCCGAAGCCGGTGGAGATGCCATACACGGCGTCGTCTCGCTGCTGCGAGACCCTCGACGATCGCGGCACTTCGTGCGACTGCGTCGCGGGCCGGTTGCGACACGCTGACCCTGGCCCCTCGGCGGGCGACAGCGACGACATCGTCGGCCGTGACGCCGGTTGAACCGAGAACGACATCGCTGCGCCGTGAATTCCATCAGCCGGTAACTTACGTTGCCGAGGCGCACCGTGTGGCTTCTGCCGGAATTCGGATCGGCGGGTAGCGTGCGCCCATGGCTGGTTCGATTCTTGGCACACGTGTTCTGCGCACGGAAGATCCCGAGTTGCTGTTCGGCACCGGGGAATACGTTGGCGACCTCGACCTGGGCAACCAGTTGCACGTGGTGTTCGTGCGTTCCGAGATGGCCCACGCGCTGATCACCGGCATCGACACCCAGGCAGCCGAGCAGGCACCGGGGGTCGTTGCAGTGTTCACGGCCGCCGACCTCGGCATCGCTGCGTTCCAGAGCATGGCCACGGTGCACGACGACTTCGCCCGACCGGCGCTCGCCGGCGACAGGGTCCGGTTCGTCGGCGAGGCGATCGTCGCCGTGGTGGCCGAGACGGTGGTGCAGGCCACAGACGCCGCCGACATGGTGGTCGTCGACTACGAGGTGCTTCCAGCCGTGGTGACGCCCGATGAGGCCCTCACCCTCGACGCGCCGTTGGTGTTCGAAGCCCACGGCGACAACGTCGCCATGGCCACCACCGACCCGGTGAATCCCGATCTGTTCGGCGATGCCGACGTGGTCATCCGCGGCCGGTACGTGAACCAGCGAATGGCGGTCGCACCGATGGAGCCGCACGGTGCCGCGTCGGCCATCGACGACGACGGCCGGCTGGTCGTCTACGGGTCCACGCAGATGCCGCACCTGCTGAAGATGCTGATGTGTCAGGCCCTCGGGGTCGGCAAGGACGACCTCCACGTGGTCACCCCGCTGGTAGGCGGCGGCTTCGGCGGCAAGGCCGGCATCTATCCCGAACAGGTGGTGGTGGCCGCGGTGGCTCGGCGGCTGCAGCGCCCTGTGGTGTGGGTAGCCACGAGGAGCGAAGACATGCTGGCGTTGTCGCACAGCCGCGGGCAGATCCAGTACGTCGAACTCGGCTGCAAGCGCGACGGCACGTTCACCGGTCTGCGCGTGCGACTGGTCGGCGACGGTGGGGCCTATCCGGGGATCGGCTCGTTCCTGCCCAGTGGCACGCGGCGCATGTCGAACGGCACCTACCGATTCAGCGGCATCCAGTTCGACGTCGTCGTGGCCACCACCAACACCACGCCCATGGGCGCCTACCGTGGCGCCGGGCGACCAGAGGCCACGGCGTTGCTCGAGCGCATCGTCGACCAAGCGTCGATCGAGCTCGGCATCGACCCGATCGAACTGCGACGGCGCAACCTCCTGGCCGACGACGTGTTCCCCTTCACCACGCTGACCGGGATCACCTACGACAGCGGGGCCTACGCGACCCCGCTCGACGCCGTGGCGCGGTGGGCGGGGTACGACGAGCTGCGACGCGAGCAGGCGGCCCGGCGGGCCAGTGGTGATCGCATGTTGCTGGGCATCGGGGTCTCCGCGTACGTCGAGATCACGGCGGGCGGCAACACCAGCGAGTACGGCGCAGTTCGAGTGCACGACGATGGCACGGCCTCGGTGCTGGCCGGCACATCGGCGCACGGTCAGGGGCACCAGACCTCGTTCGCCATGATCGTCAGCGACCAGACCGGCATCCCCATCGACCGCATCCGGCTGATCGCCGTGGATACCGACGTGGTGCGCAGCGGCGGCGGCACTGGCGGTTCGCGTTCGCTGCAACTCGGCGGCTCGGCCGTGATGCGGGCCACGGAGTCGCTGGTCGACAAGGCCAAGCATCTTGCCGCACACCTGCTCGAAGCCGATGTGGGCGACATCGTCGTCGACACCGAGTCGGGCACGCTGGGCGTCGCCGGCGTGCCGAGCACCGGGCTCGATTGGGCCGCGCTGGCCACTGCTGCGGCGACCGCCGATGGCGTGATCGATCATGCCGACGGCACCGAGGGCCTGGCCGCGCAGCTCGACTTCCAACAAGGTGACCCGACATTTCCGTTCGGTGCGCACATCGCCGTGGTCGAGGTCGACCAGGACACCGGCAAGGTCACGCTCTTGCGACACATCGCCGTCGACGATTGCGGCACCGTGCTGAACCCATTGCTGGTCGAGGGCCAGCAGCATGGTGGTGTCGCCGCCGGGGTCAGCCAGACCCTCTACGAGCAGGTGATCTACGACGCCGACGGCAACCCGTTGACCGGCAACTTCATGGACTACGCGATTCCGTCTGCCGCCGAGTTCCCGAGCTTCGAGGTGCACAGCACCGAGACGCCGACCCCGCTGAACCCCCTCGGCGCCAAGGGCATCGGCGAGGCCAGCACCATCGGCAGCACGCCCGCGGTGCAGAACGCCGTGATCGACGCCGTCGCCCACCTCGGCGTGCGGCACATCGATCTGCCCTGCACCAGTCAGCGTGTGTGGCAGACGATTCGCGATGCCGAAGCGGGCACACTTGCCGATCCATGGTCGGAACCACCAGCCATCTTCGAGCGCCTCGCAGCCGGCCAAGAGGTCGACGAGGAAGGCCTCAGCGCCGCCGAAGGAATCTGAGCCCAGGAATCGCCGTCGAGTTGTTCGAGGCACCCGGGTGGGCGCCGGACACTCGACTCGATGGGTACGGTTGCGGGCATGCCTGAGGGCGACACGATCAGGCGGTTGGCCGACAAGATCGGCACTCGGTTCACCGGCGAACGGTGCCTGCGCTGCGTGACCAGGGACCCGCGACTCGCTGGGGTCGACCTGGCGGGCGCGACCGTCGATCGGCGCCGACGCGGTCGGCAAGCACCTGTTCATCCGCTTCGACAACGGCCAGACCGTGCATTCACATCTGCTGATGACCGGTTCGTGGACCGTCGGTGCCGCGGCCCGCGAGCCGGAGTGGCGGCGCCGGATCGAGTTGTGGATGGAGACCGGCCGGCTCACCGGTATCGACCTGCCGATCGTGGAGGTGATCGCCACCGCCGACGAGGCGCGAGCCGTCGGTCATCTCGGCCCGGACCTGTGCGGGGCCAACGATCCAGACCTCGATGAGATCGTCAGCCGGCTGCGACGCAAACCAGCCGAGCCGCTCGCCGCCGCGTTGCTCGACCAACGCAACGTCGCCGGGTTCGGCAACATCTACGCGATCGAAGTGCCGTTCGTCTGCGGGGTCTCACCGAACCAAACGATCGGCACGATCGACGGGCTGCACCACCTCGTGGGCGCCGGCGCAGCAGTGATCCGGACCAACGCACAGCGCGGCCCGCAGAACACCACCGGGCGCCGGCTGACCACGGCCGATCATTGGATCTACAACCGCCGCGGGCGTCCCTGCCCGATCTGCGCCGCCACCCTCGACGGCTGGGCGGAACGTGCCAGTCCGTGGGGTCGGACATCGGTGTGGTGTCCCAGTTGCCAGCGGCTCGACGATGTTCGCACGGTCGACACGGCCCGGCTGGTGAAGTGCCTCGCGCTGCACCCGGCCCGCCGCCAACCATCGTTCCCCCGGTGACGATCCAGCCTTGTCCGGTCGGGTCGCCCGTTCTGCCCGACCGTGCCACGCCACTGCCCCGACGCCTCTTCAGATCGCCGCCGCGAATGTGGACACTGGTGACATTCAGCCAACCGTAGGAGGCATCCATGGCCGATCTTGATCACCCGGTGACCTACGTTGCCCAGTCGCAGCCGATGTCGTGCTGGGCGGCGTCGGCCGCGATGATGATGGGCACGAGCGAGGCCGACATCCTCACCCAGTTCGCCGACTTCGGTGACGACGGCGCCGACGAGCCGGAATGCCAGTCCTTGGCCAGCCGGCTCAACATGACCATCCTCCCCGAGGCGTGCCGGAATGCCGATGGTTGGTGGCAGATCCTGGGGCGCGGTCCGGTGATGGTTGGCATTCCGAACCACTTCATCGTGGTCGGCGGGATCTACACCGACGATGCCGGCAACTCGCAGGTGCATGTGTACGACCCGGCCCGCGGCGAGTACTGGTCGACGCTCGAGACCGTGGAGAACGGCTATGAGGCGGACTGGGAGTTCAGCTACGACCTGCTGCAGCGCTGACAAGTCGTGCGGTCAGCCACCGCGGTTGACCAACGAACGCACGCCGCTGGTGAACGCCGGGTTGCTGAAACCGGCCGGGCGGAACGTGGCGAGGTCGATCAACAGCGGCGCACGCACTCCTGAGAACTGCGGCTGATCGACGGCGATCACCTGCTTGCCTCCGATGCGCACTCCGTTGCGCAGCACGAGGAAGTCGTAACGAAAATCGCCGGCCGCATCGCTGTGCACGGTGGCGAAGGGTGGCTCGTCGAGGAAGGCCAACTGCACGTCGATGTTCGGCGGGAAGCCGGTGCCGATCGCCGCAGTCACCTCACCCGCGCTGACCACACCGGGATTCATCTTCAGCGTCGGTGTGAACAGTTGCAGCGTTCCGCTGATGCGCAAGGTCGCCTGCACGGATTGGCCGCCAGAACCTTGCACGGTCAGTGTTGCCGACGTCGATCCCTGCCGGGTGATGCTCGCCGACACGGGAACGGTGCAGGAGGCGCCACCGGCGAGCGCACCGGCACAATTGGTCACACCGATCGCAAACTGGTCGGCCCCCGCCCCGCCGAGCGCGACGTTGGTCAACGTCACTGCTGTTTGACCTGTGTTGGTGACGACGAAGTTCTTGGCTGGTAGCGACGTGCCGATCTCAGCGGGCCCGTAGATCGCCGCGGTCGGCACGATGCTCAACGCTCCGGGGGAGCGGCCGATGCCCACGAGCGAGACCGAGACCGACAGCCCGTCGCCGGACACCGAGACCGACGAGCTCGCCCCACCGACCGCAGTGGGACGGAACACGATGGTCACGGCACAGGTCGCGCCGGGCTGCAGGATCCCGCCGCACCCGTTGGCGGTGACGACGAACGGCGCGGCCGGCGGTGCGACGGCACCGATGTTGATCTCGACACCGGAGGTATTGGTCACGACGGCGTTCTGGGGGGCGGACTGGCCACCGACGACCACCGTTCCGAAATCGAGTGTCGGGGTGATGTCGAGCGCGATCGGGCGATTCCGCATCCACACCTCCGTGCTGCCGTTGGGCACGCTGCCGCCGGACAGCTCGGTGGCCGCCGACGAGGCGAAGGCGACGTAAGCGGCCGTTCGACGACATCGACGGGTTCGAAGCACCAGGTCCTCCGACCGGAGCTCCAGACACGCCGTACGACACGAGGTCGAACACGGCCGTGTCGAAGTAGCCCGACGATGATCGGGCGACCCACACCTCGGAGGTCTCGCCGGAGTCGGTCTCGGTCAGCGCGATCTGGCTGCCGTCGGGGCTGATGTCTGCTTCGCCGACTCCGAGCCCGGCTGCCACATATTGACCCGGCGTGTCGGTGACGAGCTTGGTGACTCCGGCGACACGATCACGGACATACATCTGCGACGATGGTGGAGCCGACCCGAGCACATCGGGGGTGTTCGACTCGAATGCCACGTATCGGCCGTCGGCGGAGATCGACGGCCGGTCACTGGAGCCCGACAGCGTCTGACCGGTGTTGCCGACCGAGATCACCTCGATGGTGCAGGTCGTGCCGGAGCACACCGGCGTCCACCCGAGCACCTCGTTGCTGACCAGCCTGCCGACGCGGCGCTGCCCCCCGATGGCGATGAAGTTGCCGCTGTCGGCGATGTCGATCGAGTAGACGTTGATGAACGACTGCAGTGGGACGAGGTTGAGCACGTCCTCTGTCGCCGTGCTGGTGTCGATTCGGGCGATGTGTGGCGGCACTGGATGTCGGTGTGTCGTAGTAGGCGACGTATCGGCCGTCGGCGGAGATCGCCAACTCGATCACCGGAAACAGCTCCGTGAGGCCGGGCGCGGCGATCAGGGTCGGCACGTTGTTGGGAAGACATCGGTTCCAGGCGTACACGTCCCAGCGCGCCGGGACGAAGCCCGGGACGTGCTGGCCCAGGAAGGCCACGTGGCAACCATCACGGCTGAGCACGCCACCCGTGGTGTTGTTGACCTGGGCAGGAAACGGCACGGGCGTCGTGGTCCCGGTCACCAGATTTCGGACGTAGACCGATTCGATCAGCGTCGAGTTGAATGAACTGCTGTTGAACACCACGATGTTCCCGTCGCCCGAGACCGACGGCGAGTAGTCGTCCGAGCTCAGCGGACCACCGGACTTCGGATCGACGGAGATGAGCAAGGCGGGCGCCGCTGCGACGGAGTCGCCTTCGCCGATCCACCCGACGGTTCCGGCCATCAACAGCAGTGCCAGCGCGGCGCGACCGGCCCGGCCACGCGCCGGATTACGAAAAGCTGCGGGACGCCGCCGTGGTCCACCCATACGGGTTACAGCGAACACGGTGCCGGCCGGTTTGTCAATGTCGGACTCCTCAACCGCCGCGACTGACCAGGGAGCGCACTCCACTGGTGATCGCCGGGCTGCCGAAACCGCTCGGGCGGTAGGTCGCCAGGTCGATCAGCAGCGGAGCGCGCACGCCCACTGAACTCGGCCTGATCGATCGCCACGATCTCGCGCCCACCGATGCGGATGCCGTTGCGCAGCAGCAGGTAGTCGTAGCGGAAGGTGCCGTCGTCTTTCACCTGCACCTTGGCGAACGGCGCCTCACCGGCGAACGCCAACTCCACCTCGATGTTCGGCGGGAAGCCCGCCCCGATGGCCGCGGTCACCTCGCCCGGGCTGACGACGCCGGGGTTCATCTTCAACGTCGGCGTGAACACCACGGGCACCGAGTGCCTCGGATCCGCAAGCGTGGCCTGGGCGGCCTGGCCGCCGGTCCCGAGCGCACCGAGCGTGGCCGACATCGAGCCCTCTCGTGTCACGGTCGCCGCCACACCGACGGTGCACGTCGCCCCCGGGCCGAGGGAGCCGGTGCAGGTGTTGGCGCCGATCGCGAACTGATCCGCTCCGGCGCCGCTGAGCGCCACGCCGGCCAGAGGCACCGCGGTTTGACCGGGGTTCGACACGACGAACTGTTTGGCTGCCACCGCAGGCGCCCACCGTGACGGTGCCGTAGTTGGCGGCCGTCGGGGCGATCGTCAACGAACCGGGCACCACCACCGTGACACCACGTCCCGCTCCGACCACCGACGCGGACACCGACAGCCCATCGCCGGCGACGGTCAACGTCGAACTGGCGCTTCCCGCCGCTGTCGGACTGAAAACCATCGTCACGGCACACGTCGCGCCGGGTGCCAGAGATCCGCCGCACGCATTGGATGTGATGGCAAATGGCGCGGCCGGCGGGACCACCGAGCCGATGCTGATCGGAACGCTGGAGGTGTTCTTCACGACCGCGCTCTGCGCGGCCGACTGCGCACCGACGTTGACCGTGCCGAAATCGACCGTCGGTGTGATGTCGAGCGCGATCGGCCGGTCTCGCATCCACACGTTCTGGTCGACGGGCATCGCCGTTCCGGCCAGTTCGTTGTTGGCGAAGGAGGCAAAGGCCACGTATCGACCGTTCGATGACATCGACGGGACGGTGGAGTCCCGGCTGGCGGGCGAGCCGTCGACGCCGTACGACACCAGGTCGAACACCGCGGTGTCGAAGGAGCCCGAGGTCGAGCGGGCAACGTAGATCTCGGCGATGTCGGCGGCGAGCGGCGCGAAATCGCTGGCCCGCCGTTGCAGCACGACCTGCGTGCCGTCGGGGCTGATCTCGGGCTCGTCGACGCGGCCATCCATTGCCGTGCCCGGCGTGTCGGTGACCAGCCGCGTCGTCCCGGCAGCCCGGTCGCGCACGTACACCTCGGTCGTCAGCACCCCGGCGGGCAAGGCTGACGACGTCGGCCGTATCGGAGGTGAACGCTACGTATCGGCCATCGGCCGACAGCGACGGGTTCGAACTGCTGCCCGACAACGGCTGACCGCCGTCATTGACGGAGAGCAACTCGGTGCCGCAGAGAACGGTGAGGCCGGAGACGCATGGTGGGGACCAACCCACCACCGCCTGGAGTGTGACGTCGCTGATGGTGACATCGCCACTGACGGCAAGGAAGGCGCCGTTGTCGGAGATGTCGATCGAGTTCGGATTCCCCGGTCCGGTGACGAACTGGGACTCGACGATCGCCCCGCTGGTGTCGATGCGTGCGATCCGACGCCCGGCAAACGGCAGGGCGACGTAGGCGACGTAGCGCCCGTCGGCGGAGATCGCCAGCGGACCGATCGAGTCCCCGGACGAGACCAAGCCGGGAAAGTCGGCCGCTGTGGAGACCAGAACCAGCGTTGCGCCGGGCGTGCAGATGTCCCACGTGTAGATGTCCCAGTGCGCCGGGATCACGATGGGGACGATGAACACAATTGAAAACGACGGTGAGAAGCCCCAATAGGCGACGTGACAGCCGTCGCGGCTCAGCACGCCACCGGTCGTCGCGGCGCCGTCGGGTGGGAACGGAGCCGGCACCGGTGTCGTGGTACGCTGCCGCCCGGTTGCGGACGTTGACCCAATCACTGCCGAACTCCGTGCCAGGCGGGGGGTGTGCCGTGAACACGACGATGTTGCCATCACCGGAGACCGACGGATCGGTGTCTCTGGGAACCCATCGGCCCACCGGAAACCGGGTCCACCGAGATCAGTTGAGCGGCGGCCGCGGCCGCCGAGTGCCCTTCACCGATCCAGGCCACGGACGCGCTGGCCAGCAGGCCCGCCATGATGATTCGCCCGGCCCGCCGAACGCGAGGCGGGCTCTGGTTCACTTCTGGAAGCCGCCAAACGAACCAGAGATCGCGCAGGCCGGCAGGGTCGGACCGGGTGTGGTGCAGGCGATGGTCATCGTCAGGTTCGAACCGGGGTTGAACATGTACGGGGCCACGAAGTGGAGATCGAGATCCCGGAAGTTCTCCAGCGCGGACTGCATGATGATGTTGCCGTCGCGCTTGATCTGCACGAAGCCGGTGTCACCGTTGGGGTTCTGCAGCACCATGTCGGTGACGGCGAACGTCGACGAGAACGGATTGGTGAAGTCCTGGCTCGTGCCCGGGGACACCTGCGAGCCGAACCCGAGCTGGAAGTCGGCAGGGTTGCCGAACGGTGTCGAAAACGTCGACGTGGGCGTGGTGGTGGTCGTGGCGGTGTCCGCGCCACCTCCGGCGACGGTCGTGGTGGTCACCGAAGGCGTGCCGCCACCGGCCAGTGTGGTCGTGGTAGCGCCACCGCCACCACCGCCACCACCGCCTGCGGTCGTGGGAGTGAGCGCGTCGACCTTGTCGTTGAGCGAGGCCAGTGGTGCCGCGACCGCGTCCTTGGCGGCGGACTCGACGGTCGGCTTGAACAGCGTGATCCACAAGATCCACAGGATCAGCAGCAGCGCGATCAGGGCGATGATGGCCTTGATCAGCCACGGCGGCACCAGCGCCTCTTGCAGCATCGTGCCGTTGACCGTCTCGGGCAGTGGTCCGACGACCGGGATCGGCATGGTGGTCGCGCCGGGGGGCGCCGGAGGCGCGCCGGGGGCGCCCGCCATCTGCGGCGCCGGCAGTTCGGCATGCCGCGCCCGCTCGGTGACCACCACCTGGAACTGGTGCGTCTTGGGTGGCCCCTTCCAGAACGTGTCGTGCGGGATGACCTCGAACTTGGTGAAGTGAGCCGTGCCGGGCTCGACGGTCAGCGTCTGCCTGGCGAACTCGTAGCGACAGGCGTTCTCCGGGTCCGACCCGGAGAACTCGACATCGATCGGTGCGTTGCCGCGGTTGTCGACGGCGATCTCGAACTGTGCCTTGCGTCGGCCCCGCGCGGTGACCGGGTAGATCTCGACGGTGCGGTCGGCGAATCGCCCGACGGTGATGACACCTTCCTCCACGGCCGAGCCCATGGGGTCTTCGCCGGAAACGACCTTGATGCCGAAGGGTGTCGGACCGGGTGCAGTGTTGGGCGACTTCGGTGGACGAAAGTGCACCGTGACCGTGCCCTCAGCTCCCGGGAACAACGAGAGAACGTCCGGTTCGGCTTCGATCCACGCTGCGCCGGCACCGAGCCCTTCGAACGTGAACTGATCGACGACGGAACCGTTGTTACGAACCCTGAGCTGCGCTGAGACCTCTTGACCGGGTTCTACAGCGAGATCGGGTCGATCGAGAGACGCGCTCGAGCCCATGGTTTTGATCGTAGCCAGCGGTCCGCGCCGCGAGAAGCGACCTCAGGGCAGAACAATTGCCCGTTGAGTCGCCGTTGATTGCTCGTTGAGGCGTCGAGCGCATGATGCCCACGACCGTGGCGACCGGAGCTCGACACGACGAGACGGTCGGTGCGGGTGCCAGAGCGGTATCTGGGACGGGCATCACCGTCTCAATGACAAATAGTCAGATGAAGGGAACGGAAAATGTCCGATCGAATTGCCGTCTACGTCCACGGTGACGACCCGATCTCGGAGGCAGGGGTCGCCGCGCAACTCCGTGGCCGGCCCGAGGCATACGTCGTCGAGCGCGGCTGCATCGACGATGCCGTGGTCGCCGTCGTCGTCACCGACGAGATCGACGAGGCCTCGGTGCGCGTGGTGCGCGGGATCCAACGCGGAGGCTGCCCACGGGTGGTGCTGGTGGCCACGCAACTCGACGACAACGGGTTGATGATCGCCGTGGAGGCCGGCGTCTCGGGCGTGTTGCGGCGACGCGAGGCCAGCCCGGAACTGCTGGCCAAGGCGGTCGTCGCTGCTGCAAATGGGGACGGCACACTGGCGCCTGACCTCATCGGTCGCCTGCTCAACCAGGTCAGCAGGCTGCAACAAGATGTGCTCACACCACGCGGCATCGGCTCGGACGGGCTCAGCGGTCGCGAGCGCGAGGTGCTGAAGCTGCTGGCCGACGGGCTCGGCACCAACGAGATCGCCAGCGCGCTCGCCTACTCGGAGCGCACGATCAAGAACGTGATCCACGACGTGACGACGCGCCTCAACCTCCGCAATCGATCACACGCTGTCGCCTACGCCGTCAAGGCCGGCATCGTCTAGCCGTCCGGGTCAGTCGTCTGCCGAGGTCTTCTCGCGGATCCGGAACGCAGTCCATCGCTTCTCGACGAGCGCTCCCGGATCCGCATCGCCGACCCGGCGAGCACCGCGGCCGATGCGCTCCATGTCCATCGTCAGCTCCTCGGCCGGTGGGGCGATGTCGGTCGACAGCGCCGGACGCAGCGGTGCGACCAGCGTCAGTTCCAGCGACGCCCGAAGCGGCATGCCGAGCGACGACCAGACGTCGTGCGGTTGCGGACCCGAGTCGGGCAACGGCACACCGAGTCGTATCAGCAACGGCTGCACCTCGCCGTCGAACACTCCGGCGAGATGTTCTGCGGCGACGATCTCGCCCATCAGACACGCCTCCATCACCCGGCCCAGCAGGCGGTGCTCCTCCTCGACCGACTTCGCCCAGGCGCTGACCTGGTAGTGCAACTGGTAGTGACGCACGGGTGGCTGGCGACCACCGACCCGGCCGTCGGCGTTGCGCTCGATCGGACCAATCCGCAGCCCGCCGATCGATGTCTTCGACGGTGCGGTGCAGGAAGCACGACACCGCCGGGCGCTTCACAGCCTTGGCCCACTCGTCTGTCGGTGTCTCGAAGGTCACCGATGTTCCCGCGTCGAGCACCGAAACGAGGAAGTTGGAGAGCGATCGGTCTGCGTCTGCGATCACCACAAAAGTGTCTGCCGCTCGGCGGCGTGACGAAAGACGTCAACGGACACCCCGACCTGCCCATTCGTGCACGTCGCATTGCCCTACCCGAGGATCGACCGCACCTTCCCGAACAAAGAGGTGTGACCGAAGATGCACCACAACCACGGGCCGCGGGTCCGAGGTGCACGATCCGTATCGTCCGACGAAGGAGTACCACCCATGCCGACCTATCTGTCGCCCGGCGTCTACATGGAGGAGGTGTCGTCTGGTTCGAAGCCGATCGAGGGTGTCGGCACCGCCGTCGCCGCTTTCGTCGGATTTGCCGAGAAGGGCCCCGCCAACCAACCCACCCTCGTGACCAACTGGACCCAGTTCACCCAGAACTTCGGCGATTTCGTCGACGGGTCGTACCTGGCTCACGCGGTGTACGGGTACTTCCTCAACGGTGGCGGTGCGGCGTACGTGGTGCGCATCGGCAGCGACGATGGCGACGGCGCGGGGAGCACCCCCGTGGCGCAGGCGGAGCTACCGGCAGGCGGGGAAGGCAAGCCCGGACTGGTGGTCAAGGCGCTGGAGAGCGGTGCCGGCGGCGACGCACTGAGCGTCGAGACCCACGACGCATCCGAGGCCGGCGAGAACAACGACCAGTTCAAGTTGATCGTCAAGCGCGGCGACAAGGTCGAAGAGACGTTCGACAACGTCACCCTGCGCAAGGGCCCGAACAACGTGGCAACTCGCGTCAAGGCCGAGTCGAAGTTGATCTCCGTCGAGGAGGTCCGCGGTGGCGGCACGATGGAGATCCACAAGGGCGCCCACATCAATCTCGGCGGCGGCGCCGGGCTGCCGGATTCCGTGCAGGTGTCGGCTGCCGACTACGTCGGTGATTCGTCCGACCGCACCGGCTTCGGCGGACTCGAAGCCATCGACGAGGTCACGATGCTCTGCGTGCCCGACCTCACCGCGGCGTTCGAGCGCGGCATGATCGACATGGAGGGTTTCAAGGCCGTCCAGTTGGCGATGATCGCCCACTGCGAACTGATGGCCGACCGCGTCGCCATCCTCGACCCACCGCCCTCGTTGAACGCCCAACAGATCAAGGACTGGCGGGTCAACGAGGCGGGCTACGACAGCAAGTACGCCACGCTGTACTGGCCGCGGCTGAAGGTCATGGATCCCACCAAGGGCAAGGCCATCTTCGTTCCCCCGTCCGGCCACATGGCCGGCGTGTGGGCCCGCAACGACGACACCCGTGGCGTGCACAAGGCACCGGCCAACGAGGTCGTGCGCGGCGCGATCTCGCTGGAGCTGAACATCACCAAGGGCGAGCACGACCAACTCAACCCGATCGCCGTCAACTGCGTGCGCTCGTTCCCCGGTCAAGGCATCCGCGTCTGGGGCGCACGCACGCTGTCGAGTGACCCGGAATGGCGCTACCTCAACGTGCGCCGCCTGTTCAACTTCGTCGAGGAGTCGATCCTGTCGGGGACGAACTGGGTGGTGTTCGAGCCGAACGATCCGAAGTTGTGGGACTCGGTGCGCCGCACCGTCACCATGTTCCTTCGTCGGGTGTGGCGTGACGGCGCGCTGTTCGGTCGCACCCCGGGTGAGGCCTTCTTCGTGAAGTGCGATGAGGAGAACAACCCGCCCGAGAACCGCGACGCCGGGATCTTGACCGTCGAGATCGGGATCGCCCCGGTGAAGCCGGCCGAGTTCGTCGTCTTCCGAATCAGTCAATTCTCCGGCGGCGCCGGACTCGAGGAATGAGGAGCCTGACCAATGGCTGAGAACAGTCCAATCACCGCCGCACGGTTTTCGATCACCGTTGACGGTTACGAGATCGCCTCGTTCTCGGAGCTGCAAGGCATCCGAACCGAGATCAAGACGGTCGAGTTCGTCGAGTCGGGCGAGAAGGGCCTGGTGCAGATGAACATCCCATCGAACCCAGTGCTGGCGACGATCGTCTTGAAGCGAGCCCAGACGCAGGATCCGCAGATGTGGACATGGCACGAGACGGCGCGCTTCGGCGAGATGGGCGCAGCTCGCAAGAGCTGCTCGCTCGTCATGTTCGATGCGGCCGGCAAGCCCGTCGCTCGTTACCACCTGGAGAACGCCTGGCCCAGCAAGATCGAGCTCGGCGCCTTGCGCGCCGGGTCGTCGGAGGTGCTGACCGAAACGGTGACGATCGTGTGTGATCACCTGCAGCGAGTGGCGGCGTGAGCACCCCGATGCTCGACCGTTCGACAGGCGGCGCGCCGTCGGCCGAACGGCCGTCATTGAGCACGAAGTTCCCGTTCACCCTGCCCCGCGGTTATGTCGACGATCGTGGCCAGTTGCATCGCGAAGGCGTGATGCGACTGGCCACGGCCGGCGACGAGATCTGGCCGCAGACCGACCCGCGGGTCCGCGAGAATCCTGCGTACCTGGCGGTGCTGCTGCTGACGAGGACGGTGACCAACCTGGGGTCGCTCCCCGAGGTCGACAGTCGCGTGATCGAGAACCTGTTCGCCTCCGATCTGGCGTTCCTGCAGGACCTCTACCGCCGCATCAACCAGGACGGCGGCACACGAGTCGACGTCACCTGCCCGAAGTGCGCTCATGGATTCGCGATCGACATCAGCGGAGCCGCGCCGGGGGGATCATGACGTACGCGACCGCGCAGTTGGTGGAAGAGGTCGCGTACGTCGCTTACTACTTCCACTGGCCGCTCGAATCGATCCTGGCGATGGAGCATCCGCTGCGGCGGACCTTCATCAACGCGATCGGTGACATCAATCGAGAGATCAACGGCCCCGGTCTCTGATGAAATGGCCGTTCGCCCGCCACGCCCAGTCCCCCGAGTCGCCGACCGGGGACGCAGGGTCGGTCGCGACCGCTGAGCCGACGAGGCCGGCAGTCGCCGCCCCGACGCGCCGCGACTGGGCAACGCTGCCGCCGCTGCACGTGGCCGGCGGGAGGCCGATCGAACTGACGGCCGCGACGCGGGCGTTCACGCAAGGGCTGGCCAGCCGGCAAGTGCTGGTGCGTTCGGCACGTCTCGACCACGTGCGTCAGATGGATGCACCGATCGGGTCGTTCCGTGGCGTGCTCGCCCCGGCTGTGCCCGACCGAGATGACGCGACGCCGGAGTTGCACGAGCCGTCGGCGCTGCCGGCGATCGAGCACCGCCAGCTCTCGCCCGTCGGCCCCACCCAGCTCGAGACGCAGATGCTGTCGCCGGTCGAGCAACTGCTGGCCATCGGCGAGCCCGTGCAGCCGAGTGCCGCCCCGGTTGATCCGATCGTCACGTCGCACCCGGCGATCCGACGACGAGCCCGATGATGCCGGCGGCACAGTCGAGCGGCGTCGTGCCCGGCTCGCCGACTCGCGGCGTCAGGGCCTCGGGCCCGCGTACCACGGTCCACTCCCCGAGGCGATGCGGGTCGAGCGCGAGCGGGCCGAGACGCCGGCCACCGAGTCCGTGCCCGACGACATGCGCGCCACGATGCGCGATGTGCTGGGGATCGATGTCGGCGATCGACTCGTGCACCGCGGCCCGGCTGTGTCGGCCGAGGCGCGGGCGATGAACGCCCAGGCCTTCACACGCGATGGCGAGGTGCACGTCGCCGATGAGGTCGGGCCGCTCGACCAGCCCACCGGCCGAGCAACACTGGCCCACGAACTGACCCACGCCGCACAGCAGATCGTGCGCGGCCCATTGCCCGACGAGGGCAGCGAGGCCGGTCGGGCCCTCGAGGCGCACGCCCAGCAGGTCGAACAGTACGTACGGGGGGACGGCGGTGCGCCGAAACCGTCGCCGGACCTGTTGCACGCCCGGCCGCCGAGCACGGATTCCGCCGAAGCCGAGTTGGCTGCCTCGACCAAGCAGATGATGCGCGAGCTCGTCGACAGCGGCCTGGCCCGGCCCGATGGCAACGGCGGGATCATCTTCACGATGCCACCCTCGTCGATGACGGCCGCGACGGGTACCCAGCGTTTGACGACCGGTGCCCCGGCTGCGCAGCCGGGTGCTGCCGCCCGGCACGAGAACTGGAGCGGGGCAGGCATGTTCGCCAACAACCTCGCCCAGGGGCTCGGCAGCGATCTGCTCGGCATGGCCGGTTCGGTGTTCGGCTTCAGCGATGAGTTCATGGGCGAACAGCGGCACTCGTTGGCCAACCAGAACCGCGAGTTCGAACGAAGCCAGACCCAGCAGGCCTACACCGAGCTGCGCATGGAGCATCTCCGCACCGCGGCGCTGCAGCAGTTCAACGACGAGTCCACGCTGCTCGGCCACGGGCGGGTCGACTCGCTCGACGAAGAGCACGACGACGGCGATCCACGATCGCGTCGAGCACGAGGTCGAGGCCCGGATGCAACTGCTGCGCGAGCAGACGGCCATCGCCCTCCGGCAGCTCAACGAAGCCAGGGTTGCCCGAAGCGAGGCCGCGCTCGACGAGGTGCCTGACGAGAGCTACGACGTCGCCTTCCATCGGTTGTTCGACGACCCCAACACCGACGACGTGCCGACCGAGAGCGAGTTGTTGACCGCGCTGACCCGAGTGCCGACCACTGGTACGGGAACCGGGGCGCGTCCGGGCGGTGGGGCTGGGCCCGGAGCCCGCCCGGGTGGCGGGCCCGGCGGCACGCCAACTGCGACGGGCGGAGCCGGCGCGCCGACCGGAGCCGCGACCGGTCATCCCACCGGCGCCGGGACAGGTTCACCGACTGGCGCTGGTGCCGGGGCGCACGGGGCCGGAGGTACCGGAACCGGCGCGGGGCCCACCCGGCCGAGCACTGGCGCACCGATGCAACGATGTCGGGTCGATTCGGCGCACTCGGCGACGCGCTGGCCGGCGACATCGCCCATGCCGAACTCGGGTTCTTCGGGTCTGTGCTCGGCTTCGACAGCGCGTTCGAGCGCGACCTCCACAGTCAGGTCTCCCCAGCACCTGCCGCTGCCGGTGCGCGCGGTGCCGCCGGCGCGCACGCGTGCCGCCGGTGCACCACGGTGCCGCCGGTGCTGCCGCCGGCGCACACCCCGACGCAGCGCACGCCGGCGCTGGTGCGCATCCCGATGCGGCACACCCCGGTGCCGCAGCGCACGGCACACCCCATCCCGGTGCTGCACACGACGCCGTCGAGAACATCGTCGGCGACCCGTACGCGCTCGACGAACTGGCCACCCGTCTGTACCCCACCATCCGCAGCAGATTGCGCCAGGAACTGCTGATCGACCGTGAGCGGGCCGGCCTGCTCGCCGACTTCCGCTAGCCGAATTCTGTAAGGAGAGAACAATGCCCATTGCCAACGACGTGCCCTTGGCACTTGCCAACCGATTCACTGTCAAGGTCGACGCCCCCGGCGAGATCGACCTCGGCAGCTGGGCGAAGGTGGACGGACTCGACGTCACCTTCGATGTCGTCGAGTACCGCGCCGGCGACGCCTGGAACTCGCGGTGGTACTGCCCGGGTGCGACCAAGTACTCGACCGTGAAGCTGAGCCGCGCGGTCACCGCCGACACCGAGAAGGTGCGCAAGTGGCTGAGTGACACGGCCAAGAGCCACAAGCCGGGCTCTGATGGTGATCGAGCTCAAGGACTCGGCCGACAAGCCGGTCTTCACCTGGGAGATGCGCAGCGCCATGCCGTCGAAGTGGTCGGTCGGCGGCTTCGACGCCGGCACCAGCAAGATCGCCACCGAACAGCTCGAGATCGTCCACCTCGGCTTCCTCGACGACGACATCGCCTGACCGGAGCTGATTCCCGATGCCTCTCACCGACTCGACCCAATATGGGCTCGTCATGCGCTTCGACGTCAACGTCGATGGCATCGACCTCGGCGCGTGGTCGTCGTGCGACGGCCTGAAGGTCGACTTCGGTTTGAAAGAGATCAAGGTCGGCGGCAACAACGATCACAAGGTGTACCTGCCCGACCGGGTCTTCTATCCGCACCTCGTGCTGAAGCGAGCGATGAACGCTCGGGACTCGAGCAAGGTGATGAGCTGGTTGCGTTCGATGATCGATGCCACCGATGGCGGGACCGCCACGATCACCTTGCGCGACAGCCACAACCAGACGGTCTCGGAGTGGACGTTCGCCAACGCCCGGCCGGCGCTGTGGCAAGGCCCGACGCTCAACTCGGCGGGCCACGACGTGGCGATCGAGGTCCTCGAGCTGGTTCACGAAGGGTTCCTCTAGGAGTCGCCATGAAAGCGAAACTGATCAACGAGCACCTGCCGTTCGAGATGGTGGAATTCGACTTCAACCCCGAGTCGTTGAAGTACAACCGCGGCAGCCAGACGACCACGCGCCCCAATGCGTCGCCGGCCGGGGTCGGCTCGACGCCGTCGATCCTCCTCAAGGCGCCACCGAAGTCGTTGCAGGGCGCCGGCTGGCTGGTGGGCGACGACGTGCACGATCGCGCCCAGCAGCTCTATGACTGGATGGATCCGGGCGGTGGCCTGATCGGGCAGTTGATCGGCGCGGCGGTCGGCGCGTTGACCGGCGGGCGCATCAACCTCGCCGCCAAGCCGCCGCCGCTGATCTTCCAGTGGGGCACGCAGATCATGCGCTGCACGCTCACGACCGTGACGGTCAGCTTCGAGCGTTTCTCGTCTTCTGGAACACCCGATCGGGCAGCCATCACGTTCACGGTCACGGAGGAGTTCAACATCTTCGGGATGTTGCCCACCAACCCGACGTCGGGTGGTCTTCCGGGCCGGCAGCGGCACATCGTCAGCGCCAGTGAGAACGTGCAGACCATCGCCACGGCGGCCTACGGCACACCCAAGGTGTGGCGCGGCGTTGCTGCCGCCAACGGCATCGACGACCCGTTCCGGGTCAAGCCCGGCGACACCGTGTACCTCCCGAACGCCAACGAGATCGTCGGGAAGGGGTGACCTGACATGTCGCTCGGTCTCGACGCGCTCACCGATCTGTCGACCACCGTCGCGCCGACCGTGTCGGTCAACTCGATCGACCTGTTGCCGACGATTCAGCCCAAGCTGAAGCGCACCGTGGTCGACACCCGGCTGCACCTCCCCGACATGTTCGAGCTGACGTTCGAGGACTCCGACAACTCGGTGATCGAGCAGTTGATGGTCCGCATCGGCAGCCTCGTCGAGATCTACGGCGGCGAGTCCGGCAGCCCACACGCCGAGTGCCTCATCAAGGGTGAGGTCACCTCGATCGAAGGTGAGTACCACGGCCTGACGATCTACACGATCCTGCGCGGCTACGAGAAGGCCCATCGCCTGCAGCGATCGAGCCGGACGCGGACGTTCGTCGACATGAAAGACAGCGACATCGCCGCCAAGATCGCACGCGAAGCCGGGCTGATGGAGACCGACATCAGCGACACGTCGACCACGCATCGACATGTCTCGCAGATCAGCGAGACCGACTGGGACTTCCTGCGCGCTCGCGCCCAGGAGATCGGCTTCGAGACCGGGGTCGCGCAGGGGAAGTTCTTCTTCCGCGAGGCATCGAGCGCCAAGCCGAGTGGCGGCGGCGGCATCGGCGGCGCCATCGCCGGCGCGGCGTCGCAGCCTGGCCGGCGGGGGCCCGCCGACCTTGACGTTCCAGCAGAACCTGCAGTCGTTCCGGCCGCGGCGCAGCGCGGCGAACATCCCCTCCGAGGTCGAGGTGCGCGTCTACGACTACGAGAAGGCCGAGGTGGTCGTCGGCACCGCGCCGCTGAAGACCGGCACCGCCAAACTCGACGACGATCCCGATCCGCAGGCCCTGGCCGGATCGTTCACCGGCCTGCCGTTCCCGATCCCCACCCTGCCGAACATCCCGGGGCTCCCGAGCCTCGGGCTGATGCCGAGCATGAAGGCCAGGGTGATCTCCAACCGGCCGCTCGACTGGGGCTCGCCGACCACCTCGGCGGTCGACGAGATGGCCAAGGGTGTGGCCGAGCACCTGGCCAGCACGATCCTCGAAGCCGAAGGCGTCTGCTACGGCAACCCCGGCGTCCAGGCCGGCAAGAAGATCAAGATCGCCGGCGTGGCCGAGGAGTTCACCGGCGAATGGATCGTGACCGCGGCTCGCCACGAGTTCGAATCCGAGATCGGTGGCTACTCGACGTACTTCGAGGTCAGCGGCCGCCAGGACCGCACCCTGCTGGGGCTGGCCTCGCTGGGCAGCGCCAGCGTGCGACCGCAGACGATCAACGGCAACGTCATCGGCGTCGTGACGAACAACAACGACCCGAAGAAGTGGGGCCGGGTCAAGCTCGGCTTCCCATGGCTGGCCCCGTTCTACGAGACCGACTGGGCGCGGGTCGTGCAGGTCGGTATGGGCAAGGAGTGGGGCACCTTGTTCCTTCCGGAGGTCGGCGACGAGGTGCTCGTCGGATTCGAGTTCGGCGACACGCGACGTCCGTACGTGATCGGCGGGCTGATCAACGGCAAGACCGAACACCCGCTGTTGTCGAGCGCAGTCAAGTCGTCCGGCCTCTCGGCGCAGATCGTCAAGCGCGGCATCGTGTCGCGCACCGGCAACCAGTTGGCGTTCGAGGACGAGATCCCGTCGCCGCTCACGCCCAACCCGCCGACGAAGAGCATGATCACGCTCGGCGACGCCGACGCCAAGCTGCAGTTGACGTTCGATGTGGTCAACGGCGAACTGAAGATCGTGTGCGACGGCGGCGTGATGAACCCGATCGGCAAGATCTCGATCGAGCAGAAGTCCACCGGTGGCGAGATCACCGTGAAGAGCGCCGGCGACATCACGATCGAGGCCGCCGCGCCGGGCAAGTTGACGTTGAAGGGCGGCACCGGGATCGTGCTCGACGGCGGCACGCGCCAACGTCGAGATCAAGGGCACTGCCGGTGTGAAGCTCGACGGCGGCGCAGGTCTGGTCGAGCTGTCCGGCTCGATGGTGAAGTTGAACTAGGGAGACGACGAGACATGCCGGTTGACTACGACTTCGTCGGAACAGGGTGGGCCTTCCCGCCGCAACTCACCGCCTCGGGCGGCATCGCGATGGTGCGCCGCGAGCGCGAGTTGGAGGACTCGATGCGCATCATCTTGCTCACCTATCCCGGCGAGCGCCCGATGCGGCCGGAGTTCGGCTCGCGCGTGCGCGACTTCGTGTTCCGCAGCGTCGACGAGGAGATGACCACGGCGCTGGCGTTCGAGGTGAAACGGGCGCTGCAGCGGTGGGAGCCACGCGTCGACGTGGTCAAGGTGATCGCCACGCCCGACGTCGATCATCACGAGCTGGTCTTCATCGACATCCAATACGCGGTGAAGGGCACCAACGATCGCCGCAACCTCGTGTTCCCGTACTACACGATCCCCAACGACGGGAGTGACTACTGATGGCACTGCCAGCACCAGATCTCGACGACCGACGCTTCCAGCAGTTGGTCGACGACGCCAAGCGGATGGTTCAGGCCCGCTGCCCGACATGGACCGACCACAACGTGTCGGACCCGGGCGTGACCCTGATCGAGACGTTCGCCTACATGACCGATGTCTTGCTGTACCGGCTCAACCGTGTGCCCGACCGGTTGTACCTGAAGTTCCTCGAGCTGATCGGCCTGCAACTGTTCCCGGCCACGTCGGCGCGCACCGGCGTGACGTTCTACCTCTCGTCGCCCGCGCAGGCGACGATGACGTTGCCGCGTGGCACGCGCGCCGCGACGATGCGGACCGAGACCGAGGAGCCCGTCGTGTTCACGACGGTGGAGGACCTCCCGATCGTGGCCTGCTCGCTCAGCTCCGTGCTGACCTCGGGCGCG
Source organism: Ilumatobacteraceae bacterium (assembly GCA_963805445.1). GTDB lineage: Bacteria > Actinomycetota > Acidimicrobiia > Acidimicrobiales > Ilumatobacteraceae > JAENVT01. Next base: position 111,167 of record CAWDUI010000054.1, on the reverse strand, counting down.
TCGGCCGAGGGTCGCGAGGCTCGTACCGAACAGCTCCGGCTGCGAGTGCCATTCGCCGCGTTCTCCGGGCCGCCGGTTCCGGGTGATGCGCTGCTCGTCGGCCTCACCGAGGCCGTGCCGAAGTGCGCTGTGCGCTTGCAGTTCCACTGCACCATCGAAGGCGTGGGCGTCGACCCCGACGATCCGCCGTTGCAGTGGGAGGCCTACGACGGCACGACGTGGCATGCGTGCGAGGTCAGCGAAGACACCACCGGCGGGCTGAACCGCGACGGGTCGATCACCGTGCACGTGCCGCGTCAACATTCGGCCACGCTTGCTCGACGGCGAACGCGGCGGTTGGCTGCGTGCCCGAGTGACTCCCGACGTCGACGGGCAGCCGTCGTACAGCGCCTCGCCGATGATCCACGGCCTCATCGCCGACACCATCGGTGGTACCGCCGATGCGGCCCATGCCGATGTCATCGAACACGAGACCTTGGGAGTGTCGGAGGGCGTGCCCGGCGAGACGTTCAAGACCGCGTACGCACCGGTGCTGCCTGCCGGTGACGCGCTCCGGCTGCTGGTCACCTCGGAAGACGGCCAGACCGAGTGGCAGCAGGTCGAGCACTTCGCCAGCAGCTCCGCCGACGACCACGTCTTCGTGCTCGACGCCGTGCACGGTGTGATCACGTTCGGCCCCGGGGTTCGCGAAGCGGACGGCTCGATGCGTCAGTACGGCGCCGTCGCCCCGAAGGGCGCGATCGTGCAACTCGAGGCGTACGCGACCGGCGGAGGCCGGATCGGCAACGTCGGTGCCGGCTCGATCCAGACCCTGAAGTCGTCGATCCCATTCATCGCCGGCGTGGAGAACCGCGGACCGGCAGTCGGTGGCGTCGACGGCGAGGACCTCGAGTCGGCCAAGACCCGCGGGCCGATCCTGCTGCGCACCCGCAACCGGGCCGTCACTGCTGAAGACTTCGAGCAACTCACTCGCGCTGCGGCGCCCGAGGTTGCCCGGGTCAAGTGCCTGCCGGCAGGTGACGGAGCCGATGCCGGCAGCGTTCGGATCCTCGTCGTGCCCGCCGCGCCGATCGTCGACGGCCAGATCCGTTTCGAGCACCTCGTGCCCAGCGAGGAGACGATGGCCCGCATCCTCAACGCCCTCGACGGAGCCAGGCTGGTGGGCACCAGAGTCATCATCGAACCTCCCGTCTACCAGGGCGTCACCGTGGTCGCCCAGGTCAAGGCCAAGCCGAAGACCAGCATCGTGCGAGTGCGCGAGGAAGCATCCGCCGTGCTGCACCGATACTTCAACCCGCTCGTCGGCGGGCCGGACGGCAAGGGGTGGCCGTGGGGCCGTCCGATCCAATCGGGCGAGGCGTACACGGCACTGCAAGAGATCCGCGGCGTCGACTTCGTCGAGGAGATCCGCTTGTTCGGCGCCAACCCGGTGACGGGCGAACGGGGCCAGGCCACGACCCGACTCGAGCTCGTCTCCAGCGCGATCGCGTTCTCCTACGAACACCAGATCCGAGTCGTCGAGCCATGACGACCGTCGAACTCGAGCGAGCAACCATGAGGGGCACGATCGACGGGCTGCGATCGCCGGTTCCCATCATCTCCTTGCTGCCCGGCATCTATCAGGACGACCTGTTCACCGCCGAGTTCACTGGCGGGCTCGACGACGTGCTGGCCCCGGTGTTCACCACGCTCGACTGCCTGGAGACGTATGTCGACCCGTGGCTCGCACCCGAGGACTTCCTCGATTGGCTCGCAGGTTGGGTCGGCGTGGTCATCGACGAGGGCTGGCCGCTCGATCGCAGCCGAGCGTTCATCGCCAACATCGCCGAGCTGTACCGCTGGCGCGGCACGATCCGTGGTCTCACCGCTGAACTGGCGATCTACACCGGCGGCGATGTCGAGATCTCCGAGAGCGGCGGCGCGGCATGGTCGTTGACGCCGGGCACCGATCCGCCTGGCGACGATCAACCTCGGATGGCAGTGCGCGTGAGTGTTGACGATCCATCGACTATCAATGAGGGCACGGTCGACCGCATGGTCGCCGCGGCGAAGCCTGCACACGTCGTGCATGTCGTCGAGATCGCCAAGCGTCGCAAGCGCAAGGGTGGAGAGGATCCTTCATGATCGTTTGCAAGGAGTGCGGGTTCAAGAACTCCGACGCCGACTCGTTCTGTGGCGCGTGTGGAGGCTTCCTGGAGTGGACCGGCGAGAAGCAGGCAGCCCCGGCCCCCGAGCCAGAGGTCGAGGAGCCCCAGCAGAAGCGCAGTTTGTACGAGCGCATCCAGAAGGTGATCTACGCCGACGTCGGTGAAGCCAAGCCGGTTGTGTCGTCGACTCCGTCAGGACCGGGCGGCCCGGGCGGTCCCGGCGGCGCCGGCGGGCCGGGCGGACCCCCAGGCGCCGGCGGGCCACCACGACCCGGCGGACCCCCAGGACCCGGCGGACCCCCAGGACCCGGCGGACCACCAGGACCAGGCGGACCCCCAGGGCCAGGCGGACCACCACGACCGGCGGACCCCCAGGCGCAGGCGGACCACCACGACCCGGCGGACCACCACCAGGCCCAGGCGCCGGCGGACCCCCAGGCCCGGCGGACCCCCACGACCAGGCGGACCACCACCACGACCCAGGCGGACCACCACCAGGCCCAGGCGCCGGCGGACCACCAGGGCCCGGCGGACCACCCCCACGACCCGGCGGACCACCACCAGGCCCAGGCACCGGCGGACCACCCGGCCGGGCGGACCACCACCACGACCCGGCGGACCACCACCAGGCCCAGGCGCCGGCGGACCACCACGGCCACCAGCCGGTCCCGGCCTTGCGGGACCACAGCCTCCCGGGTTCCCAGGTGCAGCGGCGGGTCCGGCACCCGCGGTCAGTGGTCCGGCGTCGACCGAGGCACGCCAGATCGCGGCCGCACTCGTGGCCCAGACCCCACCTCCATCGAGCGCCGGGCACCGGCCCGGCGCTCCCGACGCGCACGCCGCCACCGTCGGCCGCGCCGCCGCCGAGCGCCCCGTCGTCCGATGTCGTCGCCGGGCTCGTGGCCGACGTGCAGCAACCGGCGCCGGTGCAACCACAGGCCGTACAGCCACAGGCCCCGCAGCGCAAGAAGCCGCCGAAGGTGCAACCCGGCAAGCCGACGCGCACGCCGCAGAAGGGTGACCTGATCTGCGGCGAGTGCGGCGAGGCCAACGCGCCCGGCCGAAAGTTCTGCAGTCGCTGCGGCACGTCGCTGGCCGCAGCCGTGGTCGTGAAGATCCCATGGTGGAAGCGCGTCTTTCGCCGCAAGCCGAAGTCGGCAATGGCAGGCGAACGACCGTGGACCGCCAAAGAGGGAGGCAAGAAGCGCCCGAAGCGCAAGGGCATCGCTCGATTCATCGGCCCTGTTCGGCGCATCGGCGGCATCGTCCTGCTGGTACTCGGCATCGTCTACGGCGTCTACTCGCCGTTCCGCCACTGGGTCAACGATCAGTACACCCATGGCAAGGACAAGGTCCTGTCCGTCATCCATCCGCAGTTCGATCAGGTAACGGTGGGTCCGGGCACGACGTCGAACGATGTGACGCCCAATCCGGATCATCCGGGGACGATGGCGGTCGACGGTTTCAAGAACACCTACTGGCTCACTGCCCCGCCCGCCGAGGGTTTCAGGCCGGAGCTCGATGTGCAACTGACCGAGAAGGTCGACCTCGCCAAGGTCATCGTGCGCACAGGTGCCAGCGACGACTTCCAGGGCCACCATCGACCGAAGTCGCTGCTGTTCATCTTCGACACCGGCGCCTCGTACGAGGTGCAGCTGAAGAACACACCGGAGCCGCAGACGGTCACGATTCACAACGGAAAGGACGTGCAGCACTTCAAGATCGCCATCACCAGCATCTACGAATCGCTCAATGGCACCGACCTCGGCCTGACCGAGATCGAATTCTTCAAGAAGAAGTGAGCCAGCGGTGACGATTCGCACGGACCTCGACATCAGCGACGCCTACAACCGCATCGTTGACACGTGGTACCCGGTGTTTGCGTCGTCCGGTCAACTCAGCATGCCGGTCGCGGCGTGTGCGTACCCGATCAACATGGGCGAGCACATGATCGCCTCGATCCGCGACGACGTGCTGCCGGAGGACTACCACCTCCGATGGCAGATGGCGATGGGATCGGCGGGCGAGTACCACCTCTATTGCAACTGGCAGGGTCGCGCCTGGCCGCAAGACGATGATCGCCTCGTGTTCATCGAGAACGCTGTCGGCTGGGTCGACTGGCTGGGCACCGACCCGGGTGGTCACCTCGATGTGCAGGTTGCCTTCGGGCACCCCCGTTTCGACGACGCCATCGCCACGATGACCGTCGACTTCCTCGTCACCGAGAGCGATGCGGACGGCACGACGCTCCGCCAGGTGCATCGCCCATTCCAGATCCACGCCGACGGCCGCCGCGAAGCCCTCTTCTAGGTTGCCGGCGACGAGCGGCGCAGGTACACGAACCAGTAGGTCAACCCGACCAAGATCGCCCCGCCGACGATGTTGCCGAGCGTCACCGGGACGAGGTTGCGGACGACGAAGCGCGACCACGTGATCGACGCGTACTCGTCGGCGGTCGTCGAGGTCGTGCGCCAGAAGCTGGCCCGGGCAAAGAGCCGATGAAACAGTGCGACCGGCACGAAGTACATGTTGGCGATGCTGTGCTCGAAGCCCGCAGCTACGAACGCGGCAACCGGTGGTACGACCGCAATCACTTTGTCGGTGACCGAACGCGCCGACATCGACAACCAGACCGCCAGGCAGACGAGCGTGTTGGCGAGGACGCCGGAGACGAACGCGTCGGGAATCATCAGGTGAGTCTTGGCCGTGGCAATGTCGAGTGCCCGGAGTCCGACGGCGCCATCGCCTGCTTCGAGCCGCCGCGAGAACACCACGAGCGCCGCTGTCGCGACGGCGCCGACGAGGTTGCCGAGGTAGACGATGGCCCAGTTCCTCAACAGCCTGGCGAGCCGCACGCGATGGCTCGCAAAGGCCATGACGACCAGCGTGTTACCGGTGAACAACTCCGCCCCGCCGACCACGACGAGAACCAGGCCGAGGGCGAAGACCACACCTCCGAGCAGGCGACTGATCCCGGGCGCAACGCCACCGCCGGCAGTGACCACCGTGGAGAACATCGCTCCGAGGGCGATGAACGCACCGGCAAGGACTGCCAGCACGAACAACTTGGCGAACTCCATCTCCGTCTTCGCTAACCCGATGTCTTCGGCCTTGCGGGCGATCGCCGCTGGAACGAGTGCGTCGAGGTTGGGCGGAGCCGGTGACGGATCGGCTGGCTGATCTGGGTGATCCATGCTCTTCATCGTGGCTCACCCGAGGCGAGAGGGAAAGTCTCGAACGTTGTCAGGTGCCGGAGCCTGCGCGACAGAGCTGACGAGCGCCGCCCAATCTGCTCACGGCAGCGCAGGCGAGGCTCAGGCGACGCCGAGCTCGTCCATCATCTCTTGCCAGGAGCGGCGGACACGTTCGGCGGAGGCGCGGTCGCTCGATTGCTCCAGGGATTCGATCTGCAGGCGCCACAACTGGTCGGCATAGCGGTCGATGCTGAGGCCGCGCTCTGACACGCGGGTCGCTTCTTGTGGAATGCCGAGCTTCATCGCCGCGTCACCGGCAATGGTGCACGCCCGCACCATGTCGAGACGCAGCGCGTCGCGGTGCCCGACAACCCACTCGGCGGGGCCTTCGTCGAGCAACAGGTCGCCGCGATACACCTCGGTGGCTCGCAGCGCCGCGTCGAAGGCCCGTCGATGGTCGTTGCGAGCGGCCGCTGCGGTCGCCGAGGCCAGCCAGACCTGGAACGACCGAACGTCGCAGAAGGCATCTGGGCTCATTTCCAATTGATAGGCGTCACCGCGGCGAACAATGCCGGGCGCTGGTCGCTCGGGCATCAGCTTGCGAATCGACGAGACCGCGACCTGCAGGCTGTGGAGCGCCGCATCGGGCTCGACATCGGGCCACAACGATTCCATCAGAACCTCGCGATGGACCGGACGGCCCGCATGCAACGCCAGCAGGCGCAACACCGAGAGAGCACGGGGACGTACCACCGAGAGATCGACAGGCTTGCCACCGATCACGAGCTCGAGCGCATCGAAGCAGTAGACGCGCATCGAACCGGTGCCCTGCGGCGCCGACCGTGCCCCTTGCGCACCGCCGCTGTCGCCACGGAGTTGGCGCACGAGGCCGACCATCGCCGTCGCGCCGAGCTTGTCGAAAGCCCGCGATGCTTCGTCGAACGTCGCCGACGCGTCGTCGGCGCGCAGCAGTCGACCAAGGCCTTCGAACAGCAGTGAGACAGCGCTGCGCCCCATGCGTCGGAGTCGCGCTCGCAGTGCTCCCGCACGGCGTGGGCCGCGTCGCAGCCGTCGGCTTGCGAGGTCAGCGCCAACGACGCCCGGGTCAGGCGAGCCATCCAGCCGAGGCCGCACCGGTCGACCACCGAGGCGACCTTCTCGATCCGGGCCGGTTGCAGCAGTTGCGTCCCGTGGTGCACCGCGAGCAGTCCGTCGACCAGCACGAGCGCGAACTCGGCGATGGCTGCGGTACGGCTGTCGGCCAGCGGGTGACGTAGAACTGCCGACAGCACCTCGTCGGCAGCCGCGGGTTGGTTGGCGATCAGGAGCGACAATCCATGGGCGAGCACGTTGCTGAGCTCTCCCGGCTCGAGCGTGTCGAGCGGTAGCTCCGCCATCGGTGCGAGAGGATCGGGAGAATCAGCGGACCACTGCGCGGCGCGACGAAGTTCACCGAGCCAGCCGGGCGGAAGCGGTGCGTTGGGGTCGGACCAGCCGAGCAACGTCGCCCGCTCGTCCTCGCAGGTCCGCGCCAACGACTCGAGCGTCGCGCCGGCAGCAGCTCGGTCGTAGTCGCGCAAGGCTGCACCGAGGCGGCCGTTGACCGTTCGCTCACGCGCACGCGCCAGCAACAGATATGGATCGTTCTCGACGATCGGTGCCGGCACCAGCTCGATCCAGGCGTCACCGGCAACCGGGCCCAGCATCGCCGGGTGCGCCATTCGATGCGCCACGAGCCGGCTCACCGCCGGCCAATGGCCGGCGCGGCTGTAGGCGTGGAGCGCGTCGTCGATGCGGCCCTCGGCCTCCAACAGCCCGCCCACTCGTCGGTGGTGGGCGTTGGCGTCGGCGACGCCGCGTCGTTGTTGCAGACACGCCTCGAGATGGGCGCGCATCACCTCGTGGTAGCGGTAGGCGCCGCGCTGATCGATGGCAATCGTGAACAGCTGGTTGTGCTCGAGATGCTCGAGCACCGTCGCTCCGTCCGTGCGGCCGGTGACGCGATTGCACAGCTCACCGGTCAACACCGGCAGCGCCGACGTCTCGATCAGAAACGACTGCAGATCCGTCGGCAATCCAGCCAGTACGTTGCGCGCCAGGTAGTCGCGGCCGACCCGCGTGGCACTGAGCTCACCGATCAACCTCCGTCTGACGTCGAGCGGCTGATCGCGGGCCGCCAGGTTGTAGAGCTGCAGCCCTGCGGCCCACCCTTCGGTTCGGGTGATCAACATCGCCACATCGGCGGGCCCGAGGATCATGTCGTAGTGCTCGCGGAACAGTCGGTCCGCTTCCCACGTTCGGAAGCGCAGATCGTCGGCGGTGATCTCCAACAGTTCGTCGGCGAGCAGCAGCCTGCTGATGTCGAATTCGGGATGGCTGCGTGTACCGGCAGCGATCACCAACTTGGCTGGTTGCCGGTCGATGAACCGACCGAGCTCCGACTCGGCAAGCGTCGAGGCGATCACGTGCAGGTCGTCGATGATCAGCGCCACGCGTTCGCCGGACCATGCGTCGATGCCGGCGGCGAGTGTGGCGCCCGTCGAACCATCGAGCTCGACACCGATCGCTTCGCCGACGACCCGGGCGATCTGGGCGAGACAGCCGTCGGGGGCCGTCTCCAGCTGATCCGCTGGGCACCAGGCCACCGGCGCGGTCCGCGCAGCAAAGTGGCGGAGCGCGGTCGACTTGCCGGAGCCGGCGGGGGCGACGACAAGCGTCAGACGAAACTGCCACACCTGGTCGATCAGCGCGTCGACGCGCTGGCGCGACAGAGTGCCACTCGCTCGACCACCGGAGTTTCTGGTCCTCGGCGCGACAGGCATGGCCGTCCCTTTCACTGCTTCGCGACCTTGGTCACGGCTCGCAGCCGAACGGCACCGTATCGCGCCCGTTCGACCCTGTCCACGTTCAGTGGTCGATCACCCACACATTGATGAGCGCCCGCGGACGAGGCGAGATACGCGGTCAGGCGGTCTGGGTCTGCATCTGCCCGGGATTGGTGATCGTGATGACCCCTCCCCAGGCACATTGGCACATGCACGTCGATGTCAATGCCGGCGCCCCGTTGATCTGCACGGTCGGGGACCCCGGCGACCAGGGCGAGGTCGTCACCGGGATGCACGGCTGCGGTGTCAGCACCCCGAGGGCCGCCGACGTTGCCGCGGCGACCTGCGGGTTCGACAGCGTGGTGCACATCCCGAACGGCATGATGTTGACGTTCGGGGCGAAGTCCTGGATGGTGGCGGCCATCTGGCCACCTGCTTGAACCGGCTTCCCCTTCGGTATGACGGTCAACACCGAAGGTGCCACCCCGAAGCTGCACATCAGCTGCGCGGTGCCGGCGACCTGCACTCCCATGCGAACACCGTAGATCGGTTGCTCGACCAGGTGACCGCCACCCGGCGAAGCCATCCGGGCAACACAGCTTGCACGTTCGGGCAATACGGCGCCATCACGGCGACGCGACGGGGCTCAGCTCTGCCCGATCTTGTCGACGCCGCAGGGGTCGAGCACATGGATCACGCCCCGCTCGAGACTCAGCAGGTTGCCGCGCACGCCGTGCTGCAGGACCCGATTCACGGTTTGGCGCACCGTTCCGGCGGCGTGCGCCAGATCATCCTGCGACATCCGGATCGGCTCGGTGCCGTACGCAGCCGCCAACACGGCGAGGCGGCGCCACACCCGCTTCTCGGCCGGAAGCAGCATCTCGACGACGAGCTCGCTGGTACGAACCACCCGCTCCGCCAAGGCGATCACCAGGAACCGATCCACGCCAGGAAGCCGGGCGCGCACGTCTTCGAAGTCGTGGCGGTGCAGGACCATGACGTCGGTCGGCTCGAGCGCACAAACCCGACCCGTGCGCAACCGGTCCGGATGCACGAGAGCGAGCTCGCCGAAGAACTCACCCGGTTGGATCACGCGCAGCGTGATGGTCTGGCCCTGCATCGTTGTCACCTGCACGTCGAGCCGGCCCGTCTGGACCAGGTAGAGGCCGTCGCCCCGATCGCCATCGTTGAACACGGCCTGGCCGCGCTTGTAGTGGCGAGGGCGAAGCCGCGACACCAACGCTTCGCGCTCGACCGGCTCCAGAGCATCCAGCAGCGCGGAGCGGAGGGTCGCGCCGTCGGTCACCATGCGGCGATCCTAGGTGCGGGTACTTGCGGGAACGTGGGTCGAGAGTGACGCAGGTCACGCCCGAACCGACACGCCGACGATTGTGGGGCACGCCCGACGGGCGCATGGTTCGCCAGTCTCTTGAAAGGGGAACAAGATGCTGATGTTTTCACGTCTCGTCACATTGACGGGCAGCCCGCGCAAGTCGATGCCATGGGCGGTGGGGATCACGGAGTACGTCAATGCCCACGGTTCGCTGCCGGTCACCTGCTGGTCGGGCACGTTCGGCTATCCGCTCGGCACCGTGGCCTGGAGCTCGATGGTCGAGTCGCAGGCTGCACTGGCCGCCGCAACCGGTCAACTGGTCGGCGATGCCGGCTACCTCGACCTCATCGAGGCCGCCGCGGACCTCGTCACCACGCCGGGGACCGACTCGCTGCGCGAAGTGATCTACGGATCACCGGGTGAGCCGCCGGCGATCGGGGCCGTCGTCTCGGTCACCACCGCGATCGCCGTCGTCGACCGCATGGCTGATGCAGTCGGCTGGGCTGTCGAGATCGGCCAGCACGTCGAGAGCGTGATCGGCACACCGATCGGCGTGCTCACCGACGTCTACGGAACCATGGGTGGGATCGCCTGGATCGGTGCGTCGGCCGATTTCGCGGCCAGCGACGCCGCTCGCGCCAAGCTCAACGCCGACGCCGACTACCTCAAGCACATTGCCGGGTCGAAGGATCTGTTCATCCCGGGTTCGGGACACATCAGCCAGGCGACCCGCATCGCCTGACCACTGGACCACCACGGCTGGAGATGATCTTCAGCCGTGGTGGTCGCCGTGATGATGCTCGGCATGGTGGCGGGCCAGCGGGTCGTCGGCAAAGTCGCCCTGCGGGTCTCGCCACACGCTGTGCACGTGGTTCGCGTCGCGTGCCGTGTTGTCGTATTCCACGAGGATCGACGGCCCGTGCAGGCGGTAGTAGTGCGGCTGCCCCGGTTCCAATCCGCCGGCCCACAACAGATGCACTCCATCGAGCGCTGTTCCGGCGAACTTGGCCGCCTCCTCGTCGGCGACGTCGTCGGGGAGGCGGTCGACGTACAACCGCAGCAGCGCGTCGAGCATCTGTCGCTGCGAAGCATCCATCGCGCTGGCAGCCAGGCCCTTCGGCCGGTGCGTGAACGACATCGCCGCAAGGTCCTCCGGACGGACGCCGGTGATGACGTCGAGGCGTTCCTGCGCGCCTCGCAACCGCTCGCCGACCTCGCCCTCGAACTGCCGGCGCCAGATCTGCGGCAGGGGAATCGGCTGATCACCGTCGCTGAGTGACGGCCGGTTGCCACCGACGAGGTCGGTCGGTGCCCGGGGCGACACGATCGCAATCCCGCGCTGGTCAACCGACAGCGAACGCGTCAGCTCGCGCCCCAGATCTTCGACGCCGGCCAACGGTCGCAGCGGATGCGGCCCCAGCAACGGTGCGCTCGCCGGGTCTGCCCCGAAGAACAGCGGCGTCGATCCGCTGAGCACGCCGTCGATGATCGTGAAGTTCAGCGACACGTGATGCCCGCCGAGACGCCAGCTCCAGGTGCCGCTCGACGACGGGGCGCCGAAGAACCGCACGAAGTACATCAGGGGGTCGCGGCCACGTGGCCGGTCGAACGTCGCGGTGAACCCCTCGAAATGGTCGAGCACGTTCTCGAGACCCATGATCGTCGACGCCGTCACGTACCCGGCGGTCGACAGGCCGCTCGCCACGAGCCGGAACAGCAACCGGTGCTGCGGCTGCGTCATCGTCGCCAGTGTGAGACCCCCGTGATCGGTCGGTGTGTAGAACCACTGACGCCGCTCCTCATCTCCGGGGAACGGCCACAGCGCCAGCTTTCGCTGGGCATCGTCGAGCGAGTCGATCAGGCGCTCGGCCTCCTCGGCCATCTTGGTGGCGATGCGCACCCGCGCTGGTGTCGACGTCTCATCCATCGGGGCTCATTCTGACAAGGAAGTCATCGTCCCGGGCCATGCAGGCCGAAGATCAGTTCGGGGTCGCCCGGCCGCCAGTTGCCGTCGAACTGCGACCTGCGCCCGATCGCACGGGTACGGGCCTGCAGCTTGCGTCCGAGTTCGAGTTGGCCCGGCTCCCACGCAGCAAGCGCGGCGACCGGATCGTCGGGGCGAGCGGCGAGCGCAGCGCTGAGCATCCAGGCATCCTCCGCGGCCTTCGCCGTGCCCGCCGCGGCATGGGGCCGCACCACGAACGCCGCGTCACCGAGCAGGCAGGCTCGCCCGAACGCCATACGTGGCACGTCGAGATCGAACACGACTTGCACGAACAGATCGTCGATGGCCTGCACGGTCTCCACGATCGGCCCGGCAACCGCGCTGCCGCGACCGCCCGCGCCTCGGCGACATGTTCGTCGCGGAGCATGCCCGGCGGCACCGACACCCCGCGAGGCGATCCGTGGGCGTCGAGCAGCAGATCGGACAGGTCGTCGCCGGCGAGATAGTTGCGGTACCACACCACGTTGATCAGCCGCTCGCCGGGCGCGACCGATCCATTGCGACCGGGGATGGGGTAGACGAGGATGTGGCTGTTGGCGTACACGAAGTAGGTGATCGCATCGTCGAGCGGACACGCGTCGAATCACTCAGTTCTGTTTCGGCAACCACACCGCGCCAGGCGACGTAACCGGCGTACTGTGGGCGGACATCGGGCAGCAGCGCGGCGCGCGCCGTTGATCCCACCCCGTCGGCGAACACCGCCAGATCCGGGCGCACGCTCTGACCGGTGCCGAACACGAGCACCAGTGGCTCCAACTCGAGGTCGACCAGTTCGTGCGCCAACAGGTACGCCGAGCGATCGAAGCAAGCGAGCATCTGCCGGTAGACGGTGTTCCACGAGCTGAACAGGTATTGGTGCGCTTCGTCATGGATCACCGAGCCATCGCGGCCGAGGTAACGGATGTGGCCGGTCGACACGGCAACGGCACTGAGGGAGACGCCACCGCGCTCGACGAGGTAGCGATACGTGGCCGGCAGGAAGCCGATCCCTGCACCACGCTCCTCGAGCTCGACCGGCGAGCGCTCGTAGACCGTGACGCGATGACCCGCGTCGGCGAGCAAGCATGCCGCGGTCAACCCACCGAGTGATCCCCCGACGACGGCGACGTCCACCCGTTCTTCAGGGCTGTCCGAAGAGGGCGATCTGGTCGACAGCGCACTCGAACAGCACGCGTCGCTCGTTGATCGACGGGTCGCGCAGACCGTACGGACCGGGCTGCTGCGTGTACTTCGTCCAGATCTTGTCGAGGTGTGCGGTCACGCGCGGCCCCTCGGTCGGATCATCTTCGGAGACCTCGCGTATGACGGTGTGCTTGATGCTGATCCAGTGGTACGGGTTCGCCGGGTTGACCAACAGGCTGGTCAGTCGCGGACTCTTGCGGATCCATCCCGTCTTGGTTCGGTGGGCCGCGCAGTTGACCAAGATCAGGTCGCCCTCGTAGTCGAACCACATCGGCGTGAGATTGGCCCGACCACCCGGCCCGACGATGCCGAGCACTTGCGTGACCGGGTCGTCCATCAACTTCTTGAAGGCCGGTTCGAGGTCGTCGAACGAGTCGATCGTGGTGCGCTCGCCCGACCGCGAACTGTCCGGCTTGCGTGCCCGCAGACACGTCACGAAACTTGGCCAGCTTCATGCTCATCTAGCTACCCCCACGTGCTCGATTCCCCCAATGGCGAGTTTAAGCCACGACCGTTTTGCCGGTCGCCGTCCCGCCCCGCCGGAGCGTGGACCCTCAGCCGCTCGAGATCCGCGTCGCCTCGATCACCAGCTCCGGTCCGAGCCACCGTGTGGCGACGTCCAATGCGCCGTCAGGACCGAAGTGAATTCCGTCCGGACGAATCGCGTGATCTTGGTCGAGCCCGTTGTCCTCGAGCCACGTCCGCAAGTCGAGCAGCTCCGAACGACCCGGGTATGCGGCGACCACTTCACCCATCACCCCTTCCAACACCGCGTGCACGACCGGATCACGCGATTCGGACTCGAGGTCCATCCAGTACGGGTTGATGAGAGGCGGTTTGATGAACACGACCTTCGCCGAGGAGTTGCTCAGAATCAGGTTGGTGACCACCAGGTAATCGAGGCGCGCCTGTTGGACGAAGTCGGGATCCACGGGGGTGAGGGCGCCGACCGACGGCTCGAACACGCGGGGCAAGACGTCGGGCAGCGTGGTCATCATCACGATCACGTCGGGCGCCAGTTGCTGCAGAGCCTCGGGAAGGTCGTGGTCGAGCAGGCGATTGCAGTGGGCCCTGCCGGCCGGGCCGACATCGGGGACGGGAGTGCCGGCTCGGATGAACCCGCATCCGGGCGCAGCCATGACGGTCACCTCGGCAACCGTCGGGTTGAGGGCGGCCCATTCCACCAGTCCCGTGCCCATTGCCTCGGCGGTCGAGTCGCCGAGGACGATGATGCGCGCCGGTCGGTTCAGCGCAGGCATCGCCGGTGTCTGCTGGCTCGTGCTCACCGTCGGCGGGAATCGAACCGTGGTCGCCGGTACGGTCTCGACCGTCGGCGGCGACGTCGTGGTGTCAGCCATCGTCTTGACGATGTTCACCTTCGTTCGGTCGGTCGTCAACGGAGCAAGCGCGACGACGGTCTCGCCGTGGGGAATCTCAGCGGCCGCGACCGCCGAGGCGTTCGCGGTCCAGTAGGTGGCGTCGCGTGTCGGGACCGACAAGACAGCTGTCAGGGCCACACCAACCGCCGCTGCCGCGTAGATCGACGGCGTGCTGCCCGCGAAGGTCGCCCGGCGGATCGGTCGCTCGATCAACCAGTACGACACGGATGCGACCGCCAACGTGATCGCAACCCGAGCAACCAACAGCTGCCAACCGGAACGCCCGACCCGGTCGGCCGACATCAAGACGTAAACCGGGAAGTGGAACAGATACACGCCGTAGCTGATCGCGCCGAGACCCACCAGCGGCCTCCATGACAATGCTGACGTCACCCGCCCGCGGTGTTGCAGGCCGAGCAGCAAACCGCCGCTCGCCACAGCGAGCAAGGGGAACGCGCCGTGGTATGCCGGCCCGCCGGCCGGGGCAGAACGACCGCAATCACGACGACGGCGGACAAGAAGATCGGCGCCATCCAACCCTGCGGGGCGATCTTGCCCTCGCCGAGCGCGACGGCGAGGAGCGCGCCAACCAGGATCTCCGCGGCGCGCGCCGGAGTAGCCCAGTACGCCGCGTCGCGGCCCCAGATCAGGGCGATGAGCGGTGCCACGGCGGCAAACACCACGGTGATCGACATCATGATCCGAGTCAGGCTCCACCCGCGGCGGCGTCCCAGGCGGGCGACGCCCCAGAAGGCGAGCGGCCACAGCCAGTAGAACTGCTCCTCGATCGCCAGCGACCAGTAGTGGTCGAGCGGCGACAGCAACCCCGCCGACTTGCTCTGCAGATCGGTGTAGCTGCCCCCACCGCCGAGCTGCACCCAGTTGGCCACCTGGAACAGCGCACCGAGGCCGTCGCGGCGCAGGTGATCGGCACCACGCCACACGTCGCGGGTCGACATGATCGAGACCACGGCCAGACAGAGCGTGCTGGCCGGCAGCAATCGTTTTGGCCCGACGAACGTAGAACGCGCCCGGCGAGATACGAGCCGTGAATTCGTACTCACGGACGAGCAGTGACGTGATGAGGAAGCCGGACAGCGTGAAGAACACCGACACGCCGAAGTAGCCGCCGCGCATCCAGCCGACGCCGCCGTGGAACAACAGCACCATCGTCACCGCGACGGCACGCACGCCGTCGAGCGCCGGTTGGTAGGCCAGTCGCGTCGTTCCCCCGGAACGGACCATGTCGCTGTTGCCTCCGTCCGGTTTGTCAGCAACGATGCTGGTGGAACCACCCATGTCTACCGTCCCCCAAGTCGGTCCATCGGCGGAGAAGACTCAGATTCGGCGCGGGGAATGCGCTGTTGCCAGATCGCGCCGCAGCGCCGGCGGGGTCAGCCCCTGGTGGCGGCGATCAGGGGTGCGTAGGACGACGGGTCGATGCGCGTGTCGATGAGGCGCGGCCGATCCCACCCGGAGGCCAGCAGCGAGGTCACCTCGGCTGGCGGTGGTCGGCGACCGCGGAATCGAGCCCCATGGCCGAGGCCACCTGGGCGTAGTCGACCGGCGCAAACCGCACCGCCGAGCTGCCACCTTGACCCGGCTTCTGCTTGACCTCGATCAGGCTCAACGCGGCGTCGTCGAACACGACCACGGTGACCGGCAATCGCATGCCGAGCCAGGGTTTCCAACTCGGCCAGCGTCATCGCCAAGCCTCCGTCACCGACCATGCACACGACGGGCGATCGGGTCGGGCCAGGGCGGCTGCGATGGCCGCAGGGAGCGCGAAACCCATCGTCGCCAATCCGTTGGATATCAAGAGTTGCAATGGCGCCGTGGCGGGCCAGAACGGCATGATCGCCAAGAAGTGCGCACCGGCGTCGACCGTGGCGATCGCATTGCCGGGCGCGGCTGCGGCGACGGCGCCGCCAGTTCGAGCGGGCCGAAGTCGCCCACCGCTAGTACCGACGAGCGCGGCGCGCGCCGCGGCGAGCGCCAGCGCACCGGAACCCGCGGTCCAACCGGTGCACGCAGTCGTGACGACCCGGTCGAGCATGACCTCCAGCGGACCCAGTACCTCGACATCGATGGGAACCAGCGTGGCGCACGCCGCTGCCTCCGACACCGAGACCACCGGCACGTCATAGCGCCATGCGGTCGGCATCGGCTCGACCTGATCGAACCCCACGGTGAGGATGAGGTCGGCGTCGAACAGCAACGGTGCCTCGATGACTCCGCTGGTGAACAGCCCGGCGAGTTGCGGGTGCCCCTCGGGAATGACCCCGAGCGCCTGGTAGGTCAGCAGCACTGGGCAGCCGAGCCGTTCGATCGCGGCGCGGACCGCTGCCGCCGAGGTGACGGCCTCCACCCCGACGATCACCACCGGGCGCTCGGCGGCGCGGACCATCGTCGCCGCCGAGTCGACGACGTCGCCGCTCGACTGCACAGGCGTCGATGCGGCGGGCGCGACCATCTCGCAACCGGTGGGGTCGTAGTCGAGGTGCACGGCGCCGGCCGGTCGCGAGCCGGCCAGGTCGAGCGCGGCACGCACGGCCTCCGCGGCCCGCGGCGATTCGGCCAGCCGGCCACTCCACTTGGTCACGGCCCCCATCAACTGCTGCTGGTCGAACCGTTGGTGGGCGAACCGCTCGCGCTGAGCGCTGGGCACGCAGTCCGTCACGACGAGCAGCGGGAAGCGATCGAGCGTTGCCTGTGCTGCGCCGTTGGCCGCGGACGCGACACCCGGCCCGCGAGTAGCGATGGCCAGCCCGGGCCGACCGGTCAGAACGCCGTAGGTCGCGGCCATGATGCAGGCCGCCGTCTCGCCATGGGACAGCACGAATCGGAGCCCGCAGGCGACCGCTGCACCGACCACCTCGAGGTTCGGACCGCCGCCTGGAAAGCCGAACACGACGTCGGCCCCACGGTCGCGAACACCCTCTGCCAAGACATTCGCCAACCCGTCGCTCATGCGAATCGGAACGCTATTCGACCGACTCACCGCGCGACGACCATCTTCCGACATCATCTCATAGGCTGAAAGTGCGGGACGACCGCGGAAGCTGCCGACCTGGTCGACATGCTCCGACGAAAGTAGGTGTCGATGAGTGATGTGATCGTCGAGGTCGAAGGCGTGTCGAAAGTGTTCGGTGAAGTGAACGCGGTCGAAGACTTCTCGTTCAGCGTCGAGCGCGGCCAGGTCTACGGATTGCTCGGGCCGAACGGGGCCGGGAAGTCCACCACGCTGCGGATGATCACCGGGCTCGAGCGACCCACCAAGGGCGTCGCCCGTCTGTTCGGCACAACGGTCACCCCGAGTTGTGCGGAGCTCAGCCGCGTTGGGGCGATCGTCGAGCAGGCAGCGTTCGTGCCGCACCTGTCGGGCATGCGCAACCTCCGATTGTGGTGGGAACGCCGGCGGCGCACGCATGGGCGACGCCGACCTCGACGGTGCGCTGGCGATTGCCGACCTCGGCGATGCGATACATCGCAAGGTCAAGACGTACTCGCAGGGCATGAAGCAGCGCCTCGGTTTCGCTCGGTTGCTGCTCGGCCGGCCGGAACTGCTGATCCTCGACGAGCCGACGAATGGGTTGGACCCGGGCGAGATCCGCGAGATTCGCGAACTGATCGGCCGTCTCACCCAACAGGGCGCCACGGTCTTGCTGTCGAGCCATCACCTGAGTGAGGTGGAACAGGTGTGCAGCCATGCCCTGGTGATGAACCACGGTCGGCTCGTGACCAGCGGAACCGTCAGCGATCTCGTCGGCACGACCCGTTCGCTCTACGTCGAGGTCGACGACCAAGCGCCGCCAACGCCGTGCTGTCACGACTCCCCGGCGTGACCAACGTGCAACTGCAAGGAGATGGTCTGGTCATGGTGCTGCAGCAGGGTCGGCGCTCCGATGTCGCTGCGGCGCTGTTCGGCGCCGGCCTCCGACTGGAAACCCTGATGCCGACGCAACGGCTGGAAGATGCGTTCCTCGACCTGCTCGCCGCCGGCGACGCAGACGCCCCGGTCGCGGTGTGTCATGATCGCCCTGATCCGCACCGAGTTCACCAAGGCCGCGGTCGGACGCGCTCGCTGGTCATCGCCCTGCTGCTGTCGGGCTCCCCACGCTGATCGTGGTCGCCATCAACGCCCGCAGCGACCGCCCGCGTCGAGACGACGGCGACGGCTTGTTCCGCCTCGCCTCACAGAGCGGGTTGCTGGTGCCCGCCGCCGTGCTCAGCGTGATCAGCGGCCTGCTGCTGATCATCATCGCCGGCACGTTTGCGGGCGACTCGGTGGCCAGCGATGCCAACTGGGGCAACCTGCGCTACCTGCTGATGCGACCGGTCTCGCGGGTGCGCTGCTGGTTGCCAAGACGTTCGTCGCCGGCGTGCTGATCTGGGCGTGCCACGATCCTCGTCGCCGTGGCGGCACTCATCGCCGGAGTCGTGCTGTTCGGCGCCCACCCGTCTGACCATTCCCGGCGCTCGGCGGCTTCGACCTCAGCGCCGGCGCGCTGGCGTTGCGAGTCGTGATCGCAACGGCCTACGTCGCCTTCGGATTCACGGCGTTGCTGGCCATCGGCACCCTGTTCTCGACGCTCACCGACACGGCGGCCAGCGCAATCGGAGCCACGGTCGGCGTGTACATCGTCTCAGAGATCCTCGACGGCATCAGCCAGCTCGGCCAGTGCGGTACGCGTTCCCGACGCACTACTTCGGACGCCTGGGAAACGATGTTCACGCAGAACACCTACTCACACGACATGCTCGTCGGCGTCATCGTGCAGCTCGCCTATCTCGTCGTCGTCGGCGCCGTCGCTGTGTCGTGGTTCGACCGCAAGGACATCCGCTCCTGACGCATCGCGCGATGATTTGCGACGAGCAGAGGAGGGACGTCGATGGCCGACATCAAACAGGGGCGCTGGACCGCCGAGATCGAAGGCGACTTCGTGGTCTTCATCATCGGGGCGCGGGTGAACTCGAAGTGGCACGATGTTCAAGGCGATCATCGACCTCGGCGGGCGTCGCGGGTTGAATCACATGCTGAAGTACCTGACCGCACATCCCGAGAGGGGCCTGCTCGGCTACGAGACGATGGGGTTCGCCAGCGTGCAGTACTGGCGCTCGTTCGAGCACCTCGAGGCGTTCGCCAAGGACACCGACGATCCGCATCTCGAGGCCTGGCGGAAGTTCTGGAAGCGCATCGGCGGCAGCGGTCGCACAGGGATCTGGCACGAGACCTACCTGGTCCGCGACGGCGAGTACGAAGCGATCTACGGCAACATGCCGCCCCGGGGCCGCTGGGCAAAGCCAGCCGGCTGGTGCCGGTGGCCGAGTCGGTTCGGTGCACGGGCAGCAATTGAAAGACCGACCGCCGCGAACGCGTCCGGTCTAGACCGATGTGACACAGTAGTACGAGCCGGACATCATGACCAGCGACTACCCGACCGCGCAATGCTTCAAACCTTGGGCCGGTCGGCCGAGGACGAAGGGTTCTTCAGCTTCCTTCAGGGACGCGGTCAACATGACAGGGCCACGATGAGCATGTCCACCTTCGGAAAGGAAGACCAGACATGTTCCCCGAACACGATCAGGGTGTCGGACAACGAGCCTTCGGCGTGGCCCGCTCCTGCCGGCTCACCGTTCCACCCCTGCAACGCTCCCCCACCCTCGCAGACGAGGACGAGTTCGACGATGACCTCGACATCGACCCTCTCCCCCGCACCCCCACCCGCGCTCCGGCCGCCGCCGGGTGGCACTCGCCGCGGCGGTCGTGGCCATCGCTGCAGGCACTGCCGGCGGCGCAATCGCCGGTCGGCAATCGCGGCCTGCGGCGGCCACACAGACAACGAACGGCAACTTCAACACCGCGTCCGTGGGCGCCGCGACGTCAGGAGTCTCGGGTCCCGACAAGCAAGACGTCTCGGCGCTGATCAGCACGGCATTGCCGGGTGTGGTCAGCATCAGCGTCGAACTGAACGGCGGACAGGCCGCCGGGACCGGCTTCATCATCAGCACCGACGGTCAGATCGCCACCAATGCCCACGTCGTGGCTGACGCCACCAAGATCACCGTGAATTCGCCGACGGCTCGACGGCGCCCGCCAAGGTGCTCGGCGTCGACCGCACCGACGACCTCGCAGTGGTGAGCGTCGACAAGGCCGGCCTCACCGCTCTTGCCGCTCGGCAAGTCGTCGAACCTGCGCATCGGCGAGCCCGTCGTCGCCATCGGCAACGCGCTGGATCTCACCGGCGGGCCGACCGCCACCGAGGGCATCGTCTCGGCGCTCGACCGCACCATCGACACCAATGACGGCGAACACCTGACCCACATGTTGCAGACCGACGCGGCGATCAACCCGGGCAACTCCGGAGGGCCACTGCTGACCCTCGATGGTGAGGTTGTCGGCATCAACTCCGCCGGCTCGCAAGACGCCCAGAACATCGGCTTCGCGATTGCGATCGACACGGCCCAACCGATCATCACGCAGTTGCAACAGGGCAAGACCATCACCAAGGCATACCTGGTGTGAGCACAACGCCCGTCGATCCAGCTGTCGCTGCCCGGAGTGGGCTCGACATCGACCATGGGCTGTTGATCGTCGATGTTGCCGGAGATTCCGCTGCCTCGAGGCTGGTCTCCAGCCCGGTGACGTGATCGTGTCGATCAACGGCACCGCAACCAACGACGGCACCACGCTGGGCGATGTCATCCGCACCACCGGCGCCGGCATGTCGTTCACCTCAAGATCGACCGCAACGGCAAGACGATCGATGTCGACGCAACACTGTCGACACACGCAGCCTGACGGCTGGTGCTGCAACAACCAACGTTGCCCGATCTGCGACCGGTGCCGAGGAGACAAACCACGGACATCGATCGCCGGCTTGGTGCGCCGTTCCCGTCGCTCGAGCCTACCAACTCGTTGGGCGCGAATTCCGGACCTCCGAATACCGGAATCGAACCCGTTGCCCCTGGTCGGGTGCGCTGTGAGTACCGGCAATACCGAAATCGCGCCCTGAGCGATTTCTTGGCGGATGCCGGGTAACGCTGAACGCCGGGTCTGGGCGCACACCGAACGTCAGCAGCGTCCTACTCAAGTCCACCTACGGGCGCAATCGCATCGGTGAGTGAGCCGGTGTGACCGAGCAAGACACCGCCCACGGCGCAAGCTCCCAGCGTGACCAACAGTGCCATCATCACCGCCGCGCCCTGCGCGGCGGTGATCTGTTCCGTGGCAAGCCCGATCGAGACCACGGCCGCAGGAACGCCGAGTTGCGCGGAACCGACCAATCCCAAGGCGAGCGGTAGTCGCCACACGATTGCGGCAAGGAGGTGAATCACGATCGCGACACCGGCGATCGCCGCCGCCAACTCCAGCGACCGGGACGAGTGCAACAGGGCACGGAGATCGATCCGCGCACCGAGGTGGACGAAGAACAGCGGGATCGCAAACCCTTCGCCGATGCCGACCAGTTGCTGGGCGACCCGCCGCGGTTCACCGAGCAGCGCAACCACCGTACCGACGGCAAACCCAGCGATGAGGATCGATGTACCGAACCTGGATGCCAGCCACGCACACGTGAACAGGGCGAGCAGCGAGACCCGCAGATCGAGACCCCACCCCTGCTGGGCCGACAGCAGTCGCATTCGCCGGACCGAGGGGCGATCACGGGCGAACCGGGCCAGCAGCAGCATGGTCAGTCAAGCCAACACGACCAGAGCGCCGCCGGCGACTACTCGACCGACGCGTCCGGTTGCCAGCACCACCGGGAGGGCCAGACCGTCACCACATCGGCGACTGCGATCCACGCCGACGCGACCACGGTGGCGCGAACCGATCTGCCGAGGCCCTGCAGCAGAGGGAGTGCCACGGCGCCGGAACTGGTGGCGATCAAAACCGCCAGGATCGCCGGACGATCCAGCCCGAACAACGGCGCCAGGAGAATCCCGGCGATCACGGCCAACGCTCCGACCGTGGCGGCCATTGCCAACCCGGCGCCCACCGCCGGGAGCAGGTGTCGATCACGCACCGGGAGATGCGTGCCCACCACGAACATCAACAACGCAAACCCGATCGCAGCCAAGCTCGTCAGCAACTGGTCGCTCGGATCCACCCATTTGAGACCGCTGGTCCCGATAGCCACGCCGGCGGCGATCTCGCCGACGATCATCGGCGACCCGAAGCGGCGCAGCGAGGCCAGGAGCGGGCCGATCAGGCCGGCCGCCAAGACGATGGCCAGCGGACCGAAGCTCATGCCTTGGTTGTCCGCCGAGGAAACCGGGCGCGGAACTCCGCACCCGTTTCGACCGGAGCGGCAATGATCGAACCCCCGAGGGCGGCCATGATGGATCGAACGATCGCCAGTCCCAACCCGCTTCCGCCGATGTCGAGCGTGCGCGCTTCGTCCAGCCTCATGAACGGCTCGAAGATCCGAACGAGGTCACCCGTCGGCACGGCCGGCCCGTCATTGACAACGGTCAGGACCACTCCGTTCGTCTCCTGCGTCACCATCACACCGATGCTCGCCGCGGCATGCCGTTCGGCGTTGTCGAACAGATTGCGCAGTACGCGGACCACCGCGTCGGTTGGCCGCGATCTCGGCTGGCATCAGGCGCGTGTGCTACGTGACACCCCGGCCAGGACGGCGCAATGCGATCTCCGCGGCAACGAGCGCCGGCAGATCGATCGGCACCGCGGCGGACGCCTGCATCGAGCGCCAGCGGGTCAGCATCCGCAGCCCTCGGGTCAGCTCCTCCAATCGAGCAATCTCGATCAGCGAGTCCTCGGCAACCTTCGACCACTCGGTGCGGTCCGGGTATGCCAGCCCGACCTCGAGCTGGTGCGGATCGTCGACAGCGGGCTGCGCAACTCGTGCGATGCCGCGGCGGCGAAGAGTCGTTGGCGGCTTGCCGCCTCTTCGAGTCGATCCAGCATGCGATTCAGCGTCAGGCCCAACTTGGCGATCTCATCGTCACTCGTGCTGGCGTGGACGCGGCCGGAAGATCGGCCGCCTCGATGGATCGACCTCGGCTCGCATCGAGTCGACCGGCGCCAGTGCCCGGGCGACGACACGTGAGATCAACCACGCGGCCAGCGCAACCTGTAATGGCAGGCCGATGAACAGCGCGTTGCGCAGGTAACGCTCCGCCCGATCGGCGGCATCCAAGGAGGTGACGGCGTAGATGGTCAATGGCCCGACCCCTGAGTCGACCGTGCGGGCCACGACGCGATACTCCTGGCCGGACACACCGCCGATCGCGTTCCCGTCGACGGTCGCGTCGAGTCGTGACCCGCGGCAGGTGCCGCGATCACATCGAGCCGTGTCGTGTCCGCCAGGCCAAGGGTCACCGCGACCACCCGGCCTGCGGCGTCGACCACCTGGACCTGGCCGACCTCGCGGCCGGTGGCCGGGAAAACACGCGCCAGCAAACCGTCGGCAATCTGGGTCTGAACCTCATCGACCCGATCGACCAGGAGCGACTGAGCGTCGGAGCTCAGGGCGCGACGCAGCAATCCGGCAGCGGCCAACGCCCCGACCAACAACGCGACCGCGAGGACCAGGGACGCACCGATCGTGGCGCGCGATGGACTGACGAGCGCCACTTATGCGCACGCGGCCCATCCGGTAGCCGGCGCCGCGGACGGTCTCGATCGCTGAGGAGCCCAGCTTCCTGCGCAGCGCGGAGACGTGCACCTCGACCACGTTGTCACCGCCATCGAAGGCGAAGTCCCAGACGTGCTCGAGGATCTCCGACTTCGGCACCACCTCGCCTCGCGTTGCATCAGGTACTCGACCACGGCGAACTCTCGAGGTGTCAGTTCGACCGGTTCCCTGTCGACCGTGCACGTCCTGGCCGCCACGTCGAGATCCAGTCCACCCACGCGCAGCACCGGTGGTCGCGTAGTCGCACCACGACGCAGCAGAGCCCGAAGGCGGGCAACCAAGACCACATACGAGAACGGCTTCGACAAGAAGTCGTCCGCGCCGGTGTCGAGTGCCTCTGCCTCGTCGAGCTCGCCGTCCTTCGCTGTCAGCATCAGCACGGGTGTCCAGATCTCTTTGGCTCGAAGCTCGGCACAGACCTTGTAGCCGTTCAGGCCTGGCAGCATCACGTCGAGCACGATGGCGTCGTACGGCTGCTTGGTTGCCAACCACAATCCATTGGTCCCACTGCTGGCGACGTCGACGGCAAAGCCCTCCGCCTCGAGGCCACGCTTGAGCGCGGCAGCCTGACGCACCTCGTCTTCGACCACGAGCACACGCATGCGGTCAGTCTCACACGCGCGAGCTGAAGACGCCTTCAGCGATCTTCAGCTACGACCAAGCTGGCCCAGCGCACACTGACGACGGTTCACCAGCAACCGCAGGAAAGGAAGTCAACGATGATCACCACGAGTCTCCTCCCCAACGGCGACGTCCTGGTCACGTTCATGATCGACGACGGCCGGCCCGTCTCCGTCGTCGGTGACTTCAACGGCTGGGATCCGAGCCGCGACCCCTTCGTCGAAGAACTCGACGGACGTCGCTATGTCACCGTGTCTGTGCCCGCAGACACGGTGACACGCTTTCGCTATCTCGCCGATGGTGGCGAGTTCTTCGACGATCCCGCAGCGGATCGCCTCGAACCCAACGGGTACGGGCAGACCCACAGCGTGCTGGACGATTCGCTGCGCACCGACGCCGCGCGGGCAAACCTCGACCAGCCGGCGACGAACCACCGGTCGCTGCAGGTCAGCGCCTGACCGCTCGATGCGCTCGGCTGCTCGAGATTGCCGGCCCGCCTGCCGGTGATCAGTGACCGGAGATGCTCGCCTCGAAGCCCCCCAGCAAGCGAGCCAGGTTGCGATCGAAACGGCCGGCGCCGCGCGCATGGGTGTGGATCTTCGACCACAGGCGCGGCAGACCCATCTCGGCGACCATCCCGGCGAGGGCCGGGTACTCGTCCTCCTCCTCGACCAGCAACGCACCGATGTAGTCGACCATCTCGGCGTCCTTGGGGTTGTCCCTGAGGTTGTTGCGTTCGTGCAGGCAGTAGCCGAAGACGTACTCGTCGACCACGGTGATGAGATCGAGCTTGTCCTCGAAGCTGGCCTCGAGTGATGCCAACGCCTGCCACGACTGATCGAAGTGGCGCATCGCGTTCGGCCCGATGCTGGGGTCGTCGGTGATGTCGAGGATCCATGGGTGACGGCGCAACGCATCACGGCTTCGCCTGGCGATGAGCGTGATCGCGGGGCGCCAGCGGTGGTACCCGCTCGCCGGGAGGAAGGGCGACTTCGCCCATCAGCACATCGAACACGAGGGTCAACAGCTCGTCTTTGGTGCGCACGTAGTGGTAGAGCGTCATGGTCCCGGCGTCGAGTTCGGCGGCCAGACGGCGCATCGACACCGCTTCGAAGCCTTCGGCATCGGCGATACGAATGGCCGCGGCGGCGATGTCGTCGCGGTTGAACCGGGGCTTGCGTACGTGCCGGTCGGCGCGAGTCCATACATCGATGGCCTCGAGATGTGCTGCCAACCGATCGAGTGACTCGGCATGCTTGGCGGTCTTGATGGCCACCTTCGTCGCCTGCTTCTCGATCTTGGCGTTGATCTTGGCGTTGATCTTCTTGGTGGTCTTGTCGATCACTGACCGGCGCAATGCATCGCTGTCCTCGGCGCCCGACGCGTCCGGAGCGCTGGGCGTCCCCGGCCGCTTCTTCCGATAATCGCTTGCCACGGCGTACAGTGTACTGCTAATCTTCTTCGTACTATGTACGACAATCCAGTACACGATACGGAAAACGTTGGAACCGCCCCTGTCGCAGCGGGCGACGCGCACCGGCGGCATCACCGCCACCGGGCTCGGAAAGCAGTTCGGCGACCTGTGGGCATTGCGCAACCTCGACCTCCACGTCGCCCCCGGAACAGTGCTGGGCCTCCTCGGGCACAATGGCGCCGGCAAGACCACAGCGATCCGCATTCTCACAACGCTGAGCCAGCCCACCGAAGGCAGCGCGACGGTCGCCGGGCTCGACGTCGTGCACCAAAACCGCGGCCGTCCGTGATCGCATCGGTGTCGCCTCACAACAGTCCACCGTCGACGGCCTGATGACCGCTCGGCTGAACCTGCAGACCATCGGCCGGCTCCGTGGCATGTCGAAGGCGGCGGCACGGCAACGCGGCGACGAACTGCTCGAGCAACTCGATCTCACGGGCTTCGCCACAGCTCTGGTCAAGACGTATTCCGGTGGCATGCGCCGCCGGCTCGATGTCGCCGCCAGCTTGATGGGCAACCCCGACGTCTTGTTCCTCGACGAGCCGACGACGGGGCTCGATCCACGAAGCCGCGGTGATCTCTGGCAGTTGCTCGCCGATCTCGTTCGGGAAGGCACGACCATCATCCTCACCACGCAATATCTCGAAGAGGCCGACCGCATGGCCGACGACATCGTCGTGCTCGACCACGGGCAGACCGTGGCCCATGGCACGCCCGACGACCTGAAGGCTCGCATCGGCGACGATCGCTTCGACGTCAAGGTCGCCGCTGCCGGCGAACTGGTCGCCGCGGCCAGTGCCCTGTCGGCCTTCGCCGAGAACGACCCCACGCTCGACGCCGAACAACTCGTCGTCACCGCGCCGGTCAAGTCGGGCGTGAGGGTCATCGACATCGTGCGGGCCCTCGACGAGGCGGGCATCGATGCCGTCGACATCACCCGACGCGAAGCCACCCTCGACGAGGTCTTCCTCGCTCTCACCAGCGACCGCCGCAGCAAACAGGAGATCCCGGCATGAGCAACACCTTGATGACCGACGCGACCATCTTCGCCCGTCGCAACCTCGAGCACATTCGCCAGGTCCCCGAGAAGCTGACCAACGTCACCGTCCAGCCATTGATGTTCGTGCTGTTGTTCGCCTACGTATTCGGCGGAGCGATCAAGGTCGACGGCGCTGGATACAAGGAGTACCTGATCGGCGGCATTCTCATCCAAACATTGGCCTTCGCCATGATGGGGCCGGCGATGTCGATCGCCACCGACTTGCAAGAAGGCGTCATCGACCGCTTCCGCTCGCTGCCGTCGCGAAGATCCGCATACCTTTTGGGTCACTACTTCGCGGAAATGCTCGGGTCGATCCTGACCATCGTCATCCTCCTGGGTACCGGGCTCATCGTCGGATGGCGCACCCATGCCCCCTTCCTCCACGTGCTCGAGGCCGTGGCGCTCCTGCTGGTCTTCGCCACGGCGATCATTTGGCTGGGCCTGTGGTTGGGCATCTTGGTGCGGTCTCCCGACGCGGTGATGGGCATCGGTTTCGTGATCATCTTTCCGGTCACGTTCATCTCCAACGCCTTCGTCCCCATCGAGTCGATGCCCAATGTGTTGCAGTGGGTGGCGTCGGTCAACCCGGTCAGCGTGTTGATCGCAGCCGTGCGCACACTCTTCGGGAACCCGGTGTCACCGGTGACCAAGCACGTGTGGCCGATCGATCACCCGATCGTCGCGGCCTGGCTGTACAGCCTCGCACTGGTGGTGCTCGGATGGGTGATCGCCCAGCGCCGCTACCGGGCCCGCACCACCGACTGACCAGGTCCGCCACACCCGCTCGGGCGCGAAACCGGTAACCGGGACGCCCAGAGGAAGTGTGTACTTTCGATCACAGGGGGCCCATCGAAGGTACGCACTTCGCCCGAAGTCAGGGGGAGGCGAGTTCGGCGCGGCGGCGTTGAAGGTGGTCGCGCTCGACTGTGTTGGTGGCCAGGTCGAGGGCACGGTCATAGGCCACCGCTGCTTCATCGTCGCGGTGCAAACGCTGCAACAGATCGGCGCGCGCCGCGTGATAGAGGTGGAAGTTGTCGAGATCGAGATCGTCGAGGATGGCGAGCGCCGGTGACGCGCCATCGAGTTCGGCGATGGCGATCGCCCGGTTCAGCGCCACCACCGGGGTCGGCATGTGAGCCAGCAGCAGGTCGTAGAGCTGCACGATCTGTGACCAGTCGGTCGCCGCAGCGGTCGGCGCATCGGAGTGCACGGCCGCGATCGCCGCCTGGATCTGGTACGGGCCGGGCATGTTGCGGCGCAGGCACGCACGCACCAAGCCCTGTCCCTCGTCGATCAGCGATCGCGTCCACCGCGTACGGTCCTGGTCGCCGAGGCGAACGAGAGAGCCGTCGGCGGCCGTTCGGGCCGGCGCCCGGGCCTCACTGAGCAGCAGCAACGCCAGCAGCCCCTGTGCCTCGCCCTCGTCGGGCATCAGCTCGACCAGCAGCCGAGCGAGACGAATCGCCTCGCCGCACAGGTCGTCGCGCATGAGGGCATCGCCGGTCGTGGCCACATGACCTTCGTTGAAGATCAGGTAGACGACCGTCAACACCGATCGCAGCCGGTCGGGCAACTCGGTGTCACCGGGGACGCGGTACGGAATCTTGGCGGCTCGGATCTTGTTCTTGGCCCGCACCAGGCGCTGCGCCATCGTCGTCTCCGACACCAGCAGCGACCTGGCGATCTCTGGAGTCTGCAGCCCGGCGATCAGCCGCAGCGTCGAGGGCGACCTGGGCCTCGACGGCGAGAGCGGGGTGGCAGCAGGTGAAGATCAGCCGCAGACGATCGTCGCTCACCGGCCCGGCCTCTACGGGCTCGTCGGCGGCATGCACGAGATGCGCCTGCTGGTGCCGATCGTTGCGGGAGGCTTCGCGCCGCAGCCGATCGATCGCCCGATTGCGGGCGGTCGTGATGATCCACCCGGCGGGGCTAGGCGGCAGCCCGGCCTCCGGCCACCGTTGGACGGCGATCGCGAAGGCTTCCTGGACCGCCTCTTCGGCGATGTCGATATCGCCGAAGACGCGGACCAGGCTGGCCACCGCACGACCGGACTCGGCACGGAACACCTGCCCGATCTCTGACTCGCTGACTGCCACGACCATCGGTGCGCGTCAGTCATCCTGGAACGGACGAACCTCGACCGGACCGCGACATGCAGCTGAGCCCTCGGCGGCCAGCGCCAGCGCGGCGTCGAGGTCGGGCGCAGTGACGATCCAGAACCCGCCCAGCTGCTCCTTCGACTCGGCGAAGGGGCCGTCGCTGGTCAAGACCTCGCCGTCGGTCACTCGCACGACGGTCGCCGTGCTCGCCGGGTGCAGGCCGCCACCGAAGACCCACGACCCCTGCGCCTGGAGCTTCTTGTTGAAGGTGTCGACGTCGGCGAACATCTGCTGCATCTCGTCGGGTGTCGGCGGCTCGACACCATCGACCATGTGCACGGACAACAGGTACTGCGTCATTGTGTTTCTCCTTGTCTCATGACCCGGCATTCACCGGGCCTCGTTGCCCTCTACACGAACGATCCTGCCCAGAATCGACACACCCGAAGAGATATTTCGAAGAGTCTCCCCTGCAGCGTGACCACGGCCAACGTACCGCAGGGCGCGGACCGGATACTTTCGGTACCCGTTAGCGTCAACTTCGATGACAGAAAGCGAGCAAGTCCGGGATCGATCGATTCCGGGAGGGTTTTCGCTGCAGGTCGGGCACACCGCCGATTTCACGCCATCCGTGCTCGCCCAAGCAAGAGACCTGCTCGACATCGTCTTCGCCGGTGAAGGGAAAAACAGGGAAGACAGAGGCGGGAAGGAATGGTGGGGCAAAATATCGGGGGTGTGAACCCCCCCAAAGGGGGGGGGAAAAGGGAAGGGGGGGTGGGGGGGGAGGAGCAGCAAGAAACGGGGGGGGGAGGATGACGACGAGGGCGAGGGGGGGAGGAGGGGGGGGAGAGAGGGGCGCGCGCGGCGGCCGACAAGGGGGCGGAGAGTATGAGAGCAGCGCGGGCCGGATCAAGTGGGTCGGCCCGACATCAGCCCTCACACCGACCGGCATCGTGCGGACGCCCGCCGAAGACGGGTGCATCTACGTCTTCCCTGTCACTCACCCGCTCGACGTTGGCGACGAGTTGACGTGCGACTGGCGCGACGGCGACGTCTGGTGAGGCCGGCGCGATGACGAAGCCGTCCACCCCTGATCCTCTCGCCAGGGATCGGCGAGGGTCACGCGCCTCGGCAGCGTTGCAGCGACCGATCGTCGACGAGCTCTTCAGCGTCGAACGGCTCGAGCAGCATGCCCGGACGCTGGCCGTTGCCCAATCGATCAATCCGGCGCGCCGACGCGGCAAGCCAGTGCAGCCTCGGGTCGCTGAGAACGGGCGGGTACTGATCGAGTCGTATCGACTCCTCGCCCGGGCCATCAAGGACGAGCGCTCGATCACGCCGGCCGCGGAATGGCTGGTCGACAACTTCCCCATCGTCGACGAACAACTCCGCGAGATCCGCGACGACCTGCCGGCCAACTACTACCACGAGCTCCCGAAGCTGTTGGAGGGGCACCTCGCCGGCTATCCCAGGGTGCTCGGGCTGGCGTGGGCGTACATCGCCCACACCGACAGCCGCTTCGACCCCGACAGCTTGCGGCGGATGGTGCAGGCGTATCAATCGGTCGAGCCGCTCACGATCGGTGAACTGTGGGCGATCGCGATCACCCTGCGAATCCTCCTCGTCGAGAACCTCCGGCGATTGGCGCAGCAGATCGTCGCCAGTCGCGACGCGCGTCAGACCGCCGACGTGCTCGCCGACAGCCTGCTGGGCCTCGGTGACGCGGGTCCGGACGTTGCCATCGGTGCGCTGCGCAAGATGTCCCGAGCCACACTGCCGACATCAGCGCTCGTGCAGCTCTTCCAACGCCTGCGCGATCAGGACCCGACGGTCACCCCGGCCCTCGGATGGCTGGAGGATCGCCTCGTCTCGCAAGGGACGACAGCCGACGAGACGGTGCGGCTCGAGCATCAGCGCCAGGCCACCATGAACGTGACGGTCCGCAACGTGATCACGAGCATGCGCCTGATCTCTTCGCTCGACTGGGCGGAGTTCGTCGAGAGCGTCGGCGTGGTCGACGCGCTGCTCCGCACGCGCAGCGCCTTCGGTGACATGGATTTCGCGACGCGCGACAGCTACCGCACGGCCATCGAGGAGCTCGGTCGTGGCTCGACGCTGCCCGAGGTCGAGATCGCCCGCACGGCGCTCGACTTGGCAGACGCCGCCCCAACCGGGATCGAGGACGAATCGAACGACTCCGACCGGTATCACGATCCCGGCTACTACTTGATCTCCGACGGGCGCCTCACCCTCGAGCGCAAGCTCGACGTGAGCATTCCGCTGGCGACACGGTTGCGGCGCGCGTACGTGCGGTACCCCACGACCGGCTATCTCGCGACGGTGTTGTTTCTCACTGCAGTCGCTCTCGCCGTGCCGCTGCTCCTGTCGCGCCATGCTGGCGCCGCCGGGGCAGGTCTGACCGTGATCACGATCTTCGCGCTCGCCCCGGCCTCTGATCTCGCCGTCAACCTCGTCAACATGATGGTCACCAGGGTGCTCGGTCCGATGCGGTTGCCGCGGCTCGACCTCGACCACGGCGTGCCCTCGAGCATGCGTACCTTGGTCGTGGTCCCGATGCTGCTGACCAGTGCCGACGAGGCCGAAGCACTGGTCGGCGGCCTCGAGGTGCACTACCTCGGCAACCGCGACGGCGATCTGCGATTTGCGCTGCTCTCGGACTGGCTCGACGCTCCGCAGGAGCGGATGCCGGGCGACGACGAGGTGCTGTCTGCCGCAGTCGCCGCAGTCGATCATCTCAACGAGCGCTACGGCGAGGCACCAGGCGGCGGCGCACGATTCCTGCTCTTCCACCGCACGCGCCGCTGGAACGAGGCCGAAGGCTGCTGGATGGGCTGGGAGCGCAAGCGCGGCAAGCTTCAGGAGCTGAATGCGTTGCTCCGGGGCTCGACGACGACGAGCTACCTCACGACGGAGCTGCCATCAGCGAAACCGCCGACCGGTGTGCGATACATCGTCACGCTCGACGCCGACACGCTGGTGCCGCGCCGTGCAATCGGGCAATTGGTCGGCACGATCGCCCACCCGTTGAACCAACCACGAATCGACGCCACGTCAGGCCGCGTGACACGCGGGTATGGCGTACTACAGCCACGCATCACTCCGACGCTTCCGTCCGAGCACGGAGGGTCACTGTTCCAGCGAATCTTCTCCGGCTCGGCGGGGATCGATCCGTACTCGACCGCCGTCTCGGACGTCTACCAGGACCTCTTCCAGGAAGGCAGCTTCACCGGCAAGGGCATCTACGATCTCGACGCGTTCGACGCGGCGATGAAAGATCGCGTCCCCGAGAACACGCTCTTGAGTCATGACCTGTTCGAAGGCGTGTTCGCTCGCGCCGGCCTGGTGACCGATGTCGAGCTGTTCGACGAGTTCCCATCGAACTACCTCGTGTCGACGACCCGCCAGCAGCGTTGGGCCCGAGGCGACTGGCAGCTGGTGCCGTGGATCCTCGACCAGGCCCGCGATGCAAGGGGCGTCGTCACCACAGCTCGATCCACGGCATCGCCCGCTGGAAGATGATCGACAACCTCCGGCGCACGCTGTCGTCACCGCTGACGCTGGCAACCCTGGTCGCGGCCTGGACACTGGGCACCGACGTCGCCCTCGAGTGGACGGCCTTCGTGCTGGTCACGGTCGCCATCCCGTCCGCGCTCCCCGTGCTGATGGGGCTGTTGCCGCGCGGCACGGCATCTCCAAGCGGAGCCACCTCAGGGCCGTCGGCGAGGACGTCACCCTGGCCCTCGCCCACGTCCTGCTCGGGCTCACGTTCCTGGCCCACCAAGCGTGGTTGATGGTCGAGGCGATCGTGCGCACGTTGATCCGGGTGTACATCACCCGGCGGCACCTCCTGGAATGGATGACGGCGGCGCAGGCCAAGGCCAGCCGCGACCTCCGCTTGCCGGGGTTCTACCGGCGCATGGCCGGCGGGATCGCGGTCACCGCCGTGGCGACAGTGCTCGTCGTCACGCTCCAAGCCGGACAATGCCTGGTTGGCTGTTCCGTTCCTGGTGATTTGGGCCCTCTCGCCGGTCGTCGCCCGCTGGATCAGCTTGCCCGCTTCGGAGTCGGTCTCCGCCGACCTCTCCGATGCCGACGTCGCGACACTTCGCGCCACGGCCCGGCGCACCTGGCTGTTCTTCGAGACGTTCGTCGGACCGGACGACCATGCGCTGCCGCCCGACAACTTCCAGGACGATCCGGCCCCCGTCGTCGAACATCGCACATCCCCGACGAACATCGGGATGTACCTGCTGGCCACGGTGACAGCTCGAGACTTCGGTTGGATCGGCACGACGGAGATGGTCGAACGCCTCGAGGCGACGATGAAGACGATCGGCGAGCTCGAACACTTCCGCGGGCACCTCTACAACTGGTACGACACGCGCGACCTGCGCCGGCTGGAACCCGCCTACGTCTCCTCGGTCGACAGCGGCAACCTCGCCGGGCACCTGTTGGCGTTGTCGAACGCCTGCCGGGAGATGATCGACCAGCCACTGCCCATCGAGGCCGCGCTGAAGGGCATCAACGATGCGCTCATACTCACCCGTCAAGCCGCCGAGGTGGTCGGCGACGACCGACGGAGCCAGACGGTCACGCGGCGCCACCTCGACGACGCACTGGATTGGCCGTCCGTCGGTGGCGTCACCAACGCCGGTGACTGGACGACTCGTCTCGGCGAGTTCTCAGCGCTCGCCCGCACCCTGTCGGACGTAGCCGCAGCATTGACCGCGGAACGCGAGGACGGCGAACAAAGTGAGCTCATCACCTGGGCAGACGCGACGCGCCTGGCGGTCGACAGCCATTCCCGAGATCTGGCGATCGCCCGGCACGCAGCGCCGGACTCGGCGCTGCCGACGATTGCCGAGCTCTCCGACCCGCCACCGGGGCCGCCGACCGAAGGGTCCACCGAGGCGGCAACGCTCGTGCGCAGGTTGCAGGCGATCGCCGGGTTGGCCGATCGGTACTTCAACGAGATGGACTTCGGGTTCCTCTTCGACCCGTCGCGCAAGCTCTTCTCGATCGGATACCGCGTGCTGGAAGGCGCGTTGGATCCGAGCTACTACGACCTGCTCGCCTCGGAGGCCCGGCTCGCCAGCTTCATCGCGATCGCCAAGGGCGACGTGCCGCCGGACCACTGGTTCCGGTTGGGCCGCTCGCTCACCCCGGTCGGTCGCGGGTCGGCACTGATCTCGTGGTCAGGGTCGATGTTCGAGTTCCTCATGCCGATGCTGGTGATGCGCGCCCCGGCCAACAGCCTGCTCGAACAGACACACCGGCTGGTTGTCGCCAGGCAGATGCAGTACGCGTCGGAGCAGGGCGTGCCATGGGGCATCTCCGAGTCGGGTTTCAACGCCCGTGACCTGGCCCAGACCTACCAGTACTCGAGCTTCGGTGTTCCGGGCCTCGGCCTGAAGCGCGGGTTGAGCGACGACCTGGTGATCGCCCCGTACGCGACCGGTTTGGCGGCGATGGTCGATCCGGAGGCAGCCGTCCGCAACTTCGCCCGGTTGGCCAAGGCCGGCGGCAGCGGCCGCTACGGCTTCCGCGAGGCGCTCGACTACACGTCGCGACGTCTGCCGGCAGGCGCGACGGTCGCGGTCGTCAAGAGCTACATGGCCCACCACCAAGGGATGACGTTGGTGTCACTCGGCAACGTGTTGCACAACCGGGTCATGGTCGAGCGTTTCCACGCCGACCCGATCGTCGAGGCAACCGAACTGCTGCTGCAGGAGCGCATGCCACGCAACGTCCTGGTGGCCCGACCACGCGCCGACGAGGTGAAGGGCACCGATGTGCGCGATCTCGTACCGCCGCTGCCTCGACGCTTCAGCTCGCCCCACGATGCCATCCCACGAACACACCTGCTCTCGAACGGGCGGTACGCGGTGATGGTCACCGCCGCCGGGTCCGGATACAGCCGCTGGCGCGATCAGGCCGTGACTCGTTGGCGTGAGGATGTGACCCGCGACTCGTGGGGCAGCTACCTGTTCCTGCGCGACGTGGACAGCGGCGCGGTCTGGTCGGCGGGTCACCAGCCGAGCGGCAAGGAGGCCGACCGCTACGACGTCACCTACACCGAGGACAAGGCAGAGTTCTCGCGTCGCGACGGATCGATCGCCACGAACCTGACCGTTGTCGTGTCGGCGGAACACGATGCCGAGATCCGCCGCCTGACCCTGACCAACCTCGGCACGCAGCACCGCCAGATCGAGATCACGTCGTACGCCGAGATCGCGCTCGCTCCGCAGGCCGCCGATGTTGCCCACCCGGCGTTCCAGAACCTCTTCGTCCAGACCGAGTTCGTACCCGGCATCGGGGCCCTGCTGGCGACGCGACGACCGAGGTCGAACCTGGACACCCGATCTGGGCCGCGCATGTCGCCGCGGTCGACGTGGCGACCAGCGGGATGATCCAGTACGAGACCGATCGCGCCCGATTCCTCGGCAGGGATCATTCGGTCCGCTCCGCTGTTTCGGTCATCGATGGGCGTCCGCTGTCCAACACCGTCGGTGCCGTGCTGGACCCGATCTTCAGTCTGCGATACCGCGTCAGCTTGGCCCCCGGCGCGGCAGTCCACGCGACGTTCTCGACCGGCGTCGCCGCATCGCGTGAGGAAGCGCTGGATCTCGCCGACAAGTACCGCGAACCCGCCGTCTACGAGCGCGCCGCGATCCTGGCGTGGACACAGGCGCAGGTTCAGCTGCACCACCTCGGCATCGACTCCGACGAGGCGCATCTGTTCCAGCGCCTGGCGAACCGGATCCTCTACTCGGATCCCTCGCTGCGGCCATCGCCCACTTTGCTGGAGCGCAACGAGAGCGGGGCACCCGGTCTGTGGGCACACGGCATCTCCGGTGACCTGCCGATCGTGCTCGTGCGAATCGACGAGACGGAAGACCTCGACATCGTCCGTCAATTGCTGCGGGCCCACGAGTACTGGCGCCTGAAGGTGCTCGACGTCGATCTGGTGATCCTCAACGAGCACGGCGCCACATATGCGCAGCACCTGCACGACTCGCTGGAGACACTCGTGCGCGGAGCCAGTCCAATCCCGTGCTGGACGGCCACCGCGGTGTCGGCGGCGTCTTCATCCTGCGCGGCGAGCAAGTGACCGATGCCGATCGCACGCTGCTGCAAGCCGCGGCGCGAGCCGTGCTGCTCAGTCGCCGGGGCACGCTGGCCGATCAGGTGACCCGACTCGAGCGAAGCGAGCCGATCACTGCGCGTCCGGCACCACCGACGGTGAAGCCACCCCGAAACGTGCCCGCCGAGCTTCGCCCGGAGCTGGAGTTCTTCAACGGACTCGGTGGGTTCGCCGACGGCGGACGGAGTACGTGACCACGCTGGGCCCTGGTCAGTCGACGCCTGCCCCATGGCTCAACGTGATCGCCAACCCGTCGTTCGGATTCCAGGTCTCGGAGTCGGGGGCCGGCTACACCTGGTCCGGCAACAGCCGGGAGAACCAGCTGACGCCATGGTCGAACGATCCGGTCACCGACCCCATCAGCGAGGCGATCTACGTCCGCGACGACGACACCGGCGAGCTCTGGGCCGCGACTGCGCAGCCGATCCGCTTGGAGAGATCGACCTACGTCGCCCATCACGCGGCCGGGTACAGCCGATTCGAGCACCTGCACGACGGCATCCAGCTCACGCTGGTGCAGTACGTCATGGCCGACGATCCGGTGAAGGTCTCGGTGTTGACCGTCGAGAATCGATCGGGGAAGTCGCGGCGACTGTCCGTCACCGCCTACGCGGAATGGGCGCTCGGCACATCGCGCAGCGCCAGCGCGCCGCGGATCGTCACGACCCGCGACGCCGAAACGGGCGCGCTCCTGGTACGCAACCCGTGGAACACCGAGTTTGCCGGACGCGTCGCGTTCTTCGACCTCGGCGGGCGCCAGACGCGGTGGACAGCCGATCGCACCGAGTTCCTCGGCCGCAACGGCGACCCGACACGACCCGCCGGTCTCGACCGCGGCTACCACCTCGGCGAAGCAAGCGGCGCCGGACTGGACCCGTGCACGGCGCTCCAGACCTCCTTCGAGTTGGCCAACGGCGAGGCCACCGACGTGGTCGTGCTGCTCGGCGAGGCGCCAGACGCGCCCTCCGTCGCCGACCTCGTTCGCCGTGGACGGGCCGCTGACCACGAGACAACGTTGCGTGACGTCATCAGCTACTGGGACGACGTTCAGGGCACGATCCAGGTGCGCACCCCGGACCGTTCACTCGACATCATGGTGAACCACTGGCTGATCTATCAGACGCTGGCGTGCCGGTTCTGGGCGCGGTCCGCGTTCTATCAAGCGGGTGGCGCGTACGGCTTCCGCGATCAGTTGCAGGACGTGCTCGCCCTGGTGACCGCCAAGCGCGACCTGACCCGCGAGCACCTGCTGCGCGCTGCCGCCCGCCAGTTCATCGAGGGTGACGTTCAACACTGGTGGCACCCGCCTTCGGGGCGTGGCGTGCGAACCCACATCTCCGATGATCGGGTGTGGCTGCCGTACGCCGTCGACCGATATCTCGCGGTCACCGGCGACGTCGCCGTGCTCGACGAGATGGTGCCGTATCTCGAAGGACCCACGTTGCGCGCCGACCAGACCGACAACTACTTCCAACCCGAGGTGACGCCACAATCGGCCTCGCTGTTCGAGCACTGCGCCGCCGCCCTCGATCGCAGCCTGGGCCTCGGACTTCACGGCCTGCCACTGATGGGCTCGGGCGATTGGAACGATGGGATGGACCGCGTCGGTCACGACGGCCGGGGCGAGAGCGTGTGGCTGGGCTGGTTCCTGCACATCGCCCTCGCCGCATTCGTACCGATCGCCGAGGGTCGTGGCGAGCAAGCACGCGCCGAACGTTGGAAGGCGCACATGACCGGGCTCGAGCAGGCCCTCGAGTCCGAGGGCTGGGATGGCGACTGGTACCGACGGGCGTTCTTCGACGACGGCACCCCGCTCGGCTCGGCGACGAATGCCGAGTGCCGCATCGATTCGATCGCCCAGTCGTGGGCGGTGCTGTCCGGCGTGGCCAATCCGGTCCGCGCCGAGCGGGCGATGGCCGCCGTCAACGAGTTCCTCATTCGCCTCGGCGACGGGCTGGTGCTGCTGTTCACGCCGCCGTTCGACCACTCGGCCGTCGACCCCGGCTACATCAAGGGCTATCTGCCGGGCATCCGCGAGAACGGTGGTCAGTACACGCACGGCGCGATCTGGTCGGTGCTGGCCTTCGCCGCGTTGGGCGACGGCGACAAGGCCGGTGAGTTGTTCTCCGTACTGAACCCGATCAACCATGCCAGCACGCGAGCCGGCGTGCACCGCTACAAGGTCGAGCCCTACGTGATGGCCGCCGACGTGTACACAGAACCACCGCACGTCGGCCGTGGCGGATGGACGTGGTACACGGGTTCGGCGGGTTGGATGTACCAGGCCGGCACGGAGTGGATCCTCGGGTTCCGGCTCCGCGGCACGACGCTGGTCGTGGACCCGTGCATCCCCCGCGCCTGGCCGGGATTCGAGATCGACTTCCGCTACCACAGCGCCAAGTACGAGATCGTGGTGCAGAACCCCGCGGGTGTCAGCCGGGGCGTTGCCTCGATCGATCTCGATGGCACTTCGCTCGATGGTGGGACCCCCATTCCGCTCGTCGACGACGGGATCACCCACCACGTGCGGATCGTGCTCGGATAAGCCGTCCGGCCGGCCAGGCCGCGTCCTTCGCGGATCGGCGACTTGCTTCCCCTCCGGCCTATGCCGATACCTTCTGGCAGCGGCGATGGTTCGAGAGGGAGTTCCGTGGGTACCACCGCAACAATGTCCAAACCGCATCGAGTGTGGTTGCTGCGCCTCGCTGCAGTGACGGTCACCATCGCCTGTCTGCCGGTGATCGGCCCGAATTCGAGTGTCGCCGCAGCGACCCCTCCCGTGACGCCCCGCCGGTGTCCCTGATCGGCGACTCGACGATGGCGGGCATGGCGTGGAACTCCACGACCGGCAACGACCCGCGAGACATCGTCGGCAACTCGTACCGACTGACGTTCGATGCCGAGAGCTGCCGGCGCTTGGTGGTCGGCAGCTGCCGCGGCCGCTTCGGCTACGTGCCCATGAGCGTGCTGCCGCTGATGCGGACCACCCTGAACGGGCGGCTGGGCGAGGCGCTGGTCGTCATGGCCGGTTACGACGACGCATCGATCGTCGACGCAGTCGATCAGGTGATGGCCGAAGCCGAAGCCCAGGGAGTGAAACGAGTTTCTGGCTGACCTACCGAACGAACACGGCCTACGTCTTGCCCGGTGGCCTCCCTGCACAGTCCCTGTACAGCAGCCACAACAACGAGTTGGCCTCGGCAGCGTCGCGGCACCCCTCGCTGCGGATCCTCGATTGGGATGGCTTCACTGCCAATCGCAGCAACTGGTTCGCGCCGACGGCATCCACCTGAACATCGACGGCGCGATCGGCCTGGCAACGTTCATCAAGGACGCACTCGACGCGGAGCCTGCGATCGGCCGATGCCGCATCGCCAACGCCCTCACCGGCACGACCGACACCGGCACGGTGCCGGCGACCGTGCCCCCCGAGGCGTCGGGCTTCGTCGCCCAAGCCCCGAGGCGCGTGCTCGACACCCGCGACCCGGCGCAGGGCGGAGGCGCCGGAATGCTCGGAGCCGGGCGAACAGTGGTGATCGACCTCAGCCAGATCGTGCCCGCCAACGCCGACGCTGCAGTGCTCAGCGTGACCGCCACGGGCAGTTGCGTCGCCGGCTATCTCACCGTGTTCGCGTGCGGTGCACGCCCACCGACATCGAACCTCAACTTCGAGGTCGGTCGCACCACGGCGGGCCTGGCGATCACCCCGCTCACCAACGGCGGCGCCTGCATCTTCGCCTCGAACGCAACCGACGTGATCGTCGATGTGATGGGTGCGTTCACGCCCGACGGTGATCGCTTCCACCCGATGACCCCGACCCGCTGGATCGACACA
Organism: Ilumatobacteraceae bacterium; assembly: GCA_963805445.1. Lineage (GTDB taxonomy): Bacteria > Actinomycetota > Acidimicrobiia > Acidimicrobiales > Ilumatobacteraceae > JAENVT01. The sequence goes on along the minus strand of CAWDUI010000054.1, from coordinate 71,204 downwards.
CGTGGTGCCGCGGTGCAACTGGATGCGATCACCGGCGTGCGCACCGCTCCGACGCAGACGGAGATCATGATGCGGGGCCAGGGTGGAATCCCTGCCGATGCCACTTCCGTGTGGCTGAACCTGACTGTCGCCGACCCCACGTCGCCGACGGTGTTGACCGCATATCCAGGCCCATGCGGCACGCCGCCGCTCTCGTCGAACGTCAACGCCCGGGCGCAGCGATCGACGGCTTCGTCAGTGCTGGTCGGTGTCGGTACCGACGGCTCGATCTGCGTGCTCACATACACGGGGAGGTCTCACATCGTGGTCGACGTCGCCGGTTGGTTCGGGCCGGGCCCCGGTGGGCTCGCCTACCGGGCACATGAGCCGGTGCGGTTGCTCGACACGCGGCCGAACGGCGGACTGCCGACGAATGCCGAAGTCCCGGTGGGCGTCGATTCAGTCTCTGCACTCAACGTCGTCGCCGTCGACAGCACCGCGCTGGGATACGTGACGGTGCGGCCCTGCAGTTCCGCGCTGGTCAGCTCGCTGATCAACACCACCCCGAACGAAGACACTGCCAACCTGATTGCCGTCGGGGGCGATGCCGCCGGCAACGTCTGCGTGCGATCGAACATCAAATCGCACCTTGTGGTGGACCTGGTAGCGACGTTCGCTCCCTAGTCTTCCAGCATGCCGAAGTCCCCCGGATCACCGGCCGAATCCACAGAACCTCGCGTCCTGCTGCGCCGACCACCGGACGACTACGTCAGTGAGCGGACGCGTCTCGTCAAGTTGGCTCGAGCCGACGGCGATCGTGCACACGCCACCTTCTTGCAGTCACTCAAGCGACCCAACCTGGCGCTGTGGGCGGTGCTTGCCGCGGGCGACGACGACGAAGCTGTGCGAGCGCTGATCGCCTCAACGACCGAGCTGGCCGAGGTCCAAGCCGGCGGAGCTCGGGCAAATGCGTTGTCGACGGCGACGAGATATCGACGGGTGACTTTGGAGGCACTGGTCGACCGTGCGGTGCCGCGTTGGCCGGATCGGTCGCCGGCGCCGAAGCGCGACCGCGGTGAGATCCGCGACATCATCGATCAGCTGTCGCGCCACCCGGAGCTGGAGGGCACTTGGATCGACGGCACGCTTCGCGACCTGCCAGAAGAACAGTTCGGCTTCGGAGTGTTCACCGGCGTGCCTGACGCGAACGACGACGATGCCGAGACTCTCGCTCGTGCCCGGCGTGCTCCGACGCCGCGCAAGGCGCCCGCATCTCGATTGCCCGGGCCGCGTGCCCCCGGCCCGGCGACGCGAGCGGCAACCGACGACGTCGAGGACCGCGCAGCCCGCATCGCCCGTACCCAGCGGGCGACGCAGGCGCGTAAGGACATCGCCGCGGCCGCTCGGGAGATGGCGGCTGCCGAGCGCCGGGTCACGGTCGCCCGTGCCGCGTTCGAGGAAGCCGAGACCGAGCTGCATCAGGCAGAGCAGAAGCTGACCGGCGCCGAACAGCGGCGCCGGGACGCCACCACGCGGCTCGACGCCAACACCTGACCCGTCGGCGATGCCCGCCGCCTGTGGAGTGTCTCAGCGCACCCAGGCAGGCGCCGAACACTCCACAGGGATGATTCGACGATCAGTGCTCGGCGAGGACCTCGGGCGATACCCGCGACAGCGTCGCTGCGCCGGTTGCGTGGGGGTTGCCCGCGGGCAACTTGCGATAGACGATCACTGCCGCCAACAGCGCAACGCAGCCGGCGATGATCGCGGCGAGGTGCATGCCCGAGACGAACGCCTCGCGAGCGATGCCGGCGACCTGTGCGCCTGCCGGCCCGCCGACATCGGCCGCTGTGTGCAATGCGCCGGCGAGACTCTCACCGGCCTGGGCATGCAGCGAGGCGGGCAACAGATCGAGCGCTGGCGAGAGCCGGGCGTCGTACCGCGAGGCCACGAGACTGCCGAGGACGGCGACACCGAGTGCGCCGCCCAACTCTCGTGTGGTGTCGTTCATCGCCGAGCCGACACCGGCCTTGCCGAGGGGCACCGCCGACATGATCGAACCGGTCATCGTCGGGATGCACATCGCCATGCCCGCCGCCATCACCATCACGACGAGAACGAGTTGGATGTACGGGGTGTTGGTGTGAGCGATCGTGAACAGGAACATGCCCGCCGACACGCCGACCAGTCCGACAGCGACGGCGACGTTGGCGCCGAAGCGTGCAGCGAACTTCGGCGAATTGGGGGCGACGATCATCATCACCGCGGCAAACGGGAGTTGCTTCACGCCGGCCTCCAACGTCCCGTAGCCGAGCACGAGTTGGAAGTACTGGGTGAGCAGGAAGAAGAACCCGAACATGCCGAAGAAGACCAGAGTGATCACGCCGGCAGCCACCCCGAACCGCGGGTCGAGGAAGTACCGCAGATTCAACATCGGCGCAGTGTTGCGCAACTCCCACGTGAGGAAGGCGGTGATCAACACGATGGCAATGCCGAACCAGAGCAGGCTGGAGCCGCTGGCCCACCCACGGTCGGGTGCCTCGATGATCGTGTACACCAGCGAGCCGAGCCCGGCGATCGACAGCAATGCACCGAACGGATCGAGTGCCTCCGGGTGCGGGTCTCGGGACTTCGGCAGCAGGACGTAACCCGCTGCGAGAGCGAACACGATGATCGGAACGTTGACCAGGAAGACCGAGCCCCACGAGAAATGCTCGAGCAGGAAGCCGCTGGCAACCGGGCCGACCGCCGCGCCGCCACCGGAGATGCCGGCCCAGATCGCGATTGCCTTGCCCCGCTCGTGCGGCGGGAAGACGTTGGTCAGGATCGACAGCGTCGCAGGCATGACGAATGCGGCGCCGAGGCCCATCACGGCGCGGCCGACGATGATGGCCGAGGCGCTGTGGCTGAAGGCGGCGAACAGCGAGCCCGACAAGAAGACCGTGAGGCCGGCCTGCAGCGTGCCTTTGCGCCCGAACCGGTCACCGATGGTGCCGGCGGTCAGCAAGAGACCCGCAAAGACGAGGCCGTATGCATCGACCATCCACTGCTGGGCCGAGATCGAGGCGTCCAGTTCGCGGGCCAACGTGGGGAGCGCCACGTTGAGCGCGGTGTTGCCGACGATGACGACCATCAAGCTGGTGCACAGCACCGCCAGGATCTTCCAGCGGCGCTCGAACGCCTCCGGATCGATGTCGACCGTGGCGGTGTCAGAGCCGGGCGGCTGGGTTGTACTCATGCATCCTCCTCAACAGAACGCTACGAGACCGTATCGTCGATATATTCGATGCGCAACTGCATTTGACGCCATGGTCATCTGTCACAGGGCCGGGTTACGCCGGTACGATCGGCACGACGCTACGATCAGGTAGCGATGGTTGAGACGACACCGACGAGAAGCGAGCGAGCCCGCCAAGCCGTCCTCGACGCTACCGCGGATCTCGTCGCCGAAGTCGGCGTCGAGCGCACCACGATCGACGAGATCGCCAACCGATCCGGGGTTGCCAAGACCACGATCTACCGCCACTTCGCCAGCAAAGAGGTGCTGGTCGTCGAGGCAGTGCACGCCTGCACCTACATCCCGGTCGTGACCGACACCGGGTCGCTGCGCGACGACTTGATCTCGTGCTTCAGCGGCACGACGAAGGCGTCCTACGACGGCCGCCTCGGCGACATGATGTTGTCGCTGATGGATGCGGCCCAACGCGATCCCGAGTTGGGTCGCTTGGTGCGCGCCCAGACCGACCAGCGGCGTCGCTTCGCCACCAGCGTGATCGAGCGCGCCGTTGCCCGCGGTGACCTGCCCGTCCGATGTCGATGTCGATCTGCTGGTGACCCTGCTTGCCGGCCCGCTGGTGTACACCAAGCTCGTTCGCCGCCAACGTGTCACTGACGAGCTGGTTGCGGCAGTGGTCGACACCGTGCTGGCACGGTACGCAGTTCGCGCCACGACGGACTGAGTCCGCGTTCACACCGATCGCCATATCTCTAGGATCTGCGAATGGCGTACGACGAAGGTCTCGCAGCCCGCATACGGGAGTTGTTGGCCGAGGAACCCGGCATCACCGAACAGAAGATGTTCGGAGGGCTCGCATTTCTGGTCGGAGGGAACATGGCCGTAGCCGCAAGCGGCGAGGGCGGTCTGCTCGTCCGTGTCGATCCGGCGAAGTCCGACGTGCTCGTCGCGACGACGAGCGGCGCGTCCGATGGAGATGCGTGGCCGACCAATGCCGGGCTGGCTCCGGGTCGGCGAGGTTGACGTGCGCACGAAACGCCAGCTCGTCAAGTGGGCCGGTATGGGAGTGACCTACGCCCGCACGCTCCCGGCCAAACCGAACCGAGCGTGACACCACGCACCTAGAGATCGCCGGAGCGCTGCAGCACGAGCAGTGCACCCCAGCCTGGCAGCAAGGGGATCCAGAACGTGGCGAGGCGGAACAAGATGACGGCCGCGATCGCCGTGGTGCTGGTCATGCCCGCCGACGTCAGCCCGGCGATCAGTGTTGCCTCGACGGCTCCGATCCCTCCGGGAGTCGGGGCGACCGACGACACCATCGAGCCGACGAGGTAGACGAGTGCGACCGAGGTGAACGCCGGGCCGGCACCGAACGCCGCCACCGAGACCGCCAGGGCGAGGATGTAGCCGAATGTGATGATCAGGCAGCCGCCGAAGAGTTCGATCATCTTGCCGGGCTGCCGGGCGATCTCGCCGACGTTGGCCAGTGAACGCTTCGTGGCCGGCAGTACCCGGGTCGTCAACAGCGCGCGGCTCCATGGAACAGCCACCCCGGCTGCCGCCACCATGGCGACCCCAGCGGCGATCAGTCCGATGGTGCCCCAGGAGGGCAGGTCGAACGTACGGAGTCCGGACGAACCGGCAAGCGCGATGAACAGGCCCGTCAGCGTGAAGTGCACGATCACGCCCGCGACCGTGTCGACGCCGACCGCACCGACGGCAGTCGCAGTGTCGACGCCCCTCTTTTGGAGAAAGCGCGCAGTCAGCGCCAACCCGCCTCCAGGCGCGGCTACGCCGACGAACGACGTGGCCACCTGCACGCCGATGTTCGGGCCGAGCGGCAAGCTCTCGGAGAGCGAGCCGTCGAGCGCCATGGCGGCGCCGACGTAGGTCACTGCCGACAGTGCGAGCGCCGCGGCAACCCACCACAGGCTGGCTCTCTGCAATTCGCCCCACAACGAGCCGACGCCGAGGAACTGGGGTATCAGCGACCACAACGCCAGTGCGACCACCGCGATGGTCACCACGGTGCCCGTCTTGATCCGTTCGAGCTCGGCGATGCGGAGGTCGTCAGCGCCGGTCACGCGCTGGACCTCGGCGCGCAGGTCGTCGAGACATCCTGCAGCCTTGACCGCAGCCCTCGTCCGTGGCGTCAATGCCAGCGGCTGCAGTCGCGGCAGCGCTGCGGCGACTGCAGCGGCGCCGACTCCGGCCACCGCGGACTCCACGGCACGTTCGACCCCGAGCGGTGCGGCTGTTGCGGCGAGGACCTCGGCAACGTCGGTCGACAGAGCCGAGTCGACGACCCCCAACGACGCAGACGCGAATCCGACCAGCACGACGCCGCCTTCATCGTTGACCCACAGGGCGTCATCGTTGAGGTGTCGATGCACCGTGTGACTTCGTTGCAGGGCATCCACGATCGCCCAGACCGACGCCAAGAGCTCGGGGGTGCGGCGCAACGGATCGAGTTCGCTCAACGACACCCGATCCTGGGCGTCGAACGCCATCATCATCGCGTTCGGCGGGAACTCGGCGACGACGGCCAGGCGGGCGGTGGGCACTCCGTCGGAGTGAGCCTTCAACGCACACAGCGCCTCGTGCTCAGCCGCCGAACGAAGGGACCGGAACAGTCGATCCTGCCCGACGTCGCGGAAGCGGGCTGCTCGGTACATCTGCACCGGGAGCAGAGCTGTCCACAGATCGCGACTGATGACCTTCACGATCAGTTGTTGCCCGTCCTCGACGTACACCCGGAACCCGGCAAAGCCACGGAACCCGCCGAATCGTTCCACTGAGGACAGCTTGTATCCGAGGCGCTCGAGGATCTCGCCGACGGCCGCGGCTCGCGGACTGGTGTTCGGGGCGCCGAGGATCAATTGGACAAGCGAAGACGCGGCCGCTGCCATCGCGATCGCAGTGATGATCGTCGCCGGGTCCGCCAACCCGACACCGAGGCGGGCGACGATCCCGAGGACCAGTACGAATCGGCCGATCCGTCGCCACCGGTCGGGCCACAGGCCACGATCGACGAACATCCACGCTGGGATCACGCCCATGTTCAACGTGGTCGGGAACGCAGACCCGATGCCGTACCCGCTCAGTCCGGTGGCCTCGAAGCCCCCGCCAGGACCGCCACCGTGCCGCCTCGGAACAAGCGGGAGCGCCGAGGTGCCGACGAGCTTCGCCATTGCGATCAGACCGGCGGCGCAGACGACGGCGGCCAGCAGCATTCGCCCGACGCGGGCGAATCGGCGCAGGATCACCTGGCTGATGAACCCGAGGACCGAGGCGACGAGAAAGGCGATCTGGCAGGAGCTGACGATGGCCGACACGAGCCAGTGTGGGATCGAGCCGAGCAGGTCGCCGAAGTCAGTCGCGAACTGGGCTCCGTCGGTGCCGTTCAACGCCACGTACATGAACCCGAGGACGACGAGGGCACCGAGGAGCCGAATCGCGGTGACCGGTGATCGGACGTACGCCCGCTGGGCGGGCTCGGACACCACGAATCCCGGTCGGTGCGCCGAGACATCAACCATGTGTCATCGGCGCGACCGTACTAGAAGCCGTCCGCCCCCAAAACGCCAAATGGGCCCCCGGAGGGAGGGCCCACTTGGTTTGTCGAGTTCGATCGCAATCAGACTCGATCTGTCTCGGTCAGACGGTGTGAGCCGTCTTTCCGGGTGTGTCCTTCACAAACGACTCCGGGATGGTGTCCGGAACGATGAGCTGGCTCTTCTTGCGGGTATCCCAGATGAAGGCTGCGCCCATCACGGTGCAGACCACGCCGAGGCCGGCGAGGAGTGCTGCGACTCCGAGCGCCAACTGCAGGGTGCTGTGCGTTGCGGCACCGACACCGAGCTCGGCGACGAGTGCGTGAGCGGTTCCGCTCCATGCCATGTCACGAGCCGCGGCCTGGACGGGAATCGAGCGGTCGAATCCGGTCCAGTAACGACCATCGACCTTGAAGTCGCAACTCACGCCATCGGCGGGGAAGGGGGTAGGAACTGCAACCTGTTCACCGTTGCAGTCGAAGGTGGTGGCAACGTTGCCGTCGGCGTCAGTCAAGCTGGCTTCGTTCAGCACGACGTGCTGGACGCCATCAAGGGTGTGGTGAGAGATGGTCGCCATCTGGTACATGAACTCTGTCGCCGTGTTGACGAGCGGGTTGTTCGGATCGAGGTCGGAATCAACGACCGGGAACTTCCAATCGTCCTTGAGCAACTTCATGATCGCCTGCGCACCGGCGACTTCGCCGCGGTCGACGAGCTGGCCCTGGTCGTTGTAGCTGAGCTCGACGTTTTGGGCCTTGCTGAAGGCCTCGAGTGAACCGTAGCCACCCTGCACCTTGCTGTACGCAACGCCGGCGCCGACGAAGTAGCCGACTCCGACAAGGACCAAGAAGATCCCAAGTAGTCCTAATGGTTTCTTGAACATAGCAACCCTTTCAATGGGTACGAAGGGTTCGTCACGCTCTTCATGGGGATAGTGCTTGCCATTGTGGACGACGCATGGAGGGGAAATAAGGGGCTTTGGTCCGCGTTACGCGGGACCCCGCCGACGCCGTTTGCTCGTCATCGCACCGCCACGAGGCCCGATCGCCAAAGCTCACCCGTCGGGCGCGATTCCGGTATTCCGAGGTACTCACACCTCGCCCAACCAGGCTCAACGGGTTCGATCTCGGTACTGCGGGTACCGAGATCGCGCCCAACTGCGTGGCGGGCCGTGGGTCGTCCGGAGCGGCTCGGCCGGGATTCGACGCCGTCCCGGCTCAGGCGTCGACGATCTCCAAGCGGATGCGCTTGTTGCCTTTGCCCTTGCTCTCCGTCTTGGTCACGCGGATGCGGCCCACCTCGGCGGTGGTCCTCACGTGCGTTCCACCATCGGCTTGCTTGTCGAGACCGACGATGTCGACGACCCGGATCTCCGGCACGGAATCGGGGATCATCGACACCTTGGTGCGGATCAGATCCTCGTCCATCACAGCGGTCGAGCGTGGAAGGAACGAGACCTCGATCGATCGATCGGCAGCCAGTTCGTCGTTGACGAGTTGCTCGACCCGCGGGCCGAAGCCTTCGGGCAGCGGATCGAACTCGAAGTCCATCCGGGCGCTCAACGGTTCCATGTTGCCGCCGGTCACGGGTACCCGCCACTCGTTCCAGATCACGCCACACAACACGTGCAGGGCACTGTGCGTTCGCATCAACTGATGCCGCCGAGACCAATCGACGACGCCGTGAACCGTGTCACCGATGGATGGAAGTGGGCCATCGCTGACCGAGTGCCACACGTGGTCGCCCTCCTTGCGCACGTCGACGACGGCCAGCCCGGCGAGGGTGCCGGTGTCGTGCGGTTGTCCTCCGCCAGTCGGATAGAAGGCCGTGCGGTCGAGCGCGACCGCCCCATCGCGTACGTCCACGACGACCGCGTCGAACTCGGTGAGGTACGCGTCCCGGAGGTACATCAGTTCCGTGGTCACGATCGAGCATCTCCTTTGGGTTGCCGTCTGGCGAGGTCGACGATGTAGTCCCACTGGGCGTCGCTCACCGGCATGACGCTGAGCCGGTTGGCCTTCTGCAGCAGGTGGAACGGGCCGAGACGTTCAGCATGCTGTCGCAGGGTGACGAGCGGCAGCACGTCGGCGAAGCGCTCCACGAAGCGCACATCGCGGGCAACCCATCGAGGCTTGGCCGGCGGCGAGTCGGGATCGAAGTAGTGACTGTCCGCGTCGAACTGCGTCGGATCCGGATATGCATCGCCGACGATCTCGGCGATTCCGGCGATGCCCGGCACCTTGCAACTGCTGTGGGCGAAGAAGAACTGCTCGCCCTGCTGCATCTGCGCCATCCAGTTCCGCGCTCGGTAGTTGCGCACACCATCCCACTGGAAGCGCTTGCGCTTGGCCCGCGCCAGGTCGTCGATCGACAGTTCCTCGGGTTCCGACTTCATCAGCCAGTGCGACACGCCCCCATCATGCTCCGACCAGGACGTCGTGACCGATGTGAAGGAATCGTTCGACCTGTCGATTTCGCCCAGTCCCGTTCGTTTCGGAGGTGACACCGCACCTGCGGCGCACTCACCACCGAAAGGACATCACGATGAACACCACATCGATCGCCATCCACGAATCCGCCACTCAGCCGGTCGCCGGCCGCCGGCGCTACGTCCGAGCCGGTCTCGTCGCCGGCGTCGTCGCCGGCGTGGCCACGACTGCTGTTGCGGCTGTCGCGCACCGCGCCGGCGTCTCGCTCGACATTCCGCGCGTCGACGGCAAGTCGATCCCGGTCCTGGCTTTCGCACAGGTCACTGTCATGGCCACCGTGATCGGTCTGGTCCTGGCCCGCGTCCTGCTTCGTCGCAGCTCCCGTCCCGCCGTCCTTTTCACCCGCGTCACCGTGGCCCTCACGCTGGCATCGCTGATCCCACCGGTGCTGGCCGACGCCAACCCCTCGACCAAGGCACTGCTGATCGTGACCCACCTGATCGCCGGAGCGATCGTCATCCCCGTCGTCGCCACGCGGCTCGAACGCTGAACGTCTCCGCCTCGGGGGCTACCCGGTGATCGTCATCACACCGGCCCGACCCTGGTCAGCGGGAAGTCGTAGACCGCGGTGCCCTTCGAACTGGTGATGTGCACGTTGAACGTGACGCCGACCGGCGCGTCGGCGAACGTGGGTCGAGCAGTCCAGTGGCCGTCGGCGTTGGACTCGACCTGCACCCCGCCGTACGGCGAACTGATCGTGATCACCGCCCCCGCCGTCGAGTTGCCCCAGTACTCGTCGACCGGGGGCGTCGCATCCGTGGTCGCCCACCCGGCATTGGCAGTGAAGTCGACCGGCGTCGGGGTCGGCGTGCCCGGCCGCTGCAACGTGAACTCACGAACTCGGTCGGTCGTGCTCGACGTGATCCGCACGGCGACCGTCGTGCCGGGCGGAACCTCGGGCATCGTCAGCATCGCTTCCCAGTTCCCGTCAGGGCCGGCCGTGGTCTCGGCGACACCGAACGCCGTGGCGATGCGGATCGCCGAGCCAGGCTGGGCAGTGCCGAAGAAGCCCTGCGTCATCGGCGTGTTGGCCTGGCCGTTGGCACCGAGGTTGGCGGTGAACTCGATCACTGCCGGGGCAGGCGGCTGCGGTGCCGGGCGCTCGAGCGTGAACTGGCGGACCCGGTCGCTGGTGCTCGACGTGATCCGCACGGCAACCTTGGCTCCGTCGGGAACGTCGACCAGTGTCAGCGTGGTCTCCCACTTCCCGTCGCCGTTGGCCGTCGTCTCGGCGACCCCGTAGTCCGATCCCACACGGATCGCCGACCCGGGTTGAGCGGACCCGTGGAAGCCCTGGGTCATCGGCGTGTTGGTGCGACCGTTGGCGCCCAACTTGGCGGTGAACTCGATTACCACCGGCGCCAGAGTCGGCTCGGTGGGCGCCACGGTGGTCGCGATCGGCTCCGTCGGCTCGGTGGCCCGCACCGTCGCATCCGGCACGAGCACCGGCTTGAACACCGCCTCCGTCGACGGCTCGGTCCCGGTGACCAATGTCGTCGATGTCGGCTCGACGGTCGTCGCGGTCGGTGCGATGGTGGGCTCGGTCACGGGTGATGCCGCCGGCACCACCCGGTTCGGCGGATCGTTGGTGATCCGCTCCATCGCAAATGCGGATCCACCGACCAGCACCAGGCTGGCAGCAGCGATGGCAACCCAACGCGGGCGAAATGTTGGCACGTCGTTCGGCACGGGGGTCACCATCGGTACGAACAATCCGTCCGGGTCCGGGTGCGGACGCACGGAGGAGGCGACGTCGTCGAGGAGTGTCGTGAGGCGGTGTTCGAAGTCGTTCATCGCAGAGCTCCCAGCTTGCGTTCCAGGGTCTCGAGACCCCGCTTGTTGTGTGTGCGGACGGAACCGATCGAGACAGCGAGCGTGGCGGCGATCTCGCCCTCGGTCATGCGCAGCCAATGGCGCATCACGACGCATGCCCGCTGTCGGCTGGGCAATGCCGAGACGGCGGCGAGCACCGCACTGCGCCCGACCCTGCCCATTGCGTCGTCCTCGGCCGATGGCACTGCCGTGAGGTGTGGCTGCTGGGCGCGCTCGGCGACCAGGCGACGACGATGCCGTCCCCGACTGAGGTTGACGATCGTGACGCGCAGGTACGCCACGGCGCGATCGTGGTCGTCGAGGCGATCCCATGCGTCGTAGACGCGCATGAACGCCTCTTGGGTCGCATCTTCGGCGGCGTGGACGTCGCCCATGATGAAGGTGGCAAAGCGGACGAGTTCGGCATGTCGTTCCTCGTACAACGCCCGCACGGATGCTTCCCGATTGCTCGGGCCGCCGGGGAGCACGCTGAGTACCGCGCCGGCCCGTCCCCCGGGTGGTTCGCTCACTGCTCGCATGGTCATGCTCCTATCCACGCGCAACGGCGCGCCATCTAGGACAGGAATCGGTACTTTCTGCGCGTGCTTGACCACAGATCGAGGTTTCGAGCTGTTCTGCCGCCGAGACAGGTCACGGAATCTCCGGTTGCCCGGAAGTTTGGTGCCTTGCTTGCGCTATACGGCGTTCAGCGCCATCCACACGCGTTCGGGGGTGCACGGCATGTCGATGTGCACGACGCCGAGATGCGACAGGGCATCGACGACCGCGTTGTGAATTGCGGGCGTCGAGCCGATGGTGCCCGACTCGCCGATCCCCTTGGCGCCGAGCGGGTTTCGCGGGCTGTCGGTCTGGGTGTTCGACGTCTCGTAGCTCGGAAGCTCGGCAGCCGACGGGACCGTGTAGTCGAGCAGCGTGGCGGTGACCGGGTTGCCGTCCTCGTCGTAGCGGACCCATTCGTACAGCGCCTGCGCAGCGCCCTGGGCAATCCCACCGTGCTGCTGGCCCGCGACCAGGAGCGGGTTCAGGATGCGCCCGCAGTCGTCGACCGCGATGTGACGGCGCATGACGACCTTGCCGGTCTCGGTGTCGACCTCGACCACCGAGACGTGGGCCCCGAACGGGAACGTCGAGTTCGTGCCATCGAAGTCGAGTTCGTGGCGCAACACCTCTGGGTCGAGCCCTTCGGGCAGCTTCGACGCGTCCCGTGACGCGACGGCGAGCTCCGCCCAGGAGATCGACTTGGAGGGAGTACCGGCGACATGCAGCGAACCGGCCTCGGCAACGATGTCTTCGGCAGCGGCCTCGAGCAAGTGTGCGGCGATGCGCTGGCCGCGGTTCAGCACTTCGGTGGACGCGAGGAAGATCGCCGAGCCGGCCGTCTGCAGCGACCTTGATCCCATCGTGCCGGAGCCTCTCGGCACCCTGTCGGTGTCGGAGTTGACGAGCTTGATCTGATCCATCGGGATACCGAGCACCTCGGACGCCAGCATGGCGAACGATGTGTGGTGACCCTGCCCGTGCACGCTCGTGCCGGCGAAGACACTGGCGGTGCCGTCGTCGTGGATCTCCGTGGCGCCGAACTCGACGTGCAGCCCGACCGGTGCCGTCACTTCCACATACGTCGAGACGCCGATGCCGAGTGCAACCGGATCGTTGGCGGCCCGCCGCCGGGCCTGCTCCTCGCGCAACTCCTTGTACCCCGCCGCGGCCAGGGCTGCGTCGAGCGCCTTCTCGTATTCGCCGGAGTCGTACGCCGCCCCCGTGTTGGTGGTCATCGGGAACGCTTCGGGCTGGATGAAGTTGCGTCGGCGCAGTTCGGCCGGATCCATCCCGATCTTGCGCGCGGCCACGTCGATGACCCGTTCGATCAGTTGCGTCGCTTCGGGGCGACCGGCGCCACGGTACGCACCCGTCGTCGTGGTGTTCGTCATCACCGACCGAGTGGCGAACTTGACCTTGTCGATGTCGTACACGCCGACGCTCATCATCTGCGTCAGCATCGGCAGGATCGCGCCGATGGCCGGGTACGAACCGGCGTTGGCCGTGACATCGCCCTCGAGGCCGGTGAACTTGCCGTCCTTGGTGACACCGAGCTTCGCGGTCATCACGTAGTCGCGACCGTGCAACAGCGACACCATGTCTTCCGACCGGGTCTCGGCCCACTTGACCGGTGCGCCAAGGGCACGGCACGCGGCCGCGGCCACGAGGTACTCGGGGTAGACGGCAGCCTTCGGGCCGAACCCGCCCCCGACCCACGGGCAGACCACACGCAGGTCGGTCGGTTCCATGCCGAGCATGCCCGCGATCGCGCCGTGCGCAGCATGCGGGGCCTGATGCGAGATCCAGCACGTCAGCGTGCCGGGGCGGTCGCCCGGCTCGGCGAGGATTCCGTTGTTCTCCATCGGTGCGCCGGCCAACCGCTGGCTGACCATGGTGACCTCGGCGATCTCGTCGGCGCCCTCGAACGGGTCGACGTCGGCGCCGTGGTCCGTGCCGAAGCACACGTTCGAACCGTGCTCGGGGAAGAGGATCGGTGCATCGGGCGCCAGACCCTGCGCAGCGGTGACGATCGGCTCCAATCGCTCGTAGTCGACGACGACAGAGTCGGCCGCATCGGTCGCTGCGGCCTTCGACGTGGCGACGATGGCGACGAGGATGTCACCGACGAACCGCACGACATCGTTGGCGAACACCGGACGGTTCACTGTTGGCGGCATCATCGGGAAACCTTGGAACGACGGGATGCCGAGATCGTCACCGCGTGCGTGATAGACGGCCTTCACGCCAGGCATCGATTCGGCTGCGGACACGTCGACACCGACGACCTTGGCGTAGGCCTGGTTGGAGCGGACGAAGGCAAGATGCAGCGTTCCCGTCGGCGCCATGTCGTCGAGATACTTTCCCGCACCGGTCAGGAGAACGGGGTCCTCCAACCGCTGAACCGCGTTACCCAGAATCGATCCTGCAGCTGCCATTGTGAGCCTTTCGATGACGTGAGGTTGAACCACCGACGCAACGACTGCGTGCGCGTTTCGCACCATACGCCGAAGCGGTGCTCCGCATTTCACCGAACGTCATCGAGTGCTCGCCGCAATGATCAGCTTGTCGTCGGTGCGACCGGTGTCGTGACCCAGCGGCTCGACCGTTGTAGTGCGTCGCGGGGCTCGCCACACGGTGTACCCGGCGGCGATCAGGGCGATGACGGCACCTGCTTTCAGCGCGTCGCCGAGACCGGATGCGAACGCATCCCGCACCTCGACGGCCAGGCGTCGGCCGTCGGGACCCAACCTCGTGGCGACTGCGATCCCGGCACCAGCCGACTCCTCGACGGCGTGGGCCGCGTCCGGCGGTAGGTGCGAGGTCGCGCGTACCGACGGCGCTGCTGTAGCCGCTGTTGAACAGCGAGCCCAGGATGGCTATGCCCAGCGCAGAGCCGAACTCCCGAGAGAGATCGTTCACGGCCGAGCCGATCCCCTGCTTGGCCCGTGGCAACGAGGTGACGATCGCCGTTGTGGCAGGCGTAGAGGTGAACGCCATCCCGAGGCCGAACACTGCCAAGCCGCCGAGGAAGTGCCAGTACGTCGACTCCGCGTCGAGTTGCGACAAGATGCCGAGACCGACCCCGAGGCACGACAGGCCGAACGACATGACGGCACGTTGCCCCAATCGCTCGACGAGGTGGGGAGCAACCCGCGACATCGGCATGACGATCGCCGCCATCGGCAAGAGGCAGAGCGCGCTACGCAGTGCGCTGTAGCCGAGCATCAGCTGCAAGAACTGCAGACCGACGAGGAAGAATCCGAAGAGGCACAGAAACTGCACGGTCAGGCCGAGCGTGCCGGTACTGAACCCTCGCAGCCTGAACAACCGCACGTCGAGCATCGGTGTCGTTGTGCGCAACTGCCACAGCACGAACGAGGTCAGCGACACTGCGGCGACGGCGAAACCGAGGACAGCGCTCGTCGTCGCCCAACCCGCTTCTGCTCCATCGATGATGCCGAAGATGAGCCCACCGATGCCGACTCCTGACAACAGGTACCCGGGCAGATCGATCATCGTCTCCTCGGGGTCGGCGGTGTTCGGCGTCAGCACGGCAGCCACAACGAATGTCACTGCCGCGAGACATGCAGTGGCGACGAAGGTCGCTCGCCACGTGAACCACTCGAGGATCAGACCGCACGTCAACAGGCCGAGGATTGCACCGGAACTTGCGAAGCCGGCCCAGATGCTGACGGCCCGAGCCCGCTTGTCGGCCGGGAACACGGCCGTGATCGTCGAGAGCGTGCCCGGCATGATCATCGCCGCCCCCAGACCCATGGCGACCCGACAAACGATCAAGATCCAGCCGACTGGGCGACCGCGGCGCACAACGCGGCCGCGCCGAACACCACGGTGCCGACGAGCAGCAGCGTTCGCCTACCGAGCCGGTCACCGAGGGCTCCGAAGGGCAGCACGAACGCCGCAAGCGCCACCGTGTAGCCATCGGCGATCCAGGTCAACTGTGAGCTCGACGTACCGAGATCGAGGCTGATACCTGTCAATGCCAGGTTGACACTCGATACCGATGCCACAACCAGGACCAGGGCGAGGCACATCGCGGCCAAGATCCCGTTTCGTCCGGCGTCGCCCTTCAGGGTTGTCGTCGTGTTGTTCATGATCTTTCTCCTTGGGTTCGCGGCCGGTGACCCGGCTCTTCGACGATGCACGACACCGCTGTCAGTCCGCTGTCGTTGCGCTGTCGCCGGCGATTTCGCGGATGCGAACCTCGGTCGAGGGACCGGAGCTGCGGGGCTAGAGTTCGGTCGTGGAGGTTCGCTTGCTCGGACCCGTCGAACTCGTAGGTCCGACGGGTGACAGTGTTCTGCTGCCGGGGGACAAGATCCGCGGGACTCGTCGCGGTGCTGGCGCTGGATGCGGGCCGGACAGTCACATCCCATCGCTTGATCGACGCGTTGTGGGGCGATTCAGGTAGTCAGCGGCCCGAACGTGCTGCAGGTCATCGTGTCGAAGCTGCGCCGAGTGCTCGCTCGCGCCGGCGCGCCCAACGCATCAGCACCCAACCGGCGGGCTACCGGCTCGAGATCGACCGCGACGCCGTTGACGCTTTGCGGTTCGAGTCGCTCGTCGAGCCAGGCACGGGTGATCGCATGATCCCGGAAGCGGTCACCAAGCTGCTCGAACGCGGACTGGCGCTGTGGCGCGGGGCGGCCGCTCGGTCGGTGTTCCCGAAACCGAGCGTGGCGCATGCGTTGCAGTCGCGCCTCGAGGAGTTGCGCAAGGCAGCTCTCGACGACATGATCGATGCCGAACTGCAGCTTCGGCCGACATCATCGTCTCGTTCCCGAGCTGGAGGCAATGGTCGCCGACGACCCGCTGCGCGAGCGCCGGTGGGGTCAGCTCATCCGCGCGCTCTATGGGTCGGGCACGGCAGGCCGACGCGGTTCGGGCGTTCCAACGAGCCCGAGAGGTGCTGATCGAACAGATCGGCGTCGAGCCCGGCGCGGATCTTCGCCGTCTCGAAGCCGCGGTGCTGGCACAGGACGAGTCGGTGCTCGGTGCGCCACCGAACAGCTCAACCGATTCACCGATCGGCGATGGATTCCGCCGACGCGGCAATGTGCGCCATCCAGTTGGTCCGTGCTTCGGTCGAGATGGCGAGCTGCGCCACCTCCTGCAACTCGTCGAGCAACATCGACTGGTGACGATCACCGGGCCAGGTGGTGTCGGCAAGACCCGCCTCGGCCCTGGAGATCTGCGGCAACCTGAGAGAGCGACGTTCCCGACGGCGTGTGGTGGGTCGAGCTCGCTGCGGCAAGTACCGACACCGATGTGCTCGCTGCAGTGCAACGTTCGCTCCGCATGGATTCGGCCGGCATCACGGATTCTTCCGCAGCGCTGGCGGCGGTGTCCACGGTGTTGGCCGATCGTACGGCCGTCCTCGTGCTCGACAACTGTGAACACGTTCTCGGCTGCCGTCGCCACGGCAGTCGATGAGCTGCTGGGCCGGTGTGGGCAGCTCCGAGTCGTCGCGACGAGCCGTGAAGGAATCGACGTGCCGGCGGAACGACTGTTTCGCCGTGAGTCCTTTGCACCGAGCGGCGGCAATCGAACTGTTCGAAGCGCGCACCTCCGGTGGCTCCGACGAACACAGGCGCCATCGATGCTGATCGCGGAGATCTGCGAGCGGCTCGATCGGCTCCCTTTGGCGCTCGAGCTCGCCGCAGCCCGCACGCGTCACTTCCGACTCGACGAGATCCGTGACCGCCTGTCGAACCGTTTCGAGCTGCTGCGCGACGGGGCGCGGACGATGCAGGCCCACCAACGAAACCTTCGCGCCGTCGCCGACTGGAGCTACGAACTGCTCGACGATTCAGAGCGGATCGTCTTCGAGCGCCTCTCCGTCTTTGCCGATGGTGCGACCGGCGACGCGGCAAGACAGTGTTTGTGCCACCGACGAAGTGGCGGCCGAAGAAGTCGAGCGGGTGCTGCATCGACTCGTCGACAAGTCGCTCGTCCTTGCCGACCGTTCGGCCGACCGAACCCGATTTCGCATGCTGCAGACGCTGGCCGACTACGCCGGCGAACGCCTCGATGCCCGTGGGAATCGGCAATGCACGCTCTGCTCGCCCATGCCAGATGGGTGCGCAGAACTGGCCCGGACCGTCAAGTTCGGGGCAAAGACCAACGGAGCGACCATTGCGGCAGTCCAGGACGAAGACGTCGCCATTCGAGACGCGATCACTTGGGCACTGACAGCCGATCCGGTGCTCGCCTTGGAGATCTGTGGTTCGTTGTCGGCGTTCTGGTTCGGCACCATGCGCGTGTCGGTCGGCTGGGAGTTGCTGTGCAGCCGCGCTCGATGCGGCAGGCGCGACGACGATCCTGCGTTGCGCTCCTCGGCCTTGGCGTGGGCCGCGTTGTTCGCCACCATGGTGCAGGACATCGCGACCGCGGAGCGGTACGCCGACGAGGCATTGACCTTCGAGCGGTCGCTCGGCGACCCGGCACGTCTCGGCACGTCTCCACTTCCGCGGCTCTCGCAGGTGGCTACCGCGGCGACATCGACGCTGCACCATGGATCGCCGAAGCCCGAGTCCACTTCACGTCGCCAGCGATGCCGGTCGGGCTCGGGCACGTCAGCTTCGCCGAGGGCGCGGTGCACCTCGTGTACGGCGACATCGACGCCGCGGCCGACGAGCTTGCGCAACTCGATCGCTGCGTTCCGCGAGCACCAGGACCACCTCGGGCTCATCCTGGCGGTGAGCCGCCTCGGCGAACTGGCGTGGCGCAAGAACGACAATCGCGCTGTTCGCCGAGATGCACGCAGAGCTGCTCGACCTCGGAGTGGCCGGTCGCTCTGCCGGCGTCGTCGCTGGTGCGACGGCCCGCTGGCGCTCGCCCGTCTCGTCGCAGGGTGACCTCGACGAGGCCCAGCAGCTGGCACGCACAGCGCTCGCCTCGAGTAGCGAGAGCTTCATGCCCGTGGTCAACGGTTACGCCTTCAGGACGGCCGGCCTCGTGAATCTGCGCATGGGGCACATCGCGGAGGGACGCGACCACCTCCGCGCCGCGATCGAGGCGTTCGAGCAGGGGACCGGCAGTGTCGGCCTCGGACAGGCCGCCTTGTGCTGGATCGACCTCAGCATCTCGCACGCCGAGACCGGCGAGATGGACGCCGCACGGCTCGCCGCCGAGCAGGCCGTCGCGGTTGCCGAATCAGCGGGCGATCCATGGGTCATCGACCAGACGGATTCGCATCTCGCTCGGGTCACCGCCGACGCAACATCGAGTTGACCACGCTGCGGCCTCGTCAGCTGACGACACGCTTCTCGAAGCCCGTCACGCCGACCCAGGTGAACAGCGAGCCGAACGCGACGAGCGCGCCGTAGATCGCGAACAGAGGCATGTGCGGGATGCCGCCGACCAGCGCGGCCCGGAACCCCTCCGTCATGTACACGACCGGGTTGGCCAGCACCGCCCATTTCAGCCAGGCAACCTTGTCGAGGTCCTGCCATGGGAAGTAGGTGCACCCCAGGAAGGTCAGCGGCAACACGATGAGCGAGAACAGCAAGGGCACCTGGAACGGCTTCACCTTGGTGCCCAGCATCAGCCCGAGGGCCCCGGCGACCCAACCGGCCAAGGGCGCCAGTGTCAGCAACACAGCCCAGCGGATGTGCAGATGCACGGCAGTGGCCGGCACCAGTGCGGCGATTGGGAACACCAGTGCTGCGGCCAGCAGGCCCTGCAACAGGCCCGTGACGATCTTCTGCAACCCCACCATCCACGTGGGCAGTGGCGCCAGAACCCGATCCTCGATCTCGCGCGACACACCGAACTCCTGCACCAATGGAAGGGCCACCGCCTGGATGCCCTGGAAGACGATCGCCAAACCCATCACACCGGCGACGAGCTGGGTGGAGAACCGCGGCGCGCCCGATGAACCGCCGACGCTCTGGCCAGTCTTCGGGAACACGTAGGTGAACACGAAGACCAGCAGCAGCGGCTGGATCAGGGTGCGGAGCAGAAAGATCTTCACGTCCTTGCGCAAGAGGTAGAGGTCTCGCCCCAAGAGCCCGGCGAAAGCGGCGCGGTACGCTTTGCCCGCGGGGCGGAGCTCGCGAAGACGGTGGACATCGGCGACGGTGCTCATTCGCGCAGATCCTTTCCGGTGAGGTTGATGAAGACAGATTCCAGCGTCGGCTCGGTCACCGACAGGTCGTTGACCGACGACCCGGCGGCCTCGGCGACGTCGATGATGCGTGGCAGCAGTCCCGATGACGCGTCGACACTGAGGTGGATGCGATCCTCCACGATGCGAGCCTGGTGTGCACCTTCGACGCCCGCGACCAGCGCGTCGGCAAGCCGGGCGAGGTCGCCTGCCGCCGACACGATCACGATCCGGCCGGCGCCGATCGAAGCTTTCAGCTCCGCGGGCGTGTCGAGGGCCAGGACGTGGCCGTGGTCCATGATGGCCACCCGGTCGCAGAACTCGTCGGCCTCCTCCATGTAGTGCGTGGTCAACAGGATCGTCTGCCCGTCGTCGTGGAGGTCGCCGAGGATCTCCCACAACGCGATTCGGCTCTGCGGATCGAGCCCGGCCGTCGGCTCGTCGAGGAAGAGCACCTGCGGGCGGTGCATGATCGCCCGGGCCACCATCAATCGCTGCGCCATCCCACCCGACAACGCCATGACCGGCGCCTTCGACCGCTCTGTCAGCCGCACGCGCTGCAGCAATTCCGACGCGAGCCCCCTCGCCTGCTTGGCACTCATACCGAAGTAGCGGCCGTGGAACTCGAGGTTCTCGAACACGGTCATCGCCCGATCGAGGGTGTTGCTCTGCGGCACGACGCCGATCAACTGCTTGGCGAGTGCCGGCTTGGCGACCAGATCGACGCCACCGATCAGGATCGAACCGCGGGTCGGCACGACTCGCGTCGTGAGCATGCCGATCGTGGTGCTCTTGCCGGCCCCGTTCGGGCCGAGCAGCCCATAGATCTCACCGGAGAAGATCTCGAGATCGATGCCGTCGACGGCCACCACCCCGCCGGCGACTCCCGCCGTGTAGATCTTCGTGAGCCCCTCTGCACGAATGATCGCGTCTGCCACGCTGCGAGCCTAGGGGTAGCGATCCGCCAGACGGCGTACGGCCGCTGGTCGCACCGGTGAGGACGACTCAAACGCCGTTCTCGTTGTGTTCAGCCCGGGCCACGCTCGATGAGTCCGGGCGAGGAGATCGCGATAGGTGTCGAAGCCGGGCGCGTCGTGATTCGGGTCCTTTGCGGCCTCGTCGAAGCGGCGAACGGTGACCGCTTCCGGGGAGAACTCGAGGGCCTCGAACTCCTCCACCTCTGGGATTGACATCGGCCCGCCCTGCAATCGCAGCGTGTGCACCGACGCCGCAGAGAGCTTGGCGGCGTAGCCGGGCTCGGTCGCCACGAGATACCGCTTGGCGGCGACATGCAGTCGAACGGGCTCGGTGACATCAGGACCGAACCAGCGTGCCAGCCACTGAGCACCAGTCGAGTCGTGGTGCGCGTCACGGTCGTCGACAAACGCCTGCGTCGCGTCGCCATCGCGACCCAACATGTGGCCGATGTCGTGTAGCAGTGCGGCCGCCACCATCGCATCACCATTGCCGCGTGCCAGCGCGGCGGCCTGCAACTGGTGCTGGATCATCGTGACCTGTTCACCGAGGTATGCCATCCCCTCGGCCGACACGAAGGTGCGCCCGATCGAGCTCAACGCTTCCTCGACCTGAAGGTGGCTGGTCACCGGCGCCGCCGCCCGAGGACTGCGACGGCGGAGGCCAGCCCGTCGAGATCGGCATAGCAGCCCTGCAGATGACGGGCGCCGCCGGCACCCTCGAACGCAGTCCGGGCATGAAGGACGCGCGTGTTGTCGAAGATCACGCAGTCGCCGGGCTCGAGCCTCAGGTGGAGGTGCAACTCCGGCCGATCGAGCGTTCTGGCGAAGACCCGGAGGGCCCGGTACACCTCACCGACCGCCTGCGGTTCGACCGCGGGCGGCTCGATCGAGCGGTCGTTCCAGCGGATGGCGCGGACATCGCCACGCGTGTTGATCGTGATGATCGGTGCACTGGCACGCAGTGAGGTCGCGGCATCGTCGTACCTGAACGTCAGTGGCGTGGAGGTCAATGTCGCGAAGGCCAACGGGTCGTGTGCACGCACCAGGCCGGCGGCGGCGAACCCGTCGAGCAAGACGTTGTCGCCCCCACCCGGCGACGATTGCAGGCAGTGCAACAGCTGGATCCCGGGCACCGGATCGCGGTAGGGGTTGTCGGTGTGGGGTGCGATGGCACGACCGGTGAACGCCAGGTTGACGGGCCGTGCCTCCACCCGCACGTCGAAGAGATCGCCATAGTTGGTTGTGCGCACGTGGGCGAACGATCGGGCGACCGCGAGGACCGCCCCCGATTCGATCGGGACATCGCGTACCAACAGAACGCCGACTCGCAGCAGTGCGCCGAGGGCGGGCTCGCGCTCAGGGGATGATTGCAGGTCGGACCACGAAACTTCGGGAGGCCGCCCGCCGAGATCGGCAGCATGCCATGAGGGGCGGTGCCGCTCGCTGCGATCATCGAACAGCTCGGCCTCACCCGGCACGTTGGCGCGCAGCCACGAGATCGAGAATCGCGAGACGTGCTCGTCCGGTGCGAAGATCACCTCGATCTCATCCCCGTCGATCCGCGACGAGGCGATGGAGGTTCGCTCGTCGAGGGAACCAACAGCGCTCAAGCGCTGACCGGAAAAGCCGTCCCGACATTCGGCGCACGTACACGCATCGCGCAACCACAGCGGATGCACGTCGATGTCGCCGACCACTGCCGCACGTTACCGGTTGGAGGACCTCGACGAGTTTCACCGGCTTGTCGATGCAGCGCCTCGGCGGCTGACCGCGATCAGGGCCACACGAGCGGAAGGGCCCGGAAGCGGATCGAGCTCGCCGCGTAGACCGCGTTGAGCACGGCAGGGATCACGACGGGCACCGCCATCTCGCCCACCCCGGTCGGATGCCCGGTGCTGGGCACGATGTGCACCTCGACGACCGGCATCTCGCCGAGCTGCAGGAGCGGGGCGTCGTTGAAGTTCTGTTGTTCGACCCGACCGGCTCGGTGGGTGAGCGCACCTTTCAGGACGGCGCCGAGGCCGAACGCCACGCCACCTTCGATCTGTTGCACCACCATGTCGGGGTTGATGACGATGCCGCAGTCCACCGCGCACACGACGCGTGGAACTGTGAACGAGTTGTCCCCCATCTGGACGCGGGCGACGATTGCCACCGGCGTGTCGTGATACGTGTGGCAGGCGACGCCCAGCCCCTCTCCATCCGGGAGCGTCGAGCCCCAATCGCTCTTGTCGACCGCCAGGTCCAGCACCGACCGCAGCCGGTCGCCGTCGGGCAAGAGACGGCGACGCAGTTCGACCGGATCCTCGCCGAGCGCGACGGCGATCTCGTCCAGGAAGCACTCGGTGGCGAAGGAGTTCGGCCACGCGAACGTGCCGCGCCACGGCCCGGTCGGCAACGGGACGTCGACAAGAGCGGCCGAATCCTTCTTCTGAGCGATTCGGTAGGGCACCGCCTGCTCGATCTTCAACACCTCCGTGCCGCCGGTGTAGGCAATCCCGTTCAACCCGGGACCGGCCACAACGTGGCGCAGCGCTGTCACCTGGTTTGCGCCGTCCCAGCCGGCGCGCAGCCAATGCTGCGTCGGTGCATGTGGATAGTCGTGCTGCAGGTCGTCGGTGCGGCTGAAGGTCACGAGCACAGGGACGCCCGCCGCCTTGCTGACCTCGGCTGCCTCGACGGCGAAGTCGACCTCCAACCTGCGGCCGAATCCCCCGCCGCACTGCTGCACGTTGACCGTGACCGGCATCGACAGCGCCTCGCCGACAGCATCCTGCACACCAAGCGGGTTCTGGGTCGAGGCCCATATCTCGCAGGTACCACCCTGCACATCGGCAAGACAGTTGACGGGTTCCATCGCCGAATGCGGCAAGTACGGCGTCTCGTAGACCGCTTCGATCACGGTGAGGTCCGCCGGCGCCGCCTCCCCACGTCGCGTCGTGATGACATCGCCCATCGCCGCCCGGATGCTGTCGGTGCTCCAGGTCGCATTGTCCCCTTCGTCCCACACGACGGTGAGCGCGTCACGGCCCCGAAACGCAGCCCACGTCGACGTGGCGATCACGGCGACACCGCTGACCACTTCGACCACCTGCTCGACACCCGCGACGTCGAGCGCAGCGTGGTCGTCGAACGACACGACGGTTCCGCCGGGCACCGGGCACCGGGCGACTGCCGCGAATCTCATCCCCGGGACGCGCATGTCGATGCCGTACTGCAGGCGACCCGTCACGATGCCGGGACCCTCGAGTCGTGGCACCGACGTGCCGACGAGCCCGAAGTCCGCCGGGGCCTTGAGCGCCGGCGCCGCCGGCACATCGAGGCTTGCCGCGACCGTCACGAGGTCGCCGTAACCCAGGCGCTCGTCGGTGAGCGTGTTGACCACATCACCGTTGTCCGCACGGCAATTCGTCACGTCGGTCTGCCACTGCTGAGCCGCAGCGGCGATCAGTAGTTGCCGAGCCGTCGCACCAGCCGTCCGCAGGCCGTCGTAGTTGTCGGTGATGCTGCCGCTGCCGCTCGTGACCTGGCTGCCGATCGCCTTGTTGGCCGGCGACTGCACCACCGTGACGGAGTCGAGATCGACCTCGAGCTCCTCCGCCAAGACCATCGCCAGCGCGGTGCGAACGCCCTGACCCATCTCGGATCGGTGAACGGTCAGCCGCACCGATCCGCCGGCATCGATGCGAACGAACAGGTTGGGCTCGAACGCTGTCGCCCCGACCGGCACCGTGGAGGCCACGGTGGCCGCTGCACCCGTCTCGCTCGACGAGGTCGCACCGGTCTGCTCCGACGATCCATCGTCGTCGCTGCAGGAGGCGATCAGCAGCGCGCCGCCTGCGCCCAGCGAGACCCGCAGAAAGCTGCGACGGTCCATCACGCCACACCGCCCGCGGCGCGGTGCACGGCGGCGCGGATGCGTTGATAGGTACCGCATCGACACAGGACGTTGGCGAACGCTTCGTCGATCTGTGCATCCGTTGGATCGTGGGTGTCGGCCAACAGTGCGACCGCCGTCATGATCTGGCCCGGCTGACAGAACCCGCATTGCGCCACCTGCACGTCGAGCCACGCCTGCTGCACCGGATGAACGCCGTCGTTGCCGGGGCCAAGTCCTTCGATCGTCGTGAGGTCGGTGTCGGCCAAACTCGCCGCCGCCACGATGCAGGACCGGGTGATCGCACCGTCGATCAGCACGCTGCACGCACCACAGGCCCCGATACCGCACGAGAACTTCGTCCCCGTCAGGCCGACCACGTCGCGCAACACCCACAGGATGGGCATTTCGGGCTCGACATCGACGGTCCGACTCTCCCCATTGAGCGTGAACGTCACCTCGGTCATCGGCCCCCCTTGCCAGTTCGCTGTGCCTTAGACGTTGGCCGGGCCGCAATGGTTCCCAAATTCGAACACGGATTCTCCGGAGCTACCGCAGTACCGCGGACCCACCTCGCTGATGTGCCGAGCCACCTCCGTCACACCAGCGCGGCGTTCTTCACAATGGATATCGACGCGATGAACCGGGCGCGGGAGAGGTACAACGTCCCGTCTTGGCAGGCCATCACGCACGACCTCGGTCAGGTGGTGCGGTCCTCCCAGTCGACCCAATCGACGCCGGCCTCGGTGACGTAGCGGTGCACACCCTCCCCGGTCGTCCGGGCGAAATGGTCGGCGCCGATGAGGTCGACGAGCCCGTAGGCCTTCATCCGCTCGCGCACGTGCCCCTTCAACGCGGCGAAGCGGAGAACAGCGCCGCGTCGGGACAGGTCGCGAATCAACTCCGTGATCGCATCCGCAGCGGTCGTATCGACATCGGTGATCGGCTCGGCGGTCACCAGCACCACACTGATCGGAGTCGGTGAACGGTCGACATGAGCGAGCACGTCGTCGACGAAGAACCGGGCATTGGCGAAGAACAGCGGCGCGTCGAAGCGATACAGCAACAGGTTGCCGATCCGACGGCCCTCCGGGTGGCGCTCCGCATCGTGATACCCCTTGAGCCCATCGACTCGGACGAGCTCGGAGGTGTGCGGCTTCCACGCTTTGCGCATGAAGTCGAGCAGGGACAAGCCGATTGCGACCACCACCCCCACGATCGCTCCCAGGACGGCAACCGACAGAAAGGAGACCACGCCCAGCAGGAACTCGCTCCGGCGGATCGCGATCAGACGCACCAGCGGCACGATGGTGAAGATGCGGATGGCGGCGGCCACCACGACAGCGGCCAGCACCGGCTGTGGCAGGTTGCGGAACGTGCTCGGTGCGGCGACGACGATCGCGAGGAGGATCCCAGCCGCAGCGACGCCGGTCAGCTGCGTGCGTGCGCCCGCGGCCTCGGCAACCGGCGTGCGCGATTGGCTGCCGCTCACCGGCATCCCTTGGAACAATCCGGCCGCGACGTTGACCAGCCCGAGGGCCACCAGCTCCTGGTTGGCATCGACCCGAGTGCCGCGCTTGTCGGCGTAGACCCGAGCAAGCACGCTGGTGTCGGCGAAGGCCACGAAGGCGATGCCGAGTGCAGCGCCGGTCAACCGGCTGACGTTCTGCCAGTCGAGATCGGGAAGCCGAGGACTGGGGAACCCGGACGGGAGATCGCCAACGAGACGCACACCGTGATCGACCAGGCCGAACACCAACGTGGCGACGATGCCGCCCACCACCGCAACCAAGACACCCGGTACACGCGGCAGGAAACGGCGCAGCGCCACGATGAGAACGAGGGCGACCGCGGCCACGCCGACCGCCCAACTGTTCGTCTCGCCGTCGGCGATGCCGCGCTCCAACTCTCGCAGCGTGCCGAGCAGCGTCTGCGCGTCGACGGAGAACCCGAACGCCTTCGGCAGCTGGCTGACCAGGATCGTCAACACGATCCCATTGAGATATCCGTAGCGCACCGGGGCCGAGAGCAGCTCGGCAAGAAAGCCGAACCTGAAGAGCCCGGCGAGCACGCCGATGAGCCCGACGAACACCGACAACAGGCCCACGATGGCCACGACCCGCCGCGGATCACCATTGCTCAACGGGATCACCGCGGCGGCGATCAGCGGGGCAAGCGACGAGTCTGGCCCCATGACCAAGATCCGCGATGGACCGACCACGGCATACACGAGCAGCGGAACGATCGTCGCGTAGAGCCCGGTGATCGGCGGCAATCCCGACGCCTGCGCGTAGGCCATGCCCGCCGGCGCGAGCAAGGCCACGATCACCGTGCCCGCCGTCAGGTCCTTGATGATCCAGGACCGCTCGTAGGTGCGCAGCACGTCGACGATGGGGAACCCACGGTGCCAGCCGGTAGCCACCTCGGTGCCACCCCTCGAGGAGTCGGGTGTCGTCGATCTGATCACCGGTGACGACGGTAGCTGAGGCTCGCTTCGCCCGAGGGAGACCACGCGCGCCATGAAGTCCGAGAGCGGCCTGGTCGGTTGCCGGCGGACTCTCCAAAGGATCTGGGTGCCAAGCCCACCGGTTCCACCTGGCCAAGCCTGCTGAGGATCCATGGGCGGCGCCCAGATCTTGTCGGTAGCCCAACGGGACCCGAAAGGGGCCAACGGCCCTGGGATGCGGGTCCTGCACCGGCGTACTGTGGCCCTCGGAACGCAGCGACATGGACGACGAAATCGACCCCACGCACGCGGATCTCCGGCCGATTCAGAGCGCACGTCGGATCCCGGGATACCGCTACCCGACAGCAACCGGTGAGCCCTGCCCGCGCACGATCCGGCTCGACGGCACGATAGAGAGCGGCGGTGTCTGCCAGTCCTGCGGCAGTTGCCTCCTGTACAGCGGATTGATCGACCCCATCAGCCCGTAGGCGACCCGCTGGTCAGGCCTCGACGGTGAACCTCGGCGAGCAACTCGGCGTCAGACAACGCCCGCGCCGCCCGCTCTCCCGGCGTGAGTCGCACCACTGGCGCGGCCCGCGCCGGGGGCGACGCGTCGACGTGGGCCGCTTCCTCGAGTTGATCGATGAAGGCCTGCGCCTCGTCGCGGGTGAACTTTCCCGCCGCCTGTCGCTGAGTGAGCCCCAAAGGTCCGCGAGCGTCGCGAAAGCCATCATGTCCGGCAGCGGCGAGCAACTCGGTCAGCTCGCGCACCTGCTTCCCCGACGCCGGCGGACCCGATACTTGACCGAATGCCATCACCCGACCATTGCACACTTCCGACGAGGCCAGGCACGAAATGTCCGGCTGCACCGGATATTCGGTGCCTGGCTTGCCGATACGGCGGGTGAGTTCGTCGGCTACCTTGCCGTGTATGCACCGACTGACCCACGCTGCGGTGTTGCTCGTGTGCGGTTCCTTGGTGTTCGTCGGCTGCGGCAGCGACGCCAAGAAGGCCTCCGATCCTTCCGTGGCCGCGACTGCAGCACCGGGCCCCACGACCGGCGCGGCGTCCGCTGAAGCCACGGTGGCGGCCACCACCGCCGATTGTGGTGCCGTCGTCGTCGCCAACGTGACCGCAGAGGAGACGAGCGACGCCATCACCAAGATCGAGGTCATCGGAGGCTGCTCGTTGGTGAACATCACGACGACCCTGGCTGATGATGCGATCCAGGCCGCCCTCGACATCTGCGACAACGCGGCCAAGGTCGCCTACGTCGACAACGTGAACGGAATCTCGGTGCAGGCCGGTTCGGGGAAAGAGGTCGCCCTCGGCATCAAGGACTCGCCCTGCATCGGCGCCCCGTAACCCGCTGCGAATCAGTGGTTGGCGGCGATGAACTCGATGATGATGCGGCCAGCTCGGGGCCCTTGTCCTCCTGCAGGAAGTGGCTGGCGCCCTCGATGGTCGTGTGCGGCTGACCCTTGGCGCCGGGCACCTTGGCGAGGAACGGGGCGTCGCCACCCTTGGTGATCGGGTCGCGGTCGCTGAAGCAGAGCAGGAACGGCTTGTCGAACTGCGCACAGCACGGTCCCACGCCGCCTTGTTGGCTGCCGACTCGGGATCGTCGGTCGACGGTCGGAACGAACGACGGGAAGATCCGCGCGCCGGCCTTGTACGAATCGTCGGGGAACGGCGCGTCGTAGGCGGCGATGATGTCGGCCGACAGGTCGGTCGCGCAGCCGCCGTTGACGATGTTGCCGATCGGGAACTGCGGCGACTCCTGGGAGAACTTCTGCCATGCCAGGAACGCCTCGCTCGGGCTGCCCTCGCCGGTGGGCAGGCCGGTGTTGCCGACGACGACGCGGGCGTATCGGTCGGGTTGGGCGGCGACGAGGCGCAGCCCGATGAGCCCGCCCCAGTCCTGACCGAAGAACGTGATGTCGCTGCAGGTCGAGGTGATCGAACACCAGCGACGACATCCACGTGATGTGGCGGGCGTAGCTGTAGTCGGCTGCTCGGTCGGCTTGTCGCTGCGACCGAACCCGACGAGATCGGGAACGACGACGCGGTGGCCGGCCGGCGACGAGCGGCGGGATCATGTGGCGGTACAGGTAGCTCCACGACGGCTCGCCGTGCAGCAGCAGCACCGGGGCCGCGTCGCTCGGTCCCTCGTCGAGGTAGTGGACGCGCAGCGTGCCGCCGTCGCCGTCGGCGATCTCGGCGTAGTGCGGCTGCGAACGGGTAGTCGGGCAGACCGTCGAAGCGGTCGTCGGGTGTGCGGACGATGTCCATGGGGTCACGTCTCCTGGTGTTGAGTTCGTGGCTTCGACGTGACGGTGAAGGTCACTGGCGGCTCATTTCGGCGCGAGTCCTCGGCCCCGGCCGCGCGTCGCCGGATCGCTCGGGCCTGGGCGACCTCGATCACGACCTCGTGCAGCGTCGCCGGTGAAGGCGAACGGGCGACGTGTAGCGGGTCGACACGGCCGAGCCGTGGTCGCACCCGAGGCTGGAGCCGACCGACGAGATCATCCGCATGAACAACGCCACGTCGGCGCGACCGGCGTCGACGCCGTCGACGGCAACCTCGATCGATCCGGTCATGCCCGTCGCCGCGCCGGAACCGGGCCGTGAGCGTCGACGTCGCCGACGGGCACCGGGATGGCCGACTCGACGACGGTGTGGTCGTCGAAGGCGTTGTAGTCGACGACCAGCCGGTCGTGCTGGACGAACACCGAGATCCCCGAGTTCTCCGTGCCCGTGGCCCACAGCACGCCCTCGTCGCCCGGTCCGCGGGTGACCCGGGCGGTGAGGTCGAAGCTGCGGCCACCGATCGCCGCCGAGGCCTGAGCGGGGATCGGCGACATCGGCGGCCGGTACACGTAGCGGCGGCTGGCGGGTGCGGCGAGCGGTCGCGGAAGCGGGCGCCGAACAGCTCGATGCCACGATCGTCGAGCGGCAGCGACGCCGTGGCTCTCGGCCTGCTCCCACCACAGCCCGATCAGCTCGTCGAGCTGCTCGGGCATGCGCGCGGCGAGGTCGTTGCACTCCGAGGCATCGGCGGCGAGGTCGTACAGCTCCCACGGCTCGGTGTCGAAGTCGGCGCCCTGGACGTGCCTGCACACCGCTTTCCACCGCCGTCTCGGCGACGAGGGCCCGGCTGCCGGCCATCTCGAAGTACTGCAACTGGTTCGTGGCCGGCGCGCCGGGTCGGCGAGGACCGACACGAACGAATGCCCGGTGACCGGCAGTTGCTCGATCCCGCGGAACACCGCCGGGGGCGGTGACGCCGAGCATCTCGTAGACCGTCGGGGCGATGTCGGACACGTTGACGAACTGGCCGCGCAGGCAGCCACGCTGGTCGGACGAGATCCCGCCGGCCAGTGCACGATCATCGGCACGTGGACGCCGCCCTCGTGGGTGTTCTGCTTGTACCACTTGAACGGGGTGTTGCCGCACTGCGCCCAGCCCCACGGATAGTTGGTGTGGCTGTGCGGCCCGCCGATGTCGTCGATCCGGTCGATCGCCTGGTCGGGCGTCTCGAGGATGCCGTTGAAGAACTTCATCTCGTGCATCACCCCGAACGGCCCGCCCTCCTGCGAGGCGCCGTTGTCGGCGAGCACGACCAGCAACGTGTTGTCCAGCTCGCCCGATGCGCGCGGAGCCCGTCGACGAGCCGGCCGATCTGGTCGTCGGTGTGGTCGAGGAACGCGGCGAACGCCTCCTGCAGCCGAGCAGGCCAGCCGCTGCTGGTTCTCCGGCAACGAGTCCCACGCCTCGACGCCGGGGTTGCGCGGCGCCAGTTCGGTTCCCGGCGGGATCACGCCCGGCGCGAGCTGGCGTTCGTACCAACGCTGGCGCATGACGTCCCAGCCCTCGTCGAAGGCGCCGCGATACTTCGCCAGGTACGCGGGCGGCGCCTGGTGCGGCGCGTGCGTGGCGCCGAACGGGCAGGTAGGCGAAGAACGGGCGGTCGGGCCGCACGCCCTTGCTGTCGGCGATCATCCGCAGCAGCTGGTCGACGAGGTCCTCGCTGAGGTGGTAGCCGTCCTCGGGCCGCCCGGGCGGATCGATCGGATGGTTGTCGCAGACCAGCTCGGGGTGGAACTGGTCGGTCTCGCCCTCCAGGAACCCGTAGAACCGGTCGAAGCCGCGTGCCAGCGGCCATTGCCCGAACGGTCCGGCAGCCGAGCAGTCCTCCATCGGCGCGAGGTGCCACTTGCCGGAGCAGAACGTGGCGTAGCCCTCGTCGCGCAGCACCTCGGCGATCGTCGCGGCGCGGTCGGAGATGTGGCCGAGCTGATGCGGGAACCCGGTGCGGAAGTTCGACACCGACCGCATCCCGACGGCGTGCTGCGAGCGCCCGGTGAGCAGCGACGCCCGAGTCGGCGAGCACAGCGGCGTGACGTGGAAGTTGGTGAACTGCACGCCGCCGCCGCGCGAGCGCGTCGATGTGGGGGGTGTCGATCGTCGAGCCGTAGCAGCCGAGCTGGGCGAAGCCGGTGTCGTCGAGCAGCACGACGACCACGTTCGGCGCATCCTCGCCCGGGTGCGCCGGCTCCTCGAACCACGCTTCGGACTCGGCCAGCGTGCGGCCGATGCGACCCCCGAACGGCCTGACGGGTTGCGCCGGTTGCGACATGACGACACCTTAGGAGGGCGTCAGCGTGATCACGTCGGTGTTCTCGCGGCATCCACCCGGCGTGGCACACCCGTTGCTGTGACCGGTGAGGATCAACACCCCATCGGTGCCATCGGTCTCGGCGATCGTGTACGTGCCCTGACCCGAGATCTGCACACCGCCGCCAGAGCCCTTGTACGTGTACGAGCCCGCCGACTCGCCGTCCGGGAAGAACGCGAACGTGACTGATGCGCCCGGGAACGTACCCTCGAGGGTGAACGTCTTGGTCAGATCTGCCACCGTTCCCGTCACGGTCAACCCCTCGCCTCCACCGGTCGCCGTGTACGTCGGCGTACAGATCTTGATTGCCTTGTCCACATCGGTCGGGGCGATGTCGTCGTGCCCGAGCAACTGCACCTGACGATTCACGGTGATCCAGAACTGGAGCAGGATGCTGGGGTCTTTGAGTCCCTTGCACTTCGTGATCGCCTCTTCCTCGCACACCGGGTACGCCTGCTTGACCAGGTCGAAGATGTCTGCCGCCGAGAAGTTCGTTCCGGCGCCGATCAGCGCCCGCTGTCGCTCGTAACCGAGGACCGTCGCGATGGCCAGCGTTCCTGACGCGCACGATGAGTTGGCGGCGGCGAGACGCGGGTTGATCACCTGTTCGACCCATTGCTTGCCATAGGTCTCGAACGCCGTCGCCAGATCGGTGACCGAGGTGCCATTCAGCAGTTGTGACTCTCGCTCGCCTCGGAAGACATCGCCGATCTGGCCGGAGATCCGCGCTGCGGCATCCGTTGCCTGTCGCTGCAGGAACGCCGCCTGGCTCGGTCGGGTGGCATCACCGAAGGCGTAGCCCGAGAAGTGCTCCACGATGATGACGGCATCGGGCGTGTCGATCTGCGGTTCAGCGGCGCCGAACTGCACACCTGTGTCGTCGAACGCAAACATCAGTTGGCGCTCGAGCGGGACGGGAGTCGCCGGCGTGATCGTGAGCTTGGCGGCGGACAACAGCGCCAGACCGGTCGGACCGAACACGACACCGTCGGAACTGAAGCCGAGGTTGCCGAACGCGGCGACGGGGGTCGCAGTGATGTCGATCGGCCAGAGCAACGCTCCTTCGGGGATGACGAGCGAGAACGCCGTACCCGTGCTGCTGGTGACCGCAACTGTGCCGCCATCGGGACCAATGCTCTGGGTCGCCGTCGCAGTGTCGAGCTGGATGCTCAGCGGGCCGGCCAGCGGGGGAACTCAGCCATCGGGGGCTGGCTCGGTCGTCGGCCCCGCAGTGCCCGTGACGCCGGTCTCCGACGGGACCGATTTCACCGCACCTGACGAGCTACACGCCCCGACGAGCAGCCCGAACGACACAACACATCCCGCCACCAGTTTCGCCATGCGCTGACCGTAGCGGCCACGGTCCATTGCTCCGCGGACGGACCAACACGCCGCGTCACGACTCAGTCGTGGGCCTCGAGGCGTAGCGATGTGGACACCTCGAACCGGAACCGTCCGCGACCGGTACGTTCCATGCGGAACGGCGCTCGCCGCTCGTCGAGGCGACGCTTCAGCATCAGCAAGCGGGTGTCGAGGTTGTCGCGGAAGCCGGGCAGCTCCAGCGTGCGGTCCAGCCGAAGCTCCTTGTTGGTGAACTCGATCTGACCCGTCTGGTCGTGACGCTGCACCAGGGACCACAGGATGCGACCGGCAACACCGCGGATCAGGTACTCGCCGTCGAGAAACACGCTGCCGTCCTCGCCGAAGAATCGCACGTGCGTCTCACCACTCGACTGGGTCGCACCCGCGGAGAGAGGCGACACGGACCCATCGAGCGAGTCAGAGGTGGATCGCTCGGCATCGACCATCTGGGCGATGATGGTGGCCACCACGGTCAGCACTGCCTCGTCCTCGTCGTCGAATGCCACCGGCAACGGACTGTCCACGACGACCACTCCGACCAGCTCGCCGCGCACCATTGCGGGCACCGCCATACGGCTCTCGGTGTCGTCGAGCGTCGGCAGCGGAACATCCATCCCCGGGCCGATCGTGCCGTCGCGCTCGAACGACCGGCGCACGGTCCGCGAGTACTTCTGCATCTGGCGGAGCTGACCGACGCGAACCGGTTCGCAGCGTTGAGCGGCCGCACCGGCAACGCCATCACCCAGCCCCACCTCCGAGCCCACACCCTCGAATGGGAACCCGTAGCTGGCGATGGTGAACAAGCGCCCACCTTCCTCGTCGAGCACCATCACGGACGAGTGTCGGTAACCGAGCAGCTCGTCCAGCCCGGCCAGCGCCACGCTCATCAATCCCTCCAGGTCGGCGCAGCGGCTCATCCGGGCGGCGAGATCTGCGGCCGACGCCAGCAGCATCCCGCGTCGACGTGGGACGTCACCGCCCGGCTGTTCGAGGTCCAACAGCAACTCGATCGACTCGACCCGACAGATGTCGGCCGATCGGAGATGGAAGACATCACGCATGCCCGAGAGCGCAGCAACCTTGTCGACGTCGTCGCGCAGGCGCTCGAACACCGGTCCGCGGCGGTCGGTTCGTTCGTAGCGGATCGTCAGGCAGTACTCGGAGTAGCTCACCGGGTCGAGGAGCACCAGCGATGCGCGTGGGTTCTCGGCAAGGTTGCGCGACGTCTTCGACATGAACTGGTTCGAGAGGGCGACGCGCTCGTCATCCACCGCATGCACGGCCGACAGATACGTGATGTTGGGGACCCCGGCAGCACTCGCCGTCGCGATCACCGCCGGGACACGACCATCGAAGCAGCGTCGCAGATCACGCATCGTGATCTCTTCCGTCATCGACGCTCCTCCGACAATGCGGCGCCGGCCGTCGGGCCAGGGGTCTGGTCGAACGACGAGCTCACCTCGACGACGCATGCAACAACGCGGCGCGCGCCCAACGCTCCAGCAACTCCATCGGCTCTCCATCGGTGTCGTGGATGTCGCCGGCGAAATCCGATGTGTATTGCACTCGTTTCGCCTCGTCAGACTCGGTTGACGGCTCCACGAAGACCACCGTGCCCTTCATCTGGACCGAGTGGAGCGTGCGCACCGACGCGGTCGTGATCGCCACCAGCGCATTCGGCTGAAGGTTGGCCAGCGTGATGTCGTCGGCGGCGTCGACCAACAACCGGACTCGCTGGGCATCGGGGTCGAGCACGGTCAGACCCCAGCCGCGCCCTGCGTGTGGCCGACCCGACCCATCGACTGTGCCGACCAACAGCGCACAACCGGAGTGGAGGAACTCGATCATCGACTCGTCGAACACATCCGTCCCTTCCATGGTTCGGGGCCAGCCGGAAACGTAGCGGTTTCTTAGCAATTGGCTACGAACTTCTTCGGAGCGAGGTCCGGATCAATCGGCGCAGAGTTGTCGACATCGCCACAAGCGACTCCAACCACACTGTCAAACGATCTCTGAAGGAGACATTCCCATGACCATCATCGAACCCGCAACCATGCAGCGACTGCAGCCGGTGGCCTTCGATCTGTACCGCGACATCCACAAGGGGATCCGCAACGAACTGTTCGCCACGGTCGTCGAGGCCGGCCGACTCGATCCCTCGGACGACTGCGGCGCCTCCGCCCTCGCCGACCAGGTGCGTCAAGCAGTCCAGCTCCTCGTCGACCACGCCGAGCACGAGGACGGCGCCATTCAGCCGGCACTTGAGCGCTACGCACCGGCGCTGGCGGAACACGTGGCCGAAGACCACCAAGCGCTCGAGGCTCGCATGGATTGGCTGCTCGAACTGGCTGACGAGGCGCGTGTGAGCGAGCGCGCGCCGTGCACCACTGCACGAGCTGTACGTCGAACTGGCGTCGTTCACCGGCGCGTACTTGCTGCACCAGGACTTCGAGGAGCGCGAGGTCGCCCAGAGTCTCGAGTCGGCCGTCGGCGTCGATGGCGTGGTCGGCATCCACATGTCGATCCTCGGCAACATGCAACCGCAACAACTGACCAGCGGCCTGGCCGTGATGTTCCCGGCGATGAACGTCGACGACCGTACGGAACTGCTCGGCGGGGTGAAGGCCACCGCACCCGCCGAGGCCTTCGCCGGGATCTGGAGCCTCGCCAAGTCCGTCCTCTCGTTCGACGACAGCCGCGCTGTGAGCACCCGCCTCGGGCTCGCCTGATCCCTCCGACCACATCGTGAGAGGTGCTAACTGTCACATCGAAAGTGCTTGCAAAAGGCAGCACTTCGGTATGATGGAGGCGAGCCTCAAACGGGGTTCACAGTGAGCCGTAGAGGCTCGAAGGAGGTGGCTGATATGACCACCGCAATGACCACCACGAAGAAGTGGCAGGACCAATACCTGACGATCATGGCCAAAGTCGAGGAGCCGGTTGTCCGGTTCGCCGGCAAGGCCGCTGAGGCCGTGGCCGCTTACATCCCGGAGCGACCGCAGTGGGCGTTCCTCGAGCAGGTTCCGACGATGACCGAACTGGTCGACAGCCAGTTGAAGTTCCGGCGGCGCGTGGTCGACGAGCAGGCGACCTTCGTTCGCAATTTCATGAAGGCTCTGAGCCCGGCGGCGTCGAAGGCACCGACGGTCAAGCGGGCGGCCGCCAAGGCCTCCCCGGCACGGCGGATCAGCGCAAAGGCAGCCTGACCGGCAGCGTTCTATCGAAGGGGGCAGGGCTGTTCGCAGCCCTGCCCCCTTCGTGTTGCCCGCTCAGCGGGGACGCACGGTCCGCCGCTCAGTGACTGCGTTGCCGCTCTCTCGGCACCACGGCGTGGGCGCGAAGTTCGTCGGGCAGAACGCTCTTGGAGCCCAAGACGTTGCTCACCAGCTCCTGTGCGATCACCATCGTGTCTTCCAAGACGGCGAGCCCTCGCTCGACATCGCCGACCTCGAGCATCCACTTGCTCGCCGCCAGCCCCTGGAAGATCCGGTCGCTGACCTCCGCTCCTTGGACCTGCAGAATCGCCACAGCGGCGGCGTAGCGCTCGGCTCGCTCGGCTTCTCGTATCCGGTCGGAGGCGAAGCCGAGCAGTGCGCCGAGCAGCAAGACGGGAGCCACGAGGCCGATCCAACCCAGCAAGCTGGCGTCTACATCCAGAGCGATCGCCCATCCCACGAGGAGGCCAACGGCGACGACCCCAGCACCAACGCCTGCCCAGAACCCGAACGCGAGTGCCACCAACGCCACAGGGAGCACGTACAACATCGAGACAGAATCCTCGGTTCCTGCCACCGACACTCGAATGAGGAAGATCGCCGCGAACAGCATCGCGGACACACTCAGCGCAAGGCGCGGATACCGCTGGAACCACGGGCGCTGAGAGTGATCGAGCATGGATGATTGGATGGCGACCCCCATCTGGTGAGTATCGCTGTTGCCGAAGCGGGTCGACAGAGACCAATGTCCTGCGGAGGAGGGACACCCGTACCAGGGAGCATGCGCCGGGGGTACAGTCGGGCGCGTGCCGGCGCCGCCACATCCCGAGCCAGATGCCCAGCCGTCCGACGCTGACGACCTGGTCGCCACCCTCGAAGCCGTACGAGACGATCTCGAACACCGCGCTGCGGCGCTTCGTTCCGGCGCGAACGTGCCGAGCGGGGGGATCTCGTTCGGCAAGCGTGTGGGCGAGGGCACCAGCATCGCCATCGAACGATTCGCCGATGTCGCAATTCACGATCAGATCGTCCACCAGCTCGCCGCAGTCGAGGCGGCGTTGGGTCGTGTCGCTGACGGCAAGTACGGGGTCTGCGAAGTTTGCGGGCGGGACATCGCACCTGAACGACTCGAGGTCATCCCCTGGGCGGCGACCTGCGTTTCGTGTGCGTAGGGCCGCCTGGCGTACGAGGACCAATTGCCCTGGTCGGGGAGGCTCGGCCTCAATAGCGTCGACTCGAACGAGGAGGCGAGATGGATTTCGAGGTGTCCGAGAAGATGTCGACGATGCTCGCGATGATCCGCGAGTTCATGGATCGCGAGGTGATCCCGCTCGAAGGCGAGATGCTTCATGGGGACCCGGCGACGCTCGAGGCCGCGGTGAAGGCTGCTCAGGTGAAGGTCAAGCAGATGGGACTGTGGGCGCCGAACCACCCGATCGAGTACGGCGGCCTCGGCCTGTCGATGGTCGATCACGGGCTGTTCGCCGAAGCGGTCGGCCGCAGCCCGTTGGGCATGACCGTGTTCGGCACCCAGGCACCCGATGCCGGCAACATCGAGATCCTCCACAAGTACGCCACCGAGGAACAACGCGAACGGTTCCTGCGCCCGCTCGTCGCCGGCGAGATCCGAAGCTGCTTCTCGATGACCGAGCCCGAGACCGCCGGGTCGAACCCCGTGCTACTCGCCACGACCGCGGTCGTCGATGGTGACGACTACGTCATCAACGGCCAGAAGTGGTTCACCTCGTCGGCCGACGGCGCGGCGTTCGCAATCGTGATGGCAGTCACCAACCCCGAGGCGGCCCCGCACCAACGGGCCAGCATGATCATCGTCCCCACCGACACCCCCGGCTTCAACCTGGTGCGCAACGTCAGCGTGATGGGCCATTCCGGGTCGGGCCACGCCAGCCACGCCGAGGTGATCTATCAGTCCTGCCGCGTCCCCCGGGCGAACCTGCTGGGGCCAGAAGGCAGCGGATTCCTCATCGCCCAAGATCGGCTGGGGCCCGGGCGGATCCACCACTGCATGCGCTGGCTCGGCATCGCCGCACGCGCCTTCGACATGATGTGCACCCGCGCCAACGAGCGGGTGATCGACGCCGACGGTGGCACTCTTGCCGGCAAGCAGGTCATTCAACACTGGGCCGCGGAACTGGAGGCCGAGATCCGTGGCGTGCGTCTGCAGACGCTGCACGCTGCTTGGATGATCGACCGTTTCGGGGCAAGCGCGGCGCGAGACGAGATCTCGGCCATCAAGTTCGAGGTTGCCAACACCATGCTGAAAGCGGTCGACACCGCGATCCAGGTGCACGGCGCACTCGGCGTCACCGACGACACGATCCTGGCCTACTGGTACCGGCACGAACGCGCCGCCCGCATCTACGACGGCGCCGACGAAGTGCACAAGACCAGTCTCGGCCGCCGCATCCTGCGCCGGTACGCCCGAGCAGCCGAAAGCCGCCCGCAAGAGCGCCGTTAACGCCGACTCCGGCAACGTTCGCCCTGCGCCGCGCGCGTTGACCTCCGCGGCCCACCCAGACGCACCGTTCGGCGCGCCTCGAGGTTACGGCAGGCCCGATACCGACTTCGATGTCAGCCCGGTAACCGACAGTCGTTCCAAGAGCTGACACTGAGGGCGCGGCGTGTGGAAGAGCAGCGCTCAGAGCCGGCGATCTGTATCCGTGGTTTGTCTGCGGGCACCGGTCGCACATGGGGCAACGTTGGCTGTTGCAGCAACTAGCCCTTGAACGTCAGCTTGCTGTCGACCCCGGCGATCAGTCGGTCGCGGTGCTGCGTGAAGTTGAGCGCGTCGAACAGCGAGGTGCCGTTCTCGATGGCGATGCGAAGCGCCTTCTCGCGGATTTGGATTGCTTCTGCAGCATCCACGACAGCGTCGAATTCGGCCACGGTCCCGACGATGATGCCATCGTCGTCGCCGACCAGGATGTCGCCGGGACGGACAGCGACACCGTCGAGCATGAGGGTGGCTTGGACTTCCGGAACCGCCAATGCGGGTGGGGCCTTCGGCGTGACGCCTCGAGAGTAGAACGGCAGCCCCAATTTCCTCAGTGCGGCCGAGTCCCGCGACAGTCCGTCGATCACGACGCCACTCATCCCGCGCCGAAATGCCTCCGTCCCGAACAGCTCGCCCGAGACGGCCCGATCACTCCCTCCGGCGGCGACAACCAGAACGTCGCCGGGGCCACCGATCTCGAGCGCACCGATCACCGACATGAGGTCATCGTTGGCGACGGCAGTCACGGCTCGACCGGCCATGCGCGCTCCCAACACCAACGGGCGGATCGCCGGGGAGAGCACACGCAGTTCCTTGTTCGCATCCGACAGGCTCGCCGTATCGATGTGTCGAAGTCGTTCCAGAAGATCTGCGTCGGGGCGTGATGCACCGGAAGCTGAGGTCATCAGGGTCCTTCCAAGGGTCTGCGTGGTAGCGATACCACCTGTAACTGTAAGCACGTCTCCGTTACCGTGGCGTCGTCTGGAGAACCTATGACCACTCGATTTTCAGCCCGAATGAGACTCGTGAAGCCGTCCACGATACGCGAACTTCTTCGCTTCGGCGCCGACCCGTCGATCATCTCCTTCGCCGGTGGCTACCCCGACGCAACGCTCTTCCCCCTCGAGCAACTCGATGCCGTGTTCCGCCAATCGATACTGGACCACGGACGGGACACGCTGCAGTACACGGTGTCGAATGGCGCCCCTCATCTACGCGCCCAGATCGCCGGCAGAATGGCCAGTGAGGGAGTCGTGTGCACCGCGGAAAACGTCCTCGTCCTGCAAGGCGGCCAGCAGGGCCTCGATCTCGTTGCCAAGCTGCTCGTCGACAAGGGCGATGTGATCATCACCGAGGATCCGACGTTCCTGGGTGGACTCATCGCATTCAACCCGTGCGAACCGACTTACCGGTGCGTGGGAATGGACGACGAGGGGATGGACACCGACGCGCTCGAACGCGAGTTGGAGGCACACCCCGGCACCAAGTTCATCTACACGATCCCCGACTTTCACAACCCGACCGGCGTCACGATGTCGCTCCGCCGTCGACGACACCTCGTCGAGTTGGCCAATCGCTACGACGTCATCATCCTCGAAGACGGTCCGTATCGCGAGACGCGCTACGAAGGGGCGTCGCCGCCGACCATCAAGAGTCTCGATACCGAAGGTCGGGTGATCTACCTCGGTAGCTTCTCGAAGATTCTTGCGCCAGGACTACGGCTCGGATGGGCCGTCGCTTCGGTCGACATCATCGAACAGCTCGGCCTGTTGAAACTCGCTGCCGACACCCAGTGCAGCACCCTCAACATGGCGGCGGTCTCGCTGTACCTCGACAGTTATGACATCGAGAGCCACATCGAAACGATCCGTCGGGTCTATCTCCACAAGAAGGATCTGATGCTCGAAGTCATTCGAGCGCAGTTTCCCGACGACGTCACATTCACCGATCCGCAGGGTGGATTGTTCACGTGGCTGACGTTCCCGGAAGGCTTCGACACCGAGGTCTTCATGCGTAATCACACGCTACCAGAGGAGAAGGTTGCCTATGTGCCGGGCGCGTCGTTCTTCCCTCTCACCGCCGAATCGAACCACGCCCGACTGAGCTACTCGACACAGCCCGACCATCGCATCGTCGAAGGGATCTCACGACTTGGCTCGGCTCTGAAGGCCGAGATGGTGGCATCGCCGGCCTAACGCCCGGGCGCCGTAGCGGCGACCCGTAGCGAACTGCCCGGAGCGACTTCGGTGGTCACCCCGTTGGCGAGGACCGGCAGCGGTTCGCCCGATTCGACAGTCACGGTGGCACCGTCGGGATCGACCGCGATCGCGATGTCGCCGCCGCGCCGATGCAGCCGGAATCGCATTGCCTTCCAGCCTGCCGGGAGACGCGGGGCGATCCGGACATGAGACCCGGAGTCGCGGACACCGGCGAAACCATGCACCAGGCAGGCCCACACCCCGCCGACGTTGGCGATGTGGGCTCCGTCGACCGTGTTGCCGTGCGTGTCGGCGATGTCGAGGAACAACGACTCACGGAAGTAGTGCATCGCCAGGTCGCTGTGGCCGACCTCGGCGGCCATGATCGCCTGCACGCAGGCCGACAGCGATGAATCGCCGGTGGTGATCGGGTCGTAGTAGTCGAAGTTGCGGCGTTGCAGGTCGGCGTCGAACTCGTCGCCGCGCAGGAAGTTGACCAGCACCACGTCGGCCTGCTTGAGCGCTTGATGGCGATAGATCACCAGTGGGTGGAAGTTGAGCAGCAGCGGGTACTTGTCGTCGGGCGTGCCCGTCCCAGTCCCAGGCCTCGTGGCCGAGGAAGGCGTCGTCTTGAGGATTGATGCCGAGCTCGTCGTCGTACAGCACGCACATCGAGTCGGCGGCGCGGGTCCACGCGACGGGCTCGTCGTCGGCGAGCCCGGTTGCGGCCACGAGCGAGCGGTGCGCGTCGGGGTCGTCGGACCGCAGCCGGG
This sequence comes from Ilumatobacteraceae bacterium, assembly GCA_963805445.1. Lineage (GTDB taxonomy): Bacteria > Actinomycetota > Acidimicrobiia > Acidimicrobiales > Ilumatobacteraceae > JAENVT01. Next base: position 29,404 of record CAWDUI010000054.1, on the reverse strand, counting down.
TCACGACATCGGCTGCGAACCGCAGCGTGAAGCGGGCCATCACATTGGTGTAGAGGTTGTCGTCGACGACCGCGGTGTACTCGTCGGGACCCGTCACACCGTGGATGTGGAACACCGGAGGATCGGCCTCATCGTAGAAGCCCAGATCGGCGAACAGCCGCGCCAGCTCGACGAGGATCTCTGCGCCCTCACCGCGGAGGAACTCGGTGTCGCCGGTGGCGGTGACATAGCGGTCGATCGCGTGGGCGACATCGGCGTCGATGTGGTACTGGGCGGTACCGGCCGGGTAGTACGCCGAGGCCTCCTCGCCGTTGATCGTCCGCCATGGGTACAGCGCCCCGCGCTGAGTCATCTCGTTTGCCCGTTGACGCGCCAGGGGAAGGGTGCGATGACGGAAGTGGAGCAGGTCGCGGGCGGCGTCGGGGTTGGTGTACGCAAGGAGCGGCACCATGTAGACCTCGGTGTCCCAGAAGTAGTGGCCGTCGTAGCCGGCGGCGGTGACCGCCTTGGCGGCGATGCCCCGCCCGCCGATCTGGGCCGAGGCCTGGGCCATCTGGAAGAGATTCCAGCGGATCGCCTGCTGAGCCTCCTCGTCGCCGTCGACGGCGATGTCGGTGCGTGCCCAGAACCCGTCGAGCCAGGCCTGCTGTTCGGCGACCGCTGCCTGCCAACCGGCTGCCTCGGCGGTATCGAGGGTGCTTCGACAGCGGTCGGCGAGTTCGTCGATCGACACCTCACCTGTGGCCTCGGGGACCTGACTGGAGCTGTGGTATGCGAGGTACTTCGTGAGCGTGACCGTGTCGCCCACCGCAGCGTGGAGAGTCATCGTGGTCGCGGCGCGATCGCCGGCGAGCTCCGTGCCGAACGAAACCTCACCACCGCCGGCGACCGTGTGGCGTGAAGCGGCCGCGATCGTCATCCCGCTGCCGACGCAGCGATAGCCGAGCGTGATGGTGCCTCCACCCGGCGAGTCGGCGTCGGGGTGGGTCTGCAGCACCGGTTCGAGAACACGCCGATCGAAGATGCGTCCGCCTCGCGGGTCGGCCTTCTCCCGCTCGGCCCCGCGGGTGGCGACGTCTTGGCGGTTGACGAGTTGGGAGGTGATGGTGACCGCCGCCGGAGCCTCGAGCAGTTCCAGCGACAGGCGCAGCACCGCCAGATGTCGGTGCTCCAAGCTGACGAGGCGCTGCGACACCACTCGCACCCTGCCGCCGACGCGGGTGTGCCAGATCAGCTCCGAACGCAACACCCCCGTGCGGAAGTCGATCTCCCGCCGGTAGTCGGTCACCTGAGACTGTTCAGGATGATGAGGCGCCAGACGCAACACCTCGTCGCCGACCATGACCTCGATCGCCTTCGCCTCGGGCGCATGCAGCATCGACTGGCCGGTGCGAGCCAATGCAAACGCGGTCTCTGGGTACACGATCGGAAACGTCTCGTGGAACCCGTTGACGTAGGTGCCCGCCGATTCCGGATCGGGTGCCCAATCGCCACGCAACCCGAGATAGCCGTTACCCGTTGCAAACAGGGTGCCGGTCAGACCGCCGTCGTCGAGACCGAGGCCGGTCTCGACGAGCCGCCAGGTGTCGATCGGAAAGCGCTCGCGGTCGATCGCGATCGGTGCTGGCTTGGCGCGTCATGGGAGGGTCTCCTGGAGATCGTCGACGACCATGTCGGCCCCGGCTGCGGACAGCGCTTGCCGGTTGCCACCGCGGTCCACCCCGAGCACCAACCCGAAGTCGCCGGCGCGCCCGGAAGCGACGCCGGAGATGGCGTCCTCGACGACGACGGCCCGGGCTGGGGTGACCCCGAGCCGCTCGGCAGCATGGAGGTACATCGCGGGTGCCGGCTTCCCGGCGAGATGCGCCTCGACGGCAACGAGTCCGTCGACAATGGTGTCGAACCGATCGGCGATGCCGGCCGCCTGCAGCACCGAGACGGCGTTCTTCGACGACGACACGATCGCGCTCGGAACGCCGGCACCGTCGAGCACGTCGATCACCCTCATCGTTCCCGGGTACGGCTTGATCCCTTCGCGGGCGAGCACGGCATTGAACGTCTCGTCCTTGCGGTTGCCCATTGCACAGATCGTGTCGTCGCCAGGCGGATCGGAGGGATCTCCCCAAGGCAGGTCGACGCCTCGGGAGGCGAGGAACGTCTGCACCCCCTCATAACGTGGCCGGCCGTCGACGTACTCGAGGTAGTCGCTGTTGTCGAAACCCCACGGCTTGAACAACTCTGCCCAGGCCCGCTCGTGAACCTCGGCGGTGGGCGTGACGACCCCGTCGAGATCGAACAGCACCGCCTCGAACGAAGCCCAGTCGACGATCCTGCTCGTGCTCACAAGGTCAGCGTAAACGTCATGGCGTGGGTGGGACATCCCGGACGTCTTCGAAGGTCGCCAGCACTCGGCGAAGCAGCACAGCACCATTCCGGCCGACCATGTCCGCATCGCCAACGCGTCGTGACGCCTGCTCGAGCGAGAACAGTCCACGCTCGAGGCAATCTCGCACGATCTCTTCCAGGTGCTCCGCGCTGACCTCCGGCGCCACGTCGATCACGGTGCGCAAGGCGGTCGTACACGGAAGGCCGTGCATCGTGGTGATGTCGGACGCCGGGATGTCGTCCCGATGGATGATGACCTCGTTCCCGTCGATCCACGTCCGTTCGATGAGCAGCCCATTGCCGTCGACACCCATCGGTTCGGTGACCAGCCCGTCATCGCTGTCGGGCCCGTCCTCGTCGAACAGACACCCGCACGACAGCAGTTGGCCGCCGCAGGCCGGGCATCTCTGGAGGTCACAACCGGGGTGGTGCAAGCCACCGCGGCGCACCCCGCAGTCCCCGCACTGGGCGCTGCTCGTTCGGCGGCCGGATTCGTCACCGAACGGAACCATGTGGAACCGACGCCCCTCGCGATGGAAGGCGGCGACGTTGCACGACGCGGCGGTCATCATCTCTCGGTTGCACCATTCGCAGACGCTCATCGGACCACCGCCGGGAGGTCGTCGTGTTCTGGCAGGTGTGCTTGATCGCTGTGCATGGAGCAGCCCCTTGGTCGATCGATGGATCTGACGGGGACCACAGTCCCGAGGCGCAGCACGGCGCTGGCGGGAACATATCGCCAGCGCGTCGCGTTCGCACCGTTTGGTCAAGATGAGCTTCCGCGGGGAGCTACGCGGAACCTTGGTCGCGGACAACCCATTGCTGGAGCACCGCCATCAGGTCCGCAGGAACATCAACACCGTCACGTTCAGCCCGCTGACGATTGGCGAGCCGGCGGTCGCCCGGCAGACGGACCCCGGCTTGAGCAGTCATCGCCGCGAACTCGATTTCCAATCGATCAACGAAGCTGGCACCAGTCGTCGCGGCAGGGTCGATCGCCAAGATCACCTGACCGACATCGGGAGGACCACCCTCGTTGCCACCGAATCCCGACGCCTCGAACGAGAAGTTCGAGCCGGTCACGCCACCACCCAGGATGTCGACCAACAACGCCAGCGCCGAGCCCTTGTGACCCGCTGCCGGGGCCATCGATCCGGCCAACGCAGCGTTCGCATCGGTGGTCGGATGACCGGCGGCATCGAGCGCCCACCCGAGGGGAATGTCGTGCCCCGCTTGCGCGGCCGCGTTGACCTTGACCCAGGCAACGGCCGACGTGGAGAGGTCGGCCACGACGGGCGCGCCGTTCTTGCGCGGCGCCGCCCAGGCGATGGGGTTGGTGCCGAAGAACGGAACCGCACCGCCGTAGGGCGCCATCGCGGCCGACGAATTGGCGAACATCACGCTGACGAGGCCCTTGTCGGCGAGTCGCTCGACGAACCACCCGAGTACGCCGGCCGAGTACGAATGGGAGATGCTGAGGATGCCGATCCCACACGTTCGGGCGGCGTCGGCCAGGGGCCCGCTGCCGGCTTCGAACGCCGGATGAGCGAAGCCGTGACGGGCGTCGACCAGCACCGTTGCCGGCCGCGGAGTGCTCACGAGGGGAACCGCGTCGCCGGTCACCTTCCCACAGGCGACGTGCTCGCAGTAGGTCGGGAGGTACCCGAGACCCACTGGCCGGATGCCGTCGGCCTCGGCGTCGCGAATGCTGCGGGCCGTCGGCCCGGCTTGAGCCGTGCTGGCGCCTGCGGCGCGGAGAACGCGAAAGCTCAGCGCTTCGACGTCGTCCAGCGTCAAGGTGTTCGGCGAGTTGTCGGTCAACGGCCGAGGCCTCTGCGACTTCGCATGCGGACCACGCTAATGCCGAGGGTACGGTCGGCAAGATGAGTGCACGAACGATCGATCGGATCACCGCGTGGATGGTCCACCTGCCTTACGTCGAGGGTACCTACCGGATGTCGGGCGACCGCATCACCACGGGCATGGACGCACTCGTCGTGCGTCTCATCGCCGACGACGGCACGGTGGGAATCGGCGAGTCCGGAACGATCGGCGTCACGTACGACGCTGCGTTCCCTGGCGGGCAGCGAGCCCGCTCGACCTGCTGGGTCCAGGGGTCATCGGTTGCGATCCCCGATCGCCGCAATCGGTCGCCAGGTCGATGCACCGCGCCCTGACCGGTCACCCCTACGCCAAGGCCGGCATCGACATGGCCTGTTGGGATCTCGCGGCGCGGTTTGCCGGTGTTCCGCTCTGGCAGTTCCTCGGCGGTGACGACCCAGGGGCGACTCCCCTCTACCGTCCCGTCCAGGGGGCGACGCCAGAGGATGCTGCGGCCAAGGCGGCCGAACGTATCGCTCAGGGCTATCCGCGCCTACAGGTCAAGGTCGGCGACGACCCATTGGTCGATGCGGCTCGTGTCCTCGCGGTGCGCGCCGTCGTCGGGCCGGACGTGCCGATCTACGCCGATGCCAACTGCGGCTTCCTGCTCGGCGCGGCTCGTGCGTTCGTCCGCGCGCTCGGTCCTGACGGTGCCGGCATCCATCTGGAGCAGCCGTGCGCAACCATCGACGACTGCATCGCGTTACGCAGCGTCTGGGTGGGCCGATGGTGCTCGACGAGTCGATGGTGTCGCTCGGCGCGCTCCTGGCCGGCCACCGCTCCGGAGTCGTCGACGGCATCACCATCAAGCTCGCTCGGGTCGGCGGGATCACTCCGGCCAAGCTCATCCGCGACGTCGCGGTCGAACTCGGCGTCGCCGTCACCATCGAGGACGCCGGCGGTGGCGACCTCGTCACGATGGCGTTCGCCCACCTGAACGGGTCGACCCCTGCTCGCTACCGCGCCCACTCCGTCGACTTCGGCAACTGGGTCATCTCGTCGCCGGTCAGTGGTCCGGTTTCACGGCACGGCGGATTTCTCGTCCCCCAGTCGGACGAGCCCGGCCTCGGCATGGTCTTGATCGAGGATCAGCTCGGCGATCCAGTCTTCGACCTGACCGCCGCAGCACAGCGAAACAGCTGACTAGCCACCCTTGCCGACCGTCACGGTGGCGGCGGAGGACCAGCCGGTTGGAAGAGCTCGATCGGATTGCCCGAGGGGTCGTCGAGCACGATCTGCTTGCCACCGGGGCCGGTCACGATGTCGCTTCGAAACCTCACCCCCGCCTCCCGCAGTCGCTCGGTCTCGGCGTGGATGTCGTCAACGATCAGGTGGATGCGGTTCCAGCCACCTGCCTCCGGTTGCCGACCATCTGGCATGGCTCTTCCGGCCGAACTGGTGGGCCCACTGAGCAACAACCGCAACTTGCCACGGACGACATCAGCAAAGGCGGGCGCGAAGTTGGTCAACACGCTGAAGCCGAGATGCGATGTGTAGAACGACAGGGCCGCGTCGACGTCGTCGACGAGATAGCGAACACTGACGAGATCATCAGCCATGGCGTGGCAGAGTAGTTCGCGGTCCGTGTCTGCGTCGGAGCGAGGAGGTCGAGCGTGGTAGAGAGATTCGAAGTCCACCGACTGATCCCGGCAAGTGCAAACGCGATCTTCAAGGTGCTGCGTGATCCCGCTGGGCAAGTCGCCATCGACAGCTCGGGGATGCTGATGTCGAGGCACAGGCGGGCCCGGTGTCCGCGGTCGGGGACACGTTCGTGGTCCACATGGACCGCGAGGCGCTGCACGACGTGCCGCTCGAGCTGTACGACGTGACCGTGAGCATCACCGCGTTCGATGCAGACAGACACATCGAATGGACGATCCTCTCCACGTTCCTCAACCCGCAGATCGGGCACCTCTACGGGTACACGCTCGAGCCCCTTCGACGGTGGCACATCCGTCACCTCGTACTACGACTGGTCACGGATCGACCCGGTGTGGCGGGAACGAGCGATCTTCCCGATCTTGTCCGAGAGCTACCTGCGGGCGACCCTCGGAATCCTCGCCCGTACCGTCGCTCCCGGCATGCCACGCCCGATTCGCCCGCAGGGATTGCCCGGTGAGGTTGCTCGATGAGTGAGAACCTCCGCCTGTACACGACCGTCATGTTCGGTCTCGAGCAGACGCTGGCTCGCGTGCCGGCGAGCCGCGTGGGACCGGGCATCGCCCTGTGCGGAATGGACGGTCAGAGAGGTGGCCGGCCACGCCATGGCAGTCACTCACAACATCGCCGCTCGCGCCTCGGGCGGACCGTTGCTCGACGCATTCGGTGATGTCGCCGGCATCGCCGGCGATGATCCGGCTGCGGTCTTTCGAACCTTCCGTGCGCAGTTCCTGGAGTCCACCGATCGCCGCGGCGCACTACAGACGCCGGTCGTTTCACGAGTCGGCGAGATGACCGTCGATTCGTACATGGCCTTCATGCGCAGTGACACCTTCGTGCACACCTGGGACATCGCCCACGGTGCGGAGATCGAGCCGCACTTCGATCCTCACGTCGTGTCGTTGATCCTCGCCGACTACCTCGAGCGCGACATGACCACCCTGCGAGTGCCACAGCGCTACGACGATGAACGCTCGATCACCGACGACACGGATGAACTCGCCCGACTGATCGCGTTCACCGGCCGCGACCCCCAGTGGTCGGCGGGCTGATTCTCCGCGAACCGAGCGCCGCCATCCGGGCCCAGGCTATGCACTCGCAGTGGCGGCCCACCCGGTCACGCCGACGATGCGCAGCACCAGCACCCGGGCGAAGGGCCGGTCGCGGTACTGCGGGTACCGCCCGGCCAGCCGGGCGGCCAGGGCCGCCTCCCGGCCGGCGTCGGAGTCGCCCTGCCAGCGCAGCTCGGCCCGCACCCACCACAGCTGTGACCAGTCGTCTCGGTCCCAGTGCTCGACCAGCAGCGTGGCCCGCGGATCGGCCTCCAGGTTCCGCTCCCGCTGCAGCCGCGACGACGACTTCGGCTTCACCCGGTCGACGGGCACGCCCACGCAGCCGTCGTCGTCCACCACGTACACGACGGGCACGGCGTCGACGCCCCGCTCGGCGTGCACGGTGCACAGGATCCCGTGGTCGTGATCCGCCAGCCGGGCCCGCGCCTCGTGCTCGGCGAGCCTCATCATGTCGATGGTATGGACTCGGTCGGCGACGATGGTGTCCGGTGCCCGACGCCGACGTGGCGTTACGCTCCGTCGAGTGGTCGAGCAATCGCCGTGGCCCAGGACGTCGATCTGCCAACATCGTCGGCGGTCGGTGGTGCGATGAACCTGGCCGTCTGGGTCGAGCGCCACGGCTCGGCGCGGACCGACGACCCGGCGCTGGCTGACGGCGACCGCGTGCATGCCGACTGGGGCGCGTTCGCCGCCCGGACGGCCGCCGCGGCCGCCGGGCTACGCGACGACTTCGGCCTGTCGCCCGGTGACCGGGTCGCCATCGTGATGCGCAACCGGCCCGAGTACCTCGAGGCGCTGTTCGCCATCTGGCACGCCGGCCTCGTGGCCGTGCCGGTCAACGCCCGCCTCCACCGCGACGAGATCGCCTACATCCTCGACCACAGCGGGTCGGCCGTCGTCGTGACCGACGACGACCATGCCGACGACGTCGAGTCGCTGGTCGGCACCGTCGCATCGCTGCAGGCGGCGGTGCTGGCGCCCGGTGAGCGATGGGACCGGCTCACCGCGTCGACGCCGGCGCCGCTCGTCGACCGGCGACCGCAGGATCCGGCCTGGCTGTTCTACACGAGCGGCACCACCGGACGACCCAAGGGAGCCACGCTCACGCACCGCAACCTGCTCATGGCGTCGCTCAGCTACTTCGCCGACATCGACCCGGTGATGCCGCAGGACTGCATCCTCCATGCCGCGCCGCTGTCGCACGGTTCGGGGCTCTACGGGCTGCCCCACGTGGCCCGGGGAGCGGTGAGCGTCGTGCCGCATTCGGGCGGCGTCGACGGCGACGAGATCGCCGACCTTCTGCGGCGCTGGCCGGGAATGTCGTTCTTCGCCGCTCCCACCATGGTCAAGCGGCTGGCCGGCGACCGGGCCGTCGCCGGCGCCGACCTCTCCCACCTGAAGACGATCATCTACGGCGGCGCGCCGATGTACCTGGCCGACCTGGAGGATGCCCTCGCCGTCTTCGGCCCCCGATTGGCCCAGATCTACGGGCAGGGCGAGACGCCGATGACGATCACCGCCCTGTCCAAGGCAGATCACGCCGACCGGGACCATCCCCGGTGGCGGGATCGCCTGCAGAGCGTTGGCGTCCCGCGCACCGACGTCGAGGTCCGCGTCGTCGACGACGCCGACCGCGATCTCCCCGCCGGCGAGGTCGGCGAGGTCGTGGTCCGCGGCGACGTGGTCATGGCCGGCTACTGGAACCAGCCCGATGCCACCGCCGAGGCGCTGCGGGGCGGCTGGCTGCACACCGGCGACATCGGCAGTTTCGACGCCGACGGGTACCTCACGCTGCGCGACCGGTCCAAGGACCTGATCATCAGCGGAGGGATGAACATCTACCCAAGGGAAGTCGAGGAGGCGCTTGCTCCGCCACCCCGGCGTGCAGGCCGCCGCAGTCGTCGGCCGCCCCGACCCGGAGTGGGGCGAAGCGGTGGTGGCCTTCGTGGTGGCAGTCGACGGCGCCGCCCCGCCGCCGGTCGAGGACCTCGACCGGACGTGCCTCGACCACATCGCCCGGTTCAAGCGTCCCAAGAACTACCGCTTCGTCGATGCCTTGCCGACCAACAACTACGGCAAGGTCGTCAAGCGCGAGTTGCGCGACCAGCTCCGGGTCGAAGCGGACCAGCAGGGCCCGCGCTGAGCCTTCGAGCGACCTGTTAGCGTCGCCGTGGTCAGGGTCGGGGGACCCCGACGCGTGTCGCTCGGCCTCGCCGGAGGCCGCGGGGCCGACTGACGAACGATGAGGAGGCCGCTCTCATGAAGCTCGCTCTGTACTTGCCCAACTTCCGCGACAAGGTGACCGTCAAGGAGCTCGAAGATCTCACCGCACTCGCCGAAGATCTCGACTTCGACTCCGTATGGACTCTCGACCGGATCGTCGTGCCGGAAGCCTCCGATCGACAGAGCTCCAGTACTCGTTCGGCATGATCGAGGGGTTCCCGAAGGCATTGCCGGTGTCGGCCCGCGGGGAGTTCCTCCAAGGGTGGCCGCTGATCCCCTGGCTTGCGGCGAAGACGAGCGAAGTGCGGATCGGCATGAGCATCACCGACACGCCATACCGCGCGCCCGGCTGTCCTCGCTGCGGAGATCGCCACAGTGGACCACCTGTCCAACGGCAGGATCAACGTGGGTCTGGGGTCCGGCTGGATGCCGGAGGAGTTCGCGGCTGCGAGTGCGTCGCACATCTTCCCGAGGCGGCACAAGCACGTGCGTGAGACCATCGAGATCATGCAAGGCATCTGGACGAACGACCTGTTCGAGTACCACGGCGAGTTCGCCGACTTCGACAGTTGCGGGTTCGGGGCCAAGCCGGTGCAGAAGCCACACCCGCCCATCTTCTTCAGCGGGCTCAAGGACCCGAAGCGCTCGGCGAGCCGCATCGCCAAGTACGGCCTGTCGGGGTGGATCGGCATCCAGGACTCGCCCGACGAGCTCCAGCAGTGGCGGGGTGCCATCCAACGGGAGCTGGAAGAGCTCGGGAGTGCCCGCTCGATCGACGATCTCGAGATCTGCAGCATGATCTGGTTCGTCATCACCGACGCCGAGACCGATCAGGCGCCGCTGGGCAAGGGCAGCAATCTCCTCGCAGGAACCGCCGCGCAGATCACCGACAATCTCAAGCGCTACAAGGAAGCCGGTCTGACGATGCCACTCCTGTGGCCGCCATTCGCAGACGTGCCGGTGGCGAAGACGGTCGACGATCTCAAGCGACTGAAGGAAGAGATCATGCCCCAAGTCGACGCGATGTAGACGGGCTCGATCACGTGCGGACGCCCTACTAGCCTTGGTCTCCGTGGGAGAGGTCGGCACAGACGTCGAGCACACGCAACGGGTCCGCTTCTGCACAGCCCGCGACGGCGTGCACATCGCGTATGCGGTGCATGGCAGCGGGCCACCGCTCGTGGTCGCCTCCTGCTGGCTGAGTCACCTGCAGTTCGACTGGCAGAGTCCGGTCTGGCGGCACTTCCTCGTCGATCTCGGCAAGGTCGCCACCGTCATCCGCTACGACGAACGTGGCTTCGGGTTGTCGGACCGTGAAGTGCACGACCACAGCCTCGAGTCACGCATCTCCGATCTCGAAGCCGTCATCGACGACGCCGGGATCGACCGGTTCGCGCTCATGGGCATGTCGCAGGGCGGGCCGGTGACCATCTCCTACGCACATCGTCACCCCGAGCGGGTTACTCGCCTCGTCTTCTACGGCAGCTACGCCGGGGCCTTGCACAACGCCACGCCCGAGGAGTTGGAGATGCAGGCGACGTTCGAGCAGCTGATCAAGGTCGGCTGGGCACGGCCTGACTCAGAGTTCCGCCGCGTCTTCACCTCGCTGATGATCCCTGAAGCCACGTCCGAGCAGATGTCGTGGCTCGATGAGCTGCAGCGGGTCTCCACCTCCACCGAGATCGCCGTTCTCTCACGACGGCAACGGGCGCAGGCCAACGCCGCCGACCTGCTGCCCGACCTGCGGGTGCCGACGCTGGTACTGCACGCTCGCGGCGACCGAATGAACAACTTTTCCGACGGTCGTTTTCTCGCCTCGGCGATCGATGGTGCGCGGTTCGTACCGCTGGAGAGTTCGAACCACATCGTGCTCGGTGACGAACCCGCATGGCCGGTGTTCGTCGACGAGGTGACGAGGTTCCTCGAACCCGATCGCGAAGCGGCCGGCGCACCATCCGTCGACGTGGCGTCGTTGCTGTCGTCGCGCGAGCTCGACGTGCTGAAACTGACGGCGCACGGCCGCACCAACGAGGAAATCGCCGGCGAGCTCTTCATCAGCGCACGCACGGTCGAGCGCCACTTGCAGAACTCCTATCTCAAGCTGGGCGTCAGCGGGAAGGCGGCCCGCACCGCGGCCGTCGCGATGCTCCTCGGCGTGACCAACTGAGCACACAGATGCGTAAGGCACCGGACTTCTGCGCCGTTGTTGTTCGTCTTCCAACGGCAGATGTGTGACGATTCGCCGTACGAGTGCACTTCGGAGCAAGCGAGCATGCTTTGTGTGGAGAATGGCTCGACGCCACATGATGGCCAGGTGACCGATCGACGACACGTTGGATGGACGAAACTGAGTCTCGCTTGCCTTGCGGTCGCCGCGCTCGTCGGAGGGTGTTCGGGTACGACCGCCAGCAAGAGCGGTGATGTACATGCTGCTGCAAGTACGAGCACGCCGACGAGCGGTGCCGATAGTTCTGGTTCGAGCGCGCTCGGCGACCGTTCCTCGGCGAAAGCCGCTGAAGTGCTGGCGATGCAGCAAACCGACCAGAATGCAGCGCTCGCCGATGCCGGGCTCGAGTTGGAGCTGGCGGTGGTAAAGGAGTCGGGCCTCGAATCCGAGCTCGGGGGACCCGCCGCCACCCGCACCGCGCTGGTTTCGGCGTGGGCGCCCGTCGTCGCTCAGGCCGCCGCAGTCAAGGGGAACATCGTCGCATTGGGACTCCGAAGGCGAACGTCGGCGTTGCCGTCACTGGGCGAGGGATTCTTCGGCGGTTACATGATCGCAGCGCTCGCAGCGGACACGGCCGTATCGGCAAGCGCGAGCCTCAAAGCAGGTCCCCCCGTCAGCGAGACAAAGGATGGATTCACCTTGACGGGGTCGCAGAACAGTGGCGAACTCGCCATGGACGCAACGAACGTCGACGGCAAGACCGGGGTGACCACGAAGTTGGTCACGAAGACCTCGGTCGTGCCGTGCCCGGATGCCGACGGTCGGTTCGAGGCCGAGGCGGTCATCGACGTCACGGTTTCCAAAGGCACCACAGGTCAACACGGCGTGCTGGACGTGAAGGTCGTCGGGCACGTCGACGATGAGGCGCATCTCGCATCGTCGGACCTGGACTACACGATGAAGTGGTCGAGGACGTCGGGCGGGGGAACCGAGCTGGTCAACGTGGCGGCGAGCATGCCGTCGTCCGGTGGTGCGGAGAGGACGGTCCAACGCTCCGGTGGTGCAGCGACGTCGGACCTCGAGGCGTCGGCAACGATCGGTGGGCAGATGTTCGCGATGCTCATGGAGCACTTCTTGACCGACGCGGCGCAGCGGGGTTGGGAGTCCGGACGTTGCGTTCAACTCGACGTGAAGACCGAGCCCGGACCGGACAGTGTGAAGCCTGGTGGGACCTCAGAGATCACTGCGGCGCCGCGGAGCGCGATCGACGGTGGCAAGGTCGGTGGCAACGTGACCGCCACGATGGACGGTGAGCTGACGCTGGAACCGAACGTATCGCCGGTCCCCGCTGACGCGGGGTTCGTCTACACGGCACCCACGGACAACCTGCCGAAGAACGCCAAGGTGTCGCTCGAATCCCGTTCGCGCCGAGGTGTCGGCAAGGCCCAGATCGTGTTCCAGATCTTCAAGGTCGGATATGTCGCCAGTGGCTCGGGTGATGAAATCACGTTCAGCGGAACCGTGTCGGACCCGGAGATCTACTTCACCATCTTGGGTGCGTTCCTGGGCGGCAATGCGACGTTCGATCTCTCCGCCGACCGGACCGACGCCGGAGACGTGTTGCCCACCGGAACCGTCACGATCACCGGTGGTGGCAGCGACGCCAAGATCACCGGAGATGGCACGTACACGTTGGTCGCCAACGAGGACGGCACGCTCACGGTCACCATGAAGACCCACGCGTGCGTCGATGTCTCGGGGCAATGCCACGACTCGGTCGACGAGATCACGTTGACGCCCAACTCCTGACGAAGTCGCGGCGCTCCCGCCCGCTGACGTCGAAGGGGTCCGCGGCCTCGGCAACGTGGACGGCACCGTCTGACCCGTCTGTCGGTGTCCCAACCGAGGGTTCTTGGCCGCTCTCGACGATGGGTCACTGCGATTGTCCAGTCGTACCGATGCTGCTCGGCGCCGCCTCCGGTTCCGCGTTGGCGCGAGGCAAGCGTGTCAGTCGACACGGTCGGGCGCGAGCCGGCCTCTATCTGAGGCGAACGTTCGCCGGTGCAGCCACCGTCGGGATGATCGCGTTGGCTGCCGGAATCGCTCGCCCTGCAAACACCGCGGCAATCCGCGCCGTGCATGATCTTGATCGACTTCCGGTAGCGAAACGCCATCGAGCACCGAGCCCTTCTCGGAGCTCCTCATGACGCTATCCCGGTCCACCCGAAGGCATCCCTGCTCGCTCCGAAGCGCCGAGCGGCGCTCGACGGGTGCCGGAACAGGCCGCGAATATGCGCCGCGCGTTCGGTGGAGTTCCTCACGCAACCCGGGGCGCTTCACTCATAAAGTGTTCGTACCAGTACTGCGAGGACTACCAGAACAGCAGGTGCCCATCCGCGCAGCCATGCTCGGCTGGGCGAACCCGACCTCGGATCGTGGCGATAGTGCTCGTGAAAGCGATGCCAGGGCGGCGTCGAGCGATCATCTACCGTGTCGGGGTCGCCGACCTTCGCGACCGGACGGGAGTTCACTATGTCGAACGTGTTTGGGTCGCGCAACTCGGGATCGCGCCAGTTCAGATTCGTCCACGTCGGCGTGGCAGCGGCGCTCGCCGCGGCCACAGTCGCCGCGATAGGCGTCGTCCAGAGCGTCGGCGCCGACAGTAACGTGGCGTCGTCGTACGTACCGATCGTTCCGTGTCGACTCGCTGATACCAGATCGGGCGCCACTCATGTCGGTGCTCGAGCGTCAGCGCTCGGTGCCGCCGAGGCCGTACCGTTCGCGGTCTGGGGGGCGAACGGCAACTGCACGATCCCGAACACGGCGACAGGCATCGCCACCAACGTCACGGCAGTCAACCCCACGGCGGCGTCGTACGTGACGGTCTACCCGTCGGATGCCAGCCCACGGCCGACCGCGTCGAACTTGAACTTCGTCGCCGGGAACCCGCCGACACCGAATCAGGTGACTGTCGCGCTGTCGGCAACGGGTGCGATCGAGCGCGTACAACAACAGCGGCACCGTCGATCTGATCATCGACATCGTCGGCTACTACCTTCCCGTCGGCACGGCCGGGCCTGCTGGTGGCAGCATCACGTTCACCGGACTGAACGCGACGTTCACCGCCGGCCAAGCAACGGTCGACGTCACAAACGGGTGCGCGACGATGAGCACCAACGGGCAGGTCTTCGTTCCGCTGACAGTTCCCGACGGCGCAACGATCGTCGCCGTGCGGGTCCGCACGTTCGATGCCGTTGGCCTCCCCGGTTTCCCTGGTTCGGCCGACTACCAGCTCCTCCGGGTCAATCAAGGCCTCGGCGAGACACTCGTGGCGTCCTTCACTTCCGTGGACGGGGTGATCGACACGCCGATGGTGTTCGGCTCGGTCCCCCCGGTGTCGCTGGGTAACTCCTTTTACCTGAGGGCCACAGCCGTGCCCTTCTCAACGCAGAAGCTCTGTGCGGTCACGGTCGATTACACCATGTGAGTCCCTGAACGAGCGTGTCGCCCCGAACGCTCGCACTCGAGACGCAGAATGCTCGTCCTCGCCTTTGGACGATCACTCTCATCTGCCACAGCTCGTCGGCAATCTCGAACCAGCTCAACCCCGGGTCACAACCGGCCGGCCTCCGCTACCACGGACCCCGAAGCATCCCAGCCGCCGATGAGACACGCATAAGCGCCGATCGGCGTCCAATCGATTCGCCAGATCGCGACAGCGACTTCTGTGTAAGCCCACTCAGCGACTGTCGTTCAAGGAGCTGACGCTGAGCGTTGTGGCCCGGAGAATGGCGCGCAGAGCCGGCGATCTGTATCCGTGGGTTGTCCCCTCGGAACCGGTGGCAGATGGGGCAACGTTGGCTGGGGCGGCACTCGGCAACAGGCCGCCTGCGACCAACTACGCGTACGCCGCCAATCGAAGGCCGGCACGAGCTGGCACGTTGCGTGGCACCACCGATGCGGCGCACACACCGACTCCTGCACTGTGGTGGCATCGCCCGCCCGACGCGCGGGCCTCACAAGGAGCCACCATGACCATCACCGAAGCGCCGCCGGCTGTCGTAACCGGGCCAGAACTCGAACAGGCACTCATCGAGCGGGCCGCCGCCTGCGGGCCGACCCTCGCCAAATACGCCGCCGGTCACGACCGGGATGGCACGTGGGTGCACGAGTCGTTCGAGCACATCCGCGACGAAGGCCTCCTGGCGATCGCCGTGCCCACCGAGCTCGGCGGCGACGGCGCGACCATCCGTCAGGTCGCCCTCGTCCAGCGCGAGCTGGCCAAGTACTGCGGATCGACTGCCCTCGCATCAGCGATGCATCAGCACGTCACCGCCTTCACCGCCTGGAGGTACGGACGCGGCCTCCCCGGCGCGGAGGCGACGCTCCGCCGAATCGCCGAGGACGGCATCGTGGTCGTGTCCACCGGCGGTGGCGACTACACCCATCCCCGCGGAACCGCGATCAAGGTGGAGGGCGGCTATCGGGTGAGCGGCCGCAAGACGTTCGTCAGCCAATCGCCCGCCGGCACGGTGATGTCGACCATGTTCACCTACGACGACCCCGAGCGTGGATTGCGGGTGCTCAACATGTCGGTACCGTTCGCCAGCGACGGCGTGCGCATCGAGGCGCACTGGGACACACTCGGCATGCGCGGCACAGCCAGCAACGACGTCACCTTCGACGACGTGTTCGTCCCGCACGAGCGCGTCCTCGCCGATCGTCCCCACGGCGAGCTCGACGGCCCGTTGCAGGTGATCTCCAGCATCGGTTTCGTCATCATCAGCGCGGTGTACCTCGGGATCGCCGAGGGTGCATACGAGCACGCACTCGCGTCGATCGCGGGCGCGCAGTCCTCCACGCTGACCCAGCGGCGCGTCGGCCTCATGTCGCATCGCCTGCGTGTGGCCGATTGGGCGCTGCACGGCGCGTTGAGCGCCGTTGGCGACAACCCCGCGCCATCGATGGAGACCGTCGCCGCGGTGATGGCCGCCAAGCGGGAGATCGCGCTCGCGGCGATCGAGGTGTGTGACCTCGCCATGGAAATCGGCGGCCGCAACGGCTTCGACCGCGGCTCACCGATCGAGCGCGCCTATCGCGACGTGCGCGCTGCAAAGTTCCATCCGTTCGATCCCGAACTGACCCTCGTCCACGCCGGACGGCTGGCGCTCGGCATGTCGACCGAGCGACCCGACGAGTGGGGTTCGTGATGAACACGCACCACACCGACGTCGTCGTGGTCGGCGCTCGCGCTGCCGGCGCCGCCACGGCGATGCTCCTGGCACGGGCCGGTCTCGACGTGACCGTCGTCGACCGCGCCCGCCAGGGCAGCGACACCCTGTCGACCCACGCGCTCATGCGCGGCGGAGTCATCCAACTCCTTCGCTGGGGACTGCTCGACCACATCAAGGCGGCCAGTACTCCGGCAGTGCGGCGGGCCACTTTTCACTATGCGGCGGCGAGCACGGTTGTCGACATCAGTCCGGGCAACGGGATCGACGCGCTGTACGCGCCGCGCCGCACTGTGCTCGACCCGCTGCTCGCCGACAGTGCAGAGACCTCTGGCGCGAACGTCTGGTACGGGTTCCACGTCACACATCTCCTCCGTGACGAGCGCGGCCGGGTGACCGGTCTGGTGGGCACCGACCGGCTCGGCCGGCACACGACCATCCGCGCCCGTTTCGTGGTGGGCGCCGACGGCTTGCACTCTGTCGTTGCCCAGCAGGTCGACGCACCGATCGAGCGCATCGGCCACGGCGCCGGCGGCTACCTGTACCGCTATTGGTCGGGTGTCGACACCGACGGATACGAATGGGTGTTTCGCCCAGGCGCGACCGCTGGGGTGATCCCCACGAACGCCGGGCTGACCGGCGTGTTCGTGGGGTCGACTCCCGAACGCGTCGCCGCCAGGGAGCCAGACCTGTACAGCGCCTTGCTCGCGCAGGCTTCACCTGCTGTGGCGAGCCGCGTCCTCGCCGGTCGGCCGGAAGGCCGCATGCGGCGGTTCCTCGGCCCGCCCGGCTTCATGCGCCGACCGTGGGGATCCGGTTGGGCCCTCGTCGGCGACGCCGGCTACTGGAAGGACCCGATCAGCGCCCACGGCATCACCGACGCGCTGCGCGACGCCGAGTTGCTTGCAGGCGCCATCGTCGGAGCGCTCGGCGCGTCCGAGGGCACCGACGAGAGCGCTTGGTTGCGTTCCTACCACGAACTCCGCAACCGCCTGTCGAGCGACCTGTTCGCCATCACCGACCGGATCGCAACACCAGGATGGACCGACGACGAAATCGGTGGCATCCTCCGCTCGCTGAGCACGGCAATGGCCGACGAAGTTTCCGTTCTCGCCGGACTCGGCCCATGGCCGCGAACGCTCGCCGCGATAGGAGTGGGTTGCGGATGAACGGCACCGGATACCTTCCGGCGGCCCAACCGTCGACCGATTTCGACGAGCAGGCACGCGGCGAACAGGAACGCCTCGGTTTCGTCATGAACGCGACCCGGCTGTGGGCACATCTGCCCCACGCCAAGCAGTCGCTGTTCGACCTCATGGAAATGGCCGCCAGCGGCGCATCGCTGACGTACCGGCAGCGCGCCGTGCTCGTCACCGCGACGGCGACCAGCCTGGGCGACCCGTACTGCCGGCTGGCGTGGGGCTCGCGACTCCGCCGGCAACGCCGGGGTCGAGGTGGCGACAAACGTTCTGCGCAAGCAACAGGACCTGCTCGCCGACTCGGACCGAGTGCTGGCCGAGTGGGCCGGCAAGGTGGTCGACAACCCGACAGGGACCACGAAGCAAGACATCGACCTGCTCCGCGCCGCCGGGTTCACCGACGACCAGATCTTCGCCCTCACCGTGTACATCGCGCTCCGGGTGACGTTCTCGATGGTCAACGATTCGCTCGGTGCCAGCCCCGACAGCACACTCGTCGAACGGGCACCGGAGGAGGTGCTGCAAGCGATCGGGCTGCGAAGGCAGTGACCAGAGCATCGGATTGCTTCACGGACGAGGCGGTTGGCGATCGAACTTGTCGTCATAGGTTTGTCGGATCTGCTCGATGTCGTCGTCGAGAACGCCGGCATTGCCGCACCCTTGGGCGACGAGGCGGGCCTGCCGATTCAGCTCGGTCGTTGGCGATTCCAAGCCCGCTGCACCGAGGGACTCGATCAACGACTCGAGTGTTGCGAGAAGGTACAGGCACACGCTCGGGTGTGCCGCGCCGGCTCGGCGGGGTTCGTCGTAGGCGAGCTGGATGAGCTCGCGATGCGACGGCTGGTGGGCGATCACCACGCAGCGAGAATCGTCGACGAGCACCGCGGCCGGCGGGGTGTGGCGAAGGAGTTCGGACAACACGGCAGCTGTGTGGAAGATCGCGTCCTGCGCGGTGGTCGGGTCGTTGATGCCCGGCGACAGCGCTTTGACGGTGACATCGACGAGCTGTCGGAGACCGTACGTCACGTCCTGTTGCATGGTGCGGGTCTCGCCGATCACGAACACGGCGCGCAGTCGACGCTCGAACTCTGTGACATCGACCGCCGGCGACAGGGTGATGAGACGGCTCTGCTCGATCACATAGCGGCCGGCATACGTCTCGACTCGGGCGGTGGAGCCGTCGGGGAGGCAGGCCAGCAGGCCTGCCGTGTCGATCTGTTGGACCCATCCGGAACGGTCGGCCCGGATCACTGTCGTCGGCTCGGCCGCCGGCCGCGGGATCGCCTCGTCGACGATCGCGCCAGGCTCGGTGAGGGTCCATTCGGCACGGATCTGGTCGGTGGCTTCGCGCCGGATCCGCTCGAGGATCTCGCTGACGTCCATGGCGTGCGCGCTGTGGTTGATGAACGCGACGATCGCGAGAATCGTGGCAATGCCGAGAACGACGGCGACCGCGACGGAGATGTTGGGGATGACCGGGTCTCCACCGGGATCGAGCGAGGAGCGGACCGAGCGGAGGACGACCACGCAGTAGGTGAAGGTTCCGACGACCAGCGCCATCACCCTCTTGTTGAACGGGTCGCGGAACAGTGTGTGGACGACGCGTGGCGAGTACTGGCTCGAGGCCAGTTGGATGATCAACAGCGACACCGAGAAGGCGATCCCCGCGAACGAGATGGTCGCGCCGGCGATCACACCGAGCAGGGTGCGGGCGCTTTCGACCGTCGAGGTGAAACCGAGCGGGAGGCCGGCCAGCGTGGTGTTGACGTGACGATCCACGGCAAGTCCCACGACGCCCAGCACGGCGGCCGCGATCACAGCGAGCATCGGGACGAAGAACAGGCTCGAGCGCAAGCGCTCGAGCAGCGAGCTCAGTCGCAGGTTCACCGACGCCTTGCTCGATTCATCGAGCCCATGTCGCCCCCGTTGCTGGACCGGAGCACGCTGTGGACATCGGTTCAAGGGTGCCCAGATTCTCCGCAACCGAAACCCAGCGCTGTTGCAGTCATGTCACAGTCGGGTCACACCACGTAGTGTCGCGTGATGAGGTCAAGTCGGCGAGCTGCGGCACTCTGTGGACTGGCACTGCTGGTGTCGTGTAGCGAGAGTGGATCCGTGTCATCGACCAAATCGGTCGACAATGCCACAGCATCGTCTGTCGACTCGTCCGCCGCCGAGGCGGCCGGCGACGACAAGCTCGACGCCGCTGCAACTGCGCGGGCATCGGAGGTGTTGGCCATGGGCCAAGCCGATCGCGACGCAGCCATGGCCGCTGCCGGCATGGAGCTCGAGCTGCTCGTTGCCGAGCAGTCCGGTCTACAAGAGGCATTGGGTGGTCGGGAGCAGACTCAGGCGGCGCTGGTCGCGGCATGGAGCCCACTCGTCACCGCCGCGCAGTCCACCGGCACCATCCCGATCTCGCTCGGCTTTCGTCGATCGGCTCCGGAGGCGCCAAGCCTGGGGGAGGGTCTCTTCGGCGGCGCGCTGCTCGTCGCCCTCGGAGCCGAAGCGGCCGTCGGCGCGACCAACGATCTGAAGCCCGGTCCTGCCGTCAGCGAGTCGAGCGGGAACGGGTTCACCGTCTCCGGCTCGCAGAACAGTGCCGAGCTCACCTACTCGGGCACGCACACCGACTCCGACACCGGAGTCACGACCAAGCTCGCGGCACGGGCCACGGTGGTGCCGTGCCCCGATGTCAACGGCAAGTTCCAAGCCAGTGGCGAGATGGATGTCACCGCATCCAAAGGCTCGGCCAGCCAGCACGGCACGCTGGAGGTCAACATCGCCGGACAGGTCGACGACGACGCGCAACTGGTGGGCTCCGACCTCGACTATCGCATGCAGTGGTCGAAGACGAGCGGTGGATCCGGTGCCTTCGTCGACGTCTCGGTCGGGCTGGCGGCCGCAGGTGGATCGACCTCGACGGTGAACCGTACGGGCGGCGCGGTCACCGCCGAGCTGACCGGGTCGGCGGTCGTCGGGGGAATGCTCTACGCGGTGATGTTGAAGCACTTCCTCGAGGAGGCTGCGAAGAAGGGCTGGGAATCGGGCCGTTGCGTGCAGCTCAACGTGACCCCGGATCCGGCCCCGAAGGACATGATCCCCAGCAGCACAGCCGAGATCACTGCCCAGCCACGCAGCAAGATCGACGGCAGCGCGACCGGTGGCACGGTCACGGCGACGCTGACGTCGGGCGGCTCCAGCGTCGACCCGAGCGCGTCCCCGGTGCAGGCCGACGCCAACATGACATACACGGCCAATGCCGAGCCCGACAACCACGGCACGGTGTCGTTCGAGGCACGTTCGAAGCGCGGTGTCGCCAAGGCCGAGATCACCTTCGAGACTCGCGGGCCAGCCTCGTATCAGATCGTCGGTGGCGCCGGCGACTTCCAGGTCAACAACGCCGTGTGCGACATCATGAAGCCGTTCACGCTCACAGGGGGAGGCTTCACGGCGTCGTACACCGGCGGGCTGTCGGGCAGCCACAGCTACACCGGCCCGTTCAATGCGACGGGTGGCGGCACGTACACCATCACCTTGCCCGACGGGCCAGGGAACCCCGGCTCGATGCACAGCCAGGGTGAGGGCTCGGTCGAGACGCCGCTCGGCGTGTTCTCGAACAGCGGCGAGGAAGAGTTCACGTTGACCCCGATCACGGGCTGCATCGAGGACGGCTGAGGGATCAAGCTGGGATGGGACGAGCAGCAAGGAGAAGTGGTCCCGGGCGAGCTCTCGAGGTGACCGCTCATCGGGGGACCCCGCACATCGGCGTCGACGATCGCCCCGGGCACATCGCCGAGCTCGACGGCCTGCGAGCCATCGCCGTCATTCCGGTGATCGCCTACCACTTCGGCGCATCGATCAACGGCGGTGCAGGCGTCACCGTGTTCTTCGCGCTGTCGGGCTACATCGTCACGACGGTGCTGCTTCGCGAGCACGAGCATCGGGGCACCATCGACCTGCGCGGTTTCTACGTCCGCCGGCTGCGGCGGCTGCTTCCCGCCTCGACGATCGTGGTGATCGCCACGGTGCTCGTGGGCCGAGCAATGCAACGACCCCCGATCGTTCGACAAGCGGTCGCCGCGCTCACCTATTGGGCGAACGTCGAGCGATACACGAGTCACTACTCGTACGGTCAGACCACGTACGCGCCGCTCGAGCACTACTGGTCGTTGGCCATCGAGGAGCAGTTCTACCTCTTGCTGCCCATCGTCTGCATCCTGATGGTTCCGCTCGGCAAGCGACTCTTCTCATCGTTGATCACCATCTCCCTCGTCGCATCGGCAGCGTTCGCGTACGTGCACCGTCACGACTCGCAGATGTACTTCCACAGCGGGGCACGAGCGTGCGAGCTCCTTGCCGGCGTGTTGTTGGCACTCGTCGGGATCCGGCTTCCGTCGTGGCTCGGTGTCGTTGGACTGACCGGTCTGCTGGCGGTCTTCGTCGGAGCTGTCTCCCCGCCCCACATCGTTGTCGCATTGCTCGCTTGTGTGGTCATTGCCGGCCGGCCACGGGTTCTCGCGGCGAGCCCGCTCGTTGTCATCGGCACGTACAGCTACGGCCTCTACCTCTGGCATCCGCTCGCGGCGCTGATCTCGGATCAGCTGGTCACGCGGATCGCCTTCACCGCCGCTGCCACGATCCTCTCGTTCCACCTCGTCGAGTTCCCGATTCGCCGCACGCTGAAGACCGCCCCGGCGATGGCAGCGATGGCGCTGGCGAGCATCGCGGCCGTGGTCGTCATTGCTCTTCCCGAGAACTCGACCCCGTCGTTCATCGCGACGGCGTCGGTCGAGGCCGCGGCGCCGGTCCTCACAACGGTCAGCCCGACAAGCCGGCCCGCGCCGGCGCTGGTCCCTGCGGCATCAGTTGCTCCTCCGACGACGATGGCGACCCCTTCGCCGAGGCCCATTCGAATCTCCGGCGCCGGCGACTCCACGCAGATGTTCGCGGACGCGGCATGGCAGGCGTGGACTGCGAAGTATCCCGACGCCGTCACCTGGGTGACGCCACCGGAAGCGATCGCCCCATGGACCTCGGGCGCCGACTCGTGGATCCGTGACGTTGCCGTCGGTGCGGGCCTGTCGTTGCCCCACGACGGATCGCAGGGTGGCATCGATCGCCAGGGATGCCCGCTGATCTACGACCTGAAGATCCGCCCGACCACCGACTGGAAGGGCGGTTTCTTCGACACCGCCGAGCTCCATTCGTCGATGCCGGTCAGCTCCTGCGACTGGCATCTCTGGATACCACCCGCGTTGGCCCAGATGCGCCTGGACATCCTCATCGTGTCGTGGGGGGTGACCGCCATGTGGGAGTACCAGATGCCGGACGGCCACACTGCCCACATCGGGCAACCCGACTTCGACCAACTGCTCGCCACACGAATGGCGGAGTTCGAGAACATGGCTGCGAAGTACGGAACTCATGTGCTGTGGCTCGACTACCAGACCCTTCCGAGCGATACCAAGGCCGCGACCGCCAGCAGGGCGTCGGCGGATGCGCTGGCCGCTGTGACGATGCAGCGGCCGTGCGCCGTCGACCTCCGGACGATCATTCGCGACGATCCCACGCTCAACTGGTACCAGGACGGTTACCACTTCACGCCCGAGGGCGCCGCCCGGGCGATCGCCGAGATCATGCCATCGTTCGCCGCTTGCATCGCCCAGCCGCACTCCGACGTTCCCAGTTAGGCGAAGTGCGTACTTTCAACGCGACCTGTGTGCTCCGAAAGTGCGCACTTCCCCGAGCAGACCGTGCGATGGACGCGTTGGGAGGCGGCCTCACGGAACGTCGACCTCGGAGCACCGGATCGCCAGAGACCGGTCGGCGACGTACTTCGGGAGCAGGGCGATCGCGTCGCGATCGCTGGCAGCGCTGACCGACCACCAGATCTCATGACCTCCGAACGCACACGTCGAGGGCGCAGACGTGCGGCGCAGGCTGCTGCAAAAGCCGTTCCAGGCGGCAAAGCTCGCGGCGCACTCACTCGGTGCGTGCCGGTGGTAGAGCATGTACTGATTCATGATCGAATCGTGCTCGCCGGCCCCTGCGCTGACATCGGGGGCCAACCCTGATCTTCGACACCCTGAGTCTTCGGGCTGCTGTTCACCGATACCCGTAGACCAACTCGATGTACGGGCCTGAAAGCCCGTCGGGTCGGCTCGAAGTGAGCTCCTGGCCGGCCCGGGTTGACGGTTGACGCGCCTTCGGACATCGCGAACATCCTGGTCAATTGTGCTTTTGGGGTGATCAGGGTGACGATCAGGGTTCGACCCCGATGTCGCTCGATCGTGCATGGCCCACGATCAGCTCCGTGACGAACACCGCCCCTCGGCATCTCGCCACCCTCATCGTCAGTCCAAACAAGGAGCCGAACATCATGACCATCACCAACACAATCACCGAGTCGGGCCATCCTGTCGACTGGCGCAGCCAGTCGCCGGTCCCGGTCGCCACATCGGCCGCGTCGGTCGTCGACGCCGTCAAGACCTACGGGCGCGGCGACCAGGAGATCCATGCCCTCGACCACGTCTCGGTCGAGTTCCAGATGGGCCGCTTCACGGCCATCATGGGCCCGTCCGGATCGGGCAAGTCGACGCTGCTCCAGTGCGTCGCAGGTCTCGACACGCTCACGTCCGGATCCGTACGGATCGGCGAGGTCGACGTCGGGACCCTCAACGACCGCAAGTTGACCGAGCTCCGTCGTGACCGCATCGGGTTCATCTTCCAGGCGTTCAACCTCGTTCCGACCCTGACGGCTGCGGAGAACATCTCCCTGCCCGCCAAGCTCGCCGGCCGTCAGGTCGACGCCGACTGGTTCGACAACGTCGTCGAAACCGTCGGTCTCGGCAGCCGGTTGAAGCACCGCCCGTCGGAGCTCTCGGGTGGCCAGCAACAACGGGTTGCGGTCGCTCGTGCCTTGGTCGCCCGGCCACAGATCATCTTCGCGGACGAGCCGACCGGCAACCTCGATTCCCACAGCGGCAGCGAGGTGCTGACCTTCATGCAGAACGCCGTACGCGAATTCGGACAGACAATCGTGATGGTCACCCACGACCCGGTCGCCGCCTCGTATTCGGACCGTGCTGTCTTCCTCGCCGATGGCCGGATCGTCGCCGACATCGACGCACCGACCCCGGACTCCGTCCTCAACCAGATGCGATACATCGGAGGCTAATCATGTTCACGCTCACCATCAAGGAGCTGCTCGCACGCAAGATGCGACTGCTCAGCACCGTGTTCGCGGTGCTCCTCGGTGTCACCCTCATGGCCGGCACCCTCGTCTTCACCGACACTCTGACCGCCAGCGCCAACAGCGTCCTCGAAGACGCTCGCGCCGGCATCGACGCCATGGTGCGAGCCAAGTCCGATGTCGACGTCGCCTATGGGCAGACCGGTACCCGGATGGATGCCGGTGTCATCGACACCGTTCGTGACGTCGATGGAGTCAAAGACGCTGCGCTCCAGGTCACCGGGTATGCGCAGCTCGTGGATGCCAACGGCGCCGTCGTCGGCGACCAGGAGCAAGCACCGGCGTTCGGGTTCAACTGGATCGCCGTGCCGGCGCTCAACCCGTTCGTCATCGACGTTGGACGGGCGCCGGCGACCGACGGTGAAATCGTCATCGACCGTGCCTCGGCCGACGACGGACACTTCCATGTTGGAGACGCCGCAACGGTGTTGACGCAGGAGGCGCCGGTGCAGCTCACGATCGTCGGCATTGCCAAGTTCGGCACCGCCGACTCACCGGGCGGGGCGACCGCGGTGCTGTTCACCGACGCCGACGCCCAGCGCTTCCTCTCCTCGGCCGGCCAGGTCGACGGCGTCGCCGTCGAAGCAATGGATGGCATCTCGCAAGAGGAGATGGCCTCGCGTCTGTCTGCAGCCGTCCCCGATCTCGAAGTCGTCACCGGCGCCACCTTGGTATCCGAGGACCAGGCCGCATTCAGCGAGTCGTTCGGACCCTTCAAGATCTTCTTGTTGGTGTTCGCGTTCGTGGCGGTCTTCGTCGGAGCGTTCATGATCAACAACACCTTCTCGATCACCGTCGCCCAGCGCACCAAACAGCTGGCGATGCTACGGGCCCTCGGTGCAAGTCGCCGCCAGGTACTGCGATCGGTGATGACAGAGGCGGTGGCGATCGGAGTTGCCGGGTCCGCGGCTGGCCTCGCGGCCGGTATCGGGATCGCCGCTGGTCTGAGGGCGATGTTCGTCGCGATCGGCGTCAAGCTGCCCGAGGGTCCAGTGGTCGTGTCCCCCGGATCGATGCTCGTCTCGGCTGCCGTCGGTATCTCGGTGACGGTCGTCTCGGCGTGGCTGCCGGCCCGCCGTGCCGGCAAGGTTCCACCGGTCGCCGCACTGCGCGAGCTGTCGGTCGATCGGACCGGTACGTCGAGACGTCGTCCCATCGTCGGTGCATGCGTCACCGCGGCGGGAGTCGCTTTGCTGCTCGCCGGTCTCGGCGGCGCCGGAATCCAACTCGTCGGACTTGGTGCGCTGGTCTCACTTCTCGGTGTCGCGGTTCTCGGACCGGTACTCGCCCGCCCCGTGATCGGCGCCTTCGGTGTCGTTGTCGGTCGGCGCGGCGTCAGCGGCGAGATGGCAATCCGCAACGCTCGCCGCAACCCGAAGCGCACCGCCCGCACGGCGTCGTCGCTGATGATCGGTGTGGCGCTGGTTGCCTTCATCGCCGTGCTCGCGGCATCCGCGAAGACATCGTTCGGTGGGAACCTGAAGGAGACGTTCACCGGAAGCCACATCGTCGACTCCGGTGCGTACGACGGGCGCGGCGGATTCAGCCCCGAGCTGGCGTCCGCCATGCACGACGACCCGAACGTCGACGTCGTCAGCGAGAGCCGAGTCAGCACAGCCGTCGTCGACGGTTCGAAGAAGCTGCTGTACGGCTTCACCGCCTCCACGATTGACCAGATCTTCGACCTCGGCACCGTCGTCGGCGATCTGTCGAACCTCGGCCCGAACGGCCTCGCCGTCGACGCCGATACCGCCGCCAAGAACGACTGGGCGATCGGGACCGAAGTGCCGGTCACGTTCGTCAGCGGTCAGCAGACGTTCGTCGTGCGAGCGACGTTCGACAACGCGGCGGAGTGGCTGGGCAAGGAGTTCGTCGACATCAGTGCCTTCGACACGTACCAGCCGTCGCAGCTCGACTTCAGGGTCTACGCGATCGGTGACGATGCCTCGATCCGCGAACTGGCCGGCGCCTACCCGAGCACCGAAACGCTCGATGCCGCCCAGTTCCTGCATCAGGCGACCGGTGAGCTCGACATGATGCTGGGTGTCATCTACGCCCTGCTCGCTCTGGCAGTGATCATCGCACTGCTCGGGATCGCCAACACCATGGCACTGTCGATCTTCGAACGCACCCGTGAGCTCGGACTGCTCCGTGCCGTCGGGATGGTCCGATCCCAGTTGCGAACCACGATCAGGTGGGAAGCGATCATGATCGCGCTGTTCGGAACCACGCTCGGCCTCGCAGTCGGTTCGTTCTTCGGATGGGCCAGCGTGCGAGCGCTCCACTCCGAAGGAATCGACCAGTTCACCTTCCCGATCGGCAACGTCGTGGTGATCACGATGATCGCCTGCATCGCCGGTGCAATCGCGGCGATTGCGCCGGCTCGTCGAGCCGCTCGGCTCGACGTGCTCAACGCCTTGTCGGCCGAGTAGCACGACAACACTCCCAGCCCAGACCGACGTGCCGCCGAGCCGCCCCCCGGCCCGGCGGCACGTCGCGCGCTCCGAGGGCGGCGAGTAGCTTGTCGCCGTCAGGGTTCCACGTTCGAGGTGACCGCTGAACCTTCGCCGATGCGGGCGACCTCAAGTCGAGACGAGACACCCAATTTGTTGAAGATGTTGCGGATATGAGTTTCGACCGTCTTGATTCCGAGGAACAACTCCGCAGCGATCTCCCGATTCGTGAAACGGTTCGTGATGAGCTCGACCACTTCGAGCTCACGACCCGAAAGCGACGAGAGGCCGCTTCGCGATCCGTCGCCGGGTCGGTGCCTCGTTGTTGTCTTCTGCCCAAGTCGCCTGAGTTCCCGCTCGACCTTCCTCGGCCCCCACGGTGTCGAAGGCAGCGGCGCTGACGCCTGGGACCAGCTTTTGGCAATGGCAACTCGGTGGTGGTCCGGTCGACGAGACCGTTCTCGACGCCGTCGACAACCCGAAGAAGATGTACGACATCGATCTCTTCGGGACCGACGCGGCAACGATCGGGCGGCTGCACGCCAAGGGCATCACGGTGATCTGCTACATGGAGACTCCAGGCACGTCGGAGAACTACCGGCCCGACGCCGACCAATACCCGGCCGCAGTGCTCGGCAACGCCGTCGACGGATTCCCGAACGAACGATTCGTCGATATCCGCAACGTCGACGTTCTACTGCCGATCGTGGCGGCCCGACTCGACCTTGCCGTGTCGAAAGGCTGCGACGGGATCGAACCGGACCTCGACGACACCTACAACGGGTACGACACCGGCTTCCCGCTGACGATGCAGGATCAGCTCACGTTCAACCGAGCAGTCGCCGACGCCGCCCATGCTCGCGGCCTTTCCATCGGGCTCAAGAACGGGGCGTCTACCGACGGACGGGTTCGAGCGGGCGATGGTCCGAATTCACGGATTGGGCACTCAACGAGGAGTGCAACACCTTCGATGAATGCGCCGGCTACTCGGTGTTCGTCGACAACGGACAAGGCGGTCTTCCAGGTGGAGTACATCCAGTCCGGACGGCACTCAGGTTGCCGAGGCTTCTGTCCTCAGGACAATGCTGCCAACTTCGACGGGCTGCTGAAGGATTCGAGCGACTCGCTGGCAGCATTGCCACGAGTGGCCTGCCGGCTCGATTGATCAGCCGAACTCGGTGAGATCCGGTGAAGGCGGTGCCCACTCTAATCGCCAGGCCGGCGCCGGACCGACGTTGAAGAGCCCGTCCTTGCCGAGGATGAACGTCACCACCATCGACCGGTCGTAGCCGCGCTTCCCGCACCAGGTCGGCAGCACAGCACAGCGCGGCCCTTGACGGGTCCGGCGTCGGCAGCGAGTTCTTGCTCGTACACGTCGAAGTGAAGGGGCGATCCATCGTCGGGGCCGAGATCGAAGGTCAACCGGGTTGCCGACGGGAAGATGGCGTGCTCCAGGCCGCGACAACTCGCATCTCGGGCTGCTCCGCAACGTCGTCGGCCAGAACCGCAAAAAGCGGGAAAGCGATCCGACCGAGGGAGTTCAAACCGTCTTCACCGTGCATCGAGATCGTGCCGCTGGCAACCAGCTGCCGGGCCCGTTGACGAAGACCGGAAGCCCTACCCGCCCCATCCTCCTCGCTGCGTCTAGAACTCGACGAACGAGGTTGGCGGCCCGCCCGTCGTCATCAATCACGAGCACTCCCGAAACCGCCGGAATGGCCAGGTATAGCCGGGGCCGCCAACAGCCGGTCGACCAACCACCGACCGGAGGACTCGTCGTTGATACGACCGGTCGCATCATCCGGCGCAGCACCCCAACAGACGACCTCGGTGAGACCGCCGGCCTGGACCGCGCACCAGCCCGGCGGACCATCCGCG
>CAWDUI010000053.1:0-15277 GCA_963805445.1 Ilumatobacteraceae bacterium | reverse complement strand
ACCTCCGGCAGGGTCGATCTCGAGGCGCTCGCTTCGGCGCTCGCATCTGCGACGGGGGGTGTTTCGGTGGTCAGTGTGATGGCTGTCAACAACGAGGTCGGCACCATCACCGATCTGCCGAGGTCGCCGCGGTCGTGCACCGCGGCGGCTCCTGGGGCAGTCGTGCACACCGACGCAGTGCAGGCGGCAACGTGGCTCGACCTGCGCACCATCACGCCGAACGTCGATCTGTTGTCGCTGTCGGCGCACAAGTTCGGCGGCCCGAAAGGCGTGGGGCCTCCTGGTTGCTCGTGGTCGTGCTGCGTTCACACCGATGATGATCGGTGGCGGCCAGGAACGGGAGCGCCGCAGTGGCACCCACAACGTGGCCGGGATCATTGCGATGACCGCCGCGTTGCGCGCCACCGACACCGAGCGCAGCGAGGAGAACCGCCGAATTGCCGAGCTGCGCGACGAGCTCGTCGATGGGCTGCAGGCCGCGGTCGACGACGTGCACGAGACCGTCGAGCGGACGCGTAAGGTGGCCGGCTCGGCGCATGTGTGCATCGACGGAATCGAGAACGAAGCGCTGCTGTATCTGCTCGACGAGGCCGGTGTCTGCGCCAGCGCGGCGTCGGCGTGCGCCAGTGGAGCGATGGAGCCGTCGCACGTGCTGGCAGCGATGGGGGTTCCACTCGAGCGTGCACGTGGCGCCCTGCGCCTCACGCTGGGTCGCACCACGACGCGAGGCGACATCGAGAAAGCGACGATGGCGATCGTTGCCGCTGTGCGCCGGCTCCGCACGGGGCGCGCAGCATGAAGGTGCTTGTCGCCCTCAGCGGCGGGGTCGACTCGTCAGTCGCCGCAGCCGAGCTCATCGACGCCGGTCACGACGTCGTCGGGATCACGATGCGTCTGTGGGGAGGCGACAGCGACACCGGCTGTTGCTCGGTCGCCGACGTCGATGATGCCCGCCGCGTTGCCCAGCAGCTCGACATCGACCACCTCGTGTTCAACTTCACCGACGACTTCCAGGCCCACGTCGTCGACCCCTACGTGCAAGCGCATCGCCAAGGCCTGACGCCGAACCCGTGCATCGAGTGCAACCGGCACTTGAAGTTCGACCGGCTCAGCGAGCGCGCCGATCTGCTCGGATTCGATGCCATCGCCACGGGCCATCACGCCCGAGTCGAAGCCATCGGAGACCGGTACTTCGTGCACCGCGGCGCAGATCCTGCGAAGGATCAGAGCTACGTCGTGCACATGCTTCCGCAGCGGGAGCTGCGCCGCACGATCTTCCCCGTCGGTCACCTCACCAAGGCCGAGGTGCGCGACCGCGCCGCCGCGCTCGGGCTGCGAACCGCATCGAAGCCGGATAGCCAGGACGTGTGCTTCATCACCCAGACGGGGGACGCGAAACGTTCCTCGGCGTCGCGCATTCCATTCCGAAAGGGAACTGTCGTCGACGCTGCCGGCGCGGTCTCGGGCGAGGTGCCGGCGATCGAGATGGTCACGTTGGGGCAACGCCGGGGAATCGGGCTGCCGGGTGGTGGACCCAAGCGGTACGTCACGGCGATCGACCAGGCGACCTCGACCGTCGTCGTCGGCGACGAGACCGATCTCGATGTCGTCGAGGTGACGGTGAGCGGCCTCGTGTGGGCCGACGAACCGTATTCGGGCGAGGTGATGGTGCAGTGCAGCGCCCACGGCGCCGCAATCCCGGCGCAGATCCACGATTGCATGGTGCGTTGGCACAGCCCGCAACGGCGCGTGGCGCCGGGCCAGAGCGTCGTGTTCTTCGATCCCAGCAATCAGTACGTCATCGGCGGGGGCATCGCCGGTTGATGCGGCGTGTCATTCGGAGCCGTTGCCCGCGGCGCGCAACACGGCTCCCGGGCGGCTGGGAGCGACGATGAAGGATTGCACGTGCAGCGCCTTGCCCTGCGGCGAATCCTTGGTCGGTGCCAACAGCGCCGTGACCATCGCACGCATCCGCACCTCGACCGCGTAGCCGGCCGCCGGTCCGGTGAAGTCGGCGGCCTCGGTACCGTCGGGTGCGAGTTCCAGCCCGAGCACCTGTGGGCGCGGCACCATCAACGTCTCGGCCAACACGACCTGGTCGTGCACGACCACGCCGGCGGGGACGAGCACGATCCACCGCCGCGACAACGCGTGGAACCGCGGCAGCAGCAGCCACGTCAGCACCACGCCCAGCACGGTGACGAACCCCCCGAGCACCCAGTTCCTCGATGCCAGCAGTAGCGGGGCGGCGACGATCGCACCGGTCCAGGTCAGCCCGGCGAGGGCCACCGGTGGCAGGAACGACGCGGGCGGGCGGAGCAAGAAGCGCTGCTCGTCGCCGTAGGCCGAGGCCTGCGCACACGACTGCCCGAACTCTGCGCCACCGATGAGCAAACCCGCGTCAGCGTGCAGGCGACGAACGCCGCGCCCGGTGCCGGCGCAGCTCCGCCGATCCAGGTGACTGCCGCCGCACCGCATGCCAGCGCATTGACCATGCGGATGATCGTGAGACCGAACGTCGAAGGTACGACGAGCGCGACGACTCCGATACCCCAGACCAACCAACCGACGATCGCGACCACGGCGCGAACCGTGGACGATCGACCATCGAGCGCGTCGCCGATCGACCATGCACCGACGAGGCCGACCGCGACCCAGATCATCCGTGGTCCCCACGTGCCGGTCAGCGCTGCGATGAGACCTGATCCGCCGGCATTCATGGCCCAAGACTTGCCGATTCGTGCGTTGTTTGGCCAGTGAGCTCGATGATCGGCTCGGCTCGTGTGCCGGCGACCGCAAGTGGAACGATGTCGCCGAGGGGGTGAACCAGGGTGAACCGTGCACAGCTATCAAGTGGCATCGCCACAGGGATCGGCAGCCTTCCCCACCGCGACGCCCCAGCTGCGGCAGAGTTCGTCCTGGCCACATTGGAACTTCCGGCGATTCCAACGCTCCCGAAGCGATCTCCTGCCGAGGGGATGATCCCGCAAGGTCTGGTCGGGTTGGCGGGGATCACCGTTGGCCAATACGGCAGCATCGCCGTCGATGCCGGTAGCTTCGACCCCGAGGCGCCGGTCATCACCGATCTCCAGCACGACGCCTTCGGCGGATGGCGAGCGTTTCTCGCCGCTGCGCAAGGTCGGCGAGGCCCGGTCAAATGGCAGTTCGTCGGGCCGGTCACGCTTGGTCTGGCCTTGGTGCGGGCCGGGCTCAGCAGCCAGGTTGCATTCGACGTCTCGGTCCGTGCGGTTCGCTGCCGTGTGCGTCAATTGGTCGATCATGTCGCCACGGCCCTTCCGGGCTGTCGACAGGTGGTGTTCATCGATGAGCCGACCCTCGATGAACTGATGGGCACCGGGTTCCCGATCGCCCCCGACACCGCGATCGATCTCGTCTCCGCGGCGCTGGCGGCGATCGAGCCGGTTGCCGTCACCGGCCTGCACGTGTGCGCCACGGCCGACATCGCCTCGCTCGTGTCCATCGGGCCCGACGTGTTGTCGGTACCGGTCGACCTCCGGCTGCTCGAGTCGGCCGGCTACCTCGCCAGGTTCATCAGCGATGGCGGCACGATCGCATGGGGCGCCGTGCCGACCGAGGGTCCGATCGCGACGTCCGCGGAACGCCCGTGGCGCAAGCTGAGTGAGTTGTGGTGCGAGCTCGTGCAGCGCGGCGCGGACCCGGCGCAGCTCCGCACGCAATCGATCATCACGCCAGAATGCGGGCTCGCCATGCACACCCCGGTGGTCGCCGAACGTGTGCATCGTGTGGCCGCCGAGATCAGCGAGCGGGTGAGAGATCAGGCCAGTGCGACGCGCTTCTCACTCGGTGCGTAGCTGCTTACACTCGCACGCATGACCGAGCCTGCCGATCTTGCTGCCCGTGCTGCGGACCTCCGTCGACAGATCGCGTATCACAACGAGCGCTACCACACCCTCGACAGTCCCGAGATCGCCGATGCCGACTACGACTTGCTCGTTCGGGAGCTGCTGAGCCTCGAGCGCGATCACCCCGAGCTGGCGACCGCCGATTCGCCGACAACGAAGGTTGGCGGGGCCCCGTTGTCGGCGACGTTCGCCCCGGTCGTGCATCGGGTCGCCATGACGAGCCTCGACAACGCCATGGACGAGGCCGAGCTCACTCTGTGGGGCGAGCGGGTCGCACGCGGGCTGGCGGGTGCACCGGCAACGTTCGCGTGCGAGTTGAAGATCGACGGCCTGGCGATGAGCCTGCGCTACGAGGGCGGTGAATTCGTGCAGGCCGCCACCCGCGGCGACGGCCACGTCGGTGAGGATGTCACCGCCAACGTGGCGACCATCGGCGCGCTCCCCAAGCGCCTCCCGAAGGGTGCCCCCGAGGTGGTCGAGGTGCGCGGCGAGGTCTACATGCCGATCGCCAGCTTCGACGCGCTCAACGAGCGTGCCGCCGCGGCTGGGCAACCTCGATTCGCCAACCCGCGCAATGCGGCGGCCGGCAGCCTGCGACAGAAAGATCCGCGGGTCACCGCCAGCCGCGAGCTCAGCTTCTGGTGCTACCAACTGGGAGAGGTGGTCGGCGGCCCCGAGTTCACCAGCCATCACGAGACGCTGGAGTTCCTCGGCAACCTCGGCTTCCCGGTCAACCCCGAGGTCCGCATGGTCGACGATCTCGCCGGCGTCTATGCGTTCGCTGCTCACTGGCAGGAGCACCGTCACGACCTGCCGTACGAGATCGACGGTGCTGTCGCCAAGGTCGACCAACTGGCGCTGCGCGAGCTCCTCGGCTTCACGTCACGAGCGCCCCGTTGGGCCATCGCGTTCAAGTTCCCGCCGGAGGAACGCACAACGCTGCTGCGAGACATCCAGATCTCGGTCGGGCGCACCGGGCGCACCACGCCGTTTGCGGTTCTCGACCCGGTGTTCGTCGGCGGCTCGACGGTTCGCATGGCCACGCTGCACAACGAGGACCAGGTTCGCCTCAAGGATGTGCGTCCCGGCGACACCGTCATCGTGCGCAAGGCCGGTGACGTGATCCCCGAGGTGGTCGGGCCGATCCTGTCGCTCCGCCCGGAAGGGAGCCAACCGTGGCAGTTCCCCAAGACCTGCCCGTGCTCGCTGGCTACGGAGCTGGTGCGCCTCGAGGGCGAGGCAGATACGCGCTGTGTCGAGCCGGCGTGCCCGTATCAACGAGATCAGCGGGTGATCTACTTCGCATCACGCGGGGCGATGGACATCGAAGGGCTGGGCGAGCGGACCGTCTTCCAACTCAGCGATGCCGGACTGATCAGTGATCCTGCCGACATCTACTCGCTGACCGCCGAGCAGCTGCTCGGCCTGGAAGGCTTCGCGGCAATCAGTGCCGACAAGTTGCTCGCCGCGATCGAGGGTTCGAAGACCCGGCCATTGCCCAAGTTGCTGACCGCGCTCGGTATCAAGGGCCTCGGTCCGTCGGCCAGCGAGGCGTTGAGCCTCGCCTTCGGGACGCTCGACTCGATCCTGGCCGCCGATGAGGCGACGCTGGCGACGACCGACGGCGTCGGCCCGGTCATCGCCGGCTCGATCTGTCGTTGGTATGCGATCGACGCCAATCGGGTCTTCGTCGACAAGTTGCGACGCGCCGGTGTCGAGTTCGGCAAGGTCGAGGTCAGCCGGCTCGCCCCGGTGCTGGCGGGCAAGGCTGTTGTTGTCACTGGAACACTGGAGCGCTACTCACGCGAAGAGGCCGAGGCGGCGATCAAGGCACGCGGTGGCAAGAGCCCGGGCAGCGTCAGCGCCAAGACCTTTGCAATCGTGGTAGGCGAATCGCCGGGGGCGAGCAAGATCGCCAAGGCTGATCAGTTGGGGCTGCCCGTCCTCGACGACGACGGCTTCGACCACCTGCTCGCCACGGGCGAACTTCCTGCCTAGAAGACCGAGAACGTCCAGGTGTACGACTGCGACTTCTGCCTCGACTCGAGCACCTTCCAGTAGATCACCGTCGCGGTGTGCGTTCCCTGGGTGAACGATTCGATCTTGGCTCCTTTGACCGGGACGAACGTGAGGGTGGCATTGCCTCGCTCGTAGATGGTCGTCGGAGGCAGTGTGACCTGCTGCCCGCCCGGACCGGATTGGAGGTCGTTCGGATCGACCGTCTCCAACTCGACGTCGTCGATCACCAGCACACCGGTGTAACCCGGCAGGAGGTCGACGAACACTGCAGTCTGCGACGGCACGCGGACCGCACCGCGGACCGGATCGATGTTCTCGATCGTGGCCGGAAGGGCGAGCGCCTTGCGGCCCGTGACCGATGATTGAAAGCCGAGGATCACCATCACGATCCCCGCGGCGATCACCATGCTGACCACCACGAGTCGCCGCTGGTGAGAGTCGAGGTGCGGCTTTTTCATGCGGCCCATTCTTCCGTCATTCCGTCGCCATTGTTCCGTCGCCGCACGGATTTCGCACATGAACGCTCACTGTGCCCGTGTCGCGGTAGCGTTCAGTTCCCCATGACAGTGATGGATACACAGTTCAACGGTCGGGTCGTTGCGGGTCGCTACAAATTGGGGCCTCGCCGCGGCAGTGGAGTTGACGCGGCCGTCTTCGATGCCTTTGACCTGGTGGAACAGCGTGTCGTGGCGATCAAGGTGGTCCATCCTGATCTCAGCTCGGGCGACGGCTTCGAGCGGGCGTTCCGTATCGCCGCCGAGCAGGGTGCATCGATCAAACATCCGAACATCGCCGAGATCTACGACTGGGGCGCCGACGTCTGGAACGACCGCAAGGCGATGTATGTGATCGTCGAACATCTCGGTGGTGGCAGCCTGCGCGAGTATCTCGACCGGGGCCGCACCCTGTCGCCGTCGCAAGCTCTGGTCGTCGGTCTCGAAGCCTGCAAGGCGCTCGACGTCGTGCATCGCCGCGGACTGATACATGGCGACATCCGTCCGTCGACGTTGGTGTTCGGTGACGATCAACGGCTGTGCATCACCGACGTCGGCCTGGCCAACGTCGTGGGTGAAGCACTGTGGATCGATCGCGCGCACGTCAGCAACGTGTTGGCGATGTACGTGCCACCGGAGCTGGCCGAGTACGGGCGGCGAGGCCCGAAAGGTGATGTGTATTCGCTGTGCCTGACGTTGTTGGAATCGATGTCGGGCTCTGTGCCGTTCGTCGGGGACTCACCGGTCGCCACGCTCTCGAACCGCATCGGGCGGCTGATGCCGGTCTCGGCCGATCTGGGTCCTCTCGCGGCCGTGCTCGAACGCGCCGGCCGCCCACTGCCCGACGACCGGTACTCGGCTGCCGAGTTCGGCAGGGCCTTGGTGCAGGCTGCCGAGAAGCTGCCTCGACCGACGCCGATCAGCTTGCCCAACTCAGGTCTGTTCGGCGACTCGTCTGGCGCCATCACCCGACCCACCCTGCCTCCGCCCGCGCCGGCAATCACGTCGGCAATCACGCCGCCACCGCCCCCGCCGCCGTTGCTGGTCACCACCACCGATCACTTCCCGGAGAGTGACGTGATGCTGTCGGTGCCCGCCGGAGCTGTCTCTGACGCCGATGTCGACGGTGACGCGTACGAGCCGCAACGCGGTCGTCGTCGGCGGATCGCCTGGCTCCTGCCGCTGATGTTGCTGATCGCCGCGGCAGCCG
Organism: Ilumatobacteraceae bacterium; assembly: GCA_963805445.1. Lineage (GTDB taxonomy): Bacteria > Actinomycetota > Acidimicrobiia > Acidimicrobiales > Ilumatobacteraceae > JAENVT01. Next base: position 7,670 of record CAWDUI010000053.1, on the reverse strand, counting down.
GAGGTGTTGCCTACATCGCCACGAAGGATCACGTCCGGACCTATCAGGTGCCGCACCTCGCCGGGTTGGCAGAGGCAGAGGCACTGAACCAGATCTCCGGGTTCGACTGGGACACGGTGGTCACTCGCGAAGCCAGCGAGACCGTGCCGCTCGGCGTGGTCATCCGCACCCAGCCGGACGAGGCCACCCCACTGGCCCAGGGTCAACCGTTCCAACTCATCGTCAGCACCGGTCCAGCTCCGCGACCGCTTCCCGATCTCGTCGGGTTGACCCTCGAACAAGCGACCGCCAGCCTGGCGCAACTCGACCTGGTGCTGCAGCAAGCCGATCCGGTGTTCGACGAGACCGTTCCGGCCGGCGTCGTCGTGAGCTGGATGGTGCCCGAACAGCCGGGCCTGAAGGCCGGCGACACGGTCACGCCGAAGACGACGGTGTCGGTCGTGCTGTCGGAGGGCCCGCAGCCGAGGGTCGTGCCTGATCTCACCGGGTTGACGTCCGACCAGGCAACAGCGACGCTTGCCGAACAGGGACTGGTGCTGCTGCAGCTCGAACCGGAGTTCAGCGATTCGGTGGCCGCCGGTCTGATCATCCGCCAAGACCTGCCTCCCAACTCTCAGGTCGACCGCGGTGCAGTCATCAGCGTTGTCGTCTCCAAGGGTCAAGACCTCGTCGCCGTCCCGCCACTGGCGAACCTCACGTTGCAACAAACGACCGACACGTTGTCGGGCGCCGGGCTGACGGTCGGTGTCGTCACCGGCAATGTCGATGGCGTACTCGTCGCCGCCCAGTACCACGGCGTCGACGTGTTGCCGGCTCAGCTGTTGCCGCGGGTTCGGCCATCGACGTCGCCTTCTTCTAGACGAATTCACTGCCGTCGGGCCCGATGGCTAGCGTGCCATCGTCTGGAGGAATATGGGCATGGGATCGCTTGACGGCCGAGTGGCAATCATCACCGGAGCCGGTCGCGGCATTGGTCGCGAACACGCCCTGCTGTTCGCCCGGGAAGGGGCGCGGATCGTCGTCAACGATCTCGGGGGAGCCAATGACGGCACCGGCACCGACTCCACTCCGGCGCAGATGGTCGTCGAGGAGATCAAGGCTCTCGGCGCCGAGGCGATCGTCAACGGCGACGACGTCGCCGACTGGCAGGGAGCACAACGCCTGATCAACAGTGCGATCGAGGCGTTCGGTGATCTCGACATCTTGGTCAACAACGCAGGCATCCTCCGCGACCGTGTGATCGTCAACATGACCGAAGAGGAATGGGACGCGGTGATCAAGGTGCACCTGAAGGGTCACTTCGCCCCGACGCGGTGGGCCGCGGCGTACTGGCGTGAGCAGCACAAGGCTGGGCACGGCAAACCGCGCAACCTCGTGCACACATCGAGCACCTCGGGGCTGTTCGCCAACCCGGGCCAGAGCAACTACGGCGCCGCCAAGACCGGCATCGCCACGTTCAGCCAGATTGCCGCCAAGGAGCTCGTCCGCTACAACGTGAAGAGCAACACCGTCGCCCCGGGGGCGCGAACCAGGCTGACGCTGGCGACACCCGGTCTCGAACAGATCATGCAGCCCGCAGAGGGTGGGTTCGATCAATGGGACCCCGCCAACATCTCACCGCTGGTTGCCTACCTGGCGACGGCCGATTGCAAGTTCACCGGGGAAACGTTCTTCGTGCAAGGTGGCAACGTCACCCTGATCGAGAGCTGGGCACGGGGCCGCTCGGTCGACCGTGACTCGATGTGGTCGGTCGACGAGCTGGCGCAGGCGCTGGCGCCTCTCGCCGGTGCGTAAAAGGTTGCCGACTACTCCGTGATCTCTTTGATCTCGCCGGCGATGGTCTTGGCGATGTCGTCCTGCGGCATCCCGGTCTGCATCGCCATCATCTTCATCATGTCGCCCTGGACCTTGATCTTGCCGGCCATGAAAGCCTGCATCCCGGCAGCCTGATCCTGGTCGACGAATATCTTCTTTGCCGTGTCGTAGTCCGTGGTCAGCGTGAGATCGGGTGTCTCCAGTGCTCCGCTCTCCATCACCAGGCTGCCCGACGACGTATCGAGGAAGAGGTTGACATCACCGTCGCCGAACGGAACGTCGGTGATCACCTGGTTCATCCGCACGCTGATGGTGATCGGCGATGTCTGACCGGCGTACTTCTCGCGGATTGCCTTGGCAGCGTCCATCCACTCGGCTGAGAGAAAGGGGTACGGCATGAATCCTCCACTTTTCGGGTTCTGTACGACTCGGATACGGCGTCGGCTCAACATAGCCGTCCCTGCGCCAGGTGAACAGATCGTTCAATTCTTTTCGAATCGGTCGATCCAGCGGTAACGATGGATCCGATGGCTCGGATCCTTGTCACAGAAGAAATCGCCGAGGGCGGTCTCGACCGTCTGCGCGCTGCGGGCCACGAAGTCGACGTGCAACTCGACCTCACGAGGTTGCTCGCCAACATCCGCGGGGCACAGGCCCTGATCATTCGCTCGGCGACTCAGGTCACGGCAGAGGTTCTCGGGCATGCCGATGAGCTGTTGGTCGTGGGGCGGGCGGGCATCGGGCTCGACAACGTCGACGTCGAGGCGGCGACACGTCGGGGCGTGATGGTCGTCAATGCACCGCAGAGCAACATCATCTCGGCGGCCGAGCACACCATGGCGCTCCTGCTCGCCCAGGCCCGCAACGTGCCACAAGCACACGCCGCACTGACTGCCGGCCGGTGGGAACGATCGCGTTGGGAGGGGGTCGAGCTGGCCGACAAGACGCTGGCGGTCATCGGGCTGGGTCGCATCGGCAAGCTGGTGGCCGACCGAGCCAGGGCATTCGGCATGCACGTGGTTGCCTACGATCCGTTCGTGTCTGCCGACAAGGCCCGACAGATGGGCGTGGAGCTGCTGTCGCTCGATCAGGCAGTCGCCGAGGCCGACTTCCTCACCATCCACCTGCCGAAGACGAAAGAGACCACGGGTCTCATCAACCGCGATCTGTTGATCAAGGCCAAGCCGACGATGCGTCTGATCAACGTCGCCCGCGGCGGCATCGTCGACGAGACCGAGTTGGCCGACGCACTACGCGATGGCGTCATCGCCGGTGCAGCCATCGACGTCTTCGCAACCGAACCGACGACGGCGTCACCGCTCTTCGCACTCGAACAGGTCATCGTCACGCCGCACCTCGGAGCCTCGACCAGAGAGGCACAGGACAAGGCCGGCGACACGATTGCCGACATGGTGCAACTGGCGCTGGCCGGCGAGTTCGTGCCGTTCGCCGTCAACGTCGATGCTGCCGAGGCCAATGAGACGATGCGACCGTTCCTGCCGCTCGCCGAACGCCTCGGCAGGCTGTTCGCCTCGCTGGTCGGTGGCGCCCCGAAGCAGATCGAAGTGTGCACCGAGGGCGACATCGCCGGCTACGACACGCGCATCCTCACGCTTGCCGCGTCCAAGGGCTTCTTCGGCTCGGTCACCGACGAACCGGTCACCTACGTCAACGCGCCGCAGCTCGCCAAGGACCACGGGGTCGAGATCCGCGAGACGAATTGCGCGACCTCGGCCGACTTCGTCAACCTGCTCACTCTGCGAGGCGGGAACCGGTCGTTGTCGGGCACGCTGGTCGGCCGCCGCGGCGAGCAGCGCATCGTCATGATCGACGAGCACAGCGTCGACGTGCCGCCGGCCGAGCACATGCTGATGTTCAAGAACGACGACCGTCCGGGCGTGATCGGCATCGTCGGTACGCTGCTCGGCAACGCCGGCGTCAACATCGCCGACATGGACGTCGGTGCTGCGCCAGATGGTGGTACCGCGGTGATGCTGATCGCCACCTCCGGTGAGGTCAGTGACGTCGTGCTGGCGCAGCTGCGCGAGGCACCCGGGATCATTTCGGTCGACGCGCTGACGTGTTGATCAGGGCCCGACGCAACGCCGGATCTCGTCGCGGGTAGCGACAGCTTCGCGGCAGGCGGCATCGGCGAAATCGTCGCCGCTCGATGCGTAGAGGATCGCCCTCGATGAGTTGATGACCATGCCGAAGCCGTCGGCCGTCGCCCCAGCGGCCACCGTGGCAGCGATGTCGCCACCCTGGGCCCCGACGCCGGGGACCAGGATCGGCATGTCGCCGACGATCTTGCGCACGGCGCCGAGCTCGTCGGGAAACGTCGCGCCGACAACCAGTCCGCATTCGCCAATTGCGTCCCATTCCGAAGCGGCTCGCCGGGCCACGTGCGCGTACAACGGCTCGCCGTCGATGTCGAGCGACTGGAAGTCGCTGCCGCCAGGGTTCGATGTGCGACACAGCACGAAGACGCCGTGGTCGCGGTAGGCCAGGTACGGCTCGATGGAGTCCGTGCCGAGGTAAGGGTTGACCGTCACGGCGTCGGCGCCGTAGCGCTCGAACGCCTCGCGGGCGTACTGCCGCGCCGTGGGGCCGATGTCGCCACGCTTGGCGTCGAGGATCAACAGCACATCGGGATATGTGTCGTGGATGTAGCGGCACAGCCGTTCGAGCTCCGGCTCGGCGCGCTGCGCGGCGAAGTAGGCGAATTGCGGCTTGAAGGCACACACGGTGTGGGCGGTCGCATCGACGATCGCCTTGCAGAACTCATACGTCGCCTGGTTACCCGGGGCGAAAGCACTCGGGAGTCGGGCAGGATCGGGGTCGAGACCGACGCAGAGCATCGACCCTGACGATTTCCAAGCCGCCTGCAACGTGGAGTGGAACGCCATGCGGTGGCGAATCTACCCCGTGCGCACCCGATCGGCGGCCTTCTTCGGCTCCTCGGGTCGCAACGCCCACTTCTGCGCGCTGCGCAGCGTGACGAGACGGAACAGCGTGAGTTGCAACACCAAGATGGTCGACCCGAGCACGAACCACTGCAGCAAGGTGTTGTGCCGGTCCTGGCCCGCCAGGAACGTGTGCACCGTTGCCGTGATCCACAACACCACGCTGGTGAGGTGAATCGCATGCCAGATCTTGCGCTTGATGTGTCGCATCATCCACGACGTGATCTGGATCGCCATGAGGAAGTAGAAACCGACGATCCCCCAGGCGACGGCCCCGGTCTTCCATGGTGACTTCATCGGGATGAAGAGCTCGCGCCAACCGAAGTAGACGAAGTTGTCTGCCCACAAGCCGCCGAGGTGCACGGCGACGAACACCAACGACAACGTGCCGAGATATCGATGCAGGTCGAGCAGCCACGCCGGAACGCCGCGTTTGCGCACGAGCCGACCGGACAACGTGAGGCCCCACAAGATGGAGGCGGTCACGGTCGCCCAGGCAACAATGCCGCTAGACCGGGCGACATACCGGCAAGTTTGTCGGTGACAGCAATCATTGGTCGGACTCCTGCACTACGTAGACGTGATCAGCACTGATCATCCAGGCTTTCACATCCGCCGAGCGCAACAGTGCTGCCCCCTCGACGCTACCGGCAATGATCGCCGCCTTGGCCAGTGCTTCGGCTCGCGCTGCGCTCTGACCGGCGACCGCGACGGCAACGAGGTCGGTGTTTGCGGGCCGGCCGGTGCGGGGGTCGATGATGTGGTGATGCTCGATGTCGCCGCGAGTCCAGCGACGAATCGCGACCGTGCTCATCACGAGTGCGCCGGAGAACAGTGCGTGGTGATCGACCGCCGCGCCCGTCACGGGATGCAGCAGCGGTACCTGCCAGCCGTTCTCGTCGACCGGCTCGCCTGCTGAGTGGATGTCGCCGCCGAGTGACACGTAGGCAGAGTTGGCGCCGGCGGCGATCAGTTCGTCGGCGACGAGATCGGCGGCCAGGCCTTTGCCGATACCACCGAGGTCGATCGACAGCCCGTCCAGGAGCCGGACCCAGTTGTTCGAGATCTCGAGGCCCGCCAGGCCGTTGGCGGGCATGGTCTCGGGTGTGTCGCCCGGCCGGCTGGACTGTTCGACGATCTCGGCAAAGGTGCGGTCGTAGCCGAGTTGCTCGAGACTGGTGCGGATCGACGGATCGAACAGGCCGCGGGTCTCGACGTGCATGTGCCGACACAGCTGGAGCGCAGCAACGAGATCGTCACTGCACTCCAGCCAGTCGCCTCGCCGCGCCTGGAGTCGGTTGAGTTCGCTGTCAGGAAGAAAGCGGCTCCACGTTCTTTCGAGCTGTCGGAGACGGGAGAACCCCTGACTGATGAGTTCGACCGGGCCGTCGACCAGGATCTCGCTGGGAGAACCCATCAGTCGCGTCGTCGAACGATGCCACGTTCGCTCCTCGGCCACCGCCGTGATCAGCATCCACTTCCCGTGCACGGCGGCAGCTTCGGAGCGGGCGCAGGTGCCGGTGCGGGTGCCGGGGCTGGTGCGGGCGCAGGTGCCGGGGCCGGTGCGGGTGCGGGTGCCGGGGCTGGCGCCGGAGCGGGCGCAGGTGCCGGGGCTGGTGCGGGTGCCGGGGCTGGCGCGTGCCGGGGCCGGTGCGGGTGCGGGTCCGGGGCCGGCGCGGGTCCCGGGGCTGGTGCTGGAGCCGGTCCCGGTGCAGGGGCAGGGGCGGGGCTGGCGCAGGTGATGGGCCAGCTGCCGGTGCAGGTGCGGGTGCAGGTGCAGGCGCGGCACCGGGCTTCGTTGTCCCCGGGGTTGCGGCTGGTGCTGGTGCGGGGGCCGCAATAGCAGCAGCGGGATCTACAGCCGCCGTCGGAGCCACGGTGGCGACCGCCGTTGTTGCAGCCGGGTCCACAGCGAGCGGATCGACAACGGCACCCACCGTGGTCGTCGCCGCAGCGGGATCGAGGGGGGCCAGCGTGGTCGGTGGCCGATGGGGTTGCCGAACTCGTCGACGTAGACGACACGGTGGATGGTCTCGAGCAAGGTGGTCGGCGGCGCAGCGTCGGCTTGCTTGGCCTCGAGCTGACGGGCGTCAGCGGTTGCCAACGAGGCGATGGTCGCCAGGAAGCCCGACGTCGCCAGGCCCGTGGCCAGGATTCGACCGGCGGCCGCCACGTGAGTCCGGCGGCTGCCGAACAGACGAACACTGGTGTGTCGGTCGACGACCGGCACCGCGGCGGTGTCAGTTGGTTGGATGACGATCGTCGGCGGCGTGACCGCTGCTTGCTGCAGCAGCAGCAGCAGCAGTTGGCGGAGTGCCACTGGGTGGACTCCAGGGTGCCCGGGGCGAGGTGACGGGGGGCGCCGGCCTGTGGAGGCTGACAGTCAGCGGGGCAGGGGCGGCGGGGCGCCGACACCGCTGCGCTTTCCCAACTTGGCGAGACGGGCGAGCTGTTGTTCGTTGAGTTCACTCATTGGCAGTTCCACACTCCGTTGTCTTCGAGTTGGGGCTGTTTACATCCAGCTGGAATTGGTGGGATCGGCTTGCTTGCCGGCCAGTCTCTCGGGATGCGAGCGCCTGGTGGCACGGTCGCCGGTCGTCGGCGCGGCGGTCGTAACGGTCGGCGCCGGCGGTTGTGTCGTCGGCAGGCGGGAGTCGTGACGGTCAGCGCCCCTGCCGGTTGTGTCGTCGGGGCAGAGGTCGGTGCGGCGGCCGGGGCAGATGTCGGTGCGGCCGTGGGTGGGGGCGTGGAGGCCGGCCACGGCGCCACCGTCGGCCATGGTGCGGCCGTGGTCACGGAGAATCAGGGCAGCCGCTGTCGTTTACGCGGGAAGCGCCGTCGCTCGGTGCCTGGGCGTCGGTCAGTGGCGGCATTAGGGCGCGGCACCGCCAC
>CAWDUI010000052.1:0-6985 GCA_963805445.1 Ilumatobacteraceae bacterium | reverse complement strand
AACGCCAAGAAAGGGTCCGATCAGGGCCCGGAGCTCATCGGAGCGCTGCATGACCTCGGTGTGGCGAGCGGCTGGCAGGACGGCGAGCCGGCAGTCGGGGAAGAGATCGAGCATTTCGGCGGCATGATCGAGGCGGACGAAGTCGCGATCGCCGATCACGAGAAACGTGGGAGCAATGATCGACCGGATCTCGTCATCGGTCCAGCCGGCGAAGTAGTGGACCACGGGCTGCATGCGCTCGAGGAACGGGAAGAAGTCCGTCGGGTTCGGTGCGACCGCTTCGTAGTCGGCTTGCCAGTTGGCGAATTCCTCCGCGGTGGGCAGTCGTGGGTCGTCCTGCTCGGGTGCCGTGATTTCGGGGTGATAGCCGTCGGGACGGATGTTCGAGGCGGCGAGCACGAGGCGACGGATCTTGCTCGGGTGGTGAAGGGCGAGGCTCGTGGCCGTGAGGGCGCCGAGGCTGAAGCCCCAGACGTCGACGGGTCCCCCGTCCGCGATCCGGTCGATCAGCTCGGCGACGTCATCGGCGAAGCGCTCGATCGACATGGCGCGGCCGGTGTCGGGTGTGTGGCCGTGGCCCTGGAGCTCGACCCCGATCACCCTGCGTCCTTCCGTCAGCCAAGGCAGGACGTCGCCGAAGCTGCCGCGGAAGGTCATGATGCCGCCGTGCAGGGCGACCAGCGGCGCTCCGTCCGGGTCGCCGTGCTCTTCGTGCCAGATGGGGACGCCGTCAATCTCCTCGTAGGGCATGCACCATCCGACGATAGACGCTGGCGAACTGATCGGCCAGAGCGTGATCCCCACCCGAGAGCAGTTCTAGGCAGGTCCAATCACGCGCCGCATGACGGTGTTGTTCAGACCCTTGGAACGGATGAACTCAAAGCCGGCCTCCTCGTACATCGTGCGCGTTCCGTTGTAGACGAACGAGTTGTTCATCCTCTTCTCGCCGATCTCGTGCGGGTATCCCTCGACCACCCCGCCACCCTGCGCGGCGATCTGCTCGAGCGCACCGGCCAGAGCGATCTTGGCGTAGCCGTGCTTGCGGTATCGCTTGTCGACGAAGATGCAGGTGATGCGGTAGTCGGGCGTGACGTCGGCCTCGGCGAGGTACTGCTTGCTGTGGTGGATGTTGGGTAGCTCGTCCGGGGTGCCGTACTCGGCCCACGCGATCGCCTCATTGCCGACCACCACCAGCGCGGCATGAGCCTGCCCGGCCTCGACCATGAGTTTCTTGAACGCGCGGCTCCCCTCGTAACCCGGCTGACGGTCGGCGCAGTCGTGGAAGTACGTGCACCAGCACCCACCAAAGATCCCGTTGTGCCGCTCCACCAGACCGGCAAACGCGTCCCAGGTGTGAACGGTCAACGGCTGGATCGAGTAGACGTCGGTCGCCATGCACCGATCGTAGGTCTCAGCCGCCACACGTGACGCGCTGCCGAACCGCACCGGGATCGACGCTGCACGCCCTCCTCGAACCTCGCACGCCGATCGGCAGATCGCGGTGCCGGTCAGGCTCCGCAACTGTCTCTCACTGGCGAGTCGACAGTCTGTCCTGTCGCGGTGACAGGTCCGCCTGTCGTGTTGCGTCGGAAGTTGCTCACCTCCACGTCCCGATCACTGGCAGCGTTGGAATCGCGTACCCGGCGTCCTGAGGGGTTTGCGCTGTCACCGGCGACGTCACCGGCGTCAGTGGCTTCCGCGGTGGACATGGTCGAGACAATCGCACACTCCCTGGGAAGTCTCGCACTGCGCGAGATGGGCGGCCGTCGCCCAGTTCGCGCCCAGCGCTGCCCTGTTCGTCGATCAGCGACCGAGCACGAGCAGCAACAGACCGACGACGACCACGCAGGCAGCGGCTGTGCGTCTGACCGCCTGGCCTTCGCCGAGGTAGCGGGCGCCGACGAATGCGGCGATCACCACGCTCGATTCCCGAAGGCATGTCACATAGCCGACGGGTGCGCGCCGGAATGCGATCTGCACCAATGCGTAGGTGACACCTGAGGCGATGCCCATGACGAGGAATCGGCGCCAGTTGGCCCGCATCGCCGAGACCATCGCTGCCCTGTGACCCGATGCCAGAGCGAACGTGCTGGTCGTAGCGGTCACGCAAACGAAGGAGGCGGCTGTGTACAGCGGGGTGTCGACGGTGCGAATCCCCTTCGCGTCGGCCACGGAGTAGATGCCGATCGCCGCCGCGACTCCGAGCGCCATGAGCACCTGGGCCGACGCGCCGCGACCTGCGAGGGCGACCAGGCCGAGCGCCACGACCACCATGCCGGCGACCCCCACCGGGGCGAAGCTGTCGCTGAGGAATGCGATGCCGCCGAGGCCGGCCAGCAGCGCGCCACCGCCGCGAGCGATGGGGTAGGCCCGTGAGAAGTCGCCGGTGTTGTACGCCTTGGCCAGGAACACGGTGTACGGGATGTGCGCCAGGCCCGACAACGCTGCCCATGTGAAGCCGCGAGCCGGAATGCCACCACCGATGATCAGCACGACAGCTGCCAGCAGGCCGGTGAAGAAGAACTGACCCCACAACGCGATGAAGCGGTCACTGAGCGATTGCTTGACCGACAGGTTCCATGCGGCGTGGAGCACCGCGGCCACGAGCGCCAGGATGGTTGCGGTCAGCATGTGGTGGCCGAGCGTAGAACCTCGGTGTCGCCGTAGCCTGGCCCATCGATATGTGTGCCGACAAGGACCGACCCATCGGGATGTTCGACAGTGGATTCGGCGGTCTCACCGTTGCCCGCGCAGTGATCGATCTCCTCCCGGCGGAGAACCTGGTCTACATCGGTGACACCGGCAGATACCCCTATGGCCCTCGACCGCAGGACGAGGTGCGCCAGTTCGCCCGGCAGTTGGCGTGGAGCCTGGTCAAGCAGCACGACGTGAAAGCCGTGGTGGTTGCATGCAACACCGCATCGGCGGCAGCGCTCGACCACTTGCAGGGTGAGTTGCCGGTGTTGGTCGTCGATGTCGTCGAACCCGGCGCACGGGCCTTGGTGACTGCCAGCCGTTCCGGGCGCGTCGGGGTGATCGGCACCGTCGGAGCGATCGGGTCCGGTGCGTACGAGCGAGCCGTTCGCTCGACTGGCGCCGACGTGCACCTCACGGCCGCGGCGTGTCCCGGCTTCGTCGAGTTCGTCGAGCGCGACCAGACCGACGGGCGATGAGGTCACGATCTTGGCCGAACGGTTGTTGGCCCCGGTGAAAGATGCGGGCGTCGATGCGCTGTTGCTCGGCTGCACGCACTATCCGTATCTGGCACGGGTGATCGGTGAGGTCATGGGTCCCGATGTCACGCTGGTCTCCAGTGCCGACGAGACCGCGTTCGCCACGCGTGAGTTGCTGCAGCGGCTCGATCTGCTGCGCGCCGATGATGTCGAACAGCCCTGCCGAGCACCGCTTCTACTCGAGCGGTGACATCTCCTGGTTCGCCGATCTGGGCGGCCGCCTGCTCGGGCCCCGAGCTCGGCGCAGCCGACCACTGGCAGCCGCCGGAATGACCACCGCAGATCTGACCATCAACAAGGAGTACCCCCGATGACCCGCTTCGACGGCCGTGCCGCTGACCAACTTCGCCCCATCACATTCGAGCGTGACTACACCGAGATGGCGGCCGGCAGCGTGCTGGTCACGTTCGGAAAGACGCGGGTGCTCTGCACCGCCTCGATCGACGACAGCGTTCCGCGCTGGATGAAGAACACAGGAAAGGGCTGGGTCACTGCCGAGTACTCGATGCTGCCCGGCGCCTCACCGGAGCGCATCGATCGGGAGGCCGCCAAGGGCAAGCAGAGCGGGCGAACCGTCGAGATCCAACGCCTGATCGGTCGCTCGTTGCGGGCCGCGTGCGACATGCAACTGCTCGGCGAGCGCCAGGTCGTGGTGGACTGCGACGTGTTGCAGGCCGACGGTGGCACGCGGACCGCCAGCATCTGTGGCGGGTATCTCGCGTTGCACGACGCATTGGCGCGACTGGTGCAGAACCAGGCGATCAGGTCGCACCCGCTGCACTCGTACTGCGCGGCGATCAGCGTCGGCATCGTCGGCGGCCTCCCGATGCTCGATCTGCCGTACGTCGAGGATTCGGCCGCCGAGGTCGACATGAACGTGGTGATGCTCGGCAAGGACGGTGGAGAGCCGCTGTTCGTCGAAGTCCAGGGCACGGCCGAGGGCGCCGCCTTCTCGCGGGGCGAACTCGACATGTTGCTGGAGCTGGCCTCGGGCGGATTGTCGGAGATCATGGCGCTGCAGGCCGAGATGGTGTCGGTTCCGCCGCCGGCTCGCCCGCTCGGGCGCTGACGATGGCGGTGCTGCAACTGGTCTGCGCGTCCGCCGACCCCGACAAGGTGTTGGAGATCGCCGCCATCCTCGATGGCGTGGTGGATCTCGTGCCGCGACCTGCCGACGTTCCCGAGGTGGTCGAAGACGCCGACTCGCTGGTCGGCAACGCTCGCTTGAAGGCCATGGCGATCTGCGCGGCCACCGGCCTGCCAGCGGTCAGTGACGACACCGGGTTGTTCGTCGACGCCCTCGACGGTGCGCCGGGCGTGTACGCAGCCCGCTTCGCCGGCGACGACGCCACGTACGCCGACAATCGCCTCAAGCTGCTGAGCCGCGCTGGGGGATCGCACCGACCGTGGCGCCAGCTTCGTGTCGGCGGTGATGGTCGTGTGGCCGGATGGTCGCGAGGTTGCCGTCGAAGGTGTGTGCAAGGGCGTGATCGCCTCGACGGAGCTGGGTGATCGCGGCTTCGGTTACGACTCGGTGTTCATCCCCGACGACGGCGACGGCCGGTCGTTCGCCCAGATGAGCGATGCCGAGAAGAACCAGATCTCGCACCGTGCGCGGGCCCTGCACGCACTGTTGGCGGCACTGCACGCCGCCGACCACTGAGGCCGTCAATCACCAGCCGCGCAGGTCGATCGGCCAGCGGTCGACGACTTCGTCGCCGCGGACCAGCCATGCCACTTCGTGCATGGCCATCGTCGGATCGATGTGGGCGGGGATGACCATCACCCGATCGCCGACGGCCGCCGGTGCAGCCGGCGAGAAGGTGATGTGCTCGTCGGACAAGAAGCGGACCTTCGCCCCTTCTATCGAGGGGTTGCCGTGGTCCATCCCTTGCGACTTCAACCCGGCTCGGCAACCGCGTACTCGCTGTTCGCAGAGATCACGGTCGCCATCACGAAGCAGGCCTGACGGAAGGGATGCCCGCGCCCGCCGTAGTGGGTGTCCATCAGCGCGTAGGTGCCGGCCTGCACCTCGGTGACCTGGTCGTGGAGGTCGTACGTGTCGGTTCCCCCGGCACTGACGATGTCGCCACCGACCAGCAGGCTGGCGACGATCAACTTCTCCATCGCCTCGGCGACCCTGGTGCGCTGTTGGGCTCGGTCGGGCATGGCCATCAAGTGGCCCTCGTAGCCCATCACGCCGCGCACCACGAGCCCCCGGCTCCGCGCATGGTCGGCCAGGTGGCCCGCCTCGCTCGGTCGGCAGCCGCACCGGAGCAGGCCGACGTTCACGTCGACCAGCACGTACTTGAGCCCGGCCGCGGCCGCGGCATCGACGGTCTCGCGCGAGTCGACCGCAATGGTGATCAACGAGTGATCCTGCAGTGCGGCCATCGCTGCAAGCCGCGTCGGATCGAGCGTCTCGTTGGCCAGCAACAGGTCGTCGCCCAGGCCGGCGGAGGCCATGCCGATGATCTCGCGGGAGTTGCGCACGTGAACGAACGATGGCCGGGGAGCGTTGGGCGCGAGCCAGCGACGTGCACTTGTGTGCCTTGACGTGAGGCCGCAACCTGCCGCCGGGCAGCACTGCAGCCATCTTCGTCAGGTTGTGCTCGAGGGCGTCGGCATCGATCAGCAGTGCGGGTGTCGACAGTTCGGTGATGTTCACGTGACCGGACCGAGCCTGGTGAGCACGAGACGGTCCAGCCCCAGTTCGAGGCTTCGCCGTGCACGTCGTCGGCGTCGTCGAACGTCCATCCACTGATCTCGAACGCCCGGTCGCCGGCCGCATCGTGGGCCGCCTTCACGAAGTCGCCGGCGCGTCGTTCGTCAGCGGGACGTTGATGCCGTCGGCGAGCTGCCCGGCGAGAACGGCCAGCCGCACGCTGTTGACTCCGAAGATGATCGGCATCGGCTCCGGCGGAGCACGGATGTGACGCACCTGTTCCTCCACCGCCAGGTGGCGTTCGGCGATGTCGGCGTGCACGGAATGCCGCGATGCAACGTGTTCGCCGCTCCACTTGCTGTTCGGTGCCGTGCCGGCGCCCAACCCCAGGATCAGCCGTCCCCCACTGATCCGCTGCACGCTCGACGCCGCTGCGGCCAGCACGGCTGGATGGCGGTTGGCCACGTTGGCCACCAGCGTGCCCAGACCGATCGTGGACGTCGCCACGGCCCATCGCGCCGAGCAACGTGAAGCACTCGAGCATCGGCCGGTCGCCCTGCGATCACCTCGCCGTCGAAGTGATCGAAGACCCACGTGGTGTCGTATCCGTCGGCCTCGGCGTGCACGATGGCATCGCGGAGCGCGGGCCAGTCGTTGGCGCCGGGGTTGAATTGGATGTCGATCTTCATGCGGCCCCCGGAGGGTGGTCGGCTGTCATCAGCAGTGCTGCGGTGCGGGCGGAGGGACTTGAACCCACACTCCTTGCGGAACAGGGTCCTAAGCCCTGCGCGTCTGCCAGTTTCGCCACGCCCGCGGCGAGACGCTCACGATATCGACCCCGTCACTTCGGCGGCGACCGCCTTTCCGTCGAGCGCACAGCGATCGGCGGGCGGCGACGCGATGGACGAGATTACCGATGGCGAAGACGTTGCTGCGTGACGTGCGGAACGTGGCGTCGACAACAGGGCCGTTGATCTCCGTGTTCATCGCCAGGCCACTGTGTCTCGCGCCAACTCGTTGTCGGGGATCCAGTCGCCGGTGAAGACCACCGTGTCGCATGCGATCGTTCGCCCGTCGGTCAAGACGA
>CAWDUI010000051.1:0-20208 GCA_963805445.1 Ilumatobacteraceae bacterium | reverse complement strand
GGCGAGCGGCGCCGTCGTTGTCTCGATCGAGCGCCTTTCGATACCCCCGGGTTCGCCGATCCGGATTGGCGTGTTGACGGGCGAGCGGGTCGCCGGTTGTGCAGTCGAAGGTTTTGAGCGAGCAGAGTGTCCCGTCGTCAGCGTTGGAGGTGTCACGGCCATGGGAAGTGCCATCTGCGACGGATGCTGTGGACAGGTCGAGAAGTCGCCGAACGCCGAGCCCTTGAATGCGGATTGCGCTCTGCGCCCGACGGCTGTCCCTCGAAGAGCTCCAGCGTTGCGGCCGCCGAGGGGGTGGTTCACGGGCGGATCCATCGAGATCTCAGTTCGTCGGCGAACGCGGTCTCTGGCTCGTGTTCGAGCAGGAGTGTGCCGATCGCCGTGGTCCACACGATGAGGTCGTCGAGGCTGTCGGGCCGAAGTGTGGCGTACCGCTCGAGGTAGGTGTCCGCGATGCGCTGGCGTCGCTGATGGTGACGGACGGCGGACGGCCCGTCTCGGGCACCCCGGTACCCGATGGCGAGGACCGAGCACGCGACATCGGCAGCGGGCGCTGCTCGATGTGCATTGGACCAGTCGACGACCAGCCATCGGTCGCGGTGCGCAAGAACGTTTCCCGGATGGAAGTCGCCGTGGAAGACCCGATCGCCGTCGGGTAAGCCGTCGATGCCCAGCTCGGCGAGTGTGTCGACCAGGCGTGGCAGTTCGGCCGGCGCGGCGAGTTCGTGGATGTCCGTGTGCAGGCGTGCGGTGAGCGTTGCCGCGTCGGGCCAGTCCAGGGCCAACGGTCCGTCGGCGCGATCGAAGACCAGCCCCAGCCGATTGTCGACCGTGACGAGTCCGTGGACGGCCGGGGAGGGCACGCCCGTGGCGTGTACCGCGTTCGCCCGAACGGCCTCGACCCTCGCCTGGTCCTCGAAGCCAGGTTTGAAGACCTTGATCACGAGCCCAGGACCCCATGCGTACACGTCGCTGGACCCTCCGCGACCGAGTTGTTCACCCAACCTCATGGAACCGGACTTTCACTGCAATCGGCAGAAGATACCGGAAGCGGAACGATCCCTCGCTCGCCCGTTCGGTGTGAGGCGTTCGAGGTGCATGTCGACCCGCTCACCGGATCCGCTGCGGGGGGATCATCGGCCGTTCGCCGCTGAGGCGGCGGGCGATGACCTTCATCGCGAGGACCTCGTCGGCGCCCTCGAAGATCGACAGAACGCGAGCGTCGACGAAGTACCGGCTCACGGGGAACTCCTCGGCGTAACCCATGCCACCGTGTAGCTGCATCGCCTCGCGGGTCACCCACTCGGCGGCTCGGCACGTGTACGCCTTGACCATCGCTGCCTCCATCACGCCCTCGCCTGTCTGGTGACCGAGCAATCGGGCGACCGAGTACATGAACTGCCGGGACGCCTGGATCATCACCGCCATACGAGCGAGCCTGGCCTGCGTGAGTTGGAACTCGGCGAGTTGGCGCCCGAACAGGCGGCGCTCGCCGGCGTAGTCCCGAGCGGCTTCGTAGGCCGCCTGCATCACGCCGATCGCTCTCGCCGCCGTCTGCAGCCGACCGGTGTCGAAGCCGGCCATCTGCAGATAGAAGCCTTTGTCGACGCCCGCCTCGCCACCGACGAGATGGTCTGCGGGCACCTGCCAGCTGTCGAAGCTCACCTCGAACGAGTGCATGCCGCGGTAACCGAGCGTGTCGATCGCTCGGCCTTCGAGGCGCCCGCCGCCTGGCTGCTCGAGCCGGAAATGGTGGCCGGCGGCTCGCTCCTTCGGGACGACGAACAGCGACAGACCGCGGTGGGCGAGTGAACGGTCGGGGTCGGTTCGAGCGAGCACCATCAGCAGGTCGGCTCGACCGGCGAAGGTGCACCACGTCTTGACGCCGTTGAGCACGTAGGCCTCGCCGTCATCGGTCCGGGTGGCGCTGGTGGTGACCGCGGCGCTGTCGGAGCCGGTGTCGGGCTCGGTGACCGCGACGGCGACCATCTGCTCGCCGCTGGCGACTCGCGGGAGCCATGACTGCTTCTGCGTCTCGGTGGCACCGTGCAGCAACGCCTGGGTGAGGATCTCCGGTCGAGTCACGAGCGACCCGGCGACGCCGAGCGACAGCGCGAGACAGTTCCTCGGTGGCGACGACCATGGCGAGGAGTTCGCCCTCGCCACCGATGGCGGAGCCGCCGTACTCCTCGGGGATCGACAGCCCGAACGTGCCCAGTTCGGCCAGGCCCACGATGACCTCCTCGGGGATGTCACCGTTGCGGCGGTGGACATGCTCGGCGATCGGTCGCACATGGTCGTCGGCGAAGCGGCGATACGTGTCGCGCACCATCTCGAAGTCCGGGTCGAGGTGCCGTGATCCCTCCTGATCGGCGAGCGAGGTGAGCGACGCGGTGCTGCGGTGGGCGCGGACGAACGGCATCGCGGGGTCGAGTGCTCCGGGTTCGACGCCCCATTCGACCTCACGGCCAAGCAGCCGACCGGCAAGGTCGTGAACTGCCTCGGCGACGAACACCTCGGCGAGGCGCCGTTCGGTGTCACCGTGGCTGCGATACTCGAGGACCGCTGCGGCGATCTCGATCGCGGCGGCGGCGTGACCGAGGTCGTACGCGACGAGTTGGTGATCCTCGACATCCCCGCTCACAGCGAGGTGCCGGGCGGCTGTGGCGATCACCTCTCGTGCGCAGCCAACTGCGGACGCAGCCGCATCATTCCGGTTGCTCATGGCGCTCCTTCGTGTCGTGATGAGGTCGGGTGCTTGGCGCCAGCGCACGCCACGAGGGGTGGACCATCGTCGGTGCTTCGCGCTCGGGCAGGTCACGGATCGTCATCCGCGGCGAGATCGAACCCGCCGGGTGCACTCGGCTCGTCTCACGCATCACTTGTTCGCGATCGTGAGCCGATCGACCACGCTCACCGATGGACTGAACGACTGGTCGACGAAAGTCGGCGCGGTGCAGGCTCCCACCAGCATCAGGGCCTCCATCGTCCGACGACGACAAGGTGAACCAACCGAGTGCCGCCGCACACGTGAGCCTCGAACACCAACCTCATGATGCAAGCGTGGCGGAGGCTCGCAACTGGAACCTCCCCCATGTGGCGGATGTACGTCGGTCCGCCTCGTCGCACGATGCGGGCATGTCCGTCCGCCTGGTGATGCTCGCCGGCATCCTCCTGCACGTCGTCTCGTGCCGGGCCACTCAGGGAGCGGTGAGCGGTCCGTGACCGACCACGCCCACGGGTTCCGCAAGAATGAGTCGATGTTGCCCGACGCGGTGACGTCATCGATCGTGAGCGTCATGTGGAGCGATCCCGGCCGACTCGGCGACGGGGCCGACTTCGAGCCCCACATCGCCGTCTTCTCGCGCGCGTCCGATGCGCTGCGCGCCGCCATCGAACTGCAGCCCTCGACGCTGTGCTCGGAGCACGATGACCGCGCGGCGGTCCGCGTCGCCATCGACACCGGGGAAATCGACTCGGACGACCTCTTCGCCTCGGCAATCGCGCAGCGGTGTCGACGATTGCTTCGTGTCGGTCATCCGGGCCAGATCCTCGCGTCGTCGACCACCGTCGAGGTCGCCAGAGCGTCGTTGGACGACACGATGGAACTGCGGGATCTCGGCACCCACCACGTCCGGGGCATCTCGGCCCCCTTGTGGATCTGGCAGGTCGCCGCCAAGGGCACCCCCTCCTCCTTCCCGCCGCTGCGGACCCGGGAGGCGGTGGCAGCGGCGCTGCCCGATGCCGGACACCTCGTTCATCGGTCGCGACGCAGATCTGGCTGCGCTGGTCGAGCAGGTCGGACTCCACCGCGTGGTGAGCATCGTCGGTGCCGGCGGTTGCGGCAAGACCCGACTGGCGATCGAACTCGCGCTCGAGGTGATGGAGCGATTCCGGCACGGGATCTGCTGGGTCGACCTGGCGCCGGTGGTGGACGCGGCAGCGATCCTCGACGTCACGGCCACCGCAGTCGGCTTGCGCACCTCCGCCGACGTCACCGTGGAGCGCATCGTCGCCCACGTCGGCCAGCGGTCGATGCTGTTGCTGTTCGACAACTGCGAGCACCTCGTCGACGATGCTGCGCACCTGATCGCCTCCCTCTCCGCCGCGTGCCCAGCGGTCCGCATCGTCGCGACGAGCCGCGAGCCGCTCGCGCTGCAGGACGAGGTCGTGTGGCGCATCCCTTCGCTGGGCGTGCCGTACTGGTGCCGATCTCCTCGACGCCGACGCGGGACGGCTTCTCGTCGACCGGATTCGTCGGGTTCGTCCTGGCTATGAACCCGACGATGCCGACCGCGTGGCGCTTTCGGCGATCTGCCGACGCCTCGACGGGATCCCGCTCGCCGTCGAACTGGCGGCTGCACGGACGCGCACGATCAGCCCGACGGACCTGGCGAATCGACTGGAAGAGCGCTTCATCCTGCTCGCCGGTGGAGCCCGCGACGCCGTCGCCCGGCAACGCACGCTCGAGGCGTCGGTTGCCTGGAGCTACCAGCTTCTCGACGAAGTGAACAACGGGCATTCCGTCGGCTGAGCGTGTGCGCCGGCTCGTTCCCGATGACCGCGGCGATGCGCCTGTGTCGACCACGTGAGGGACCCCGAACTGATCGTCACGCGTCTGCGTGACTGCTCACTGCTCGTCGATCGACCCGGCGACAGGACCTGCAGATGCTCGAGCCCCTTCGTTGGTTCGCTCGGGAACGGCTCATCGACAGCGGAGAGGCCGACGCCACGCTCGGCCGGCATCTCGACTGGTGCCTCGACACCGCCCGCGCGCTCGGCGCCGAGCTCGAAGGACCGGGTGTTCAGGACGCGCTCGCAGCGCTCGACGCCGACGTCGACAACCTGCGAGCCGCGATGGACTGGGGGATCACTCACGGGCGTGGGCTCGATGCGGCGCGCATCGTCGCGGCCACGTCCTGGTATTGGGTGTGGCGTGGACGGATCGTCGAGACCGAACGGTGGCTGCGCCGCGCCGGCATCGACGACGACACGCTCGAAGCGGCCGATCGCTTGGCACTGCTGTGGGCGAGGAGCGAGCTCATCGGGATTCGCTCCGGGGTCGAGGACCTGTTGGCCGAAGGTCTCGAGATCGCCCGGTCGCAAGACGACCGAGCGCGCCGAGGCGCGACTTCCTCGTCTCCCGCAGCCGCTACCGGGCGTTCAGCGCTCCCTCAGGAGACGATCGACCAGGCACCGATCGAACGCGTGCGCTGCCGCGAGGTCGGCGCCCGTTCTGGGCGGCGACGAGCTACGTCTCCGAGGCCCTCGCGCAGATCTCCCCTCGGCCGCTTCGATCTCGCCGAACCGCTGCTCGATCAGCTCCGGATCGAGGCCCGCGCACTTCGCCACCCGCAACTCATGGCCGACGAGATCGCCCGTCGGGCCCTCGTGGATCGGCGGTTCGGTCGCTACGACGCCGTACACCGAGCGGTGGCCGAGATCGACCGCATCACCGCCGGGTTCACCACGCTCAACTCCCAGGCACTCGTGCACGCGCAGGCAGCATTGGTCGACGTTGCACAGGGCCGAGCGTCTGCGGCCCTCGACGCAATGGAGCTCCTCTATCGCCGCTACGTCGTCGGCGGCGAGTACGGCTACCTCCCCTCGATCGCGCTCCCGATGATCGACGCACTGGTCGACCTCGGTCGAGCCGACGAGGCACTCGAACGCTTCGAACGACTCTGGGACGGCTTCAGCACGACGATCTCCTGGCGACTCCGCATGGGGAGCGTTCGCGCCACGGCCCTCCTCGCCACCGGCGACACCGACTCTGCACGGACTCGCGTTCACTGCCGTTGTCGACGAGGCCAGACTCACGCCGAACGACCACGAAGCCGCAATCGCCGAGCGCTTCCTGGCCGCCATCGATCGATCCGAGCAACGCGTCAACGACGCTGAAGCAGCGTTGCATCGAGCGCTCGAGACACAAGCTCGCTACGGCTACCCGCAGTACGTGGCCGACAACCTCGAGGAACTCGCTGGGATCGAACTCGAGCATGAACGCCCGAACCGGCAGCTGTTCTGCTCGGTGCGGCGGCCACCATCCGAGCCGGCGCCGGTGTCACCCGACGCATCGCTCGCCAGGGCCAGTACGAGGCCGACGTCGGCACCGCCCGCCATCAACTCGGCGATGGCTTCACCGAACCGTGGACGCAGGGCAGTCTGCTCACGATCGACCAGGCGGTCGACTTCGCCCGCCGGGGTCGCGGCGAGCGCCGGCGACCGGCCAGCGGCTGGGACAGTCTCACCGCGACCGAGATGAAGGTGGCCGCGCTCGTCGCCGACGGGCGAACCAACCCCGAGATCGCCGCAGCGCTCATCATGGGACGAGCGACCGTCAAGACACACGTGAGCAACATCCTCGACAAGCTCGGCCTCGCGAACCGCACCCAAATCGCCACCGAGTCGCTCCGGCATCAGAGCGTCTGACGCGATGGAAACGATGACGGTGCCTCACGGTCTGATTGACGCCCTCTTCGGACGTCGGATCCCCACCGGCCGGCGGCCTCGATGCCGAACAATCCATCCCGACGCGCGGGGTCGACGGCGATGATTGAGCGTCGATTGTTCGCGCCCGACGGCCGGGCCCTCGGGGTTGCCGAGTTCGGGGAACCCGAGGGGACGCCGGTGCTGTGGTGCCACGGCGGCCCCGGCAGCAGGCTCGAGCCGCTCTGGCTCGACGAGGCTGCCGAGGCGGCCGACCTGAGAATCGTCGGGTTCGATCGTCCGGGCTACGGATTGTCCGACCCCAGGCCCGGCCGGTCCATCCGAGATGTCGTGGACGACATGCTCGTGATCGCCGACGCGCTCGCGCTCGATCACTTCGCCACCGTTGGTTGCTCGACTGGCGGGGCGTACGCGATCGCGGCCGCCGCGCTCGTACCCGACCGCGTGCTCGCGGTCGTCGCATGCTGCTCGATGACCGACATGTCATGGCCGCCTGGGCGCGCCACCATGAGCCAGCCTCACGCCCACGCGGTCTGGGATGCCTCGGATCGCGACGCAGCGATCGCCGCTGCGGTCGAGGCACACGGAGAGAACGGATCAAAGATGCTCAACGGCGGCATGGGACCCGGACTCGGTGGCTTCGACCACGACGTGTTCGCCGACCCCGACTGGATGCGCGCCGCCATGACAGGCTTCGCGCAGATGTTCACCCACGGCCTTCAGGGATACGCGGACGACCGCATCGCCGACGGGCCGGGATGGATCGACTTCGACGTGACTCAGATCGTCTGTCCCGTCTGCGTGCTGCACGGCACCGACGACAGGATGGTCGACGTCATGCATCCCCGGCACACCGCCGAACTCATCCCGGGCGCCGAACTCAACCTGGTCGAGGGACATGGCCATTTCAGCATCGAGGCGCTCGTGATTCCCGAACTTCGCCGACTGCTCACCGGATCACGACAGGACCTCGACGAATGAGAGATCCTCTCCACGATCTGCCGCCCTGTGGCGCTGGCGTGGCGATGCTCGCAGTGGCGGCCCGGGACGGCGTTCGCCGTTTGGCCGACGCAGCTCAGTAGCCGATGCGAAGATGTTGGCGTGGTCCCGGAGCTGGATGCCAACAGTGTGCGCAAGTGGGCGCACGACAAGACGCCGCCCGAGTTTCGTGAGGTCATGCGGGTCGAAGTCGACGAGACGCCGCGCGGGCTGACGATTCTCGAGTGCCGACCGCCGTGGAGTGAGGTGGTGGGTCCCGAGTGGACTCGTGCGCCGATAGCTCGACTCACCTACTCGAAGCAGGCCGGCGAATGGACGCTGTACTACGCCGACCGTAACGACCGGTTCCAGCGCTACTGGGCGTGCCGTCCCAGCGTGCACGTGGCCGACCTGCTGGAGGAGATCGACGCCGATCCGACCTGCATTTTCTGGGGCTGAAGCAACTCGGTGGTCAATCGGCGTGCCGACGCGCCGACGTCAGGGCAGTCGAGCCCCGGTCGAACTGGTGCCGCAGGCGCGGCCGCCGGTTTGGATCTCGCGCAAAGCCGCCGGTGAACGAGTCGACATCGGCGCCAAGCGGGGGCCCCAGGCGCAGTTGCAGCGGGCCGTTCCCTCGATAGGTTGCGGCTCAGCGCTGTGATGCGCCTCGGGACAGTCGTCCCCGATCATGTCCAAGGATCGAGGAGGCAGTCGCATGCACACGTTCACACCGGAATGGCCGGACGATCTTGCAGGTCGTGAGCCGGTCGATCCCACGAAGTCGAGGTTCCGCAATGCGCTCGACATTGCAAGGTTCGTTGCAAAGGAGCCACTGGTGACCTGGTCCACATGGCCGGAGGTGTGGCACCTCGACAGTCGTGGCCGGTGGCAGTGTTGCTCGAAGGGGTCGAGCCTCGATTCGGTCCATCGGTTCGCCGAGCACCCCGAGTGGATGGTCGAATGTCGACTGGTCGAGCCGCGCTGGCGATGCCCGAACAACTGGGTGGTGCTCGAACCACGTCATCCCGGAGGGCGCCACTACGAGGTCACGGAGGGAGATGGGCAGGCGTTCGTGCGGCTCCGCGCCGGGCTCGAGAGGTTCGACGTACACCTGCTCGACGTGGTGGTGGTCGATCAGGAGTGCCACTGGTGGTCGTTGCACGAACTCACATCAGGGAGCACCGACTGGGTGTTCCGCACGTGACGGTCCAGGCTCCGCCGGGTTCGAGCGCAACTTCGACGACGACTACCCGCCGCCGAGGACCGATTCGTACGTGTCCCACGTGTCGTCGTCGAAGCACACGAAGCGAACGACGGCGACAGCCGTTGGAGTCGAGCGAATGGTCGAGACGGCGATGTGGGCTGCGGCGTGCTTCGGGTAGCCGTAGATGCCCGTCGAGATTGCCGGAAAGGCGACCGATGTCGCACCGACTTCGTCGGCGCGGGCGAGGGACTCGCGATAGCACGATGCGAGCAGCTCCGGCTCGCCGTTCGCCCCGCCTTGCCATACGGGGCCGACGGTGTGGATGATCCAGCGGGCGGTGAGCCTGAAGCCTGGTGTGACCTTGGCTTGTCCGGTCTGGCATCCACCGAGTAGCCGGCAGTGCTGGACGAGTTCCGGGCCGGCGGCTCGATGGATGGCACCGTCGACTCCACCTCCGCCGAGGAGCGAGGAGTTGGCGGCGTTGACGATGGCGTCGACGTCTTGCTTCGTGATGTCGGCGCGCACGAGTTGGAGGCGCGGCTTACCTGTCTGCAGCCTCTCGTTCAACGTGGCACCTCCGTGGGTTGCGGACCGAGTGTGTCGATTTGTCGAGGTGAGTCGATGGACCCGCCGGCGAGGAGGAGGCGAACCTGAGCGACCCGCTCCTCGAGCGAGCCGTGGACGACGTGGTAGGGGATGCGCCGCGTCGCGAGGTCGTGGAGCACCATGCCCTGCATACGCCCGCGCCACACCTCGTTGTCTCGCCACCCGTCCTGTTCGAACGGGAAGTCGTCGTCGCACACGATGACGTGGCGGTAGCGGTCGGCGCATTCGTCGGCCAGCCGGCGCAACTCCGGCAGGCTCTCGCGGTTGTAGTAGTGGCTGAAGAACATCGTCGTGATGGCATTCGTGTCGACGAACAGGTAACGGTTCGCGCGGCGTATCGCTGTGTCCTCCCGCTCTCGGTGCACCTTGAGCGATCGTCACGTAGTCGTGGAGGTCGAGTTGCCCGCCCCGAGCCGCGTAGTGCTCGCGGCCGTACTCCTCGACATGCTCGGTTTCGAACTCCTGGGCGAGCCGCTCGGTGAGCGTTGACTTCCCGGTCGACTCGGCGCCCATGAGCACGACCCGTTCAACGAAGTGTGAGTACACCGATGGGTCGAGCAGTTCCCGGTGCGCGTGGATATCGGCTCGTATCCGGGTTACCGGACGGCTCGTCCCCAGTGCGCAGGGCACCAGCCCACTCGTGAGCGATCCCGAGGTGTGCTGCCAAACCGGGCCCGTACGGCTCTCTGGTGGTGACCACGTCCGGCACTCTGCCGTGTCGAGCGAGCAGCGCTGCGGTGTAGTCGCGTTGGACCCAAGCGGGCGCATCGTTGGGGGGACCGTCGTGGCCGACGAGAACGGATGTCGTCGGGTAGAGCGTGCGTATCCACTCGGCGCGTACGTCGTTGGGCATCGTGTCGAAGTCCGGGTTGCTCCACACGATCACGGTCACCTCATCGGCGAGGGCGTGCGCGTGATCGATCAGCTGCTGGTGGCCGACGTGCAACGGGGCGAACTTGCCCACCACGAGGGCGTGCCTATAACGCGACACGAGCCACCTCCGGGCTGGGGCGTGACGCGGTGCGTTCCCGACGCCACACGATCCATCCCCACACCGACATCGAGAACAGCACGAACTGCAGAGCGAACTGGCCCCACAGTCGCCAGTGATGGAAGTAGATCGCCTGCAGCACGTTCACCACCAGCCACACGGGCCAGCTCCACACCCACTTGCGAGTCGTGGCCCAGTTCGCGACGAGGGACAGGCTCACGATCGTGAACTGCAGGCCTGCCCACGTGTCGACGAAGTCGGTGACCTTCACCGTGTAGGCGAAGATCGCCAGGCTCAGGATCCACCCGATCTGGTACCAGACGCCTTCGTTGAATCGCCGGCCGTGTTGATCACGAGAATGCTCCAGGCGCCACAAGAGCAATCCGTGAACGCCGAAGATCAGATAGCTCGCCTGCAGGCCGGCGAGCATGAGCTGCCCGCTGGTGGCGAACAGCGCGAAGTACGGGATGAGTGATGCGTTCGACCAATGCCAGTACGCGATCCGCTTCTCGAACAGGTACCACAGCGACACCACCACCATCAGCGAGCCGCTCCAGTCGAGCACCCACGTCGGCACCTCCCACCCGAGGACGATCATCGCCGTCCAGCTTTCTGTCGTGGCCGTCGCATCGGCCCGCCCGACTTCCACGAGCGACCTGCCTTGAACAACTCCGCAGGCTTGCCGCCGTCGGGGCCGGGAGCGGCTCGCCGCCCGGTCGGCACCAACCAGCCGTCGTCAGCGACGAGCTTGCGGCGGAAATTGGCCCCATCCAGGCGTACTTGCCACACCGCCTCGAACACCCCGCGCAGTTCGGTGAGCGTGAACGTGGGGCCCACGAAGGCCGTGGCCAAGCCCGTGGTCTCCAGGTCGTGGGCGATGCGATCCACCGCGTCACTCACAAGGCGACGGTGATCGAAGGCGAGGGGTAGGCGGCCGCTGGTCACCTTCTGCACTGGATGCAGCGCTGCTTCTGCGGCATCGCTTCCGGCGGCGACGTCCACCACATCTCGTACCACGGCCAAGTAGGCAACGGTCACGACGTTCATCCTGGGATCGCGACCCGGATCTCCGTAGGCGCCGAACTGTCGAAGCAGCGCCGAGCCATCGACCGCTGTCTCCTCACGCAACTCGCGATGCGCAGCCTGGTCGAGCGTCTCGTTCGGCAGCTTGAACCCACCGGGCAGCGCCCAGTGACCAGCGAATGGTTCGCCAGCGCGTTTCACCAGCAGCAGGTTCAGTTCTTCGTCGACCATGGTGAACAGTGCGACGTCGACCGTCACAGCGAAGGCCGGATACTGGCTGGGGTCATACGCCGTCGAGGTATCGGTCATAGTGACTTATTCATACCATGTAAGTGTCGATTCGACAAGAACCCCTGCACGAAGTCACGTAACCCCGATCGCCCGGCCATTGAGGTGTTGTGTAGCGCTCGACTCACATGCGTCGGCGCTCGAAGGCACGGATCTGCCGCTCGCGTCTTGGACTGTCGCCGTCGGGATTCGGTGGGCTCGAACAGCACCGAGAGCAGATCTTCGAGAAGTGCCGCGTCGCTGAACTCTCGAACCCATTGTGTCGCCCCATCCATCAGCTCTTCGTGTATCCGTTCGAGCTTGTTCCTCTCGTGCGGGCGCCGCATCGAGCGTCCATCGAGCACTCTGGTGTAGTCCACGCGCGAGAAGCCGTGCTTCGTCATCCCGATCTTCCAGACTCTGCCATCCGGGTTCAGGAACACGTACACGGCCTGCGTCGTCCCGGCTGCCTCAGAGGCATTCGCTCGATACACCATCCGTTGGTCGATGACCGTGCCGATCTGCAGGAAACCCATTGCCTCGAGCAGCTCCCACATCCACACGACGCTAGTGGTGAGCCGACGCGCCGCTTGACACCGAGGTCGGATCGTCGGTGGGGCAACGGTAGGCCGACCCCTGGTCACTCGAGACCGAAAATGTGCACTCCTGGCAGACGCGTCGTGCCGGGCGATGGCCGCACCGTCGAGCGTGCATCCTGGCAAGCTCGACGACGGGACGAAGCTGGTCGACGACGCGACAACTCATTCGCAAGTCCGGCGAGCCAGGGGGCAGGTAGAACGCGATGCTCCGCGCCTCAGACTCGTGACGAGCTCGCGCCGACTGGAACACCGACTGCCTGGGCGAGGGCCGGTGGCCCCACGAGTCGGAGTACCGAGACGGCTCGACTCGCACCGATGTACAGCAACACGTCGTCCGGTTCGCCGGACATGTCGACGAGCGGTCATGACGATGCCGTGCACCGGGTGGGGTCCGGGCTCTGCCGTCAAGGTGCGAACAGGCCCGGGTTCCAAACAGGGTCACCGACGCGCTCGACGCTCGCAACGACCGTTGAGAGGTGAAACGCTGTCGCAGCGGCGTTACTGAGTTGTCGGCTCGGCCGGTTCTGCGTGCCGCATCAACTTGGCGAGCGCGTGGTCGATCGATCCTCTGAGGGTAGGGAAAACCGCCTCGATTTCCGGCGGGTCGAGGTGTCGTTGGCAGGCGAACCAGGCGAGTTCTCGCTCGATCGCTTCGCCGTGCTCGTACATCTTCTTCCGTTTGAATGGTGCGAGGCCTTCCCAGCCGCTGGGGCGGATGAGCTCGAGCGTGGCCGTGTGAAGGCTGTCGATCAGTCGCTGGTCGGCAGTCGACAACTCCGTGAGCGCGGCCTGCGCGTCGACCAGCGTGTCCGCGAGGGCGTCGTGCTCGTTGGCTTTGACGTGAGCTACACGGATGCGTTGCCACAGCAGGTAGTTGTGCTCAGCGGCGACCAGCAGTGCGAGCGATTCGCGCAGCAGCTCGCTGGTCAGGTCTTCCAGTTCGGCGTTGCGGGCTCGCACGAACATCGTTCGCTCCGAGTCGGCGGCCTCCCTGGCGATGTACTCCCTGAAGGACTCGATCCCTTGGAGGATGTCGGTGCCCAGGTGGGCGACGGTCGACCAATGGGAGTTGCTGACCCCACCGGACAGAGCGGCGCGTTCGGCGATGGGCTCGAGTGACTTTCGGTCGGCTTTCACGCTCCCGAGTCGTTCGGCGCGAGCGAGTTGAAGGAGCTTGTCGACCTTGCCTTCGACGTGCTCGATCGCGTCGGTGACTTCTCGGATCGCGAGCTTCAGCGCAACCTGGACGGCGGCGCCGTGAAAGGCAAGCATCTTGGATGGGCTCAGATCGAGCGTCTTCCAGTCGATGCTGCCGGCAGAATCGCCCTTCTTGACGACGAAGCTTCGGAAGTGGCCAGCGACGGCGGGGATCAGCTTGCGCTTCTTGATGAAGGCCATCGTGTGGGACGAGAACTCGACGTACTCGCTGGTGCGTCGAGCGAGTGGGTTCAACGCTGCGATGCCTGCAGGCTCCTCGCCGGTCGGGCACCTCACTGCCTGCGTCGCTCCGACCTCGGCGAGCAACCCGTCGATGAAGCCGCCAACCTCTTCGCTCCCACCAGTGACAAGCAAGCCCTGCTCGGTCGCGAACACCTCGACCGGGTTGCCTCGGATGCGATCGATCAGCCCCACTGCGGCGACGCTAGCCGCCACCCCGCTGCCGGATGAGAAGCGATCGCAGATGCCGGCGCGGTCCCGTAGCTCGGCCGTTCTTGCTCGTCGGCTCCTTGGCGGCACAGACCTAGCTGACTCGTTCGCCGTCGTGCCGCGTCAGCCTTGAAGTCGGCGACAGAGCCAATCGATGAGCACTGGGACTTCCTATGTAAGGTGCATCCGCCGTCGCACACGATCTGGGGCTTAGGTTTCTTCGACGCGATGGTTGGCGCACTTCGCGCTGCCCGGCCGGTCAGCGCGTCGCTCCCATTGGAGTGTGACGTGGTGGCGGCGAGCTAGTTCCAAGTACGTTGCGGCGGTCGTAGATCGTGGGTTGCTGGCCGAAGTCGCCGAGTCGGCCCCGATCGGTCCTGATGGAAGTGGTCAGCCGTGCGAGGTTGGCTGCCCAGCGCGACATACATGGATCATGTCGGATTACTCAACTCAGGGCGTCTTGAGCCATCGGGGCCAACGGACCGCTCGACATCACCAGCAGATGGTTTCGTGCCCGAGTCAATCCCACGTACAGCAATAGGCGGTCGGCCTCGGTGCCTCGGAATGTGTTGGTATCCGCGTCGAACACGACAACGGCCTTCCACTCGAGCCCTTTGGCCTTATGAATGGTCGTGACGATGACCCCGGAGTCGTGCCCGCGATTTGCGAGGCTCTCCGTCCTCACAGATGCGAGGACCTCATTTGGATCGACTGTGCCCTTGCGTTCCTGATCGGCAATCGCTGCTACGACTCTGTACCAGTCGTCGGCAGGGTCTTCTTCGCGACCGGTTGGGCTGTTCGCGAGCATCTGTTGAACGTCCTCGAGGTCGAACAAGTCGCTGAGGGTTTCCGCGAGGGTGAGTTCACCCCCGGTGACATGTGCCTCGGGTAGCAACTGGGCAATGAGTTCAAACGCCTTGGTCGTATGGAGTGGCCTGACCCCAAGCTCGCGAACACTGACACCAGCAGTGCGAAGTATGGTCGCCGCCCTTTGCTGGCTCGTGCCGTTCCGAACTAGCACGGCGATGTCGTCGTCAGAAATCGATGACTGCAGCCACTTGCGGACCGCGACCGCCAGATCCCTGTCGTCGGCGTGGGCACGAGCAGTCACCGAACCGGGCTCGTTCACGGTTGGCACCAGCAGGGGGAGCCGGAGGCCCTTCACAAGTTGGTTCGCCGCCTTCACAACCCCCGGTACCGATCGGTAGTTGTACCGGAGTGGAAGCATCTGCGCTCCGTTGCTAGCCGCAAAGTCTGTGAACAATCCTGGTTGGGCGCCGCGGAACTCGTAGATGGCTTGGCGTGGGTCGCCGACGGCGGTCAGCCGAGCTGATGCACCCACTGATTGAAGCAGAGCCCATTGCGCCGGGTTGAGATCCTGCGCCTCGTCGACGAACAACTCTTTGACTCCGGCGCGCACGTGGCGGGCGGCGTCGGGGTACTCCATAATCTGCAGTGCCTTCACGAACTGGTCGTCGAAGTCGATCCGACAGGATGCATGCATTTGCTGCTCGTAGGCCTCGAACACTTCCCGGTCATCGGACGTCATCATCTCGAGTGGCGTGAGTGCGGCCTTCGCACGTGAGATGGCCTTCAGGTGTATCGACGCGTTCGCAAGGAGCGCCGCTGAATTGGGCAGCGTCCCGATCGTGTCGCGGAGGATCCCAAGTTGCTCGCGGTTCTCGACGACGTCTGGTTTGGCGGAGTATCGGAGAAGTGGCCAATAGTCGGCGATGATCCCGCTGCCGAAAGAGTTCAGCGTGCGGACCGCGACGTGCACGCCGAGCGCTGCAAGTCGTTCACGCATTTCATTCGCGGCTTCGCGTCCGAAGCACACGGCGAGCATCTGATCGTGTAGCACGCCGCCGGCCAAGCTGCGGTAGGCAATTCGTCGCGTCAGCGTTCGGGTCTTGCCCGTCCCGGCACCGGCAATCAGCGCCACGCGAATGTGATCTGCGGTGACGGCTGCACGCTGGTCGTCGTCGAGATTTCGGCATACGTCCTGGTTCACTCTGGCATCGCGAAGGTCGTTGAGGAAGCTCGGGTCGGTGAAATATCGTTCGAGGAAGCTCTGCCGCAGATCGCTGCCGTCGTCCTCGCCGTCACCGAGCTCGGCGTATGCATCCAACGCGAGGCGGCGGAGTTGGTCACGTTCAAGTCGGGTGCGTGATGCCGCCTCTGCTGCATCGAGGGCGGACGTGGGGTCGGCGACGTCGTCGAGCTGGAGAAATCTGAAGGTGCGGGCGCGTCGGTCGCCGGGGTTGCCATCGTCGAGCGGGAGCATTTCCACGGCGCCCGCGTGGTGGGCAGCGACCAGAATTCGGCGCACGTCGGCGGGTTCGCATCCAGCGGAGGAGGCCACAGCGTCGTAGACACAGCGGCACTCGGTGTCGCCGTGAGGCAAGGCCGCCGACATCACGGCCCGGGATAGTCGCCCGAGGGATATGAGAGTGTCGCGTGCCCGATCGTTGGGCAGGATTGCCGGCGGGGACGAGACGGACCGCGGGGACACTGTCACCAAGCCGAAGGCGGCGAGCGTCTCCACAGCAGCGATGGCACGAGGCAAGACGGCTTGGGCCCGTTGTGCGGTCACCTCGGTCCACTTGCCATCGCGCTCTCAGCGCTGCGGTCAGGATGCGATGGCATAGCAACATGTGCTGGCGGACGTCCTCGCCGGGATCGCTGCGTAGGGAGCGCAACAGTGCGCCAGGTGGGGCGGTCTCGACCAAGCCACGGCTTCGCAGGGCGCGAATTGCGGCCTGCAGACCGGGCAGGTCGAAGTCATCACCCGCAGCGTTCAGCAGCGGGGCGAGTTCGCTGAACAGCTCCGTCACTTGGGCGTCTGGGTGCTCGATGAGGTGCCCAGGAGCGCGCCTTCAACGGGGGTCAGGTCGGCCGGCAGCGGGCCCGGTACCGACCGCACTCGCTCGGCTGCGCCAGCGCGATCCAACTCGCGCACCAACCCGGCGCGGCCAAGATAGGCCAGACAGACCGACACCGGTACTGCTTTGCGCAGGCCCGCAAGGGTGGCGATGTCATCGTCGTTGCTCCACACCACGCGAGAACCGGGTTGAAGGCTCTCGAACTCGACCAGCGTGGCCCACACGGCTTCCAGCTCGGGACGAGTAGGAACGCTGCGGTTTCGGATACGGGTGGCGAGATCGAGGTCACTCGGGTGAAACAGCACGATGCAGTCAGCCGGTTGTCCCTCCGGTCCTCGGCCGGCCCTACCCGCTTCCTGATAGAGCGCTTCTGGTGAACCCGGCATTCGCCAATGGATGACGGTGCGTACGTTGGCCTTGTCGACTCCCATTCCGAACGCGTTCGTGGCGCAGATGATGGAGGCATTGTCGTCGTGGAACGCCTCCTCGGCCGCGCGGGCGAGCGTCATCCTTCATCTCGCCGTGGTAGGCCAGAGTGGCAACTCTTCGTTCCGTGGCAAGGTGCGCTGCCAGTTGGTCGGCCTCGTTGCGCGTGGCGGTGTAGATGATCGCAGGCAGGCGCGTCCTGTCCAGCGCTTGGCTGAGCAGCCGAAGGCGTTCAGGTTGTGTCTCGATAGACCCTGCTTGCCGTGATGCGTCTCCGTCAGGCACCCGAACCAGTTGGAATCGGAGCTCGGGCGCACGAACTGGCTGTCGATGTGTCGCACGAACGAGCCGTCCAGTTGCCCGGAGATGTCGCGCGCACGGACGGGCTTGCGGTGCCCGTAAAGGCCATCAGCCTCGGGCGCGGAGCGACTGCGGACAGCTGCGCGTCGTCTCCTATCCCATGAGCCGGCGGATCGACACCGGCAGCGTGCGGTAGTCAGGCCTGAGTCATGACCATCTCGCTGATGCAGTGGGCCTCGTCTATGGCAACTGCCCCGAGACTGGCCTCGCTGACCGCCTTTCGTAGTCCGAAGCCCATGAGTCCTTCTGGCGCCACGTACACGAGTCGGTAGAAGCCGTTGGCGATTCCGCGAAGCCGAGCCTGCCGTACGTCGGGGTGCAGGTCGCCGCTCACAGATGTGGCCTCCCATATCCCGCACCGTCGCAAGCTGTGGACTTGGTCTCGTTGCAGGGCAACGAGCGGGCTCACGATCAGCGTGGCGCCGAGCCGGCCTTCGCGAGTGCTAGCCCGAACGCCTGATAACACAGCGACTTGCCTTGCCCAGTGCGGAACACGGCAAGTACGTCCCGGCCGGCGGCCAACGATTGGAGCACAGTCGACTGGAATGGCCGTGGAGCGCCGCTCTGGCCGAGCAGCCGTTGTGTTGCGCGATCGATCGCTGGCACCAGCGCCGCCGCCTGCCCCTGACTCGGTAGCGCGGCGGTGAGTACGCCGTAGGCAAACGCGCTGATCTCGCCGGCTTCCAAGGTGCTGATGTGCCGCGATGCCGATGTCCCGCGCACGTTTAGCAGGCGACGCACCAACGGGCTGTCGCAGTGAGGATCGCAGAGCAATGCCTTGCCGGAACCGGACGACAGCAACCGCATCAGACGGAGCGCGGGCAGCTGGCTCCATGACGTCGCCGGATCGGCCCGGCGCCAGAGTCATTCGTCGCCTGCAGCAACCGCGAGACCACGGTGCCGTCGAGTCGGGGGTTCCGATCTGGTCGATCACCATGGACTTCACGTAAGCGGACAGCCGCGGCGCACCGATGGTGCCGGCAACTACCCAGTGGTGCCCTTGACGTAGACGATCGATGGTCTCGGCGTATGTTGGCCGAATCACCTGGGCGGAGCAAGGACAAGCCAGTTCGGGTTCGCCACGGTGCAGCCAGAGCCTGAGCGACGAATGCGTGCTGGCCAGCGTTCGTGACGAGCAACGTTGACTCGACGATGGATTGCTGAGCTGCCACTGCGGCAGTACGAGCGACTCGAGGCTCCTGGCAAGGAGGTCTGTGTGCAACCTGTCGCGAGTGTCGTTGTCCACGCGATGGACGGCTCGACGCCTTCGAAGGCAGGTGTGGTTCCAAGGACTTGCTGCCACCACCGGGCGATTGCTGCCTCGCGACGCCCACTGTGATCAACCCGGAGTGTCAGTGGTCCGTCGTGTGCAGCAGGGTCGAACCGGCTTATTGTGTCGAGGAGGAGCGCTACGGCGTCCTCAGGACGACATGGCGGCGGGCCGCCACAGTTGGCAAGCTCTCGAGGTCAGTGAGCCATGGACCCCGGCCCGTGCACACCATTTCGCCCTGGGCGACGGGCACTTCGGCTGCCATCGACGCGGAGGCCTTCGGCCACATGCACACCGCCCGTCAGCCTCGGTCAGCAAACGAATCGCTATCGCACCGGGCCACCTCGGTGTACGAGGCCAATGCCGAGGGCCGTGGCGTCGATCACGCGGTCGCTGTGGAGCAGCCAGCCATTGGTGAGACCGCTTGAGTGAAGGGCACGATGCTCTGGCCCCGCTACTACGGACCCTGGCGGTAGATGTCTGCGGTAAGGCCGGTGCCATCACTACGACAGGCTGTGTGTTCGAGGCGGCCACACCTGTTGCTGGATGCAACGGCGCGGTCGGTGAGGCGCAACGCCTCGTCGGGTGGGGACCGAGCATGAGGTCCAGCACTGTCCGAGGGACGGAAACTCCTAGCGGATTCCTGGATTCCGGCACGGTCACCAAGCGGAAGGGAGCGACACGCCGTGACAAGTGCGGTGAACGAGTTGGCGGAGCAATAGCGCATCAGGCATCGTGTGGTGGTGCTCGGCGACTTCGACGCTCGCGTAGCGCGCCAACGTGGGCAGGGCGTGCGAGTCGGCGGTCGGCCATGCGAGTTGGGCCCATAGCAGCGTGTCCACTCTCTCACTTGGGAGGTCGACCCCTGCCTGCCGCAGCGTCGGGAAGTCGTGAGCTGTGCCGTTGTGCGCAACCGGCAGCGAGTCCTGCAGCCAGGCCGACAGCAGATCTCTCTCGTCTCCCGTGAACTCTGCTGCCGCAACGGTCCGTTCGGCGGACCGAAGGACCACGGCCACCTCTGTCACACGACCGCTTCCGTCCATCTCCAGATCAATGAACGCCATGAGAGGAGACCCCTGCTCGGCCACTGCGAGCGCGCACAGATAGTCGCCGAATGGCAGGCTCGCAGGTGCGTTTCGCAAACTGGTCCCGAGTTGCCACAACTCTTCACAGCGAAGCCCGTAGCGGGCAAGGCGATCCAATGTGGCCAAGTCCAGAAGCTGCAATGTCGCAACAGGGATCTCGAGCAACTGCACCATCACGGTGCGCACCACCGCGGGAGGAATTCGATTTGCCGGTTCGGCTACCCGCCCGTCGAGACTCGCCAACTGACGACCCAGCACCACGGTCAGCCTCCGGTGCACTCGTGAAGAAGCGGGGCGTCGCAACAGCCTCAACACTGTGGCGAGCGGTAGCAGTTCTGCTCGACGGAGTCGCAGGCCTAGGAGTCGCCAGGCTTCAAAGAGTCCGAGTCGACCGGCACGCGATGATGCCTCTTCCCCGCC
>CAWDUI010000050.1:0-10258 GCA_963805445.1 Ilumatobacteraceae bacterium | reverse complement strand
TCACAGCTCCAGCGTCACCGACCCACGAGGTCGGAACGACTCGGTTCACCTCACTCGCCACTCCTTCGATGGGAACGACAACGACTTCGATGTGGAGCGTCGAGATCGCTCCGGGTACTGAGCCCACCCCTCATTCACTGACGTCGGAAGAACTGTTCGTGGTCACCGACGGTTCCGCGGTGATCCGGGCTCTGTGCTTCGACACGCTCTGCTCGGAGCCGACCACCGATGGGTTCGCCGAGCAACGTGGAGCCAGGTCAGCCTTCTGGCGGATCGCCCGACCACGTTGATCAGGGTGTGGGCGCCGTCGATGGTGCGTTCGACCGCGTCGAGGATGGGAGCGAGGGGATGGTTCCCGTGATGGGGAGAGCCGCAGCTTCTGGCTCGTGCATAGGTTGACCGCCCGCCCGTCGAGATCGGGCGCTGCGCCCAATCGGAGGTATTCGATGCATCTCGACGTCCCAACGGCACGCCAAGTCACCGCCTTGCTCGACCATCGTCAGGCTGCGAGCGTGTCGATCTACCTGCCGACGGGCCGCTCGACGCTGGACGCGAAGACCGCTCGGACGATGCTGTCGAACGTCCGCCGCGACGTCGAGCGCCGACTCGAGGCCGCTGGAACTACGGACGACGACCGGGCGTGGATCGTCGATGAGCTCGATTCGATCATCGACGACGATGGCTTCTGGGCCCGCCAGCGCGACACGCTCGCGATCTTCCTCAGCCCTGGCCATGAGACGACGTTCCGCCTGCCGAACCAGCTCGGCGAAGCCACACACGTCAGTGACCGCTTCCACGTCAAGCCCCTCTTGCGCGCGATCACGTTCCCTCACGCCGCGTTCGTTCTGGCACTGTCCAAAGGCGAGGCTCGCCTGCTGGAGATCTTCAACGACGGAGCTCCCGTCGAGGTGGCCGTGCCCGACATGCCACGCGACGCGTGGGTGCCGTCGGCCAACCACGTGCACATGGCTCGCGACCGGGCCTACGTCAGGCTCGTCGATCATGCGATCCGACCGATCCTCAACGGCTCCGACCTCCCGCTGATCGTCGCCGCGACCGAGGGCATCGACGCGCTGTTCCGCACCGTCAACAGCTCGTCCCGCCTCGTCGACCGTCGCGTCGCAGGAAACGTCGAGGAGCTCTCGGATCTGGAAATCGCCGACGCGGCGCGGAGTGTGCTCGACGAGGTGTACGCGGTCGAACTCACCGACCTGGCGCTGTTGGTCGATCAGCGCAACTCTCAGGGCCGCGCGGCGTTCGACCTCGCTGATGTCGCGCGTTTGGCCACGATCGGCGCCGTCGACACCGTGGTGCTCGACGTCGATGTGAGCGTTCCCGGCACGGTCGACGAAGCGACCGGTGCCGTCGAGTTCGCCGAGCAGTCCGACGCGGAGAACTACGGCGTCACCGACGAAATTGCTCGACGCGTCCTGCGTCACGGTGGCCGGGTGATCGCCCTTCGGGCCGCCGACGTGCCGATGGGTGGGGCGGCAGCGGCGATCTTGCGCTATACGCCCTGACCATCACGCCCTGACCACCGGGATCGGTCGAACCTCGACCTCGAGTGGTCACTCGGAACAATGTCACGGCAAAATCGCTTTCCGTGACCTCGTTGACTGCGTCCCCGCTGTCGGCACGGTTTGCGGATGCGTCCTTCGCCGTGGTGATTGCGCCTGCGGGGTTCGGGAAGACATCAGCAGTCAGCGAGTGGATCGAGGTCGCTGGACGCCTGCCGTCAGAACGCGGCCCGGCAGATGTGAGCGCCCGGCCGGTTGCGTGGGCGCGGCTCGGCAGTGCGTTCCGCACCGATGCCGGAACCGTCGTGAACGGCCTCGTCGATGCGGCGCGCCAACTCGGTGCAGCGGGTGGGTACGGGATCGATGTCGACGTCCCCGAGCGCATCGGAGCGTCGGCCGCCGAGGCCATCGAGTCGATCCTCGCCGAGGTCGATGGCCCGTGCACGTTGGTCCTCGACGACCTCCACCTCGTGCCCTTCCCGCTCCAGTCCGGGATCGCCGCGATCCTGCAGCGCTGGTACGACGATGACCACCACCTGATCGTGTCCAC
The DNA here is from genome assembly GCA_963805445.1 of Ilumatobacteraceae bacterium. Lineage (GTDB taxonomy): Bacteria > Actinomycetota > Acidimicrobiia > Acidimicrobiales > Ilumatobacteraceae > JAENVT01. Next base: position 8,191 of record CAWDUI010000050.1, on the reverse strand, counting down.
GCGGGACGGGCTGTCCACGCTGTCGCTGCAGTGGCCGGTTCACGATGCGGCAGTGATCGTCCAGGCCCGCGATCTGCTGCTCGACGGCGAGGCGGTCGCTCACCTGCTCGGCCCCGATCTGGCTGACGCCGCTCATGCGGTCATGCACGCGATCGGAGGATGGGCGCGTGGTGTCGAGGTGTTCCGTCGGCATCTCGGCGCCGATCCGAGCGGAGGGTTCGATCGCGCCGAGATGGTGCTGCAGGCTTTGGTCGCTTCAGAGATCCTTCCGCATCTCGGTGCCGACGACCTCGAGTTGCTGTCGATCGTGTCGTTGGGCGGCTCCGTCCCAACGAGCGTGACCGAACGAGTCGGGGGAGGTGCCGGGGCGGCCAGTCGACTGCGATCTCTTGCCGACGAGACCGCATTCGTCGTCGTCGACGGCGACGAGGTGTCCCTGGTTCCTCTCTTCCGTCAAGCGCTCGTACGGCGGATGGCAACCATCGATCCAGGGGTGATCACGCCGACACACCTCCGCGTCGCCGAGGCCTGGCTCGACGAACCGGCAACTGCCGAGGCAACCGAGCGCGCCGTTCACCACCTTCAACAGGCCGGGGCGTTCGAGCGTGCGGTGGCGGTGCTCCAACAACGTTGGGGCACGCTGTACACGGCCTCTCGTGTCGACGTCCTCGCCGATCTGATGGAGCGCATCCCCGTGAGGTACTGGGCCGACGACGCCGGGTGTGCCCTCCTGGCGGGTTGGGCCAACCTGCTGATCGGGCGGAGCACCCGTGCGCTGGAGCTGATCCAGAGCCACCCGCTACGAACGCCCGCCGGGGCAGCGATCAAACGGCTCGTCTGGGCCCAGGGCGTGTGGTGGTCGACCGGTCCCGCCGAAGCGCTCCAGTTGGTCGCCGAGGGCCGCTCCCGGTTGGACGACCTCCCAGCCGACGAGGCGTTCCCTCACATGCCCGGCAACGATGACGTACCGGCGTTTCGGATCGTTGCTGACGGTGCCGAGATCCGCGCCCGGTTCCTACTCGGCGACCTCGCCGGCTCCCTCGAACGGCTCGATGGGTTGATTGCCCAGCCGTCTCAGCTCGAGCCGATCTCGGTCGCGGGACTGCACGCCGTCGGTGCACTCGTTCGTGCGTTCCTCGGCGATCGGAACGAGGCGCTGCTGCATCTCCAGACCGCCGATGCGCTGGTGGAGCAGCTCGGCGTGATCGACCACTACGTGATGCACCCTGCCCACCTCGCACGGGCGCTGCTTGCCGCCCTCGATGGCGATGCGGCATCGGTCGCTGCGCCCTTCGGCCGCGCCGTGCAGGGTGCGTCGGACATCGGTGCGGCGAACTTTCACCTGGTGTGCGAACTCGTGGGCGATCTGGCCGGCGTTGCGATCGAGCCGTCCAACCCCGTGTTGTCGCAGCGAGCGGCGCGGCTTCCGTTCGTCGAGTCGTATCTGCCGGTGCGAGCGGCTCGGCGGCGAGCAGATCTCGGCGACACCGATGGCGCGATTCGCGATGCTGAAGGGACTGTCACCGAACGAATTCACCATGTCGGCATGGACGCACGTCCTGCTCATGCGCCACCCACTCAGCGACGTCCGGAGATGGCTGTCCGAGCAGCCCGCCCCGATATGCGCGCACGGACGGGTGGTCCGTTTGTTGGCGGAGTCGACCGTCGCAGACTCGGCGTCGGCGGCGACCGGCGATGCCCGTCGAGCGGTCGCACTCGCGTCCGACCGGCGTCTGCTCGGTGTGATCTGCGACGCGCCGGCGGCGTTCTGGGAGCGCCCGGACATCGCCCGCCTCGATCTGCCGATGCTCGTCGACGCTCGACGTGTTCTCGCGGCAGGCGAGGCCGGCGCGGACGGGCTGCGCTTCACGACTCGCGAGATCGAGCTGCTCCGGCTCCTGGCCCGGTCGGCCACGGCAGCGGAGATCGCCGGGCGGCTCTACCTGTCGGTCAACACCGTCAAGTGGCACAAGGCGAACATCTATCGCAAGCTGGACGTCAGCGGGAGCCGGGCCGCCGTCGAGCGTGCGCTGGAACTGGGCTTGCTCGACGACGGCGATCGTCCATGACGCCGGCCGGGGGAGGGGATGGGAGGGGATGGGTGGTCGGGCATGGTTCTCGGCTGGACGCTTGAGCGCTGAACCCTGATGCGCTTCGATGCGAGGAGCGCTCCCGCCGGGAGCGGGCACGCACCACACGAGGGCATCGACAATGACAGCGAGCGCAACTCCCATCCGCCTGACGCCTCCGTCGATCGAGGTCTCGCTCGCTCTGGCGGTCAGTGCGGGTGATGCTGTACCCACCGACGCGACCGTGGTGGGATGCTGTGTCGCATCCGATGGGTCGGTCGACGAGCGGCTCGGGGTCGACCGGTCGCAGCTGTTGCTCAACGGCTTCACCGGGGCCGTCGGCACGAGCATGCTGGTGACGTCGATGGACGGCGTGGCTCGAGTGGCGGTCGGCACCGGACCGGAGGAGCTCAGCGTCAGCGAGGCTCGAGACGCCGGGGCATCGTTCGGTCGTGCAGCCGGCAAACACGTCGATCTGGCTGTCGTCGTGCCAACCGCACCGGCGATCGGGGTCGCCGCACTCGCGCAGGCCGTCGTGGAGGGGATCCTGTTGTCGAGGTACACCTTCGACGCGCTTCGTTCCGAACCCACGGGCACGCCGGTGCGCAGCATTGCGATCGTGGTCGACGCCGCCGACATCGCCGAGGCCCACGCGGGGGCCGAACGGGGGCGCGCGTTCGCCGCGGCGACGAAGTTGTCACGTGACCTGGCCAACTCGCCGCACAGCCACCTGACGGCGTCGATGCTCGCCGCGCTCGCTGTCCAGATCGGGCCGTCGCGTGGCCTGGCCGTCGAGGTCTTCGGTGAGGACGAACTCCGAGACTTGGGGTGCGGCGGGATTCTCGGTGTCAACGCCGGAAGCGTCGAGCCGCCTCGCATGATCAAGATGACCTACCGGCCTGACGGCGAGCCGAGCGGCCGGCTGGGCATCGTCGGCAAGACGCTGATGTACGACTCGGGCGGCCTCAGCTTGAAACCCGGCGACGAGGTGCACGCGCAGATGAAGAACGACATGACGGGCGGCGCGTCGACGTTCGCCGCGATGTGCGTGCTCGGTGCGGTCGGATGCCGGGCGGAAGTGACCGCGTGGCTGATGTGCACCGACAACATGCCGTCGGGGACCGCCATGGCACTCGGGGATGTGCTCACCATCCGCGGTGGCACCACCGTCGAGGTGATCAACACCGACGCCGAAGGGCGTCTGATCATGGCCGACGCACTCGTGCTGGCCGTCGAGGAGGGCGTCGACGCGATCATCGACATCGCCACGCTCACCGGGGCAGCGATGCGAGCCCTCGGAACCTCACTCGGTGTGGTGATGGGCAATGTTCCAGCGCTCGTCGACCAGGTCGAGGTCGCCGGTGAGTCGACCGGTGAACGGGTGTGGGAGCTGCCGCTCGAGCAGGCCTACCGCAAGGACATCGACTCGCCGATCGCGGACCTCCGCAACCTCGGGACGACCCCGAACGCCGGTGCGATCCACGCCGGGTTGTTCCTCGCCGAGTTCGTCGACGCGGTGCCATGGGCGCACATCGACATCGCCGGTGTCGCCCAGACGCCGGCCGATCGGTTGTGGCACACGACGGGCTGCAGCGGTTTCGGCGCCCGTCTCCTCGTTCAGCTCGCCGTCGACTTCGAGCCGGTCCGATGACGAACTCCACCAACATCGCCGAGGCCGAGAAGTCCGACGGGTTGCTGGGGGCGATCGAACGCATCGGCAACAGGGTGCCGACCCCGGCGATCATGTTCGTCTATCTGATCGCCGGGCTGATGGTGTTGTCGGCGATCGTCGCCGCATTCGACGTGTCCGTGACCGAGGACGTCGCCATCCCGGTTCCCTTCAGCGTGCTCGAGGACATCCAGGGCGCGCTCGGTGGGTCGGTCGTCCCGTACGACGTGGTCACCAACGAGATCGTGGAGTTGCCCGACTACGTCATCCAGCCGACCACGTTCGAGGTCCGCAGCCTGCTGTCGGTCGACGGGCTCAGGTTCTTCTTCTCGACGTTCGTCGCCAACTTCGCCGCGTTCAGCGTCGTCGCGGTGACGCTCGTCGCAATGGCCGGAGTCGGTGTCGCCGAGATCTCCGGACTGATGGCGGCGCTCATCCGCAAGATCGTCAAGGTGGCGCCGCCAGCGTCACTTGCGTACATCTTGATCCTCGTGGGCGTCGTCAGCAGCGTGGCGACCGACGCCGGCTATCTGATCCTGATCCCGCTCGGCGCTGCCGCGTTTCTGAGCGTCGGTCGACATCCGCTCGCCGGCATGGCGGCGGCGTTCGCCGGGGTGAGCGCTGTGTTCGGTGTGAACCTGTTGATCACACCGACCGACAGCATGATCACGGAGATCACCAATGAAGCGATCGGGTCGGGCGGTGACCCGCTCAACATCACGGCGAACTTCTACTTCGGCATCGTGTCGACAATTCTGCTCGCCGGCGTGGCCGCCGTCGTCACCGCTCGGATGATCGAACCGCGTCTGGGTGAGTACACCCCGCCGACTGGCCAGGTCGTCGGTGCCGTACCGGCGATGACGGAGGAACCGGAGGTGGACGATGTCGGCGAGGCCCGTGGTCTCAAGTTCGCCGGGTGGGCGCTGGTCGGCTGCCTGATCGGGATCTCGTTGCTCACCTTCCCGCCGGGTGCTCCGCTGCGCGACCCGGAATCGGGTGCGATCATCGGGGCGACCCCGTTCATGGCGTCGCTGATCTTCCTCATCGCCCTGATCTTCCTGATCTGTGGCATCGCGTTCGGCCTCGGCGCCAAGACGATCTCGAGCGCCAACGACGTCGTCGGCGCGATCTCCACGACGTTCTCGTCGCTCGGCGGCCTGATCCTGATGTTCCTGATGATCGCCCAGTTCATCGCGTTCTTCAACTACACGAACTTGCCGAAGGTCATCGCGGTCGAGATGGCGCAGGTGCTCGAGAAGATCGACGTTCCCGCGCTGCTGTTGCTGCTGCTGATGATCGTCGTGATCGTGCTGCTCAACCTGATCCTGCCCGGTGTGGTGCCGAAGTGGGCGATCTTCGCGCCGGTGTTCATTCCGATCTTCCAACGGCTCGACGTCGCACCGCAAACCGTCCAAGCCGCGTATCGGGTCGGCGATTCACCGACCAACGTGCTCACGCCGCTGATGGTGTACTTCCCTTTCATCGTCACGATCGCCCGCCGTTACGACCCCCGGGCCGGCATCGGCACGATCATCGCCCTGATGATCCCCTATGCGATCTGGGTGATGATCGTCTGGCTGCTGCTGTTCGCGGCGTGGTTCCTGCTGGGCATCCCCCTCGGTCCGGACTCTCCGGTCAGGCTCTGAGCGAACCGAAAGGACGTCCGTTGTCTCCCACCTCCAGCCCCAAGTCGCTCGAACTCTGCTATCTCGGTGCCGCCGAACTGATCGAACGGTTCCGCTCCGGCGAGCTGACGCCGCTCGATGTGCTCGACGCCCAGATCGAACGCCACGAGGCGGTGAATCCGCTCGTCAACGCCACCACCGACACCCACTTCGCCACCGCCCGTGAGGCGGCGCGAGCCGCCGGTGAGCGCTACCGGCGCGGCGAAGCCAGGGTGTTGGAGGGCATCACCGTCGCGCTCAAGGACGAAGACGCCGTGGCCGGCTGGAGGATGACTGCCGGTTCGGCGGCGCTGGCCGACAACGTCGTGGAGCACAACACACCGGTCGTCGATCTGCTGGAACGGGCAGGGGCGATCTTCCATTGTCAGACCACGGTGCCGGAGTTCTACTTCATCGGCCAGACCTGGTCGAAGCTGTGGGGGGTGACGCGCAACCCGTGGAATCTCGACAAGACCGTCGGTGGGTCATCGGGAGGTTCCGGAGCCGCGCTGGCGGCGGGAATGACCACGCTCGCGACCGGCAGCGACATGGGCGGATCGATCCGCATCCCCTCGGCGTTCAACGGCCTGTACGGCTTCAAGCCGCCGCACGGACGTGTCCCGCTCGCGCCCGGCGGCGAGATCATGCCGCAGGGAACCTCGGGCCCGATGGCGCGCTCGTTCGCCGACCTCGTACTCATGCAGAACGCAATGACCGGGCCACATCCTGCGCAGATGACGGCGCTGCGACCCGCGCTCGAGTACCCCACGACCTACGCCCGCATCGACGGGATGCGCATCGCCTACTCGCCCGATCAGGGATGGGCCCGCGTCGATCCGGAGGTCCGCACGAACACCGACGCCGCAATCCAGTTGCTCGCCGATCAAGGCGCCCGCATCGAGGAGGTCGAGCTCACCTGGGTCGAAGAGGAGATCGAGGCCGCGACCCTGAAGAACCTGCTGTCGTCGGCAATGGGTGCGATGCTGTTGGAGATCCGCGACCTCGTTCCCCCGGAGGCGCTGACCACCTACGCCAACCACTTCGTGCACATGGCCGGTGAAGGTGCCGGACCGGTGCAACTCGCCGAGGGTCAGGCATATGCCGCGCGGATGTTCGCCGAGTACGACGCGCTGTTCGAATCCGGGTTCGATGCGTTCGTGTGCCCGACGGTCGGGTCGGCAGCGATGTCCGCCGACTTCGACTTCACCACCGAGGAACTCGCCGTCGACGGTGAGCTCGTCAACCCCTTGGGGAGTTGGATGCTGACCCCGGCGTTCAATCTGATGTACACCGTCCCCGTGGTCAACGTGCCGTCGGGGTTCGACCGCAACGGCGTGCCGACCGGCGTTCAGATCTGCGGGCGCAACTTCGACGACCTCACGGCGTTCCAGGTGGCGGCGGCCTACTCGGCAGCGGCGCCGACGCTGTTCGTCGATGATCTCCACCCGTCGTTCCCGTCTGGCTCGTGAGCGACGCAGCGGCGGAATCGTCCCGTGATCTGGCGCCTCTGACATGCCTGATGAGCATCGAGTTCCAGGGCGGCGACGTCATTCCGACCGACGGAGTGGCGTCGCTCATGGCCAACGCTTCCGTCACGCCACTGTCGACCGATCTGCACGTGTCGCGGGCCGGCCGGAGTGAGTCGACATCGGTTCTGCTGGGTCAACGGCGCCGCCGTGCGTCGATCAGCCCGGCGACCGCCACGTCGCCGCCCTTCGCCACGAGCACCCCGAGAGCGATTGCGACCACGATCGACATCGTGTTGATCAAACTGTTGCTCGAGAACACCGGCGCAACGCTTTCGGTGACATCGATGAGGCCGGTGGCGCCCGGCACCAGCAGGTAGAAGCCGGGCAGGAACAGCACCATCGCCCTCGGCCCTGCTGGGCGACGATCGATCGCCAACACGACTGGTGTCATCACCGCTGCCGCAACGAAGGCGGACACGGCAGGGGAGAACACGAGCGAGGCGAGGCGCTCTGCTGTCAGTGCCACCGACAGCACGAGCATGATCCACGGCACGGAGCGTCGAGTGGCGCAGCTGAAATAGCGATACCCGAACGCAATGAGCACGACCGCAGGGATCAGGCTCCATTGGCCGAGTTGTGGCGCCGGCCGGTCGATGAGGTCACGCTGGGGGAGATCGATCAGCGCCGCCGCCGCGACGATTGCCGTCGCCAGCAACAGCAGGTCGATCAGCCCGCTCATCAAGCGACTCGTACCACTCACGACCGCTCCCTCCGCGAGCTCGATGGTCCCCAACGTGAGCTTCGCTCCCGGCAGGAAGATCAACAGGGGAGGGATGAGAATCCGGATGGGGTTCTGCCCGTCGTAGAGGTCGAACAATGCAAACACCGCCACCGACACGACGAACGAAACGAGTGTCGGCGTGACCGCCCCGAAGCCCGGCAGCTCGAGGGTGACGAACGCTCCCACGAGGGTCCCCAACACGAAGGCCAGCAGCACCCCGACGAGCGACGGCTGCAATGCCAGCGAGAAGCCAGTGGCGAGCACGCCGAGTCCGAGCGAACGAACGATCCGGCGGTGCGGCGGTGGGCGCGTGTCGATCTCGCCCAATTCGTCGAGTCCCGCACGGCTGTCGACCATCCCCAGTCGGGCGCGTCGCACCAGCGCGTCAACGGCTTCCACCTGGTCGAACCGGAGTCCGTGACCGCGGATCGAACGCAATCGTGAGCGCACACCTGTCGAGTTGCCTGCCGCCGAAGCTGGAGACTCGAGCATGATCGCTGTCGGAAGCGCAATGACCTCGAGGTCGTCGACTCCCATCA
>CAWDUI010000049.1:0-42904 GCA_963805445.1 Ilumatobacteraceae bacterium | reverse complement strand
CGATGCCCGAGTCGAACACCGGCCCGACACGCGCAGTGACGGGCCTGTTATTGGAGCACGACCCAACGACTCCGAGATTTGACGACGGTGCCTGACCCACGGATCTGCTGGCCGTCCATTGCCTCGAGTGCCGCAGTCAATGCTGTCGAGATGATGCTGATCTCGGCTCCCAGCAAATCGTGTGCGACGGCTGTTGTGGTCGCCGGGCCCTGGTCCGCGAATGTGGCGGCCTCGTCGATAGCCCGGTGACACTCGGTGATCGTCGACATCAGCTGCAGCCGCTTGTCGAACCGCAGCTCGGACAGGCGTGGCATGAGCCGGCGCGGATCATCTGCACCCCACACTGCATGCACATCGGCGCGTCGCTGTGGCGAACCTTCGGTGTGGCCCCGGCCGGCCGCACGATGCCACCGGGGTTGGTGATGTCGTTGTTCGGCGCCTTGGATGCCAGGCCGAGGTCGAGCTGGGCGACCAGCTCGTCGGCCGACGGCAGGCTCTTGGGATCGGCGGCGATCTCGCTCCCCGTGCGGGTCTCGATGGCGCTCTCCTCCACCCCGGGCAACGTCGGCTGCAGGCGCTCGTCGATCGAGAAGATGCCCAACTCGGCGCGCTCGTCGTAGGTCAAGTACTCCAGCGCCAGGCGACGGAACAGGTAGTCCATGATCGACGAGGCGAAGCGGATGTCGGGATCGTCGGTCATGCCGGCTGGCTCGAATCGCATGTTGGTGAACGCCTCGACGAAGGCTCGCATCGGCACGCCGTACTGCAAGCCGTAACTGATGCTCTTGGCGAACGCGTCCATGATGCCGCTGAGGGTCGAGCCCTGCTTCGACACGGTCAAGAAGATCTCACCGGGGCGGCCGTCGGCGTACTCGCCGATGTTGGCGAAACCCTTGCAGTCGGCGACGCGGAACTCGAACGTCGCGCGCACTGCGGGTGCGCGGCAGCTTCTGGCGGATCGGTTGGTGCACGACACGCTCGACGATGCGCTCCACCGTCTGTGTCGCGGCCATCGACGTCGGGGTGTCGACGCCTTCGCCATCCTTGCGTGCCGTCGACAACGGCTGACCGACCTTGCAGTTGTCGCGGTACACCGCAACCGCCTTCAGACCGAGCTCCCATGACAGCTGGTGCAGCGCCTCGATGTCTTCGACCGAGGCTTCCTCAGGCATGTTGACCGTCTTGGAGATCGCCCCGGACAGGAACGGCTGGGTCGCCCCCATCATCCGCACATGACCCTCGTAGTGGATCGTGTTGTCACCCATCGAGCAGGCGAACACCGGCACGTGCTCCGCGGCCGAGATGCGGGGCGCCGAGGATGGTCTTCTCGCGGTCGATGTAGGCGACGATTTCCTCGATCTGGGCCGTCGTGTAGTTCAACTTGCGCAGCGCACGCGGCACGGTCTGGTTGACGATCTGCATGTTGCCGCCGCCGACCAGCTTCTTGAACTTGACCAGCCCGAGGTCTGGCTCGATGCCCGTGGTGTCGCAGTCCATCATCAGTCCGATGGTGCCGGTCGGGGCGAGCACCGACGCCTGACTGTTGCGCACGCCGTACTCTTCGCCGTCACGCACGGCCACCTCCCACGCATGCTGGCTGGCCGCAGTGACCTCGGTGGGCACGGCGTCGGCGCCGGCGATCTGTAGCTGGCATCGCGGTGCATGCGCAGCACGTTGAGGGTGTGGCGCTCGTTCTCGGCGAAGCCGGCGAACGCGCCCATCCGGCTGGCGATCTTGGCGCTGGTCGCGTAGGCGTGGCCCGTCATCAGCGAGGTCAGCGTCGCCGCCCACGCCCGACCCTCGACCGAGTCGTAGGGCAGGCCGAGGGCCATCAGCAACGCACCGAGGTTGGCGTAGCCGATGCCCAGCTGGCGGAACTGGCGGCTGGTCTCGGCGATCTTCTCCGTCGGGTAGTCGGCACGGCCGACGAGGATCTCCTGGGCAGTGAAGATCACCTCGATCGTGTGCATGTACGACTCGACATCGAAGTTGCCGTCCTCGTCGAGGTAGTGCAACAGGTTGATCGACGCCAGGTTGCACGCCGAGTTGTCGAGGTGCATGTACTCGCTGCACGGGTTGGAACCGTTGATCCGGCCCGTGGCATGGGCGGTGTGCCACTTGTTGATCGTGGTGTCGAACTGCAGCCCGGGGTCGGCGCACTCCCACGACGCGGTCGCCAACTCCCGCCACAGATCGCGAGCCCGCACGGTACGGACCACGGAGCCGTCCTTCACGGCATGCAGATCCCAGTCGGTGTCGTTGATCACCGCGTGCATGAAATCGTCGCTGACCCGGACCGAGTTGTTCGCGTTCTGGTACTGGATGCTGAAGCTGTCCGAACCGTCGAGGTCCATGTCGAAGCCGGCGTCGCGCAGCACCCGGGCCTTGCGCTCTTCTTTCGCCTTGCACCACACGAACTCTTCGATGTCGGGATGGTCCACGTTGAGGATGACCATCTTGGCCGCCCGACGTGTCTTGCCGCCGCTCTTGATCGTGCCGGCCGACGCGTCGGCGCCGCGCATGAAGCTGACCGGGCCACTCGCAGTGCCGCCACCGTTGAGCAGCTCGTAGCTGGACCGGATGTTCGACAGGTTGATGCCGGATCCCGACCCGCCCTTGAAGATCACGCCCTCTTCTCGGTACCAGTTGAGGATGCCGTCCATCGTGTCTTCGACGGCGAGGATGAAGCAGGCACTGGCCTGCTGGGGCACACCCTTGACGCCGATGTTGAACCAGACCGGGCTGTTGAACGCGGCCCGTTGGGTGACCAGGATGTACTTCAATTCGTCGTTGAAGGCTTCGACCTCGTGCGGGTTGACGAAGTACCCACCCTCGACACCCCACGTCGAGATCGTGTCGGCGACCCGGTCGATGACCTGGCGCAACGACGACTCGCGCTCGGGCGTGCCGATCGTGCCGCGGAAGTACTTCTGGGCGACGATGTTGGTGGCGTTCAGCGACCAGCCCACGGGAAATTCGACACCCAACTGCTCGAACGCAACGCTGCCGTCTTTCCAGTTGCTGATCCGGGCGTCACGACGCTCCCACTGCACCTGGTCGTACGGACGCTTCCCCGACGACGTGAAATGACGGGTGATTCCGATGGCGAGACGTTCCGGCGCCAGTGACATTTGGTGCTCCTTTGGGAGTCGTAGAGACGGTATCGATTGTTCGGGAAGACCACAAGATGTGGTGGCAAAGGTGTCCCCCGGCTTGCGCCCACCACAAGCAGTTGTAAGATTACAGCACTGTAGTTACACCCGTGTCAATGCTATCCGTGCGAAACGGCCAGAAAGATTCCCGGAGGAACCTTTCCGAGCCGTTCCGCCAGCAGCGATGTGAGGTCGCAGGTTTAGAGTCTCCCTACCCCGCAGCAAGACCCGAATCAATCGGAGGATTGCCGCCCATCCGCGCCTCACACCGCAGCTAGCTACGGGCGTTGACCTTAAAGGCACTTGCCTGTGGGGAGGAAGGGGTATAACCACTGAATTTGAGCTGAATTCTCTGGGGACAGAAGGTGAATACGCAGTGTTTATGCACAGATATCCACAGGCGTCAGCCGTGGAACGGGGCATGACAGCGAGGTTCTGCACCCACATCTAGTCTTTCGTCCGGATGCTGGAGATGGCGAAATCAGGCGTGGCCGTCGACGACGAGTTTCGGCCCGACATCGAGGGGTTGCGGGCGGTCGCAGTCGTGGTCGTGGTGCTGTTCCACGCCAGGATCGCCGTGTTCGCCGGCGGGTTCGTCGGGGTCGACGTGTTCTTCGTGCTCTCCGGCTTCTTGATCACCCGCTTGCTGCTGCGCGAGGTGGCGAGCACCGGCACGATCTCGTTGCGTCGTTTCTGGGCCCGCCGGGCCCGGCGGCTGCTGCCGGCCTCGTGCGTCGTGGTCGTGGCCACTGTGCTCGCATCGCAGGTGCTGCTGTCGCCGATCGCTCAACGACCATTGGCGACCGACGCGATCGCCGCCAGTGGCTTCGTGTTGAACTTCGTGTTCGCCAGCCGCCTCGGCGACTACTTCGCCTCGCAGCTCGGCCGCACTCCGTCCCCGCTGCTGCACTTCTGGTCGCTCGCCGTCGAGGAGCAGTTCTACCTGTTCTGGCCGCTGGCGCTGCTCGGCCTGCGTCGCCGCCCGCGCCGCTACCGGCGGCTGGTCACCGTGATGATGATCGCCGTGGCCCTGGTCTCGTTCTGGGCCTGCGTGTGGATGACCCGCGCACACCCGACCGGCGCCTTCTACCTGCTTCCGGCCCGCATGTGGGAGCTCGCCATCGGGGGGCTCGTGGCGGTCGGCGGCACGGCATGGCGGCTGGTGTCCCCCACGGCACGTGCCGTCGCAGCGTGGATCGGTGTCGCCGGGATCGCAACCGCCGTCGTGACGTTCGACGGCTCGATCGCCTTCCCGGGAACTGCGGCCCTGTTGCCGGTGCTGGGCACGGCGCTGATCGTGGTATCGGGAGGCAGCGACGCCGCCCCGTTCGCTCCCCTGGTCGTGCTTCGGCATCCGGCCTTGCAGTGGATCGGGCGCCGCTCGTACGCCATCTACCTCTGGCATTGGCCGGCGCTGGTGCTGGCCGAGGCCAAGTGGGGTCCGCTCTCACTCGGTCAACGGTTCGCGGCGATCGGCGTCGCATTGCTCCTGTCCGCCGCGTCGTTGCGGCTCGTCGAAGATCCCGTCCGCCACTCGGCATGGGTTGCCGCACGGCCCGGTCGCGGGCTGGCGCTCGGCGCTTCGCTGTGCGCGACCGTGCTGGTCACCGGGACCATCTCGCTGGCCCTGCCACGCCAGCTCGACAGCGGCCGTGTCGCTGCAGCACCCGTCTTGGCCCTGAGCACGCCGACGACGACCAGCACGAATCCTGGGGCGTCGGTGGCCGTCGAGTCACCTGCTGATGCAACTGCCACGCCGGCCGCACCGCTGACGGGTGCCGACCTGGCCAGCCTTGTCGCTGCCAATCAAGCGGTGCTCGAACAGGGCCTGACGACGTCCGCGGTGCCCAGCAACATGCGTCCGTCGCTGGCCAAGCTGTTCAACGACCGGCCGGCCGTCTATGGCGACGGCTGCGTCGCCATCGGTGTCGACGACAAGTTGAACCCGTGCCGCTACGGCAACACGTCGTCGTCGATCAAGATCGTGCTGTTCGGTGACTCGCACGCGGCGCAATGGTTCCCACCGTTGCGCAAGATCGCCGACGACAACGGGTTCGAGCTGATCGTGCTGGCCAAGGGTGGGTGCCCGGCCGCGTCGGTCGCAATCCCGACGGCCACGCTGGCCCGCACCTGTCCCGATCTGGCACGACAAGGCCGTGCAGTTCATCGCCGCCGAGCACCCCGACCTCGTCATCGTCACCGGGTCGCGGCACTACCCGAACAGCGATCAGGAGTGGCGCGACGGCTTCGGCACCACGCTCGGCCGGCTGAAGGGTCTGACACCGCGCCTGTTGGTGCTCGGCGACAATCCCGACTCGCGCGACCGATCCGGCCACGTGCCTGTCGGCTCACCTCACCAACGTGCAGGCCTGCGTGAACACCAGGGTCAAGGCGGTCGAGACCGGCAAGCTCGAGGCCGAACGAGCGATCGCCGACCAAGACGGTGCCCGCTTCGTGGACACGTCCGACTGGATGTGCACGGCGACCGACTGCCCATTGATCATCGGCGACATCTTGATGTTCCGCGACATCAATCACCTCACCACGGTGGCTGCCAATTGGTTCACGCCCATGCTCGAAGCGGTGGTGATGCCGTACCTGCGAGGCACGTGACCGCCAGCGTTCGGCAAGCGATGCCCGTATCATCGCTGCGATGCGCCGGCTGTTCGATTCCCCGACGGATCATGTGACCGTACGCGAGGCGTACGACGTCGAGCGGCCTCGGCCGGCCACTCGACCCTGGGTCGGTGTGTGCATGGTGGCGAGCATCGACGGCTCCACGGTCGTCGACAGCAACTCTCGTGGCTTGTCGAGCGCAGCCGACCAGGAGGTGCTGCTGACGTTGCGCGACCTCGCCGACGTGTTGATCGTGGGCGCCGCGACCGTGCGCATCGAGGGCTACGGGCCGCCTCGGAAGGCCGGTCAGCGAGTCGGGGTGGTCAGCCGCCGGGGCGATGTGGACGTGACCCCCGCGCTGTTCACCAGCGGTGCCGGGTTCCTGATCCTGCCCGACGACGCCCCGCCTGCCTCGGTCGATTCGGTTCGTGCCGGCGTGGGCGCGGTGGACCTGGCCGGCGTGGTGGCCCAGCTGGACGCCAAGTTCGTGCAGGCCGAGGGAGGGGCGACGCTGAATGGCGCGTTGGCGGCCGCCGACCTGATCGATGAGCTGAACCTGACCATCTCACCCCAGCTCGCCGGAGGCGTCGGGCCCCGGGTCACCGGAGGAGCGCAACAACTCTCGCATCGCATGCGACTGGTTCACGTGCTCGAAGAGGACGACTTCTTGTTCACCCGATATCTGCGCGACTGCCTCGGTCACGACCTAGGTGCTCTCCAGCTTCTTCAACAGCACCAGCTCACGTTGAAAGTCGGCGGCAGCGTCGAAGTTCTTGTAGACGCTGGCAAAGCGCATGTACGCCACGACATCGAGCGAGCGCAGCCGTTCGAGCACCTCCAGGCCCACCTCGGCCGAGGTGATCTCGTTGCCCTGCAGGCGGGAGTGATCCTCCAACTCGATGCTCAACGCCTCGATCTGCTCGGCAGTGACCGGGCGACCCTTCGAAGCCGCGGTGACGCCGGCGACGATCTTGGAGCGGTCGAACGGTTCGCGCAGACCGTGACTCTTCACCACGACCAGGGCAACTTCCTCGAGCCGCTCGTAGGTCGTGAAGCGGTGTTGGCAGCTGGCGCAAAGGCGACGGCGACGGATCGACGCGCCTTCTTCTGCCTCGCGCGAATCGATCACCTTGGTGTCGTCGGTATGGCATTTCGGGCAACGCACGCCGCCCGAGGCTACTGGATGGGTCAGGGCAGCGTGAGCGCTTGCGACACTTGTAACTCGGTGCCACCGTTGGCCGCGACCAGCGAATCGACGTAGTCGACGAGCACGGCGTGACCGTGGAACCGCTCGCCGATCGACCACAGCGTGTCGCCCGGCTGGACGATGTAGACGTTGGCTGCGGCCGGCGCAGCGCCGGCCGACGCGGCGCTTGCAGGGCGAATCATGGAGGCGGAGGCAGGAGCGCCCCCACGATTCGCCACAACGTGGCCGGTGCCGATGAACAGCACCAGCACGATCGCGGTCAGGCAGAGCCCCACCATCAGCCGCCGGCGGGCATACAGCTGGCCGGCAGGTGACGAATCGCCGAATTGCCCTGGGATGACGACTGCGATGGCCATCGAACTGCTCCGTTTCTGCGAACTGGATGAGCCTGATCGAACACACGTTGCTCGAACGACTGTTCGCAGCATGCCACGAACAGTCGTTCGACGTCAACCTCTGATCGAACATTTGTTTCACGAACGAATGTTTGACCTGGGTCACGAACGCGCGTACGCTATGCGCCATGTCCGAACAACTGACCGCTCGCCAACGAGGCATCCTCGACATGATCGAAACCAGCATGCGCGAACGCGGCTACCCGCCCAGCGTGCGCGAAATCGGCGAGGCCGTCGGGCTCACCTCGCCCTCCACGGTGCACAGCCATCTCGCCTCGTTGCAGCGGATGGGGTTCTTGAAGCGGGACCCGACCAAGCCGCGTGCGATCGAGGTTCGGTTCGATCCGTCCTCGGGCGCCGCCATCGAGCGTCGGCCTGTTCGCCACGTGCCGCTCGTCGGTGATGTCGCTGCCGGTACCGACGTGCTGGCTCAGGAGAACGTCGAAGAGTTGTTCCCGCTCCCGGAAGACTTCACCGGCACCGGCGACCTGTTCATGCTGCGTGTTCGCGGCGACTCGATGATCGACATCGGCATCATGGACGGCGACTTCGTGGTCGCCCGTGCGCAAGAAACGGCCGTCAACGGCGAGATCGTCATCGCCGGCATCCCTGGCGAGGAGGCCACCGTCAAGACGTTCCAACGCAAGGGTGCCACCATCACGCTGATCCCGGCCAACTCCCGCCTCGAGCCGATGGTCTTCGACGCCGATCAGGTGCAGATCTTCGGTCGGGTCGTCACCGTCATGCGCCGCCTGTAGCCAACGCCGCCACAGTTCTCCGGATCGCTAGTCCTCGTCGGAGTCGTCGGGCACGGCCCAGCCCCCGCCGGATGGCGCCGGGGGCGGCGCGGTCGGAGGCGCGGTCGGAGGTGCGACGACGGTGGCGCCGTTGGAGGGGCGATCGGATGGCGGTGGCGGGGGTGGCGGTGGCGCGAATGTCGGCGGCGCAAACCCTCCCGCCGCCGGTTGCTCCGGCAGCCGGATCGGAGGTTGCCCGGGCATGCCGCTCGGCTGTGGGGCCGGCGGCGGCTCCGGGTGGAAGCCTGGCGGCCCTGGTGGCGCCGGTGGTGCGGGCGGCATGCCCGGATAGGTGCTCGGCGGCCAGCCGGGCATCGGTCCCGCAGGATTGCGGATGTCGGCCATCGCCGGCTCTGATTCGCCGCCGGCGAAGGCCGAGCAGCAAGAACAACAGACCGAGCACCAGACCGCCGAGGGCGACTCCCCCGCCAATGGCCTTCAACAGATCGCTGTCCTTCTTCGGGTCCTTGCCGATTGCGACGGCGAAATCGGTGTCGTCTGATTCGACGTTCAGCCGGTACGTGCCGGCCTCGGTGATCACCATCGACCGCACACCGGTGCCCTTGAAGCCACTGACGTCATAGGTCGCCGAGACACCGCGATCCAAGGTGACCTCGTTGCCTTTGCTGTCGACCAGCGTCAACGAGACCTTCGGAAGCTTGTCGCCCGGGTGGCTGTACTCGCTGCCGCTGGTTTCGCAGTCGCCTCCGAGCTTGCCGAGCTTGCCCTTGGTTTCGATGTAGACGGTGAATGTCGCCGGCTTGTCGAAGACCAGCGTCGTGGTGCACCCGACCGGGGCGCGGGCCAACGACTTCACCGACTCCTCGTAGTTCGACATGCTCTTGGCGACCATCGCGCCGCCACCCAGCACCCCGCCGAGCAGCAAGACCAGTCCGAGCACGATCAAGCCCTTGTGTCGCTTGCCCTTCGACGCGGCGACGACGGGAGGCGGCGGACTCATCATTGTCGCTTGAGGTTGGAATGACATCACAACACCCCCAGTCGCCGAGCGACCCGTTCGATTCGATCATCAGGTTGTACCACGGCGGCACGCACGTTCTGTGCACCGCCTGCGCCGTAGAAGTCGCCCGGGCTCACCAAGGCTCCTCCTTCGCGAGCCAATCGCTCGGCGAACTCCCATCCGTCGCCGGCATCGAACCACAGGTAGAAACCTCCAGCGGGGAACGGAACATCGACTCCCGCCCACGCCGAGAAGACCTTGCCGAGCCGCTCGAGTCGCCTTCGGTACCGGTCGCGTTGCACGTCGACATGAGCATCGTCGGCAAGTGCGACCGCCGCCGCGGCCTGTGCCGGACCGGGCACCAGCATGCCGACGTGCTTGCGGACCTCTTTCAGGTAGCCGACCAGGTCGGGGTCGCCCGCGTAGAACCCGACGCGGAGACCGGCGAGGTTGGATCGTTTCGACAGTGAATGCACGGCGACCACACCGTCGAACCCGTGGTGCAGGATCGTGCTCGCCGAGCCATCCCACGTGAACTCGACGTAGCACTCGTCGCTGAACACCGGCACGCCGTGCCGCCGGCCCCACGCGGCGGCGAGACCGAGATCGGTGAGCGCCCCGGTGGGATTCGACGGGCTGTTGACCCAGAGCATGAGCGCCCGCCCGGCGTCGTCGGCACTGATCGCCTCGAAGTCGAGCGAGCCGTCCGCTTTGGACGGAACCGGAACGCCACGGAGGCCGGCCAGTGTCGCGCCCATCTCGTACGTCGGATAGGCGACAGCCGGATACAGCACGGTGTCCTTCGATGGCGTGCGCAGGTGGAGGTACTGCGGCGTGGTGGCGACCAATTCCTTGGTCCCGACGCACGCAGCCACCTGACTCGTCGAGACATCGAGATCGAAGCGACGAGCCAGCCATGAGCAGATCGCCTGTCGCAACGAGTCGGTGCCGATGCTCGGCGGATAGCCCCGCTCGGCGTTCGATGTCGACAACGCGGCAATCACGCTGGCGATCGGTGGATCGCACGGCGTGCCGATCGAGAGATCGACCACACCGCCGTCGAACGCCTCGGCGAACGGCGCCAGGCGATCGAGCCGATCGTACGGATAGGGAGGCGGAACAAATCCAGCGGTCTCAGCCATGAAGCCACCATCCTGCCCGATGGCGATCGACCGCCACCAGCGGTGATCAGGCAGGGGCGACGACGAACTCGGCCAGGCGACCGACAGAGGCATCAGCGAGGCGCGCTCGCACCCGCACACCGCCGTCGTCGTGGTGGGTCGACAGCACTTCACCTTCACGATGCACGGCCGCCAGCAGGTCGCCACGCTCGTACGGGATCAGGAGCTCGACAACCTTGCTCAAGGCCCGCAGGCGATCACTGATCGCATGCAAGAAGCCGTCGATCCCCTCGCCGGTCAGGGCGCTGACGGCCACTGAACCCTCGTGCCGTTGCATCAGGTTGCCGGCCACATCGGGCGCCGCGTCTCGCTTGTTGAACACGAGCAACTCGGGCACGTGCGAGGCGCCGATCTCGGCCAGCACCTCACGAACCGCAGCGATCTGGCCCTCGGGGTCGGCCGCGGTGCAGTCGACGACGTGCACGAGGTAGTCGCCTCGGCCGGCGACTTCGAGCGTGCTCTTGAACGCCTCGACAAGGCCATGCGGCAGGTTGCGCACGAAACCGACGGTGTCGGTGATCAGCACCGGCTCGCCGCCCGGTAGCGACAGGCGCCGCGTCGTCGGGTCGAGCGTGGCGAACAGGCGGTCCTCCACCAGCACGCCGGCGTGGGTGAGGTAGTTGAGCAACGTCGACTTTCCGGCATTGGTGTAGCCGACGATGGTGACAGCGGCGAGGCCGCTGCGACTGCGGCTCTTCCGTTGCAGCTCGCGGGTCGCCGACAGCTCTTTCAGTTCGGCCTCGAGTTTGGTGATGCGACGCATGATCCGACGGCGATCGACCTCGAGCTTGGTTTCGCCGGAACCGAAGCGAGAGCCGACACCACCACGTTGCTGGGACAACTTCGCCGTCGCCCCACGCCGTAGACGGGGCAGGCGGTAGCGCAGCAGCGCCAGTTCGACCTGGGCCTTGCCCTCCAGCGTGTGCGCGTTCTGGGCGAATATGTCGAGGATCACCGCGGTGCGGTCGATGGCCGTGCGGCCGAGCACCTTCTCGAGGTTGTACTGCTGAGCGGGTGCAAGTTCGTTCTCGAACACGACGGTGTCGGCGTCGACGGCGAGACAGATGTCTTTCAGCTCGTCGA
This sequence comes from Ilumatobacteraceae bacterium, assembly GCA_963805445.1. Classification (GTDB taxonomy): domain Bacteria; phylum Actinomycetota; class Acidimicrobiia; order Acidimicrobiales; family Ilumatobacteraceae; genus JAENVT01. The sequence continues at coordinate 31,512 of CAWDUI010000049.1, read as the reverse complement.
CCTTGCCCTTGCCGATGAACCACGTGTGGTCCGGGTGGTCGCGACGCTGCACCAGTCGACCGGCCTCGTCGGCGCCGGCGGTGTCGATCAGCAACGCCAGTTCGTCGAGGCTCGATTCGGTATCGCTGTCGGTGTGCCCGGGAAACGTGACGCCCACCAAGACGATCTGTTCGCGCTTGGTGCGCTCGATCAGCGTTGCGCCGAGTGCTTCGTTGTATGGCGTCGACATAGCTCCCTTGCTGTACCTGCTTAGAGACGGACCGTGATCGAGCCGACGAGCACCGCTGGGCCGACCAAGGTGACGTGACCGTCGTGAGGTTGGTGCAGACGTACCTTGGCATCTCCGCCGTCCATGTGCACGGTGATTTCCCCACTGCAAGCCGTGACCAGCCCCCACGATTCAGCTGCCCAGGCGCTGGCACACGCACCCGTTCCGCACGCCTGGGTGATGCCGGCGCCGCGCTCGTGCACCCGCATGGTGATCGCGTGCGGCTCCGGGCCCGACTCGACGAGCTCGAGGTTGATCTCGGGCACCAGGCCGCCGAGGGTCAACAAGTCGACGATCGTGACGTCGTCGACGCCTACGACCGCGTGCGGGTTGCCGACGCTGAGGTGACTCACCGGGCGCAACGGATCGGTGCCGACGCGATGCCAGTCGTCGGGCTCGTCGATCGCTGAGACCGGACCCATGTCGACCGCTGCTTCGATGACGTCGGGATCCTCGGTGGGATACAACGTGACGAGCCGTTCGCCGGCATCGGTGAGGATGCGTTGCGGCGCGAGATCGCCTCGCCGAAGGGCCAGGGCCTGGGCGAAGCACCGGATGCCGTTTCCGCTCATCTCCGCCCGCGAGCCGTCGGAGTTGAACAGCACCATGCGTGCCGCGTATTCGATCTCACTCTCACCGACCAGCAGGCCGTCGGCGCCGATCCCTCGGCGCCGGTCACACAACCGGCGAGCCAATGCGGGCAGGTCGTCGACCGGCGGATGGAAGGCGACCAAGAAGTCGTTCCCCAACCCATGATGCTTGGTCAGTTCGAGTTGCGCCATGCACGTTCCAGTATCGGCAGCGCTTCGGCCACCGGGTCGTTGTCGATATCGATCCAGCGTATGCGCGGGTCGCGACGGAACCACCGCTCCTGTCGTACGGCGAACTGGCGCGTACGCGTGATCGTCGTCTCGATCGCAGCGTCGAACGAGCACCGCCCGTCGAGGTAGTCGAACATCTCCTTGTACCCGAGTGCCTGGCGAGCGGTGCGCGAGATGGGGCCGTGGGCCAGCGCTTCGACCTCGGCAACGAGGCCGGCCTCGATCATCCGATGCACTCGGTCGGCAATCCGCCGTGTCAGCGCTGACCGCGGCCAGCGCAGCCCGAACTGGTCGAACCGTGTCGGCGGGTAGGTGTCGAGCCCGGGGCCGAAGGAACTGAACGGGCGGCCACTTCCGATCGTGACCTCCAGAGCACGAACGATGCGCCGGGCGTTGGTCGGTTCCATCTTGGCCGCCGCAGCCGCGTCGAGCGAGGCGAGTTGCCGATGCAGCGCCACTGCGCCGTCGGACTCGACCCGAGCCTCCAACTCGGCGCGAACCTCCTGCCACCGGCCAGGGACCTCCATCGGGTCGGTGATGCTGCGCAGGTACAACCCTGTCCCGGCGACCAACACGGCACGACCGTGACGATCGGCGATGTCGCGCAGCGATTTGGCTCGCCACGACGGCGAAGTCGGTGACCGTGAAGTCGTCTGCCGCATCGACGAGATCGAGGCAATGATGCGGCACCGTGGCGCGGTCGGCGAGCGACGGCTTGGCGGTGCCGATGTTCATCCGCCGGTAGACCTGCATCGCATCGACGACGACCAGTTCGACCTCGTGGTGGCGGTCGGCCAAGGCCATGGCGACGTCGCTCTTCCCGGAGGCGGTCGGCCCCAGGATCACCAGGGGATCGGCGGTCACCCGGCGAGGACGGCGATGCGCCGCTTGTGCAACGGCTCCGACAACAACTCGACGAACCGTCCGACCAGGTGGTGCGGTGCAGCACGGGTGATCTCGATGGTCGCGTACGCCCCGGCGCGAACCGGATGCGGCGGCGTGAAGTGAACGAGCTTGTTCTGCCGTGTGCGACCGGAGAGCACCGACGGATCCTTCTTGCTCGGGCCCTCGACCAGCACTTCTTCAAACCGGCCGACCCGCGCCTGGTGCTTGGCCAGCGCGCTCCGCTCGACGACGACTCGCAGTCGTTGGAACCGCTCGGCAGCGACCGGCGGCTCGACGAAGCGGTCGGTCATCTCCGCAGCCTCGGTTCCCGGCCGAGGTGAGAACACGAACGTGTAGGCATAGTCGTACTCCGCTGCGGCGACGACGTCGAGGGTTGCGGCGAAGTCGTCGTCGGTCTCACCGGGAAACCCGACGATGATGTCGGTCGACACGGCGAGGTCATCGACGACCGCCCGGCCCGCAGCAAGTCGATGCAGATAGCGCTCAGCGGTGTACCCACGATGCATCGCCGCCAACACCCGATCGCTGCCCGACTGCAACGGGTAGTGGAGGTGTTCGCACACCGACGATGTGCTGGCCATCGCCGCAAACGTCTCGGTGCGCATGTCCTTGGGATGCGGGCTGGTGAAGCGCACTCGGCGGATGCCGTCGATCGCGCCGACCGACGTCAGCAACTCGGCGAACCGTGGCCGCAGTCGAGCCTCGACATCGCCGGCCTGGCGGGCCGTCAGTTGCAGATCGCGCCCATAGCTGTTGACGTTCTGCCCGAGCAGCGTGATCTCACTGACGCCCTCGCCCGCCAGACGACTGACCTCGGCAATCACATCGGCGAACGGACGGCTGATCTCGGCGCCCCGAACGGCGGGCACGATGCAGAACGCACACGAGTTGTCGCAGCCGATCTGAATGGTCACCCAGGCGTTGTACGTGGTCTCGCGCCTGGCCGGCAGCGCGCTGGGGAACATTGCCTGATCGTCGAGCACCGCCTCGTCGAGGATCTCTGTGATCGGCCCCGCCCTCGCGCGCCTCACCGATCAGTTCGGCAGTGCGATGCACGTTGTGCGTACCCAGCACGACGTCGACATACGGCGCCTTCGCACGGACCAGGTCGCGGTCCTTCTGCGCCAAGCATCCGGCCACGACGATCTGTCGACCGTCGCGCTGCTCCTTCCACGGCTTCAGCCAGCCGAGCGTGCCGTACAGCTTGTTGTCGGCGTTCTCACGGATGCAGCACGTGTTCAGCACCACCACGTCGGCGTCGGCCTCGTCGGTGACCGCGACATAGTCGTCGTCTTCCAGCAAACCGGCGATGCGTTCGGAGTCGTGCTCGTTCATCTGACACCCGAACGTGTGGACGATGTAGCCGCGTGTCACGGGCGAAAGGCTACCGGTGCAGGGTCAGGTCGCCGGAGGGAGTTGCATCGAACCATCGGCGTGGAGCAAGAAGCCGGGGTTGTGGGCCAGTTCCCACAGGTGACCGTCGGGGTCCGCCACGTATCCGGAGTACCCGCCCCAGAACGCCCGGTGCGGCTGCTTGATCATGGTGCCGCCGCACGCCACCCATTCGGCCGCCACACGGTCGACCTCGGCCTCGGACTCGAGGTTGATCGCCAGCGAGATGCCGGCGAAGCCCTCACCCTGCGACGACAGCGTGGCGTCGTCGGCCAGATCTTGCCGACCGAACACCGACAATGCCAGACCGCCCAATTGGAAGAACGAGACCGCATCCTGCGAGGCGCTGGACTTCCGCCAGCCCAGCGCCTCGTAGAACGAGGTTGCTCGAGCCACGTCGGCGACACCGAGCGTGACCAAGGTAAGACGAGCCGGAACGGACATGGCCGTAGTCCTAGTCGATCGTGATCGGTTCTTCGTCGGCGGGTGTGAACTCCGGCGCATCCTCCTGGACGAGGCCGGCCTCCACACGCACCTTCTCGGACACCTCGACCATGATCTCGGGGTTCTCCGACAAGAAGCTCTTGGCGTTCTCACGACCTTGGCCCAACTGCTCGCCGTCGTAGGTGAACCAAGCACCCGACTTCTTGATGATGCCCATGTCGACGGCGATGTCGAGCAACGTGCCTTCGCGGCTGATGCCCTTGCCGTACATGATGTCGAACTCGGCCTGGCGGAACGGCGGGGCGACCTTGTTCTTGACCACCTTGACCCGGGTGCGGTTGCCGACGATCTCGGCACCATCTTTGATGCTCTCGATGCGACGGATGTCGAGACGAACCGAGGAGTAGAACTTCAGCGCTCGGCCGCCGGGAGTGGTCTCGGGCGAACCGAACATGACGCCGATCTTCTCGCGGAGCTGGTTGATGAAGATGGCGATCGTGTTGGTGCGGCTGAGGTTGGCGGTGAGCTTGCGCAGCGCCTGGCTCATCAACCGGGCCTGCAGGCCGACGTGGGTGTCGCCCATCTCGCCCTCGATCTCGGCGCGGGGGGTGAGTGCCGCCACCGAGTCGATGACCACGACATCGACGGCGCCGGAGCGCACCAACATGTCGACGATCTCGAGCGCTTGCTCGCCAGTGTCGGGCTGGCTGATGAGCAACTGGTCGATGTCGACGCCGATGGCGCTGGCATACACCGGATCCATGGCGTGCTCGGCATCGATGTAGGCACAGATGCCACCGTTGCGTTGCGCTTCGGCCACGACGTGCATGGCGAGGGTGGACTTACCCGAGGACTCCGGGCCGAAGATCTCGACCACACGACCACGCGGCAGCCCGCCGACGCCGAGGGCGAGGTCGAGCGACAGCGCCCCGGTCTGGATGGACTCGATGCCCATCGATGTCTTCTCGCCCATCCGCATGATGGACCCTTTGCCGAACTGCTTGTCGATGGCTGCCAACGCCACATCGAGTGCCTTTTCGCGATCGTTGCTCACTGTCGTTCTCCGTTTCCTGCCTGATGCATGTGGGTTTGCTGATGTCGGAGGCCGAGTTGCGCGACCTCGATTGCGTTGACGTGCACCATACGGAAGGGGTGTTACACGGTTTCCCGAGCGTGGTGAGCGTCGCTGGCGTTGTTCGAACGACAGCAGTGTAACTACGAACAGTCGTTCGATCAAGCATTACCGCGCCCGTGCGGCGAGATTCAGCCCGGCACCGTTTGCGAAGCGACCGCGGCGGCGGCTTCGCCCAGCTCGCGCGGGCTCTGGGCGGCGCACCGCCAGGTCGAACGGCCAACCAGATCGTGAACGTGAACGGGTAGATCACGATGGGCATCAACACGGCCACGCCGACCAGCGCGAGCACCATCGACACCACCGGGATGTCGGGCGATGTCGTCACGAACCCGACCGTCATCGCCGCCGTCAACACGATGAACGTCAACACGGTGTTGACCGTCACCGCGCCGAGTTCGAACCCCTCCTCGCGGCGCCAGCGGATACCGCAGGTTCGGCATCGTTCGTGCTTGCCCCACCACCGGCGGATGAACGTGCGCCGTGACCCGCACCACGGGCAACGCAACACGAGAGCACGACGAAGCATCCGACCGAACGACGGATCTTTCGAAGGCATCGTCGTCACCCTAGAGACATTCGAGGGTTCATCGGCCAAACTAGCTGCGTGCGCCGAACCCTCGCTGGTCTCATCTTTGGTATTGCCTACGTGTGCGCCAGCATTGCCATCAGTGGGTGGTTGCTCCAGCGCAGCGCATTCGACCCCGGCAGAACGGGCGACCTCGCCGACGTCGTGTTGCAGGACAATCGCATCAAGACGCAGATCACCAACACGATCGCCGATGCCGCGTCTTCCCAACGTGGGCTCGACAACGCAGCGACGCGACAAACCGTCAGCGCCGTGGCCAGCACCCCGCAGGGTGCCGTGTTCCTCAGCAAGGTGATACGCGACTCGCATGCCCGAATGATCGGTGAGCTGAACGGCCCGGTACGCATCACCGGCGACGAGATGGTGCAACTCGTGCGCAACCAGGCCGTGGCCGACATGCCATCGATCACGCTGCCGGTGCCGCGCGTCTCGGCGCTCGACACCATCCGCCGCATCCTCCACTGGACCATTCCCTTCTGCCTGCTGTTCGCCATCGGGTTCTTCGTGATCGGGTTCATGCTGCATCCCAATCGGGCCGCGCTGGTCCACAGCCTGGGCTACGGCATGGTGTTGCTGGCGCTGCTGATCGCGATCCTCGGCTACGTCGTCCCGCGGTTCGCTCTGCCGGCACTCAGCGACAACATGTGGGCCGATGTACCCGCGCGCCTCGCCAACGACTCGCTGCCGTTGCTCGTGGGGTTGTCGATCGTGTTGGGCGGAGGTGGCTTGATGCTGCTGGTCGGGCACGGCCTGCTGCGACGCAGGCGGCGATGGAACGCGCCGGTCAGCACGTACCGCTACCGCGAAGAGCGCCGCTGGGGTTGAGGGCTACGCCACCAATTCGTCGACGAACTGGGCGAACACGTCGGCGTAGTGCATCGCGTCAGCCTCGGTGTGCATCACCGAGATCAGCCACTGCTCGTCGAGACCCGGCGGCAGCAGCACCCCACGGTTGATGCCGTGCATCCACTGCGCGAATGCCAGATCGAAGTCGGTGGCCTTGTAGTCGCGATAGTTCTGGATCGGCTCGGGTGCCCACGTGATGCACGCCTTGGCACCGAACTGCACGGTGTGCGCCGGCAGGTCGGCATCGGTGATCGTCTTCTGGCATGCCGCGAGCACCCGGCTGTTGAGGTCGATCGTTGCCTTGGTCGTCTCCGGCGTGCACACTTCGCCCAGCACGGCTTTGGCGGCAGCCATGCACAGCGGATTGCCGTTGTACGTGCCGAGATGCAGCACCTTGCCGCTGGTGATCTGATCCATGCACTCCTGCGTGCCACCGAAAGCACCCAGCGGCAGACCGCCGCCGATGCTCTTGGCCAGGGCGACCAAGTCGGGCTGCACGCCGAGAGCACGCGTCGCGCCGCCATACCCGGCGGTGATGCCGGTCTTGACCTCGTCGAAGATCAACATGGTGCCGTACTTGCGGGTGATCTCGCGCACGGCCTCCAGGTACCCGGGCTGCGGCAGGCAGATGCCGATGTTCTCCATCACCGGTTCGACGATGAAGGCGGCGACATCGCGGCCGGCCAACGCTCGCTCGAGGAGGTCGGGACGGTTGTAGGGGATGACCTTGGTGTCGCCCAGCACGGCACGCGTGATCCCTGCCGTTGCCGGAATCGCACGCGGCTCGTCGGCCGGGCCGGCCTCGCTGATCGGTGGCTTCATCGAGATCATCACTTCATCGTGGTGACCGTGGTACCCGCCTTCGACCTTGACGATCTTTTCGCGACCGGTCACGCCGCGGGCGACACGGATGGCATCCATGGTCGCCTCGGTGCCGCTGTTGGTGAAGCGCCACATCGGCAGCCGGTACCGAGCAGCGAGCATCTCGGCGACGTCGGCGTTCAACTCGCACGGCGTGACGAACAACGTACCGTTGTCGAGTTGCTGCTCGATCGCGCTGCGCACGGCGGGATTGCAGTGGCCGGCGAAGAGCGCGCCGAAGCCCAGATCGAAGTCGACGTAGCGGTTGCCGTCGACATCTTCCATCCACCCGGCCTGCGCCCGGCGGACGACGATCGGGTGCGGATCGTAGGACTGGAAGCTGGAGGGGACGCCCATGGGCATCACCTTGCGAGCTCGCTCGGTGGCCTTCATCGAACCGGCGGTTCGCTGTATATAGACCCCCAGTTCACGTTTAGTGATCTCTCGGGCTCTGGCCGCCAGGCGGCGGGTGTCGATGGATTCCATTGCAGTCATTCGATTCTCCAAGCGGATTTCGTTTCAGCAAGCCTAGCCGACCACGAAATCCATCGTGAACGGCCGCACACCGACGGCAAACTCCACCACGCTTTCGGGCAGCGATACGTACCACTACCCCAAAACTCGCCACGCAGAAACAAGATGTGGAACTTGGTCGGCGATGTGGCACACTGGCGACCTACATGGTGGCCGTAGTTCAGCTGGTAGAGCGCCAGTTTGTGGTACTGGATGTCGCGGGTTCGAGCCCCGTCGGTCACCCCAATCGATCAGTCCGGGGGCACGTCAGTGCCCCTACACTGCTCGGGTCCTGGCTCCGGCCTGGGCGATGCGCCTCTAGCTCAACGGCAGAGCAACGGACTCTTAATCCGCAGGTTCTGGGTTCGAAACCCAGGGGGCGCACCAAGAAGTACCAGGTCAACAGCACTTTCTGAAATCGATCGAGAGTCTATCGAACGAGATAGGCACCAACAAGGATCTAGACTTGCGCCATCGAAGTTCGATAGATTTTCGGGATGCCGCTCGACAGAGCACGCTTCGAAGCCAGAGTTGATCGCTCCGGGTTTCATCACATCTGGCTGGGCGCGAAGTCGCCCGGTGGCGGCGGTCAGGTCCGCGTCGACGGCAACCTGCTCACCGCGGCTCGAGCCGCATGGGAGATCGAGAACGGTCCAGCGCCCGACGGTGTCCGGGTCCGGTCGTGCGCCGACGAACCCGCTTGCGTGCGAGTGGATCCATCTACGACTCGATCAACGCGCCATGTCATCGGCATCACCACCATCGAAGAAGCGATCACCGCGAGGCGCCGGGACGATTACCGCGATCTCGCCCGGAGTATGGAAGATCGGCGTCACAGCCGCCGTCGATCCGCTCGGACAGCGTCGCCGCACGTTCCGCACCATCTACGGCACTCGCAATGACGCGGCCACAGCGTTGGCCGCCCTTGTCACCGAGGTCGGCGACGGGCACCACCTTGTACGCCAAGGCGACAAACAGTTGACCCTCGACAGTCTGGTTGCCTGGTATCTCGAGTTCGCCCGCGAGGACCGAGGACTCGATCACTCCACACTCACCGGCTACGCCGACGCCTACTCACACTGGCTCAAAGAGCCGATCGGCCACAAACGGGCCAACTCGATCACGACCGCCGAACTCGACAACGGCCTTCGACCGGATGCGCCGAGCCGGGCTGTCGCGCAGCAGAATGAACAACGCCCGAGCACTGCTGAGCGGCGCGTTCAAATGGGGAAGACGTCACCGCAAGGTGACCAGCAACCCTGTCGATGGATTCGAGTTGCCAACCAGCCACACATACGCCACGCCACACCACCGCACCCGAGTTGGATGAGCTGTTGCGCCTGCTCGCCACCGCCGACGAACACGACGAAATGCTCGCGCCCGTTCTCAAGCTCGCAGCGCCGAGACTCTCGGGTCGAGCAGTGGCCGTCGCGACGATGAACGTCTCGTCCTCAGTCGTGATCCGGCGGGGACGGCCACCCGCCCACTGAGGGTCCAGCGACGCCATCCCCTTGTCATTGAAGCGATGGATCATCTCGCGTACCCGATCCTCCGACGTGGCCACCAGCCGGGCGATTGCCGGGACCGTGTTGCCTGACGCCGACGCCATCACCACCATCGCCCGACGCCATCGCACGATCGACTTCTGGTCTTTCCGCCACCACGCCGCACGATCTGCTGCAACTGGCGACCCTCATGATCCGACAACCGACGAACCCTCACAGGAGTTGACATCCCACGATCAAAACAGATCCAGCCCTCCAAGTGGTGGACGCGACCCACAAACGTTCATGGACAGAGCACTAGATCCAACTCGTCGAGCAGTTCGATATATCTGGCCGCCTCGGCGGCACGAATCGATCGGATCTCGATGCCCTGGGTTCCCTGTGATGGGCGACTTGGCTGCTGCGGCGCGTCGGCCATGTCCAAGTGTGCCTCACGAATGGTCACGGTGTATGCGCGGCACCACCGTGAGAGGCGCTGCCGGGTCGTGACAAGATGGTGGCGGAGGTTTCGCTTTGGCGAATTTGCTCACGTGTACGCGTGGTGGCCGCGTCGTGCGTGTGATCGGGTAATGAACACAGCACGTCGCCACCATGCCGGGTCGTCGGCGCGAGAGCGCGACCGGCGTTCTGTCGATGCGGTCGGCAGCGAGGACAATCGGGCGGACTTGCGGCTGCGTTGGGATGTTGTCGAGATCCGCAGCTTCGAGGAGATGTATCAGACGGAGTGGGGACCCATGGTCGGTCTGGGGTTCACGCTCACGGGCTCGCGGGAGGCCGCCGAGGAGATCGCGCAGGAAGCGATGCTGCGGGCGTATCGAAACTGGGGTCGAGTTTCGTCGTACGACAAGCCGGCGACGTGGGTGCGGCGGGTTGTGTTGAACCTGGCCACGTCACGATGGCGGCGACACCGATCTGCCGCCAAGGCGATGTTGCGGTTGCATCGGCGCCCCGAGTGGATCGAGGTCTCCGAGGAGACCGGAGTCGTCTGGGCGGCCGTTCGTCGGCTGCCCCGCCGGCAGGCCGAAGCCATCTCGCTCCGCTACGGCAGTGATCTGACCGTCGACGACATCGCCGAGACCCTCGACTGCGCACCGGGAACGGTCCGCACCCATCTGGCGCGGGGTCGAGCAGCCCTCGCGACGGCGTTGGCCGAGGACATCACATGATCGGCGACGATCGGCTCGAGAGTCGGCTGCGGCGAAGTGCCGACGAGGTCCGCTCCGCTGTCGCCCAACGGGCCACGCCACCGCCGATCGGTGACCTCGATCGTGGCGCACGTTGGAGCCGAGTTGCGGCGGTCGTGCTCGTCCTCGCGGCCGCCGCCGGGTTGACCGCGCTCGTGGTTTCGCGCGGGCCGACCCGACCGGACGCCGCAGCGGTCAGCTTGCCGGCGGTCGACCTGACCGAAACGATGTGTCTCGGGGTCGCTGCCATCACAACCCAACTCGAGATCCCTCCGATCAGCGCTGAGCAGTGGCCAGAGCTGGTCGGTCATGTCGATGCTGTCCAGCGCACAGCGGACTCCGTCGAGTTGACGACCGAAGTGCGCCGCCGGATCGACCGATTCGTGCTGCTGACCGGGCTCGCGGTCGATCTCGGCACGAACGGTCAGCAACTCACGGCTGCGAGTCGCGCCTCGGAGGCGTCCGCCGTTGGGCACGAGCTCGTCGACTACCTCGCGCTCGACAATTGTGTCATCGCCGATTCGCCCACCTCGTCGAGCACCGCCTACATCGATCCATCGGGAGGTTCCTGAACATGGCCACGATCCGCATTTTCACCGCGCTGAGTTTCGTCGGCGCACTGGTCGTCATCGGCGCGACGACGAGCTGCGCCGATGACGAAAAATCGGTCACGTCGACGACCACCAGTCCGACGCCGGAGCCAACGATCGGGACCACCGTCCCGACGCAGGACACCGCTGTCGTGGGAACTTCCAGCATCGACGCCGGTCTTCTCGAAGCACTCGTCGTTTCGAGGACTGAAGTACCACCCCGTCTGGAGTTTCTCCGCAGCGTCGACGGTCAGTTGTGGGCGACGGGCACAGACGGCCGAGTCGTTCGGGTCGTCGACGGGAACGCCGAGGAACTCGTCATTCCCGGCATCACCGGCCTCCTGTTTCCGACGGTCACCGATGATGCGGTCTGGCTGGCCGAGCTCGGCGGTTCCCACGTCGTGCGGATCGGTCTCGGATCCTTCGAAGCCGACCAACCGATCGAGGTCGAGCCACCAGTCGGCATGATCGTGGTCGGGCCGGACGACGCGTTGTGGATCGAGCAGAGCCAGCCACCGGCAGGGCTCCGACCGTTCGATCCAACGACCGGCACGGTCGGCGACGCGACAATTCTGGCCGAGTCCGACGAAATCGTGGGCACGATCGCGGCGTTCGGATCGTTGTGGGCTCCGGTCTACGGCCGCAATGAGATCCTGCACCTCGACGCCGACGGAACTACCATCGACAGCGTCGCCGACCGGTGTCGGACCGGCCAACCTCGTCGCCGTCGAGGGCGACATCTGGTGGACGAACCGAGTCGACGGCACGCTCGGTCGGCTCGATCCAGACATGAACGATGTCGCGACGGTCGATCTGAACGCAAACGAACCGATCGAGCAGCCAGCTGGAGTCGTGGCGACCAGTCATGACGTGTGGACGATGGGCGCCTCGATCGACGATCGCACCGCAAGCGTGTTTCGCGTCGACTCCGCCACGGGGCAGATCGTTGCGCAGCGCACGGTGCCGGAGGGCCGGTCGATCGACGAGATCGGCGGACTCGCGGCGATTGGCGATCGGCTGTTCCTGTTATCTCCACCACGGGCGAACTCGTCGAACTCGACGTCGACGACTTCACCACCACGCCGAACCCGAATCGACCCACACCCACCACGATTCCAGCCTCACCCGACGAGCTCGACATTCGAACACTGCTCGACACCGTCTTCTCCTCCTCCACGCCACCCGACGACGCCATCGCCCTGATCGACGACAGCGACGACCTCCACGATGCGTTCGCCATGTTCCGGAATTCTTCACCGAGAACTTCGGCGATCAACAGGTCGGCAGTGAAGTCTTCGGCGTCCGGTCGACGGCGACACCGCCGAGGCCGATTACGTCGTCACCGTTCAGGGGGACCGATCGTCGACATCCAAACCGCCGACATCGTGCGGACCGATCGCTACTGGCGCCTCACTCGCACGAGCTTCTGCGAACTCATCGCCCTCGGCGGGCTGGCTTGCCCGACATGATCGCAACCTGCGATGCGACCCGAACGGCCTCCGCCCAGAGCCAGATCGAAATCACGGCGAGCGGCTCGCTCAGGACTTCAGAGGACCTGATGCAAAACCCCGGCCGGTTCAGAACAGGTGTAGCCCCACTGCATGTACAACGAGATACCAACACGCGCCTCGCCTCAACCCTTTGGCCCTCCGGATACTGAGCGAACCTCCGGAACAGGTCAAGTTCACCCGTCCCCGGTGACAGGTCACGGCAGGGGACGGGCGCAAATCGCGTCGGCGTCGGCGCCGGGGTCAGGGTCGCGCCGGCACCATCGTCGAGTTGGAGGAAGATCTATGAAACCGGTGGAGGTCATGAATGACGTACCGGGAACGTGCAGCTCCGTGACCAGCGAACCACCGGCTTGTTGTCTGGGAGGCTCCGAGACGACGTAGCTGCAGGCCCGACCAGTCGCCATGAACGTCACGCCGAGGAATCGTCGCGACACGCTGGTGGGCTGGGCTTCGACCTGAAGCGCAGATGGACCGGACACCATGTCGAGTTCACCACGACCGCACACCACGCCACCAGCGAAGTATGAGACCTCGACTTTGAGAACGTCGATCTCCATCGTCACCTCGAAGCGGCTGTAGCAGGGTCCGGGGGCCGCTGAAATCGTATGGCCCTCGATCGTCAGCTGATCAAGGGGAACGCGTCGTCGCGGTTCGGGTGATCGCAGGGTTCTCGGTTCGCGTGATCTATGCGGATCGCAAATTTCCTGGCACAATCAGGCACTTATGTGTCCGCGGAGACGTCAGGGGGGTGAGCCGAATCGGGTCGCCTTTGACGAAGACGGCGAGCACGTTCTGCATGCAGGCGATGTCGTCGAGCGGATCACCCGCCACGGCAATCAGGTCGGCGTCCTTGCCGGCTGAGATCGTGCCCTTGCGGTCGCCGACCCCGCAGACGTCGGCGGCGACGGAGGTGTTGGCGCGCAGGGCCTCGGCGTTGCTCATCCCGAGGGCGGGGAGGAAGTCACTCACGCCGTAGCGCAAGACATCGTGCGGCTTGATCTGTCCGACGCCGGCGTCGGTTCCGCAGACGATCGTCGCTCCGGCCCGGTACAGCGCCGCGTGGTTGAGCCGATGGCGGCCACCCGCTTGGCCATCGCGGGGTAGGGCGCACGGCTCCCGGCAGGAAGCCGGCGGTCACCGATACGACCACGTGCCGGCGGCCGAGCTCGGCGATCACTTCGGGATCGGCGTCGACGCCGTCGACCGTGAAGAACGTGCAGTGCTCGATGCTGTCGACGCCGGCGGCCATGGCGTCGGCGATGCCCGGCCCGCCATGGGCGTGCGCGGCGATCTTGAGCCCGTGGAGTGCGCGGCGTCTGCGCGGCGGCGAGTTCGGCGAGCGTGTACTGCGATTCGTGCGGGCCCAGCGTGGGGGTCATGTTGCCGCCCGTAGCCATGATCTTGATCGCATCGACGCCCCGGGCCGCGTGCGCATGCACGGCCTGGCGGACGCCCTCCTCGCCATCGGCCTCGCCGCCGAGGAACCAGCAGTGCCCGCCGGTGATTGTGATCGGCGGGCCCGCCGTCAGGATTTCGGGGCCGACCTCCGCCCCGGAACGGAACCAGTCCCGCAACGTCAGCGACACGTAGTTGCGATCGCCCAGATCACGAAGCGTGGTGACGCCGCCGGACAGCGCCCGCAACGCCGCGAGGCGCATCCGCAACAAGAGGGTGGCGTCGTCGTCAGCGGCGAGGCCAGCCACCGGGTCGGCCGATGCGTCGAATGCGAGGTGTTGGTGGACATCGATCAGACCGGGCAGCAACGTGACGTCACCGAGGTCGATGAAGTCGGGATCTCCGTCGGGGCCCGACGCTGCGAGACGTCGACGATCCGCCCGGCCGATACCTCGATGAGTGGATCTTCCACGATCGAGTCAGCAAGACCATCAAACAAACGCTTCGCGGTGATCAGCACCTGCCCCTCCCTACCTGTAACGGCTCAAAGCTTCCATCGCCCAAGACTGGCCGGTCCGGCGCGTGCGCGCAAGCACGGTCGGCGCTGACGCGGATCTGCCGATCGATCCGCGTCCGATGTAGTGCGGTCGTCCCGTGGGAGCATGAGCGTGTGCGCTTCCTCCTCGTATATGGCACGACCCAGTCGCCCGATGGTTGGCGACTTCTCATCGACGAGCTGGGTGCGTTCGGGCATAGCGCCGTGACAACCGATCTCGCTCGGTTCGGTGATCGAATGTCCGCGACCGAGTATGGCGACGCCGTGGCTGAGGAACTGTCTGGACCGAAGGTGGACGTCGTGGTTGCGCACTCCGGGGCTGGGCTGCTGTTGCCGGCGATCGCCTCGGCGACAGATGCCACGATGCAGGTGTACCTCGCAGCCTTCGTCCCCAACGGTTGTCGGAGCCTGATGGACGAGGTGAACGACGATCCCACTCACATCTTCAATGCGGATTGGATCGGTGTCGATCCCACCACTGATCACGACGCGGCTCGCCGTTTCCTGTTCCATGACTGCGGTCCCGGTGTGGCCGAATGGGCTCTCACTACGTTGCGGCTGTTCGTTCCGGCGTCGGTGTACTCCGAGCAAGTACCGCTCGCCCCAACGATTCCAGCCATGTCCGTTGTGCCGGATAGCGATCGCACTGTGCGGAGCGAGTGGATGATCACTGCATCGCGGGAACGCCTCGGTATTGAGCCGTGCATCGTGCAGGGAGGTCATTGTCCGCACGTGTCGCGAGCGAGGCAGGTCACCACGATTCTCGCCTCCGTCCTCGGAGACCAGTAGCGCTTAACTGTCGCTCGGCCATAGTTGGTCGGTCCGCGAGACCCCTTGCGCGTTGTGCCGGGCCCACACTTCTGCGGTCGCACGACAGTCGTCGGCGGCCAGAGCGAGGCACCTCACAATCCACTGGTGACGAGTACGACCCCGTCGGCTTCGACGCACCCGGTCCTAGCGTGTGGTGCAGTGAAGTGCGTGTTCTGTTCCGCCGACGGCGACACCGTGAAACTTTCCAAGGAGCATCTCTTCTCGGTGCCGATCTGCCGCGGCTCTCGGGATCGATCGCACCATGATGGTTGCATCTTTCGATGGCAACACGGGCGAGTTCGGCTCCGACGTCCGTCTCGATCAACGGCAGGTGAAGTTGCCCTGCGTCGCGTGCAATTCCGGCTGGATGTCACAGCTCGAACTCGATACGGCACACGCACTGCGTCGATGGATTGGAGGTCCAAGTTCGCGGCTCACCGCGGCCGGCTTTGCCCATCTCCAACGCTGGATGACCAAGACCGCTATCGTCGTCGGCTTCGCCGAACTCGGCGCGCGACACATCCTCAATGATCGTGGCGACGTCGCCTTTCCAGACATCACCCTCGCCCTTGCGCTCGGTCGCGGTGAAGGACCCAACGTTTTGGTCGGCGCAGCCGTCACGAAGCGAGCCGGAGCCGTGTGGGGTGCCGGCAACCCAACTGTGCGTCCTGCAGGACCGGACAGGATCTCGTCGCGGGCGGTGAACGTCCTCGGCTTGAACCTTGGCGCATTGCAGCTGTGGACAGCGCTGCCAATCATCAGTCCCAGACGACTTGCGACTTCCGCGTCGAGTCAGGGCCTTGGCAGCCCACGGTGAGGAGCGCGACAACTGCGGCGATCAGAATCGGAGCTCGCGATCGGGCATCCAGATCGCCGACACTGCCACTCATGTTCGATCCCGCAGCGTTGGCAGACCGACGCACCCGGTTCCTCCGCCTCGATCCATCTGGGATCCCCACGCTGCAACGAGAAGGTCGATGTTGGTGACGGCCTGGTCGAAGACGTCGCGATCCGACACTCGCGCCACGTTGGGTAGGTCACGGATTCGGGTGCGAAGTATCGTCGAGGGTTCGCTGGATCGCTTCGAACGAGGCCGTCGGTTGCGGCGATGCTGACAGTGACGCCTCGATGTCGACGAGCGCGTCATCGACCGCTCCTGCGACCCGGTCGACGTCAGAAACCTCGGCACCGAACGGGAGGGGCTCCGCCGCCTCACGCCATCGAGCGCACGCGCTGCTCAACAGTCCGCCGACGTCGACCGGAACCGGCGGACGGGTCACGGAAATCGTCGGCTCCGCTGCGGCGGGCGGGGAAACGGGTGATCCGGACTGCTCGACGCCCCTGCCTGTGAGCACGATGAGCCCGGCCACCGCTGTCAGGATCAAGGCCGCATTGGCGGCGATGAACCATCGACGAGGTCCCGTCGGGTGCACTGGGAGGCGTTCATGTTGCCGTGGCGGAGCGACCGGAACTTCGGCGTCGGTGGTGCTCATCTCGTCGATGAACCAGTCTCGAAGACGATCGCGCAGCTCCGAAGGAACCCCTGGATCGTGCCCGCCCGACGTCATTGCGACTCCCTGGGCCGGCTCGCGGAAGCGCACGGCGGGCACGTGCCAAGGAGGACTCGACCGCCCGTTCGCTTCGATCCGTCCGCACTGCGATCTCACGGATCGAGACGCCGTCGAGATGGTGCAATGCCACGTCGAGCCGCTGACCCGGGGGCAGTTCATCGAGCAGATCGACAACCGCCTCGTGGGCAAGCACCTGATCCTCGAGTTCCTCTGTGGCTTCGGCTCGCGACACCTCGTAGAGGTGTCGCGAGCGGCGGGCTTCGCTCCGATAGTGATCGATCAATCGACTCTGAGCAGCGGAGAGCAACCAGCCGATCGTGAGATGATCGATGGCACCGGTCCGCAACGTTCGGACTGCAGCGACGAAGGTCTCCTGCATGAGATCCTCGGCAACCGAGCGATCATCAGTGCACCGTCGCGCCAGATACGGGTACACCACATCGAATGCAGCATCGAAGAACACGCCGAGGACATCGGTGGGGTCGCCCGGGCGCACGACCCCACTCGGCTGATTCCGCCGGTCTTTCGATGCACAACCCATTGGCCTATTCAACGCACGACGACGAGGTTTCCCGTCGCGCCCGGGCAGACCGACCCAGGTCGGACCGTCGGTGACCACGCTGCTTGACCTGTCACCAAACGCTGGGGTGGCGAGGGGATCATCGGGGTGCGCTGCTTGGGCCGAACTCGGTCACCGTCGACGTCGTCGTAGCAGTGATTATGGGTGCAGACACCGAGCGGCCTCCCGCCTGAGATGAACACTTGCGGCAGGTGCCACCAGGGCATTATGCGCTGGCCGCGGCAACGGCCGAGGGCGTTCGGCAACCGACGATCGCGGGTGCCTCGTGCACCAGCTCGTCGTTCTCCAGTGCCGCAACCATGAACAGCGCAAAGTCCACTCGGCGCGTCATGTTGCTCTTGAGAATCGGGTCACCCACATGCCGACTCCAGACGGGAAGGCCTTCGCTCTCACCTTCCTCCAGCTCGCTTCCGCGCACGACGGTCCACCGCGTGTCGCTGGCGAACACGCGCCGACAGGCCTCAACCTGGTCGTCCATGTCGACTGCTCGAAGGAGCTTGGCGAGCCCGCCGAGAACAACGACCTTGAACCTGAGCATCCGTGGGTAGACATCCTGGCCGTCAAGCGAGATGTGCCACCCGCTGGAGAAAATGAGGCGAGCGCCCGGCGGGGCGAAGTCGAGTACCGCCTGAGCCGTTTGGCTGGAGTACCCGTGGACACCGCGGCACGAGCACGGTGATCACACCGTCGCACCCGGCTACCGCTTGCTTGATGACCTCGCGGTCGTCCGTCGCCCCGGGTACAACAGTCATGCGGCCCGCGAACTCATCGAGTTTCGCGACGCTCTGGTCACGGCATACGCCCACCACCTCATAGCCGCGGTCTAGGGCGTGCTGCACCATGTACCTTCCGGTCTTCCCCGAGGCTCCGACGATGCAGACCTTCATCGCACGTACCTCCGGTTCGCCGAAACGGCTATCTCGGAGGCACCCTAACGACAACGCCCACTGCGAGCGAACGAGCGGCCGTAGCCCGTGCCACGTGGCCGTAACCATGCACCTTGGACACCGCCTCGAGTCGCAAACCCCGGACGACCGGTCACCGCCGGCCCCGAGTCTCTTGGGCGACGCGGACGTCACAGCGGTCGAGCCACGCGAGCGGCCTCGAGTCGTAGAACCATCGAGTCGACCAGCAGGGCCCACGTCCGATCCTGGTCCTGCCGGGTCCGGGTGATCTGTTGTGTCTGCTCTATCACCGCGCGGCGATGGTGCTGGATCACCTCGGTGCTGTCGATCCCCGGAGTTCCCAACGCGAGCAGCACCTTGACGACTAGCTCATCGCGGACCTCGGACACCGGGACCGGCTCCACCAACCATGCCAACAGCGTCGCTCGCCCCGCGCTGGTCAACTGGAACAACGTCGAGTCGTCGCCGTCGGCATGCGCCACGAGGCCCGCCTGCTCCAGCCGCCCAAGCGTCTTGTACACCTGCCCGATATTCACTGGCCACAGCGCACCAGTGCGTTCCTCGTAACGTTGCTTGAGCGCGTATCCCGTGCCCGGAGACTCGGCCAGCAATGCCAGCAAACCATGCTTCACCGTCATACTTGCCCAGTATGCTTGCTTGGCAAGCATACTGCAACCCGGCTGAACTCCCAGGTGTCATCGAAGAGCAACCAGGGCGTGAAAACGGCGTGCGGGGCGTGGGAAGGGCCTGCTTGTCTTGCGGTAGCGAGAACCACCGGTGTACGTCGAAGTCATGACCTGGCAGCCGCAAGGAATGCGTCCTGCACATGATCATCCCGATGTCATACCAATCCCTGCCGCGCTTCGACTGCACGTGGCAAACAACGAGTCGCCATCTGCGGCTACTCGAGGAGGCTGGCCTCATTCACGTCTCCCTCCAAGGTCGCGAGCGATCTACGCGCTTGACGTCGGACGCCTCCAAGAGCCCACCATCGACTTCGCCAACCGATTCAACGCACAACGCAACTCCACCTGAGCCCCAATCCCGCTGCCGAACGGCACTTGCGATCGGGCGGCCGGATCGTGAACCCAGGCGATTATGACAGACTGAGAACGCTCAACTCACACTGCACTGCCGGCGAACGGAGCCAGCCGACCGCCCAATACCGAGCACGTTGAGAAGGAGAGGTAGCATCAGTATTGCCACCGGGTAGTCTTGTCGTGTGAAAGTCAGCGTGAGCGTTCCCGACGAGGACATTGAATTCCTCGACAACTACGTCAAGACCCACCAGTTCGCATCGCGCTCCGCCGCCATGCGGCGCGCGATCCGCCTGCTCCGGGCATCGGAACTTTTCGAGTCCTACGCCGCCGCATTCGCGGAGTGGTCCGACGATCCGGGCAGCGACGCCTGGGATGCGGCATCCGCCGACGCCTGATGCGCCGCAGTGAGATCCGCCTCGTCAACCTCGATCCCGTCGTCGGAAGCGAAGCTGCCCGTACGCGCCCAGGCGTCATTGTCAGCAACGACGGAGCCAACACGACTGCGCAACGACTCGGGCAGGGCGTGGTGACAGTCGTCCCCGTCACGTCCAACATCAACCACGTCTACCCGTTCCAAACTCTTCTTCCAGCCGACGAGACCGGCCTCGAGGTCGACTCGAAGGCGCAAGCCGAACAGGTCCGCTCGGTGGCAATCGAACGTGTCGGGGCATTGATCGGCCCCGTTCCATTCCATCTCATGTGCCAACTCGACGACGCGCTCCGCCTCCACCTCGACCTCTGACGATCACCCGGTAATCGCAACCCGAGCGGTGCGGTCCACCATTCGGTATCCGGCGAACTGTGGTGCGTCGGGTCGACCTGGAGCGCCCCATAACGCGCGCCCTGATGGGGGTCCAGACGTCGCCGAATGCCAGGGAGCTAGCACCGAACTGCCGATACACGTGCTAGACAGCGGGCATTCGGTCGGCCACTATGCGCCCGTGGCACTGCGCCGTTTCTGGTTCGAGTTGGAAGAGAGCGACGGCTGCCGCTTGCCCTTTGGGTGTGCCGTGACGGCCGAGGACGCCGACTCCACTCGATCTGGTTGCCGAGACCTACTGCGATGGACGTCGCCCCATCGTGCGCACGAGTGTCGAAGACGTCGACGTCGGAGAGCTCGCTGACCGACTCGCCCCTATTGTTCGACCACTGCGCCTCGGAATACCGACCGTCCGAGGAATCTGGTACCCGAACCTCACCGGCCCCTGACAGCGGTGGGCGACGACGCGCCATATCTGCCAGTGATCTGATCTCGTCAGGAAATACGCGATCCGCAAATATCGTGCGCTCCGATTGACGGCACGCATCAGTTCAAGGTTGGCCCCGCGGTTATTCCGGTAATCGCGCCGGGTTATTCCGGTGATCTATGCCGGCGCGGCACGGGTGGCAGGGTCGGCGAGACCGTGACGATGGACTCGGGTGTCGGCCGCAGTGACAGCGAGGTGACGCGAGCCTTGCAGCGCGCCGCACCGCCACCCGAGGCGTTGGCGTGGGTCACCACGGTGTCGGGAGCGCGATCGGTGGATCGGTGGAACCGATGCCAGGGGGAGCGTCGTTGGCGATGCACCGGATCACGGTCAGCTTCGCCGACGGTGACAGCGACCGGCTGGTGCTGCGCCGCTACGTCCGCCCCGATCAGATCGCCGACGACCCGGCCGTCGCAGCTCACGAGGCCGCCGTGTTGCAGCTTGTCGAGCGGATCGCGACGCCGACACCACGCCTGATCGGCGTCGACCCGACCGGTGAGCACGCCGGCACCCCGGCGGTGCTGATGACCGAACTTCCCGGGTCGGCCAGAGTGGGCGGCGGGCCAGCGGTGGATGCGCCAACTCGTCGAGGTGCTCGCCGATGTCCACGCCATCGATCCCGCCGCAGCGAGCGGGGTGCGCCCGTTCGCGGTGTACGCGCAGTAGTCGTATGCGTTGCCGAAATGGGCGACCAAACCGGCGGTGTGGGAACGGGCGATCGAGATCTTCCACGGCCCGGTCCTCGACGACGACCGCACGTTCATCCACCGCGACTTCTACCCCGGCAACGTGTTGTGGCACCGACGGACTGTGTCGGGTCTCGTCGACTGGGAAGCCGCCAGTGTCGGGCCCCGTTCGATCGACGTCGCCCACTGCCGGATCAACCTGCTCTACGAAGGACTCGACACCGCCGACATCTTCACCCGAACCTGGGAGCAGCACACCGGGCGAACGTTCCACCGATGGGCCGACATCGCCACCATCATCGGCCTCCTCGACACCGAACGCCGCCACCCCTCGGCCCAACGCAAACGGCACGACATCGAGGCGATGCTCCAGCGCGCCGTCAACGAGATCGACGAGCCCGTAACCAGCACTCAACGACGACCAGAACGCTCACGACCACCCGTGTATCCGCTCACAGAGGCGGCGATCGGCGCTCGTCAGGGGGGCGGCACCGACCGTGAATATGCGCGGCGCGTTCTGGGCGAGCGCGACACCAATCCTGGCGCGGTCGGCAACGGTGGCGATGCACAGGCCCGGTACTGTGACGAGATGCGTGGCCGATCGAACAGCCATTGGTGGGGGACTGCTCTCGAGGCGCCCGACCCGCAAGCGCTGGCCTTGTTCTACTCCAGGCTGCTCGATTGGCCGGTCGTCCACGTCGAGCCCGACACGGCCGTGGTCAAACCGCCACAACCTGGCGTGTTTATGGTGTTCCACCGCGCCGACGGATACGTGGCTCCGGTCTGGCCTCCTGCGCCGGGCGACCAACGCCCGATGATGCACCTCGACATCGAGGTCGAGGACCTAGAAATCTCGACGGCCGACGCGCTCGACTTGGGCGCGACTCTCTCCGATTTCCAACCTCGCGACAACGTGAGAGTCCTGTTCGATCCGGTCGGCCACCCCTTCTGCCTCTGCCTGGACGAAGGCGACTGACCTCGACGGGCACCCGTTCGATCTCTTTGGCGTGAGGCATCGGAAGGACAACCTCGACACCGTTCCTCCCCTGCAGCCCGGTATATGACCGCGCCCAGATGCGTTCGTTCGGCGCTCGTCGACGTCCGGCGCCGGCCGTGAATATGCGCCGCGCTTTCTGCGTGCCTCATCACGAACCTCGGTGCGATTCTCGGTACGATTTTCGATAAACCGGACCTATCGGTGGCAATCGTTGGGGACGATCGACCGCGTGTCGATCGTCGAACGCCCACTCCACCGCGAGACCCGCCGACACCCTTGAGATCGACGCCCGCCAGTTTCGCGTCGGATCGGGTGCGCCTCCCCTGCTCAGCGACATCCTGAGCCGAGTCCCTGAGGGCACGTCGATCAGGCTCGACCCAAGGGCTGCGCCCCTGATTCAGCAGGCAGGATGTGCCGAGGGTGACTCGCTCGCGGATTGAACCGCCGTCTCTCCAACGACATTGAATGGGGGGTGTCGGAAAGACGGTGCGACTCGGATCTGGTCTGAGAGGGTGAGCGATGGCTCGTCGGAGAGTAGGGCCAACTGTCCGTTCAAGCAATTGTGGATCAAGAACTCGCACGGCAACTCGTCAGTCGATTGTCTAGTCGGCGGCAAGCAGAGTGTTCGAGGCTTGCCGAGAACAACGCACAGACCCGGCGCTCGGTGACGCCTCGCCCGAGCGCCGACGCGCCCCGGTGAGATCGGCCGACACTGGGCGCCTTCCTTTCCGCCGACGTGCGTTTCTGGACGGCTCGACGGGCCAGTGACTTCCGCTACTTCAGGAGGGCGAGGTCCCGTCGGACGTAGCGCAGGTGCGCCCACTCCTCCTCCAGGATCACGCGCACGCAATCACCGACCGTGGGATGCCAGTCCCCGCCGCCCCACGGGTTGTCGCGCTCCTCGGCGAGCAGCTCCGGCGTGGCAGTGGCCAGGAAGTCGGTCACCAGCTGTTGCCGCTCGGCTCGGACTGCGAGGATGTCCTCGAACGCCGGCGCGTCGGTCCGGAAGATCGACATGTCGAAGCCCATGTCGGCCGCACCGGCGAAGATCTGGCCGATCTCGTGGAACGGCTGCTCCATCCCCATGATCCCGCCGCGGAGCCAGGCGTCGGTCGCCAGCACGAGGTGACGCAGGGTCTGGGCGAGCGACCATTCGTCGTCGACGTGGGCGTCGAGGAGTTCCGGGGGCGTGTTCGTCACCG
This sequence comes from Ilumatobacteraceae bacterium, assembly GCA_963805445.1. Classification (GTDB taxonomy): domain Bacteria; phylum Actinomycetota; class Acidimicrobiia; order Acidimicrobiales; family Ilumatobacteraceae; genus JAENVT01. The sequence continues at coordinate 7,961 of CAWDUI010000049.1, read as the reverse complement.
TCGTCTCCCACGCGGCCTGCACCGCCACCCAACCGTCGCGCAGGTCCTTGGGCGTCTGCGCCTTCTGCAGCTCGCGGCCGGGGAACTGCCGGTTGAGCTCGGCGTCCACCAACGGCACCACGTCTACACCATTGACGATGAGGCTGCCAAAGAACAGGTCATGGCTGTCGATGTCGAGCCCGCCCACGTCGACGCTGCGCATCGTCACCCCGCTGACGTCACACGATCTCAGGGTGGCGCCCCTAAAGCTCGTCCTGACGAACGTCGCGCCCTCGAACTCCCGGGTACCGGAATAGATTGTCATTCACGCATTCTGGTCGATTCGAAGGTGACAGTTCGTAGCCCTTGAGCCGCCCGCTCTCCGGCCTCTTCTTCGTGAGTCGCCCAGCTCATAACGTCCGCTCCGTAACCCGGGCGGCGCACCAGGGGGCGCGCCGTACTGCGGCCCTTACAGGGCGCCCCATACCGCCGGCTACGACGCCTGCGTCGAAGCACACGGGTCGTTCGTCGCTATTACGCTTCGTGATTGGCGCTCGTTCCAGATGCAGGGACCGCGCGTACACCCTGAGAGCGGGCCGCACCAAGCGACCCTGGCGATGCCACCCCAGATGCATCACGCGGAGGGTCCATGTCGGACCGCGATCCTCAACGGGTCGCGGCTCAGGTCGTTGACGGACGGGGCCCCACGACGCACGGTGCCCGGCCGGGGACCAGGTGCCCGGCGGCTCGGCGAACACCAAAACGGCGGATGCCCGGCCCTTTGGAAGGTCGGGCATTCGGAGTGGGGCCTGGGCGGCGCGGGTTGTAGGCAATGGCAACTGTATCGGCCTCGGTGAAGGCCATCCGGGACCTCCGACCTCAGTTGTCGTCGAGCGTCACCAACCACGGTCGGGCACCCCGGCGAGCTGCGGTGCGCAGCACTGGTCGCGGAGGTCCCGGCGGCCGTCACCGTCGGGAGCGGCACCTGATTGACGCTCAGCCGAGGCCTCGCTGGCCATGCCGTAGCAGCGGAGCCAAGTATCCCAGAATGTGCGCCGACACCCGAACGGCGACTGTCCCGGATCGGCTATGAGGCGCGTCCAGAAGCGCCGATCTGCGCTCGACTGGGTGCCGGCACGAACCGCGAATATGCGTCGCGCGTTCTGTGCGCTTGTCATGAACGACGGGCTGTTCAGATCAACTAGACAGTGCGGCCTCGGTCAACATTGCGGTACACGGCTCTATGGTCGGTCGTCGCCGGCGAGCCCACGCCGTACACCGACGCGAGTAGCGAATACGGCACGGGTGGTCGGGCGGGTTGGGCTAACGGAAAAGGTGCTGTTGGCAGCGAGTCCACCAGCACCGTTTTGACCTAGAACAGGGAGCCTCCTCGCCTGCCGCTCGTGGAACTGTGGCTAGCAGAACATGCTGGCGCCGCAGCCGTCGCTCGTGGAAGTGTCGGGCGTTGTTGAGTGCTGCCAGGTCGCCTTGTCGACCGTGGCGACGCTGCGGGCAATGTCGAGTGCTGCGTCGAGTGAGCCGCGGAATCCGAAGAGCACTGTGACGTCGGGTTGCGGCGACCACACGACCGCTGCGGTCTGTTCGTCTCTCTGGTAGGCGACGCCGGCGTGGCCGTTGATGTCTACGTATCGACTGGTGGACCCGACGCCTTGTGGTGTGAGGACCGTGCCGGGGACGCCGTGCATGATCGACAGTTGCGCTTCGGTGCCGTTGCTGTTGGTCCAAAAGACCGTTCGTGTTGCGGCACCGTATGTCCATCCCTCATACGTCAAGCGCAGCCCGACGGGGAGGTTCTGGGGCAGCCAGCCGACTTCGGTGTCGTGGCCGGGTCGCAGAGAACGCGCCACAGCGAGCAGTTGGTCGCGGTCGAGGCCATGGCTCGAGATCGTCACTGCACCGGATGGGTCGCCGAGCTCGAGGACCTCGTAGCCGCCACTGGTGCGCATGAACGCCGCCTGGTCCCACGGGGCCACGATGACCTCGTCGCCAGGAATCGTGGACGCCGCCAGACCGGGGCGGGTATCGATCGACACGTAGGCGTCGGAGGTGTCGCTGAACCAGAACTGGTCGAAGCTGTGCACCGTCGCCGGATCATCGGCGTGTTCCTGAAGAAGCGGTGTATCGGCCGCCGGTGCGATGGCGGGCAGCATCAGCGGCACGTCGGTGAGACTCGGTCGATGCGCGGGCGCGGAGGGCCAACCGAGCATGGCATCGGCGGACATGTCGGCTTCTGCCGCGTCGGTGAAGTCGGTGGTGAATTGTCGGACGATGATTGATGGCTGGCCGGAGTCTCCCGGCCCGTAACCGATGGTGTAGAGGTAGTCGTCGCGGCTGCCGATGATCCGGCATACCGATCCGCAGTCGAGCCATGCCGTCGTCGGCGGACCGTCGGCGTGCAACACCGACGTGAGGCGTGCGTCGCTGAGCGAAGTCTGTTCGAGCACGGGAGTCCAAGCGACGTCCGTACCTCCCACCCGCCAGATCTCCCGGCACTGGTCGTCGGTGCATTCCCCGACCGAGACTTCCGTCGAGTCGAGGGCGATCGCCCACCGGGACACGCTGTCAGCAGTCGTGGCGGTCAACTGCATCGCCCCGTCCCACTCGAGCCTCACCGCGTCGATCGCCGGATTCATGGCGATGGTCGCCTGACCGCAACGAACTGCGTCGGGTTGCACGTCGAATCCGCATTCCCCGGCGGGTCCATCGCGCTGATCGATCGCCCAGGCGCCGTCAGGACCCTGAGCCCACACCACGAGTTGGTCCGACGCGAAGTCGATCGAGTACAGCCGCTCGTCCAAGGCGCTGCGAAGGTCGCCGTTGCTGACCACGCCGATGGGGACCGCCGTTCCATCGACGATCTCGGAGATCTGGGCGAACGTGCCATCGCTCGGCCCGACAAAGACTCGACCCGATGGCGTCACCGCTCCGAGCCACTGGTGCGTGTTGGCGATTTCCTGCGAGTAGAGGATCCTGCCGTGGATCAGCGGTGTCTGAGCGTTCACCGGCACGATCGCCTGCTGAATCAGCTGCGTCGGCACAACCGTCGGCGGTGTTGGTGTTGTCGGCTCGCTCGGAGGCTGCGTCGTCGACGTCGTCGGTAAGTCCGTTCGAGTTGACGAGTCGACTGGCGCGAGGTGCGCGGAGTCATGGTGGCGGGCGAGCACCAGTCCACCGACAACAACGACGACGGCCGCTGCGGTGATTCCGAAGACAGATAGTCGGCGACGGCGTTGATCACCTGGGGGGCGGGCTCCGATCGCGACGACGGTCGCCGCCGAATCGGCATCAAGCACATGACGCAATGCCGCGTCGGTGTCAACTCGGCTGCGAACGGCCGCATTGAGCACGCCTGAGGCCTGGTGACCGATCCGATCGATGTCGTCCACGTTCATGCTTCCCTCTTCAACGTTCGCGCCAAAGTCTGGCGCGCCTTGGCCAGCGTCGCTTTGACTGTTCCCTCGGCTATACCGAGAATTCGGGCAACGTCGAGCACCGGACGGTCCTCGACGTAGTGCAGTACCACCACGGCGCGCTGCCGATCCGGCAACGCCCGAACAGCCAACCACCACCCGTCGACGGTCGGGTCGTCGAACGATGTCGTCTCGTAGCGATCCACCAACTCGCAAGACCGAGCGGCGCGGTCGTCGGATCGGAGCGCGTCGATGGCCAGATTGACCAGCACCCGTCGAACCCAGGCTCCCGGGATATCCAGGTCGGAGACTCGCGCCCACGACCGATACGAGCGCAGCAGCGCTTCCTGAGCAAGTTCGCAGGCGACGTCGTAGCGACCAGTCATCGCCGTGGCAAGGGCGACCAGCTTCGGATACTCGAACCGGAAGAACGCGTCATAATCCTGTGTGCCTACGGGTGCACTCACGCTCACATCCTGTACACGCTCACCAACGCCAGGGGGTTTATCGCGCCGGCGCGCCAACCGCAACGCCGGGACTCTGCAGTGCGCGTCGGACCCTGCGCGTTGACTTCACTTCTGCTGCAGCTGGCAGCGAACTCCGGCGGGGAATGGTGAACCCATCGCTGTTGGCTCGATCTCACCGGGAGGCGTCGCCGCCACCGACGCATCCCAGACCGGCTACGGGGCACGCCATAAGCGCCGTTCGGCGTTCGTCGAGACTCTGTGCGAGCGCATAGAGCCGCGGACGCTCTATGTGCTCACGTAGAACATCTACCCCATTCGATCACCTGTGTAACAGCGCGCCGAGCCGGCGATCTGCGCTCCCCCGGGTCTCCGTACCCTCACCTCCGGCCGCTGCCGGCCGGGTCCGAAGCGAGGTGTGCGCGAAACCACCGAGGTGGAGCCGCGGATCAATGTCGACGACGGTGTACATCTGGGTCGACATTTCGAGACCTGCGGATCCACGAATCCGAAGGCCTTTCTATCCCATATTTCATCCCATCTATTGGCGCGACAGTCGGAAACGGTCAGAAACGGTCAGCGACTGAAACCCCTGGTAGCGGGCCTTTCAGGGACTGTCAGAGACGGTCAGAAATTGCTCTGAACCGACTCTTGATCCGCAGGTTCTGGGTTCGAAACCCAGGGGGCGCACCAAGACGATTCACCTTTGTCAATGCTCCATCCTCTCAAGGGTTGGAGTCGCCGCTCAGCCAGCGAACTGCCACGTGAGTTCGTCGGTGTCGGCGACGACGATGATCGAGCCCGTCGAAAGCGACCAGCCGTTGTGCACCAGCACGATCTTGCCCCCAGATCGCCCGAGCAAGCGCAACCCCGTTGTGCGATAGCGATCCGGAGCGCCGGGGAACGTAAGGCGCTCCTCGGTTACCCCCGCAGCGTCGATCTGGAGCGGGAAGGGGCTGAGCACGACCACGGAGGGCAGGTCGCGCACGTGGGCCGCAAGTAGTTCCGCGTCCCGCGCCCCTACGTTGGCCGCGTAGTCCTCGAGCAACCAGAAGCATCCGAGGGTGACCGTTCCCACGACTGCCGCCGACAGCAGGGGTGCTCGCCATGGCGAGCGAGAAATGAGGCGCAGGGGTGCGAGTTGACGTCGGATCCACGTTGCGTATGTAGCGCCGAGCGTCGAAACGACCAGCGTGAACGGGACGATCCAGCGCCGGTTGTTGAGCGACCCGCGCATGGCATTCACCGGCCATCGTGGTGACCGCGCGTTCGCCTCCCACAAGAACAGCACCGCCGCCACGGCAAGGAGCACCAGCACGACAATCAGCATTCGTAGCACAACCACAGCATGCTCACGATGACTTTCCGTGAAGGTCCGCGGCGACCGCACGCGTCGGGAGAGCGCACCGTGCAGAACGACCAAGCCGATCACGAGACCGCAGAACGCGAGCAGAGGCACGTACATCGACCCGATACTGCGAAGCACGTAATCCTGGCTCGAAAAGCCGAACAGACTGACGTCGATTCCCATCGCCCGTGCCTGGGCCTCGCTGCGCCGCCAGCCGAAGTAGAGCATCGCAGCGGTGGCGATCGTGACGAACGCGCCGAGCGCGCCCAACAGCGCAAAGTAATCCTGTCGGTTGAACCTCTTCGACTCCTGGGGCCCGATCACGAGTGCGAGGTCGTCGTCGTGCTCGCCGCCACCGCGGGGAGATCGATCTTCGTCCGAAGCTCGCCGATAGCCAGCTTGATGATCACCGTCCGCGGTGTGCGCCGACGGGCGCAGATAGGAAGACAATGCCCCTTCCCAAGCCGCTTCCTGCCCCGCTGAAGCCGTGAAGGTACGATGCCTCTTCGCCATCGACGACAATGGTCGGCCGACCACCCGAGTTGGGTAGGCCGGGAATGAGCAACTCGATCGAGAGACCTCCGACGGGATGGTCCGTATCAGGCGCATACTCGTTGACCTTCACCTCGTACACGCGTTGCTGGCAAGGCGAGAGTGATCCGGGGGCCGCGTAGGACACATGCGGCTGCGAGTCCGGGTGGTCGCGGTGCCAGGCCAAAGCGTCGTTGAGCATGCTCGCGAGTTCCCGATTGAGGCAATCTTGGAACTCATTGTCCGCCGGCGGTGGATCCGGTGCCGAGGTCGCTGCTGGCCACAGCGAACCGTCGCGGATCGCGCTGGGCACAGCTGGTCGAGCGTGCCCCGAAAACCCGTCCTCGTCACCGTCTGGCACCATGCCGCGGACGGCCTCGCACCGAAACCCCTTTGGCGAACCTGGGACGAGCGCCGCGTACTGCTGCGGGATCAGCGGGTCGCCAGGGCCCCACGGCGGCCAATTGATGTCGTCCGGCTCCTCGCTCGTCGGGGTCGGCGCGGTTGTCGACAAGGGCACATTTGATGTGGTCGTGGTCGCCGAGCCAGCCGTCGTTGTCACAACCGACGACGACACGCCGGAGGCCGTCGCGCCCGACGTCGCCGCCGATCCGACCGACGTCGTTGCCGATCCGACCGATCCATCGTCATCTCCGCAGCACGCCAGGATGAGCGCTACCGAGCCGGCAACAAAGCCACGGCACAAAGGTCCGATCATCTTCTCACCCCATTGACAATCCCGGTCAACTCGCGGCGACGAACGAGCGAGACCTCACCGTCGCGAGCGGACCCAAGCACAGTGTCGCGCCATCTTCCCAGGTTCGCCAGCACGATCAGGAGCGCTGCACGCATCACGCCGCTGTCGAACACGGCACCACGATGGAACCAATTGCGGTTGTCGAGCGTATGAGGGAGCTGGGCGCGAGTGAGCAGCGTTCTCTGGCTGCGCTTGCAGTGATCCGTGGTGGTGACGCAAGCTATCGGTGAATCCGTCGTCCTGGGCGACCCGAACGAACCCTGATCGTGTTCGGCGGATTCCAACGGTCGTCGAGCCGCTCTGGGGAGAACCAGGCGAGCGAGATCACCCCATGGCATGAGTGGCCGCACTCGACTACGACGGCCCGGTCGTCCATGCCCGACACGAGGGCCGATCTGGACCGGCGGCGGCCTGAGATCATATTCGCCGTGCGGCCGAGGCTTGCCTCGGCAACGTTGCCGGCCTAGCCGGAACTTATACGCCGACCTCAGCCTGGACGCGGTCGACGAGTGCTTGCAGCCGAGCCGCTTCGGCCCTGAGAGTCTCAGCCCGAGCTCGAGCCGCTGCAGCAGCCTCGGTCTGGCCCGACCGCTCCAAGCAGTCAGCCAGGTCGATCATTCCGGATGCGTACCACAGCAGACCGCTGATCGTCCCCAGGGCGCCGCCGACGAAGGCAGCTGCGGCCGCCGGTGTCGCCGCGCCGAGCGACCCAGCCTCGACCACGCCGGAACCGGCCATTGCGGCGACGCCGGCGCCGATCGCGGCCGAAGCCGCCAAGCAGTTGAGGGTCTCACTCCAGCAGGGCATGTTCGTCTCCCCTAGGCGATCGTTTCGTCGTTCTCGGTCGGCATGTCGTCGCCGAGAAGCGTGGCCAGGTATGTGGTGCCCTCCCCGCTTCATAGATGGCGAAGGCCTCGGGATAGTAATCGCGTAGTCCGGCAGCTCGGCCGCGACGTCTCCTGAGAGGGGAACCGTTCCGTCGGTAGTGTGCTTGCCGCGCCAGTGAGTGCACCCCACGTGACAGGTCCAACCCAACCGTCGACGACGAGGCCCGAAGTCTGCTGGAACTGGCGAACCGCACCATCCGTGATGGGCCCGAAGATCCCATCGACCGCCCCATCCATGTAGTACCCGTAGTACTGCAGGGTCTGTTGTAGATTCGAGACGTAGCCGGAGGAGCCTGCATCAGTCGCACCCTCCTGGAGATCCGGTTCATCTGCCATGTGCACCAACCTCCTCCTGTCGACTGCTTACGTTAATCGCCGGCCGAAATCGGTAGCAACAGGTGATGCGAAGGCGCTCGTTGAAGTCCGTATCCAGGCCCGCCTGTGGCCGAGATCCGGGGTTCAGAGTGCTGTTCCATCTCCATCGATTCCTTCGCAGAAATGCTCCGGTTCAGCGCGGCGGCAGCAAGCGAACGAGCTGGGTTCGGGAACGCACCTTGAGCTTGC
>CAWDUI010000048.1:0-11758 GCA_963805445.1 Ilumatobacteraceae bacterium | reverse complement strand
TCCCCTGCCATCCGGCAGGAGTTACGGAAATGACGTGACGTCGGCTACGTGGACTTCGAAAGTCTTGAGCCCGATGGTCGCGGGCAGCACCTCGATAATCGAGCTCTGACGCGCAGAACCCGGTTCCCCTACCTACGGGTAGGCAACCGGGTCCACTTCCACGGGTACTCACCCGAGGCAAGTCTCAGTCTGCGCCGGGGGTGCGGGTTACGCAAGCCGGCCTGACGGCGATCCGACCCAATTGGCTCGTCTCGCTGGTTGCGTTTGTGTCGTTTGTGGTTGATACTGAACGCATGAGTGCGACTAAGGCCGAGGTGTTCGATCTGGAGGAGCGCGACCGTGTCGTCGTCGCCTCGCTCGACTCGGACCGGTCGTCGGTGAGCGTTCGGGTGGGTGACGAGACGGTCGTTCTTCCTGAGAATGCGAACCGGGCGGTGCGGTCGTTGCTCCGCGATCTGGCGACGGGCGGCCCGGTGCACGTCATCCCCGCCGACGCCGAACTGACGACGCAGCAGGCGGCCGATCTGCTCGGGCTGTCGCGGACCTATGTCGTTCGGTTGATCGACCAGGGGTCGCTTCCCGCTCACATGGTCGGCACTCATCGTCGACTGCTGGCGAGTGACGTGCTTGCCTACCGCGAGCGTCGCGCGTCCAAGCTCGCTGCGCTGGGGGAGTTGACCGGGGCCGACGAGGAACTCGGGCTGAGCTACTGAACGTGGCTCCGGTCTACGTCCTGGATTCCTGCGTCCTCTACCCGGTCGTCATTCGCGATCTGCTGCTCACGATTGCGACCCTCGATGCGTTCGAGCCGCGCTGGACGGAAGCGATCCTCGACGAGATGACGCGCAACGTGCTCGCCGACCACCCCACCATCGACCCCGCGCACTTCGAGGCGGGCTCCGTCGGCGCCATGCGACGGGCGTTCCCAGCCGCGTCAGTCAATGGCTACGAGCATCTGATCGACCGGATGGACAACCACCCGAAGGACCGGCATGTAGCGGCGGCGGCAGTCCACATCGACGCCGCTGCGGTGGTGACCTACAACGTCCGCGACTTCGACAGCGAGTTGCTCCGGCAGCACGGCATCGCGCTCGTCACGCCACCGCAACTGGTCGGACACCTCGTCGACGACGATCCCAGCGTGGTGGCCCTCGCAGTGTCGTCGATGGCCGCGCGCAAGAAGCGGCCGCCGATGTCGCCCGCGGACGTCGTCGCGGCGATCGTCCGCCAACAAGGCTTCGGAGCGCTCGAAGATCCGCTGCATGATGTCGTCGATTGATGCTCGCGACGCCACGACGAGGACGGCCCTACGGCCCATCTTTGAGTGAGGCGTGACGCGCAGGTCGAAGTGGGCTGAAAATGATCAGATGCCTAGTTTCGAACCTAGAAACCAGTGGAAGCGGTGACACGAGGTGGACTCGGCCTTCCGAGAAGCACCAGGTCATGAGCACGCCACGACACCGAGTCACACCAGGAAAACCCGAGACGCTGAGCCACACGATCTTCGAAGGCACCAGCGAGATCCAGCAGCTGGTGATCGCCCGGGCGATATCTGGCCTGCGTATCGAGTAGATCTGGGCGGGTACGACGCGAGCGGCACGTGCCTATCGCCGGCTCGGTGAGCGCTGTTCCTGCGTCGTGAGGTGGGTCGATTCTCTGTGTGAGGACACAGAGCGTCCGCGCTCGCACAGAGTCTCGATGGGTACCGAGCGTCGCATCGGCATCAACCGAGGATTCGGTGGCTCGCGGGCGTGCCAGGCTGGTGTGATGTTCACGCGGCCGAGTGATCTGGCCGACGCCGACCTCGTGGCGATCCTGTTCGAGCGATGGGGCCTCGACGTCGTGAGCGTCGAGTACCTGGCGGTCGGATTCGGTAGCCACCACTGGCGGGCGGCGACGGCACATGGCAGCTGGTTCGTGACGGTCGACGACCTCATCGCCAAGCGTCGCGAACTCGATGAGGCGTTGTTGGCAACCCGGGAGCGACTGGTGGCGGCCTTGTCGACGGCGGGTGCGTTGCGTGACGCCGGTGTCGGGTTCGTGGTGGCACCGGTGCGAACCGGCGATGGGGACATCGTCTGCAATCTCGGCGACCGCTATGTCGTTGCGGTGTATCCGCTGGTGGAGGGCGTGACATACGACTATGGCGACTTCTCCGACGATGCCCACCGCGATGCCGTGGTCCGCAACATCGCCGCGTTGCATCGCGCCCCGAAATCGTGCTGCCGGTGGGCGTTGACCGACGACCTGTCGATACCCCGGCGCGCCGAGCTCTTCGTCGCGTGCGCTGAGGTGCACGCCCCGTGGACATCAGGCCCGTTCGCTGACCCGACGAGACGTCTGCTGGCGCGCCATGCCGACGACGTCGCCGGCGCGTTCGACACGTACGACGCATTGGCGATCAAAGTGAGCTCACAATCTCAGCGATTCGTACTGACCCACGGAGAGCCACACCCGGCGAACACGATCACCACGGGTCGAGGCGTTGTGCTGATCGATTGGGACACCGCGCTGATCGCTCCGCCCGAGCGCGATCTGTGGGACTTGGTCGGTCAGGATCCGTCGGTCAAGGCACGGTACGAATCGCTCGCAGGTACGCGAGTCGAGGACGATTCCGTCGAGATGTATCGACTCGCGTGGGACCTCAGCGAGATCGCGATCTACGTCAGTGAGTTCCGCCAGCCCCACGAACGAAACGAAGACATGTCGGAAGCGTGGCAGAACCTCCAACACTTCCTCGACCCGACCCGTTGGTGAGTCGCCGCGTCGTACCGCCACTGGGCGACCAGAGTCGGGTTGCGATTTGGTCGCCAAGCGCCGATAGGCGGTCCGGATCTCGTCGTGCGTTGCCGAGGGAGTCAGACTGTCTGACGATGAACGACGACACGACACGCGCGGTGAACCTGACCCGTCTGGGTCACGGACGGTATGAGGCGGTCAACGCCCGAGGCGGAACGATCGAGTTCTCGACCGATCGCGAGCAAACCTTCACGCCGGTAGAACTGTTCCTCGCCTCGATCGCAGGCTGCGCCGCGATCGACGTCGACTTCATCACCAGCAAGCGTTCCGAGCCCGTGCGCTTCGAGGTGTCGATGACGGCCAACAAGGTCCGCGATGACCAGGGCAACCATCTCGTCAACTTGGCGATGACCTTCGACGTGGCCTTCCCGGACACCGACGATGGCCGTGCTGCGGCCGAAGTCCTGCCGAGTGCCATCGCTCGCACGCACGATCGCTTGTGCACCGTCAGCAGAACGGTCGAGATCGGAACACCGGTCGCGACGTCGATCGCGGACGTCGGCATCGCAGAGACCTCGACAAGCCGGGAGCGACCGGTCGCGTCAAGGTCCGCCGAGACCGGTCAGGACGCTTCGACGTAGATGCATTGCTCGGGGCAGTCCTCGACCGCATCGAGCACCGTGTCCAGCAAGGAATCATCGACGATTGCCTGCTCGTTGCTGGCGTATGCACGCCCGCCGGCGATCACGTAGGCGATGCCATCCGACCCCAAGGTGAAGACTTGCGGGCAATCTTGCACGCAGACGCCGACGCCGCTGCACTCGTCTTGATCGATCCAGACCCGCATCACCACTCCTTCGTGAATGCAGCAAACCCCCGTTGTCGACACGTAGCAAGCGCACAAAAGGTTTCGGCCATCCACCCGACTGCTCGACCGACCATCGACCGAGCGGCCCCGCAGACGGCGAACGCCTCGGCTTCGTCGCGTACACTTGTTCCTCGAGATCTGCTTGACGACACGACAATGGGAGGTCCCGTGCCAGGTGGTGGTGGTTCGGCTGATGCGGCGCAAGGGCAGATACAGGCTGACGAGCTTCGCAGCGGGTCCGGTTCGAATGGCCGCTGGGACCGGCGGACGTGGTGGGGTCTCGCGCTTGCCTTCGTTCCTCTGGGCATCGTGACGCTCCTCGGCTTCTTGGCTTCGCGGTAGCGACGTTCGATCGCCGCAGGGCGGGTCCGGGCACCGCTGTCGGCCAACCCGTTGCAATCGCACACGATGCGCGCCACACGTCCGGTCCGCGCCACGGCGCGCTGTCAGCCCCAGTTCTGGGCGGCGAGTAGCAGTGTGGCGAGCGGTTCGAGGGTGCCCATCAGCTCATCGAGCTCCCCCGGATCCAGGCTCTCGTAGGGCTTCGCCGCGAGGTCGTCGGTGAACGCCTCGACCCGCTGTTTGACGGCGTGACCCTGTTCGCTCAGCCAACCGTCATCCCCGATCAGGCCGCGATCGCGCATCCCGTCGATGACGGCGCCCAGTTGCGCTTCCGGAAGATGGTGAATGCGTCCGAACTTCTCTGCCGGCATGTCCATGTCGAGGGCCAGGAGCACGTGCGCCTCGAGGCCGCCGACACCCTCGATCATCAGGGCCGCGATGTGGCCGTCGCCACGGTGCTCGCGCAGCAGGGATGCTGCATGGAAGAGGCGAGCCACCACGTCGTCGGGGATCGGAATCGTGCGCAGCGCGGCGTACATGGGTCGGCCCTCGACCGGGGCGCTGGTCGCCGCCTTGATCAACAGTTCGGCGGCACGGGCGAAGCCCGCGGAGTCGACACGATCGCCGAGGATCCGACGCAGCGCGTTCACGCAGCCCGCCTGGCGAGCGGCGATCGCCGCTTCGGGGGTGGTGGTGCGCCACACCTTCGGGATGTGGCGAGCTACTTCGCCGGGAGCGAAGTTGTAGAAGAGCGCGTCCACCACCTCTGCCGGGACTCGGCCAAGAGGTGCCGCGCGGCCGGCGAAGTAGGTGTCCCAGTAGTTGGTGAACCCCAGGGCGAACATCGCCTCGTTGGGTTCATCGGCCGAGTACGGGATGACACCGATCGGCTCGACCAGTTCGAACATCCGGCGGGCCATGGAACTCATCGTGGCAACGCTAACGGTGTTGATCGATGTGCATCGGGCCGGCCGCCGTGTTCGGCTGACGTCGTCAGATCATTCCTGACGGAGCAGCACCGCCGGCGCGACTCGATCCAAGCGGCGAGCGGGGAAGCTGGCAACAACGTTGGCGATCACGACGAATCCGGCGACGACGCCTGACACGAGCAGCACGGGGATCGATGCACCATTCACCGTTCCGATGCTGTCCGCGAACGATCGGAAGACGATCCTGCCGAGGATCAACCCCAGCGGTATCCCGATCACCACGGGGAACAGCGTGAACGCTGTTGCTTGCCAATGAATGGCACGACTGATCCAACGCCGGTCGGCGCCCAGTGAGCGCAAGATGGCGACATCTCTTCGCCGGTTCCGTACTGAAGTCAGCATGACCTGGCCGATGGTCAGTACAGCGAGCGCGGCGAGCAACGCGGCGAGGACGAAAGGGATCGAGCGGACCCGGGCGACGTTGAAGATCGCGGTCGGCGGACCCTCGGTCGGGTCGCCCGAGGCCAGGTCCGACTCGGGCACACCGGTGGCGCGGGCGAGGCGAAGGGCCGCATCCGCCGGGGCACCCGGCCGAAACTTGATGGCAGCGGCTCCGGTCGCCGTGCTCGGGTTCAGCAGCGTCAACGCGTTCATGGTGAGAATGCCATCCTGACCGACACCGTCGTTCAGCCCGATGGAAGGCACCACAGCGAGGCCGGTCACACGAAACGTCCGGGGGGCACCGTCGCCGATGAGCGATAGCTGATCGCCGACCGCGACGTGAAGCGCAGCAGCTTCCAGTCGACCGAGGGCGATCTCGTCCTCGCTGGCCGGGAGGCGACCGGCGAGGGTCACGGGCGCCACATCGCCCTTCAACGGCTGCATGCCGATCAGGCGAAGCGTTGCGGAGCCGACTCTGGCCTGGCCCTCGGCATAGAGCAGCACCGCGGCCACGTCGTCGTCGGACTCGATCGTGGCTATCAGATCCTCCGGAACCGTGTCGCTGCCGTTGTTGCCGAGCATGAGGTCGTAGTTGACGCCGTACCTCGACGGCTGATCCACCAACCGGCGCAAGCTGGCGCCGAACGTCATCGCTCCGACGAGGCAGGTGACGGTCACGATGAGCCCCGTCAACACCGTTCGCGTCGAGCCTCGATCCTGTTCGCGTCGGCCGAATGCGAATCGCAAACCGGTCGACGCGGTGGCCGCGCCGGCCCACGTTCGCGATTGTCTCCACCCGCATCATCTGGTCCGTGTTTCGCCGTGCCATGAGCTTTGACAACGACAGGGCTGCCAGGGTGCACGCCAACAGGGCGACGATGCAGAACCCTCCACCGAGAAGTAGCACCGCGGCATCGATGCGAACCCCGGGATGAGGCTCGATCCGCCGGGCGAACCCCGTGGGGAACAGGCCGGACAAGGCGACCGCCACCATCACGGCGATCACTCCACCGGCAGCGATTGGGAGTGCTGCCCGACCCATGGATTCGCCGATCACTTGACGGTCCACGTAGCCGATCGACGACAGGCGGCTGCGCTCGGCCTCTGACAGGCGCACGTGCCTGGTGATCAGTTGGACAGCGACGGCGATGGCCGCAACGGCGGCGACTGCAGTCAATGCCCAGAGCCCCAAAGCTTGAGCGTCGGCGGCTTTGCGAAGCGCCGGGCTGACGAGTACCACCTTCTCGAGGCTCAGAGACTCGCTGCCGGGGAGCGTGTCGAGCTCGCCCCGAAAGGTCTCCAAGTCGACGCTCGGGGCAAGTTCGACGGCGATCAAGCTGACCTTGACTCCCACCCGCGGATCGTCGAGCAACGCGGGGGACAAGATCGCCGAGGAGGAGGGGTCATCGAGGCTCGAAGGGCCATCGACGACCCCGACGAGGACGGCCGTCAGGCTCGGCCCGGCTGGCTGTTCCGACGTGCTGTATCCGTTCGCATCCGCTTGCTCCTGACTGAGCGTCTTGATGTCGAAGGTGTCGCCGAGGGCCGCGTGGTTGTCTTCGACGAAGGCGCGCGATGCGACGAATTCACCGGCGACGGATGGATTGGCATCGCGGCCCGATACCAGACGCGAACCCGTCGCTAGGTAGGAGCCGGCGAACATCGTGACCGAGAGATTGTCGGTCGTTCCCGGTCTGAACATCACCCCGAAGACAAACGTCGCCGCCTCGGCCGATGCGGCGCCGGGAAGGGCGGCGATCTCTGCGGTGCGCGGCCTCCCGTCGTCCTGATAGATGAGCCCGTCGAAGCCCCCACCATCCGCAGAGGTGTAGCGATCTGCAACGGTCGCTGTTCGCTCCGCGCCGGCAGCGAAGGCCAGCACGACCCCGAAGACCACGGCGATGAAGACGCAGAGCGCGACAGTTGCCGGCCATCGCTCGCGTAGCACGCAGCGCAACCTGTACGAGACTGCCCTCACGCATCACAGTAAAGCTCGTCCCCCGCCGTGGGGCCACAGTGCCACCACGACCCTTGTTCGAGGTGCTGCCACCACGAACCCGGACTCGGCGACAGAGAGGCCCGACCGAGATGCAGCTGGTCGGGTGCGCCTTCGGTAGTCCCAATACCGAAATCGAACCCGTTGAGCCTGGTTGGGCGAGCTGTGAGTACCCGCAGTACCCGGATCGTGCCCGACGGGCACGTGTGCCGTGCTCGCGGCTCCTCAGCGGACGCGAACCACTTCGCGACTGACCGGTGACCTCCACATCTTCGGGAACTGCCTCATGTAGCGCGCCAGGCCGCGGATCCCGCGGTCTTGGTCGTGTCCGTTCCCGCCCGACTCGGCGAGGTCATTGCGTCTGTGGGATCAGCGCCAGCAATCCGTGGTCCATCACCGCCGACGAGGATCGATGCAGCATCTGTCTCATGAACGCAGCGCCACGGTCGTTGGCGGGGTCGAGCGTTCCGGCGATCAGCACCGCATAGGCGAACAGGTGCAGCACGACCAACCGATAGTCGGCCCAGCACTGCTCCAGGGAATAGCCCTCGACACCGTGGTCGAGCAGGCCGCGATGGTAGTGCTCGATGATTTCCGACTCGTGCGCCCGCCGTTCCTCGAGGTCCACGTTCTGGGAGACGAGGTAGGCCACATCGTGTAGCCCGGACGTCTTGGTCAGCGTCCAGTCCAGCAGTACCACCGGCCGCAGGTCGGGCGTATCACCGAACATCATGTTGTCGAGGCGGAGGTCGCCGTGGATGACCGTCTGCACCAGGCGCCCGACCATGCGGTGCAGTTCGGGCACAGCGGCCAGGAACTGCTCCTTCACCGCCCGGATCTCGTCGGGCATCGCCTCCGGAAACATCGCCACGCAGGGATCCCATCCGACTGCGCAGCCGCCGGCGATCCCGGCGATCTGCGAAGGGTCGTCGACCTTGGTCACACCCTCGAGCAGGGGATCGTCGATCCGGTTCCAATACGAGGCGTGCAGTGGGATCACCGCATCGAGGATCATCATCGCCTCGGCAGCGGTGCAACCCGCGACCTGATCACCGGTGCGGTATGCGGCGAGGTCCTCCAGCAGCAGGAACGAGTCGCCGGTCTCGGGGTCGTACTGGCCGCCGTAGCAGTGGGGCGCGGCGAGGCCCTCGATCTCGGCACTGACGCGGGTGTAGAAGTTGACCTCACGCTCGTACAGCCGGTACGTCATCCCGATCTCGCGGTTGCCCGGGACGGCACTTGGGAACTTGGCGATCACGGTGCGCGGGGCCTCCGGTGCGGGGCTGTCGTATGTGATCGCGACACGCGCAAGTATCCCCAGCATCCCGATGCCCTCGCCCACGGGCGATGTCGAGAACTGTGCCACCTGCGCTTCGCGCACGACCCCTGCGGCCCCGAGGGTCTCGGTCAGCCACTCTGTTGTCAATTCCGACGGATGCGTCGGATAGTCGGTCGTCGCCATGGTCTACCTCCCTAGTCACACACCCCGTAGCAGTCTGCCAGAATGCGCCTCGGCGACCCGACGCGTCAGGTCCCGCAACCGCGGCGAGACGCGGACCTCCGGGACCATCGGGCGCCGCAGCACGAGCGCAGACGCCGGCAACCGGGACAGATCAGCGGCGAGCCGATCGGCGGCGACCGTGATCGGCTCCGGCGCGCTCACCCGCCCGCCGTCGCGCATCACCTCGATCAGGAGTGGCGAAGTTCCCGGTGGCGCCGGCTCGGACCGTTCAGCCAGCAGATCGCTGTCGCCGGTACGCGACCGGTAGACCTGCTTCGCGCCGGGCTGCGACTGCTTTCCTTCAGAGAGCTTCATTCGCGGCTGGCCCGCGTATTCGACGAGCTTGTACACGGTTTCCAGCGATGGAGCATCTGCCGACACGCCGATTCTGGTGCCGACACCGAACGTGTTGATGGGTGCGCCAGCGTCGAGGAGGCGCTCGATGTCGAACTCGTCCAATCCTCCACTGACCATGATTGCCGCATCGGGCCGGCCATTTGCATCGAGGATCGCGCGGGTCTGGCTCGACATCGCGAGCAGGTCGCCGCTATCGATGCGAACGGCGAGACGATCATGCTGGCCGAGCGCCGCGGCGACCTCGATGGCGATCTCTACACCGGTGATCGTGTCGTAGGTGTCGACCAGGAAAGCTGTCCGATCGGGGAAGTCGGTGGCCATCGCCACGAAGGCCTCGCGTTCGGTCGGGAAGGCTTCGATGTACGAGTGAGCCATCGTGCCGACGGCCGTCGTACCCAATCGTCGCGCAGCTTCGACATTGCTCGTGCCGGCGAACCCAGCGATGGCCGCTGCGCGCGCCGCGGCGATCGAGGCCTCGATCCCGTGCGTGCGTCGCAGTGAGAAGTCGACCAACGACGCCCGCCCGCGCGCCGCCACACTGCATCGCGCCGCCTTCGTCGCCAATGCGGTCTGGTACGTGATCTGGTTGAGCACGATCGACTCGATGAGCTGCGCCTCCGGAAGAGGCGCAGTCACCTCGATCAACGGCTCGTTCGCAAACACCACGTGCCCTTCGGGAATCGCCCACACATCGCCGGTGAACCGCAGGTCGGTGAACGCGTCGATGGCCGCGGCATCGAACCCGTGCCCGGCGAGCCAGGCGAGATCCTCGTCGTCGAAGGCGTACTCGTCGAGCAGCCGCAGCACGCTGTCGAGCCCGGCGGCGACCAGGAAGCCGCGATCGGGTGGAAGGTCACGGACGAACAGGCTGAACGTGGCCGTCTCGGTCATTCCTCGAGCGAGGTAGCTGGCGGCCATGGTCAGCTCGTAGAGATCGGTCGTCAGCGCCACACTCATGGCCCCACAACTATCACCCGGCGGCGCGGATTCCGGTTCTGCGTCAGCCGTCACCTCGGGAATATACCCGGTGGGGTATGTGTTGACTGGGGAGTACTGGACCCGACCGGGGTTCATGAATCGAGAGGAAGAGATATGACCACCCTGATCAAGGCAGACGACCAAGCAAGCTTCCAACGAGAGGTGCTCGACTCCGATGTGCCCGTCCTCGTCGATTTCTGGGCTGCTTGGTGCGGTCCCTGTCGAGCGGTCGCCCCTGAGGTCGAGGCGCTCGCCGAGCAGTACGGTGCGGCGATCAAGGTCGTGAAGGTCGATGTCGACGCCAACCAGGCCGTGTCCGGCCAGTACGGCATCCGAGGCATCCCGACCATCGGACTGTTCGAGGGCGGCAAGCTCGTCAAGCAGATCGTCGGCGCCCGTCCGCGTCACGCAATCGAGTCCGAGCTCGGTCTCACTCGCTTCGCGCCGGCCGCGAGCCAGTGACATGCGCTCTCTCGAGACGATCACCCAGCTCTCCATGGCAGATGCAGAATCTGCGATTCGCGGCGCGCTCGCCGGCCAGGGTTTCGGTGTGCTCACCGAGATCGATGTGGCGGCGACGTTCAAGTCCAAGCTCGGCATCGAGCGCCCGGCGCTGAAGATCCTCGGCGCCTGTAACCCGACGTTCGCGCACCGAGCCCTCGAGCTCGATGAATCGGCGAGCCTGCTGCTGCCCTGCAATGTCGTGCTCGCCGACACCGGCGTGGGGACCAAGATCAGTGCGGTCGATCCGCGCGAGTTGATGCCCGATGTGGAGTTCCGTGAACTCGCCGCCAACACCGCCGAGCGTCTGACTGCGGCACTAGCGGCGGTCCCCGTCGGCTAGAAGTCTTGTCGTGGCTCGGCGATCGGTTCGAGCCAGATCAACGACTCGCCGGAGTCCTGAAGGGCTAGTCGGCGCCGGAGAACGGGGTTGTCGCTCGACTGACTGGCATGGCGGCTGATTGCTTCGTGCTGAAGTGTGCGATCCACGTGGATCGTGAGATCGATTTCGGACGGGTCTCGTCCGACGAAGCCGGTCCCGAACTCGCGGTTCAGCGATTCGGCGATGGTGCTCGGCAATGTCCAGGCGAGGACAGGGAGCCCGAGCCGGCGGCCGGCCGCCCGTGCGGCGGCGGTTGCTGCCTGATGATCGGGGTGGCCGGTGATTCCAGCTTCGTCGAAGACGAGCAGACAATCGGTCGTCCGTGCCGAGGCGAATCCATCGATCTCTGCTGCGAGCACCTCGAGGCCGACCTCCGACAGATGGCCGTCCGGGTAAGAGCGAAGGCGCGCCGTTCGGATGCCGAGCACGGCAGCCGCTGCTTCCAGCTCGATGGCGCGTCGGTCCGCCAGTTCGGCGCGGCTCGCGCCAAGGCTGGAAGCTTCGCCGCGTGTGAAGCACAGCAGGGCCGTTTCAATCCCGAGTCCCCCGAACGTGGAGATGACAGCACCGAGCCCGAACGACTCGTCGTCAGGATGAGCGCAGACGGCCAGGACGGATCGAAAGCGGAGCCGATCGGTGGAGAGAGCGGTCATCTCACGTCTCCCCTGTCGCGGCGAGCATGTGCGTATCGGGCCGATGTGTCCTGAATGCGATCAGCGCCGCC